>NZ_CP038634.1:1807809-2410412 GCF_004768545.1 Cupriavidus oxalaticus | reverse complement strand
CACCTGCGCCCGGCCGCGGTAGGTGCCGCGGTAGTCGGTGACGTAGGCCTGGGTCTCGGCTTCGCCGGTGCGGCAGGCGTTGGCGCCGACGATGGCTTCCATCGCGCGCAGCGTGGATTCGTGGTTCTGGGGAACGGCATGCATGTGTTGTCCTGGAGCGGGTCAGTACGCGGCGGAGGGCTTGATGTCTGCGGAAACGGCGGCAGCGTCGGCCGGTTGCTCGCGGAACGATGCCGCCAGCTTGCGCGCGGCGTTGGCATAGACCAGCACGTCGACGCCGGTGGCCACGAAGGTGCAGCCCAGTTCGAGGTAGCGGCGCGCCAGCGCGGGATCGGAGGTCAGCGTGCCGGCGGCCTTGCCGCTGGCGATGATGGTGCGCATCGCGCCTTCGATCGCGGCCTGCACTTCGGGATGGCCGGGTCGGCCGCGATGGCCCATCGATGCGGCCAGGTCTGCGGGGCCGATGAAAACGCCGTCGACGCCTTCCACCGCGCAGATGGCTTCCAGGTTCTGCAGCGCGGTGACGGTCTCGGCCTGCACCAGCAGGCAGACCTCGTCATCGGCCACGTCGAGGTAATCGGTGCGCGAACTCCAGCGTGAAGCCCGCGCCACCGCGCTGCCGACGCCACGGATACCTTGCGGCGGGTAGCGCGTGGCGCTGACCAACGCGCGCGCCTGCTCGGCGGTGTCGACCATCGGCACCAGCAGCGTCTTGGCGCCGATATCGAGCAGTTGCTTGATCAGGGCCACGTCGCCGGACACGGCGCGCACCACCGGCTGCGACGGATAGGCGCCTACCGCTTGCAACGCCTGCAAAGTGGTCTGCAGGTCGTTGGGCGCGTGCTCGCCGTCAATCAGCAGCCAGTCGAAGCCGGCGGTGGCCGAGACTTCGGCCAGGTACGGCGTGGCCATCGACAGCCACAGGCCGATCTGCGGCTGGCGCGCGGCCAGCGCGGTCTTGAAGGGATTGTCTGCGGGCATGTGAATTGTTCCTGTTCGATCTGGCGTTTGCCCGGCGCTTCAGCCGAGCTGGCCCTGGCAAAGGTACTTGGTATGCATGTAATCGTCCAGGCCGTGGCGCGAGCCTTCGCGGCCGTAGCCGGATTCCTTGACGCCGCCGAACGGCGCTGCCTCGGCGGCGATCGCGCCTTCGTTGATGCCGACCATGCCGGTTTCCAGCGCCTGTGCGACGCGCCAGATGCGTCGCACATCGTTGGAATAGAAGTATGCGGCCAGCCCGAACGGCGTGTCGTTGGCGTCGCGGATCACTTCGGCTTCGTCGCGGAAACGGAAGATCGGTGCGACCGGGCCGAAGGTCTCTTCGCACGACAGTTCCATTGCCGGCGTGGCATCGACCAGCACCGTCGGCGCGTAGTAATGCGGACCGTCTTCCGTGCGCACGCGCTTGCCGCCAGTGACCACGCGCGCGCCGCGGGCGACGGCGTCGTCGACGTGGCGGGCGATCTTGTCGACGGCGCGCGCATTGATCATCGGGCCGATCTGCGCGGCGTCTTCCGTTGCGGGGCCGACATGGAGCGCGCCGACGCGTTGCGCCAGCCGCTCGACAAAGTCATCGTGGACCGCCTCATGGACATAGATGCGGTTCGGGCAGACGCAGGTCTGGCCGCCGTTGCGGAACTTGGACGCCATCAGGCCGTCGACCGCGGCGTCCAGGTCGGCATCCTCGAACACGATGAACGGAGCGTTGCCGCCCAGTTCCAGCGACAGCTTCTTCAGCGTGGCGGCGGATTCGCGCGCCAGGTGCTTGCCCACCGGCGTGGAGCCGGTGAAGGTGACCTTGCGCACGCGGCTGTCGGCCAGCCAGGCATCGACCACGGCGGGCGTATGCTCGCGCGAGGCGCTGACCATGTTGAGCACGCCTGCCGGAATGCCGGCCTGCTGTGCCAGCCATGCCAGCGCCAGCGCCGTCAGCGGCGTGTCTTCGGCGGGCTTGGCCACCACGGTGCAGCCGGCGGCGAGCGCGGGAGCGATCTTGCGGGCGATCATCGCCAGCGGGAAATTCCACGGCGTGATCGCGGCGACCACGCCTACCGGCTCCTTGAGCACCAGCAGTTTGCGGCCCGGCACTGCCTCAGCGACGATGTCGCCGCAGATGCGGGTCGCTTCCTCGGCAAACCACTCGACGTAGGAGGCGCCGTACAGCACTTCGCCGCGCGCTTCCTTGAGCGGCTTGCCTTGCTCGGTGGAGATGATGCGCGCCAGGTCTTCCTGGTGCTGCAGGATCAGTGCGTGCCAGCGCTTGATCAGCTGCGCACGCTCGCGCGCGGTGCGCCGGCTCCATGCCGGGAATGCGGCGGCGGCCGCGTCCACCGCCAGGCGCGCATCGCCGGCATCGCTGTCCGGCACGCTGGCAAAGGTCTCGCCGGTGGCGGGATCGGACACGGACAGGCGAGCGCCCAGGCCGGCATCGCGCCATTGGTCGTCAATCAGGTTCTGGGTGCGCAGCAGCGCGGGCGCGGCAAGGTTCAGGGCCATCGGGAATCGATTCAAAAAATGGTGGGACAGCCGGCAATCAGCTGACGATGCCGAGGTGCCAGGGTACGAACTCGTTGTCGCCCAAACCCAGAAGCTCGCTCTTGGTGGGCTCGCCGGAAGCGGCGCGCAGGATATGCCGGAAGATGCGCTCGCCCATCTCGGGCACGGTCAGTTCGCCGTCGAGCACGAGCCCGCAGTTGATGTCCATGTCCTCTTCCAGCCGCTGGTACATGGCGGAGTTGGAGGCGAGCTTGATCGTCGGGGCGGGCTTGGAGCCGAACATCGAGCCGCGGCCGGTGGTGAAGCAGATCAGGTTGGCGCCGCTGGCAATCTGGCCGGTCACGGCGACCGGGTCATAGCCGGGCGAGTCCATGAAGACAAAGCCGGCCCGGTCGATCGGCTCGGCATACTCGTACACCGCCTGCAGCGGCGTGGTGCCGCCCTTCATCGCCGAGCCCAGCGACTTCTCGAAGATATTGGCCAGCCCGCCCTGCTGGTTGCCGTGGCCGACCACGCCGTTGAACTGCGCATTCTGGCCGGCGGTGTAGCGCTCCCACCAGGCCAGCCGGTCGAGCAGCTTCTGCCCGACTTCCGGCGTGACGGCGCGGCGCGTCAGCATGAATTCGACACCGTGGATCTCGGGCGTCTCCGACAGGATGGCGGTGCCGCCATGGCGCACCAGCAGGTCCATCGCCGCGCCCAGCGCCGGGTTGGCGCTGATGCCCGAGAAGCCGTCCGAGCCGCCGCACTCCAGGCCGATCTTGAGATGGCTGGCCGGCACCGGCTGGCGCACCGCGGCATTGGCCGCGGGCAGCATCGCCTCGACCGCGCGGATGCCCGCCGCGATGGTGGCGCGCGTACCGCCGGTGTCCTGCATCACCAGCGTATGCACAGCGGGTCCGGGTTCCAGGCCCTGCGATTCCACCAGCGATGCGACCTGGTTGCGCTCGCAGCCCAGCCCGACGATCAGCACGCCAGCCAGGTTGGGATGGCGCGCATAGCCCGCCAGCGTGCGCCGCAGCACATCGAAATGCTCGCTCGGCGACGACATGCCGCAGCCGCTGGTCTGCGCAAACGCGACCACGCCATCGACATTGGGATAGGCCGCCAGCCGTTCCGGCGTGAAATGCGCGGCAATCTGACGGATCACCGTCGACGAGCAATTGACCGAAGACAGGATACCGATGAAATTGCGCGTGCCCACGCGGCCATCGGCGCGCACGAAGCCGTTGAACGTGGCGCGCTGCGCCTCGGGCACGTAGTCGACCGGCCGCACGTCCTGGCAGAACGCGGGATCGCGATAGAAATCGACCAGCGTCAGGTTGTGCGAATGCACATGCTCGCCGGGCACGATATCGCGCGCGGCCACGCCGATCACGGTATCGAACTTGCGCACCGGCGTGCCGGCGGCAATGGCACAGGCCGCGATCTTGTGGCCGGCCGGCACCTGCGCGCGCACACGCACCGCGGGTTCGGCAAGCTGCTGGCCCAGCGACAGTTCATGCCGGGCGACCAGCACGTTGTCGTTGGCGTGCAGGCGGATGACGGGATTGGGCTTCACTTGGGATTCGCTGTGGTGGACGGCTGGTGGTGCAACTGCGCTCAGCTTTGCTGCAGCAGTTCCTTGAGCTTCAGGCGCTTGATCAGCTCGGTTTCCTGCGCATAGATGCTGGCCACGTAATTCTTGTAGTCGGGACCGTCCAGGTACATCAGCGGCGCATCCAGCCGTGCCGCGACCTGCTTGAATTCATTGCTCGCCACCGCGGCGCGGAAGGCATCGCGCAGCGTCTTCTCGATGGCGGGCGGCAGGCCCTTGGGCGCGCCGATGCCGTTGGGCGCTTCCACCACGACGTTGTAGCCGAGCTCCTTCAGCGTGGGCGTGTCCTTGAAGCGCGATGCGCGCTGCTCGCCCCAGGTCGCCAGCAGGCGCAGCTTGCCGGCTTCCACATGCGGCGCCCACGAGCTGGAATCCGCCAGCAGTTCCACCTGGCCCGCCAGCACGTCCTGCAGCGCGGCGGCACCGCCCTTGTAGGCGACCGCATTGAACTGCACGCCTGCGGCCAGCGCAAACTGCTCCATGCCGACATGAGTCGCGCCGCCGATGCCAGCGTGCGCATAGGTGACCGTGCCCGGGTTCGCCTTGGCCGCCGCGACCACGTCCTGAAGCGTCTTGTAGCGCGAGTTGGTCGGCACCGCGATTCCGAAGGTCTGGCCCGACGTTCGCGCCAGGTAGGTCAGCTCGGTGCGCGGGTCCAGCTGCAGCATGCCGAGCTGGGCAAAGCGCGTGACCGAAATCGGGATCTGGCCAATGGTGTACCCGTCCGGCGTGGCGCGTGCCAGCGCCTTGGTGCCGATCATGCCGGAAGCGCCGGCGCGGTTTTCCACCACGATCGATTGCTTGAGGATGCCGCCGGCCACCTGGCACAGCGCGCGCATCGACTGGTCTGCCGTGCCGCCGACCGGCCACGGGCAGATAAAGGTGATCGGACGCTCTGGATACGCGGAGGCCAGCGCGCGCGAGCCCGGCAGCAGCACGCCGGCAGCACCGGCAGCAACGCCGGCGGCGGCGCCGATGAGCAGGTTGCGGCGCTTCAGGTCGATGGGGAGTCCTTGGGTCATTTGCGGGTGTCTCCGTGTTTTGATTATGGGCGACCGGTGCGGGCCCGGCGTCGTCATGCCAGGCATTCTCTCGCCGCCGTACATAACAATCCAATCAAAAACCAGCATTGCTTCATAACGTTTTCGTTAGGTAGACTGCGGCCATGGTCAAGATCGATCGCGCGCTGCGCTCCAATATCAAGCTGCGCCATCTGCAATTGCTGGTGGCGCTGGATGAATTCCGCCATCTCGGGCGCACCGCGGAATTCCTGTCGGTGAGCCAGCCCGCGGTGTCGCGGGTGCTGACCGAAGTCGAGAAGATGCTGGGGCTGACGCTGTTCACGCGCTCGACGCGCGGCACCGAGCCCACGCCCGCCGGCGAGTCGCTGGTGCGCTTCGCGCGCTCGGTGCTGGCGCAGTACGAGCAGACCCGCGACGAGATCGCGGCGGTGCAGAGCGGCGCGTCGGGGCGCGTACAGGTGGGCTCGATGGGCGCCGGCTTGCCTGTTCTGGTGGCGCGCGCGGTGGGGCTGCTCAAGGACCGCCATGCGCGTGCCACCGTGCTGGTGGAGGAAGGCGACCTGACGCACCTGCTGCCCAAGCTGCGGCTGCGCGAACTGGACCTGATCGTCGGCCGGCTGGAGCCAGGCTACGCCGCGCCCGATCTTGTGACAGAGGCCTTGTATGACGAGCCGATGGTGGTGGTAGTCAAGCGCGGCCACAAGCTCGCGCGCAAGACGCGGCCGGGCTGGGCCGACCTGGCCGCGATGCCGTGCGTGCTGCCGCCGCCGTGGGCATCGCTGCGGGTGAAGATCGAGCAGGCGTTCTACCGCTACGGGCTGCATCCGCCGCAGGACGTGATCGAGACGTCGTCCTACCTGGCGCTGGCGACCTTCGTCGGCCAGCGCGGCGCGGCCGGGTTCATGGCGCAATCGGTGGCGCGGGCCATGCAGGCTGAAGGCAGGCTGCAGGTGCTGCCGATCGATGTGCCGGTGGAACTGCCGCCGGTCGGCATCATCACGCTGCGCGAACGCGCGCCGTCGCTCAGCGCGGAACAGATGCTCGCCTGCCTGCGCCAGGCCGCCGCGGAAGTGGCCTAGCCCCGCGCCAGCAGCGCCGGCACCCGCAGTGGCACCTGCTGCACCGCGCAAAACTGATACGGTATTTTTTCGTGGAGGTGATGCTGTTATTCCTGAGGACCGATCGGTAGGATGATCTCCGGCAGTCGGCCCAGGTTGTGCCCGCGCCGCCCACTGCGGCGAAATGTCACTCGCCCGGCATGCTGCCCATCGCGCTGCACGCGGCGTACACTACGCTTACCGCACGCGCCTACGGCCCGCGCCCCCGGCGCGCCCCCGCCGACTGGCCGGCCTGCCCCCCGCAGCGCCGCGCCGTCCGCAGGCGTGCGCCAGGCCAGCGCCACGGAGAACAACTATGTTTGGTTTGACCGCGCTTGACCTCGCCCGCATCCAGTTTGCCTTTACCGTTTCTTTCCACATCATCTTTCCCGCGATCACCATCGGCCTGGCCGCCTACCTGGCGGTGCTGGAAGGCTGCTGGCTGCGCACCAAGCGCCCGCATTACCGCGACCTCTACCACTTCTGGTCCAAGATCTTTGCCGTCAACTTCGGCATGGGGGTCGTCTCCGGGCTGGTGATGGCCTACCAGTTCGGCACCAACTGGAGTTTCTTCTCCGAGTTCGCCGGCAGCATCACCGGGCCGTTGCTGACCTATGAAGTGCTGACCGCCTTCTTCCTGGAGGCCGGCTTCCTCGGCGTGATGCTGTTCGGCTGGAACCGCGTCGGGCCCGGGCTGCATTTCTTTGCCACCGTGATGGTGGCGCTGGGCACGCTGATTTCCGCCACGTGGATCCTGGCGTCGAACAGCTGGATGCAGACGCCGGCCGGCTTCGAGATCATCAACGGCCGCGTGGTCCCCACCGACTGGTTCGCGGTCATCTTCAACCCGTCCTTCCCCTATCGCCTGCTGCATATGAGCGTGGCGGCGTTCCTGGCCACGGCGCTGTTCGTCGGCGCGTCGGCGGCGTGGCACCTGCTGCGCGGCCGCGACAACCAGGCCATCCGCAAGATGCTGTCGATGGCGATGTGGATGCTGCTGATCGTCGCGCCGATCCAGGCCGTGATCGGCGACCTGCATGGCCTGAACACGCTCAAGCACCAGCCCGCCAAGATCGCCGCGCTTGAAGGCCACTGGGAAAACCACGGCAACGAAGGGCTGCCGCTGCTGCTGTTCGGCTGGCCCGACATGCAGCGCGAGGAAACCCGCTTCGCGGTCGAAGTGCCGCGCCTGGGCAGCCTGATCCTCACGCACACCTGGGATGGGCAGATCCAGGGACTGAAGGAATTTGCCCCTGAGGACCGGCCCAATTCGACCATCCTGTTCTGGTCTTTCCGCGTGATGGTGGGCCTGGGGCTGCTGATGATCGCGCTGGGCGCCTGGAGCCTGCTGCTGCGCCGGGGCGAACGGCTGTACCGCGCCCGCGCCTTCCTGCATATGGCGCTATGGATGGGGCCGGCCGGCGTGATTGCGATCCTGGCCGGCTGGTACACCACCGAGGTGGGCCGCCAGCCGTGGGTGGTCTACGGGCTGCAGCGCACCGCCGACGCGGTCTCGCCGCACGGCGTGCCCGAACTGGCGCTGACGCTGGGGATCTTCGTGATCGCGTACTTCTTCGTGTTCGGCGTCGGCATCGCCTACATGATGCGGCTGGTGCGCAAGGGGCCGGTGATGGAAGCGCCAAGGCCGGAAGGCGGCCCGGGACGCGAGCATACGCCGGCCCGCCCGCTCTCCGCCGTGGACGACGACGAAGTCCTTGCCCCCAACCCCGCCGTGCGCACCCGGAGCTGACACCATGGGCATCGATCTCTCCCTTCTCTGGATCGTCATCATCTTCTTCGGCGTGATGATGTATGTGGTGATGGACGGCTTTGACCTGGGCATCGGCATGCTCTTTCCGTTCGTTCCCGACCGCCATGACCGCGACGTGATGATGAACACGGTGGCGCCGGTCTGGGACGGCAATGAAACCTGGCTGGTGCTGGGCGGTGCCGGGCTGCTGGCGGCGTTCCCGCTGGCGTACTCGGTCGTGCTGAGCGCGCTCTACCTGCCGCTGATGCTGATGCTGCTGGGCCTGATCTTCCGCGGCGTGGCGTTCGAATTCCGCTTCAAGGCCAACGACCGCGAACGGCCGGTGTGGGACGCGTCCTTTATCCTGGGATCCGCCACCGCCAGCTTCTTCCAGGGCGTGGCGCTGGGCGCCTATATCGACGGCATCAAGATGGAAGGCCATCGCTTTGCCGGCGGCCCGCTGGACTGGCTGGCGCCCTTCCCGCTGTTCTGCGGCGTCGGGCTGGTGGTGGCGTACACGGTGCTGGGCAGCACCTGGCTGATCATGAAGACCGAGGGAGACCTGCAGCAGCGCATGATCAGGCTGGCCGGGGCGCTGGCGTGGCTGCTGCTGGCGGTGATCGCGGTGATCAGCCTGTGGACGCCGCTGACGCACCCGGAAATCGCCGAGCGCTGGTTCAGCCTGCCGAACCTGTTCTGGTTCTCGCCGGTGCCGATCCTGGTGGCGCTGTGCATGCTGATGCTGATGCGCGCGCTGCGCCGCGAGCCGAACATGGCGCCGTTCCTGTACGCGCTGGGGCTGGTGTTCCTGGGCTATAGCGGCCTGGCGATCAGCGTCTGGCCCAATATCATCCCGCCCGGGATCTCGATCTGGGACGCGGCCGGGCCGCCGCAGAGCCAGGGCTTTGCGCTGGTCGGGGCGCTGTTCATCATCCCCTTCATCCTGATGTACACGGTGTGGGCGTACTACGTGTTCCGCGGCAAGGTCCGCCACGGCGAGGGCTATCACTGATGGCCGCGCCGTTGTGGCTGCGCCGGCTGGGCTGGCTGGTGCTGATCTGGCTGGCGAGCGTGGCGGCGCTGGGGGTGGCCGCCTGGGTGCTGCGCATCATCATGCAGGGCGTCGGCTTCCGTAGCTGACGGCCCTTCTTTTCCCCGGCCCCCGATGCCGCGCGAATTTCCTGTGCCCCCGCGCGGCATTGTCACGCCTGCCTTGTCTGCAATGCCCGAAAGAATCTGAATAACCGCATCAGCATTCTTTCGCCCTCTGTCACCGCGGTGACAACCCCTGTTTTTACTCTGCGAGCGCATTGCGGGAAGCGCAATCCGCCACGCGGCACCGGCCGCCGGCGCAGAACAGCAGACAGACAGGGGAATGACAGATGTCAGGAAAGCATGCAGCGCGCAGCGCACACGGCAACGGGCGCGCACGGGCCCGCGCGGCGCTGGGCGCGCTGGCGGCGGCAATGGCCGCGACGCTCTCGGCTTGCGGCGGCGATGACACCGCGGCGAGCGGATCCGAGCCGGCCGACACCGTGACCACGGCGCCCGCGCCCGCCGGCCAGGGCGGTCCGCGCGTGCTGCTGGTAGGCATCGACGGCGCCACCTATGCGCAGGTCCAGGGCGCGATCCTGCGGCGCGAGCTGCCCAACCTGTCGCAGCTGAACGTGGTGCCGGCCGCCACCGGCGGCGTGCCGGGCACCGTCACCGCGCAACCGACGCTGGACGCGCCCAGCTGGGCCACGGTGCTGACCGGCACCTGGGTCAACCGCCACGGCGTCGACGACGACACCGGCGGCACGCCGCTGCATGCGCCCACTGTCTTCCGCCACCTTCGCGATGCCGGCAAGCCGGGGCTTCAGCAAGGCGCCACAATCAGCTCGCCGGTACTGCCGGCCCTGCTCAAGGCAGAACAGGAAACCGGCGCGCTCGATACGCTGGTCGACTGTGCCGGCGTGGACAGCTGCGTCACGCAGAACGCGCTGCGCCAGCTTCAATCCGGCTATGGCGTGGTGTTTGCCCAGTACAGCGCCCCGGCTGCCGCAGCGGAAACTGGCGGGTTCGGCGGCGGCGCCTATGCGCGCGCCCTCGTCGACACCGACAAGGCACTGGGCGAGCTGCTGGCCGCCGTCGCCGCGCGCCGCCAGGCGCAGCCGGGCGAAGACTGGCTGGTGCTGGTCACCACCAGTCACGGCCTCGATGCCACCGGCGCCACCACCACGGCGCCGACCGTGGAAAACCGCACCGCATTCTTCGCCACCAACAAGACGCTGAACGCCGCGCTGGCCCGGCCCGGCGCCGCTGCGCCCATCACCGCGGCAGAGCTGTCGGCGCTGCCGACCGAGGCCGATCTCGTGCCGACGATGCTCGCGCACGCCGGCGTGGCCGCCGACCCCGCCGCCAGCCGGCTCGACGGCGCACCGCTGCAGGCGGCCTCTGCCGGCGTGCGGGCGATCGGCGCCAGCGTCGGCCGCTACAGCGACGCCATCACGCTGAGCTGGCAGAACCCCACCGAATCCTTCGGCACCACGCGCGTGCTGCGCGACGGCGTGGTGATCGCTTCGCTGGCGCCCGGGGCGCGCGAGTTTACCGACAGCGCCTTCGACATGCCCACCGGCCTGTACCGCTTCAACTACACGCTGGTACGCAACGACGTGCCGGTGTCGTACCTGGCGCAGATCCACTACGTCAAGCCCGTCACGCTGGCGCCCACGCTGCGCGATGGCCTGGCCACGTACTTCAGCATGGACAGCAAGCCGTTTGCCGACAGCAAGGGCGGCGCCACGCTTGGCCCGTGGGTTGCCGGCACCGACGGCGGCTCGCTGGCCGACGACAACTTCACCGGCAAGTCGCTGCGGGTCGATTCCAATATCGACGCCTACAAGCTGGTGCACAACGGCGCCGACATCGCGCTGAGCCCGCAATTCACCATCGGCTTCTGGTTCCGCACCGACTGCACCCAGGGCAACGGCACCGGTGCGCCGGTACTGGCCAACAAGAATTACTTTTCGGGCAGCAACCCGGGCATCGCCATCGGCCTGTTCGGCAGCTGCGAACTCCGCTTCAACCTCGGCAGCGGCGGCAAGCGCGACGATATCAACGGCATGAAGGTATCGGCCAGCCAGTGGGCCTACCTGGCGCTGTCGGTCGATGCCACGGCCAGGCGCTTCAGTGCCTATGTCATCGACCCGGTGCTGGGCCTGCAGAAGACCGAGAACAAGGCCATCGCCAACACCGATGTCACCAAGCTGGCCGGGCTCGGCACCGGCTGGGGCGTCAACGACGACGCCACGCACAACTACGTGGGCAACAACCCCGGCGCGCTCAAGGGCGTGATGGGCTTCAATGACCTGGCGATGTGGACGCGGGTGCTGACGCTCGACGAGCTGAAGACCATCACCGGCGCGCGCCAGCCGCTGTCCACGCTGAACCCCTGAACCGCGGACCCCGCGTCCGACCACTCTCCGGGGCGCCGCGCGCCCCATCCCTGCAGGAGCACGACACCATGACTCTCCGATCTTCCACGCTGGCCGCGCTGCTGCTGTGCCTGGCGCTTGCCGCCTGCGGCGGCGATTCCGGCGACAGCCCGGCCACCGGCACGCCGGGTGGCACGCCCGGCGGCACCCCGGGCGCCGGCGGCAACGAACCCGGCCAGCCGCCCGCGGTCACGCCGCAACTACGCTGCGCGCCCTGAGCCGACGCCGGCAGCCGCCCGCCTCGCCTACCGCCTCGCCTATCCTGAACCCATCCGGCCCAGAACCAATGAATTCGCATAGCAGACGCAACTTCCTCAAGCTCGCCGGCGGCAGCGCCGCAGCAACCGCCGCGCTGGCAGCGTTCCCGCCAGCCATCCGCCGCGCGCTGGCAATCCCCGCCAACAACGCCACTGGCACCATCCGCGACGTCGAGCACGTGGTCATCCTGATGCAGGAGAACCGCTCCTTCGACAATTACTTCGGCACGCTGCGCGGCGTACGCGGCTTCGGCGACCGCTTCCCGATCCCGCTGGCGGGCGGCCTCAACGTCTGGCAGCAGACCTATACCAACGGCGGCACCACGCGCACCGTGCTGCCCTACCACCTCGACAGCAGTGCCGGCAATGCGCAGCGCGTCAGCGGCACGCCGCACTCCTATCCCGATGCGCAGGCCGCCTGGGACCTGGGCCGCATGAACAAGTGGCCCACCTACAAGCAGACCCAGTCGATGGGCTACTACACCGAGGCCGAGCTGGACTTCCAGATGGCGCTGGCCAATGCCTTTACGCTGTGCGATGCCTACCACTGCAGCTTCCACGGCGGCACCAACACGAACCGGCTGTTCCACTGGACCGGCACCAACGATCCGGCCGGCACGCACGGCGGCCCGGTCATCGACAACAGCGGCGACTCCTTCACCGGCTCGAACACGCCCTACACCTGGACCACCTACCCTGAGCGGCTGAACGCAGCCGGCGTCAGCTGGAAGGTCTACCAGAACATGCCGGACAACTTTACCGACAACCCGCTCGCGGGCTTCAAGCAATACCGCGACGCCAACGCCGCACGCGGCAACCTGGCCAACGGCAGCCCCTACCCGCCGTACACCAGTGCCGACGACGCCATCAGCCCGCTGCTCAAGGGCGTGGCCAATACCATGCCGGACGGCGGCTTCCTGCAGGCACTGCGCGACGACGTTGCCGCCGGCACGCTGCCGCAGGTGTCGTGGATCGTGGCCCCGGCCACCTATTCCGAGCACCCCGGGCCGTCCAGCCCGGTGCAGGGTGCGTGGTACACGCAGGAGGTGCTCAACGCGCTCACCGCCAATCCCGCGGTGTGGAGCAAGACCGTACTGCTGATCAACTTCGACGAGAACGACGGCTACTTCGACCACGTGCCGCCGCCGTGCGCCCCCGCCTACGACGGCGACACGCTGGCCGGCGCGACCACGCTGCCCGCCGGCGAACTGGCGGCCGAATACCACGTCGACAAGCACCCGTACGGCCCCGGCCCGCGCGTGCCGATGTATGTGGTGTCGCCCTGGAGCCGCGGCGGCTGGGTAAACTCGCAGGTGTTCGACCACACGTCGGTGCTGCGCTTCCTGGAGGCCCGCTTTGGCGTCGTGGAGAGCAATATCAGCAGCTTCCGTCGCGCGGTGGCCGGGGACCTGGTCTCGGCCTTCAACTTCGTCAGTCCCAACGACAATCCGCTGCCCTCGCTGCCCAACCGCGACAAGGCCAGCGCCGATGCCATCCGCACCGCGCAGGGCGTGCTGCCGCAGGTGCCGCTGCCCCCGGCCGGCACCCAGCCGATGCCGCCGCAGGAGCGCGGCACGCGTCCGTCGCGCGCATTGCCGTACGAGCTGCATGTCAGCGCCCGCGAAGACGCGCGCGAACGCGTGGTGCGGCTGCTGTTCGCCAACACCGGCACGGCCGCCGCCGTTTTCCATGTCTATGACCGCCTGCACCTGGACCGCGTGCCGCGCCGCTATATGGTCGAGCCGGGCAAGGAACTGCATGGCAGCTGGGATGTATTCGCCAGCGATGCCGGCAAGTACGACCTGTGGGTGCTGGGTCCGAACGGCTTCCATCGCGCCTTCGTCGGCGACGTTGCAGCGGCCGGCGCAGCGGGCGCCAGCGCGCCCGAGATCCGCGTCTGCTATGACATCGCCAACGCCGCGGTCTACCTGGACCTGATCAACACCGGCAGCGCGGCCACCACATTCACCGTGCGGCCCAATGCCTACCGCAATGACGGCCCGTGGAGTTTCGAAGTGCCGGCCGGCAAGCAACTGCAGCAGCACTGGCCGGTGGGACTGCAGGGCAACTGGTACGACTTCACCGTGACCGCGTCGCAAGGCGGCTTCACGCGGCGCTTTGCCGGGCGTATCGAGACCGGCAAGGACAGCGTGTCGGATCCGGCCATGGGGGTGACCGGCTGAGGCCTGCCTGCCCTATGCCAAGCCCGCCAGCCCCGCCGCGGCCCACGCCGCGGCGGGCGTCGCCGTATTGTCATATTGCCCCGCTAGACTGCGCGGTCGTCCGGACCTGTCCGGTGCGCTCCCCCCAACCACCGCGGATGACCATGCTTGGCGACCTGCTGATGACCTTTTTCGAAGTGGCGCGCCAGGGCAGCATCACCATGGCGGCCCGACAGCTGCGCGTGAGCCAGCCCACCGTCACCGGCCGCATCCGCCAGCTCGAAGAATCGTATGGCGTTGAGCTGTTCCACCGCCGCGCCAGCCGGGTCGACCTGAGCGACGTGGGGCTGGCGCTGATGCCGGTGGTCGAGCAGCTGATGCAGCACGAAGGCCAGGCCGACTACCTGCTGCGCAACGCCGGCGACCTGCGCTTCGGCAGCCTGCGCCTCGGCGCCACGGGTCCCTACTACATCCTGCGCGCGGTGGCCGCGTTCCGGCAGCGCTATCCGGCGATCGAGGTGAGCCTGGACATCGGCAATTCGCAGCAGATGCTGGAAGCACTGTTCGAGTACCGGATCGACGCGGCCGTGTCGTCGCATCCGGTCGAAGACGACCGCCTTGCGCGCATCCGCCTGGCCTCCGCGCCGATGGTGCTGGTGGTGCATCCGGACCATGCGCTGGCGCGCCTGCCGCAGGTGGACCTGGCCCAGCTGCGCGGCTGCCATCTGCTGGTGCGCGAGCATGGCTCGATGACACGCAAGGCGACCGAGGATGCCCTCGCCGCCTGCGCGCAGCAGCTGCCGCGGCATACCGTGATCGGCAGCCGCGAGGCCATCTACGAAGCGATCCGCCAGAACCTCGGCGCGAGCGTGGTGCCGCTGGGCGAAGTGCCGCAAGACCCGCTGCTGCGGGTGGTGCCGTTTGCGCGCGGCGCGCCCGTGCTGAACGAATACCTGTATTGCCTGCAGAGCCGGCGCGGCACGCGCCTGGTGGGTGCCTTCCTGGCCTGCTTGACGGCGACCGATGCCGCGGCCGATGCCGATGCCGCCGCCGAGCCGCGGGCGGCATGATCGCGCGCGCCGACGCCTTTCCTGAATACGACCAGCTGCTGGCGCTGTTCGACGCCGCCAGCCATGTGCTCGACTGCCGCGTGGTGGGCGAAGCCGTGGTGCAGGGCCACCGCTTCGGCTTGCATGTGGCCACCCTTGGCAGCCGCGACCCGCAGGCGCCGGCCATCGGCATCTTCGGCGGCATCCACGGGCTCGAGCGGATTGGCACGCAGCTGGTACTGGACTACCTGCGCTCCGTGCTGGGCCGGCTGGCATGGGACGAACTGCTGCATCGCGAACTGCAGGCCGTGCGGCTGGTGTTCATGCCGATCGTCAATCCCGGCGGCATGTGGGCCGGCACCCGGGCCAATCCCAACGGCGTCGACCTGATGCGCAACGGCCCGCAGGACGCCGACGCGCCCGTGCCGTTCCTGGCCGGCGGGCAGCGCCTTGGCGCCTGGCTGCCCTGGTATCGCGGCCCGGAAGGCGGGCCGATGGAGCTGGAGAGCCGCGCGCTGCTGCGCGTGGTGCAGGAAGAACTGCTGCCGCGCCCGCTCAGCTTTGCGGTGGACTGCCACTCCGGCTACGGCTGGCGCGACAGCATCTGGTTCCCGTACGCGCGCACGCGCCGGCCGATGGCGCACCTGCCCGAGATGTACCTGCTCAAGACCCTGTTCGAGCAGGCGCACCCGCACCACGGCTACACCTTCGAGCCGCAAAGCCACCAGTACCTGCTGCATGGCGACCTGTGGGACCATGCGTATGACCTCACGCCGGCCGGCAACCTGTTCCTGCCGATGACGCTGGAGCTGGGCTCGTGGCTGTGGATCAAGAAAAACCCGCGCCAGCTGTTCTCGCGCGAGGGGATCTTCAACCCGATCAAGGCGCACCGCACCGCGCGCGTGCTGCGCCGCCACGTGAGCCTGTTCGATTTCCTCGGGCGCGTCGCGTTTGCGCCGGAACGCTGGCTGCCGCACGGGCCGCAGCGCGAGGCACTGCTGCAGCAGGCGCGCGCGCACTGGCAGACAGAGGCGTTGCCATGAACTGTTGAGGATCGCATGAGCCGATGGGTATTCCTGCGGGGACTGACGCGCGAGACGCGCCATTGGGGGCACCTGCCCGCGCAATGGGAAGCGGCCGGGCTGGGCCGGCCGCTGCTGCCCGACTTGCCGGGCAATGGCGCGCTGTCGGTGCAGCCCGCGCCCTGGTGCGTGCGCGACATGGTCAGCGCGGTGCGCCGGCAGCTGTCGACGGCCGGCGCGCGCGGGCCGTACCGCGTGCTGGCCATGTCGCTGGGCGCGATGGTCGCCACCGAGTGGGCCAGCAGCTATCCGGACGAAGTCGGCGGGCTGGTGCTGGTCAACACCAGCATGCGGCCCTTCTGCACGCCGATGCAGCGGCTGCGGCCGCGCAACTGGGGCAAGCTGCTGCGCGTCGCGCAGCGCTGGCACGACCGCGCCTATTGCGAGCGCACCATTCACGCCATCACCTGCGCGCGCGCGGATACGCTCGCCGCCGACATCGCGGCCTGGCAAGCCATTGCCGCCGACGCGCCGGTCAGCCGCTGCGCCGCGCTGGCGCAACTGGTGGCCGCGGCACGCTATCGGGCACCGGCGAACGCGCCTGGCTGCCAGTTGCTGCTGATTGCATCGTCATCGGACCGGCTGGTCGACCCGGCCTGCTCCGCACGTATCGGACAGGCCTGGAACGCGCCGGTGCTGACGCATCACTGGGCCGGCCACGACCTGCCCCACGACGATCCGGGCTGGTTGTGCGAGGCCGTGGCGCGCATGGTGTCAGGCAACGGCTAGCGCCCGCTCCGCCCGCATCAGGCCGGTCAGCATCCCCGCGGCGGCGTCGAGCCGGTCGGTGGTGCCGAACAGCCGCGCACTGATCAGGCCGTTTTGCAGCGCGCCGAACGCAATCTCCGCCAGTTGTTGGGGCGACGCCGGGTAAGGCGCCTGCCGCTGCGCCGCCGCGCGCTCGAACAGCCGCGCAAGCCATTGCTCGTTGAGGCGGACAAAGTCGCGCATCGCGCTGCGCACGGACTCCGGCAGCATCAGCACATCCGCCGCCAGCATGCCGACCAGGCACGCTTCGTCGGTGCCGGCGCCGGCGCACAGGGGAGCCAGGTATTGGCGCGCCTGCTCGGCCGGCGGCAGGCTGCTGTCGATGGCCGCCAGCCGTGCCTGCTTGCGTGCGCTGTATTCGCGCACCGCTTCCAGCACCAGGTCTTCTTTGGTCGGAAAGTAATAGTGGATGCTCGAGGTCTTGACCCCGACCAGTTCCGCCAGGTCGCGGTAGCTGAACCCGTTGAACCCCCGACGGCGGATCAGCACCAGTGCATGTTCGACCAGTTCTTCACGTACGGACCGGGTTTTCATCGTTCCAACTCCTTCGTTCTGCACCGCGCGGCTCAGGCCGGCAGCGCGCGTGCGACGAGCGTGATGAGGGACCCGCTTGCCAGGCAAAGCCCTACCCATCCGCCCAGGATCAGCGCAGTGTCAAGCCAACGCATGATCGACTCCATGAACCGGGCTGCTCGCTGGCAGCCCGGTGGTTACAGGGGGCCGGCAACTTGCCGGCCGTTTTCCAGACGCTTGCCTCAGGCGATTGCACCGTCGGTGTAGGGGTCAGCCTTGCCGACACGTGCACCGTCGGTGTAGGGGTCAGCCTTGCCAACACGTGCGCCATCGGTGTACGGGTCGGCGCTGCGTGCCGGCGAGGCCGAGACGCCGCTGCGGTCCAGTCCGGCGACGATGCGGGCACCGTCGGTGTACGGATCAGCCTTGCCGACGCGTGCGCCTTCGGTGAACGGGTCGAACTGGCCGCTGCGTGCCGGCGAAGCCGAGACGCCGCTGCGATCCAGGCCGGCGACGATGCGGGCACCGTCGGTGTACGGATCAGCCTTGCCAACGCGCGCACCTTCGGTGAACGGGTCGAACTGGCCGCTGCGCGCCGGCGAAGCCGAGACGCCACTGCGATCCAGGCCGGCGACGATGCGGGCACCGTCGGTGTACGGATCAGCCTTGCCGACGCGTGCGCCTTCGGTGAACGGATCGAAGTTGCCGGTGCGGGCACCGTCGGTGAAGGCATCGGTCTTGCCAACGCGGAACTGGTAACCGTACTTGTCACCGGCGAAGCTGCTGTCCTGCACGCCAGCGGCGTGGGCGGCGCCACCAGCGAAGGCGGCAGCAAGGGTGGCGGCGGTGATGAAGGTCTTGGCGAACTTGGTCATGATGGGCTCCAGGGGGCGATGTTTCGGATCGCGTCAATCGGTGTCAGTGGCTTCGCGGTGCTTTTTTTGGGGTAGTTATCTACTAGTAGATAGATCACCTGCCCTGAAAAAATGACCGCCTTCGGTCATGCATGGGATCGTCGCTGGGCCCTGCTCTTCGTTGCTGCTGGCGCTGCGGCGCTTCCATGAGTCAAATACTATCTACTACTAGGTAGATAGTCAAGGAAGAATATTTCTATGGGACTGATAGCCGATAGTAAGTCTTTGATTCCAAAAGAATATAGCGAGAAAAAAAGCGGACGCGAGCCGCCAATGAAAAAAGCCGCCGCGCAGCTTTCGCCACCCGACGGCTCTGGACGCGCCACTGACAGCGCGATAGATCGGAACGCTAACCCTTAGCCAGCCACGGCTGCCATCAGCGTATCGGCCGCTGCCTCGACGCGGTCGGACGTGCCGAACAACCGGGCTGCGATCAGGCCACTTTGCAGCGAACCGAACACCACCTGCGCCAGCCGTGGCGGCGGCACGGGGAATGGCGTGCTGCGCAGCGGCTGGGCACGCTCCAGCAGTCCCGTCAGCCATTTCTCGTGCATCAGGTAGAAGCCCTGCAGCAGCTGGTGCACGGATTCGGGCAGGCACAGGGTTTCGGTCGACAGCATGCCGCACAGGCAGATCTGGTCGGAGCCGCAGCTGTTGCGGAACGGCGCCAGGTAGATCGCGGCCTGCTCGGTGACCGGCAGCTTCGTGTCGATGGCGCGCAGGTGCTCGCTGAGGCGGGCGCTGTATTCCTTCACCGCCTCGAGGACGAGGTCGTCCTTGGTCGGGAAGTAATAGTGGATGCTGGAAGTCTTCACACCCACCAGCTCGGCCAGGTCGCGATAGCTGAAGCCGTTGAAGCCGCGGCGGCGGATCAGGACCAGGGTGTGCTCGAGCAGTTGCTCGCGTACGGATTGCGTTTTCATAAAGGCAGTGTATCTACGCGAAGATAGGCGCTCAAGCTGAAATGCCCCGGCGCCCGGGTAATCCCCTAGCGCCGAGGCATCGGCTTTACGGTTTTAGCCAGGCAGGACCTGCGCGGCGAAGGTGATCATCGAGCCACTCGTCACGCAGAGCACCAGCCATCCGCCAAGCAGCAGGATGCTGTCACGCAAACTCATGATGGACTCCATCGGGCAGCGGCCTTGCTGGCCGCCGCCGTAAAGGTGGTCAAGCCGCCGGCCGGTGGCCGGCAGGGATCAGGCGAGCGCGCCGTCGGTGTACGGGTCGGCCTTGCCCACGCGCGCACCGTCGGTGTACGGGTCGAAGCTGCGCGACGGCTCGGACGACACACCGCTGCGGTCCAGCCCGGCTACGGTACGGAAGCCGTCGGTGTAGGGGTCGGACTTGCCGACGCGTGCACCTTCGGTGAACGGGTCGAACTGGCCGCTGCGGTAGCTGACAGTGCGAGCACCGTCGGTGTACGGATCAGCCTTGCCTGCACGGCCATCGGTGTACGGGTCGAACTTGCCGGCACGCGCGCCTTCGGTGAACGGATCGAACTTGCCGGTGCGGGCACCGTCGGTGAAGGCATCGGTCTTGCCGACGCGGAACTGGTAACCGTACTTGTCACCGGCGAAGCTGCTGTCCTGCACGCCGGCGGCGTGGGCGGCGCCACCAGCGAAGGCGGCGGCAAGGGTGGCGGCGGTGATCAGGGTCTTGGCGAACTTGGTCATGATGGGCTCCTGGTGGCGATGTTTCGGATCGCGTCAATCGGTGTCAGTGGCTTCCTGCTGGGCTTTTCTCGCACTTCCATCTACTAGTAGATAGATGGACGGCGCTAAAAAAAGACCGCATAGCGGTATTGCGATGGGATCGCCACTTATCCGCCCTTCCTGCTTTGCTGCTGGCGGTGCAGCGGTTCCATGGAGAGAATGCTATCTACTACTAGGTAGATAGTCAAGGCAAAATTTTCCTATCGGCGCGATAGGACGGCTCATGGGGCAGAGATCCGTCCGCCCGGATGGACATTTCTTAACATGTTCATCGTAGCCTGCTAGCCTGAAATAACACGGACCCGACCATGGCACGCCGCCCTAGCATGTTCGACACGCCGCATCCCGACCCTGCTGCAACCGTCCCCGCTCCGGCGGCGCCGGGCACGCTGCGCTGGCTTGCCGTGGCGGCGGGCGTCGCGCTGGCCGCCGGCGTTGCGCGCCATCTACTGTTTCGTGCGGTGGAGCGCAAAGCATTTGTCACGCGAACGGATGAAACAAGCACCGGGACTCCCGTGCCCTGGTCATCCATGCCTGTGCGGCATACCACGTTCGCCAGCGGCGATCGGGAACTGCATGCCCGCTTTGTCCCAGCCGCCCGCCACGATGCGCCCGCGCTGATGGTCTGCCATGGCGACAATGAAACCCTGGCCGACTGGCTGCCGGTACAGGCCCTGCTGGCCGAGTCCGGCATCGCATCCTTCGTGTTCGACTACAGCGGCTATGGCCGCAGCAGCGGGCGCCCTTCGGTGCGCCACCTGCGCCAGGACGCCATGACTGCATACCGGCAGTTTGTTGCGGCCGCGCCCGCGGCGTCGCGCCGCGTGGTGCTGGGCCATTCGCTGGGCTCGGGCATCCTGCTCGACGTGGCGCGGCACTTCGCGCCGCAGCCCGACGGCTATGTCATTGCCGCCGGCTTCAGCTCGGCGCGGCGCGCCGCGGTGCAGACCGGCCGCGTGCCGGCCTGGGCAGCGTGGCTGCTGCCGGATCCCTGGAACAACGCCGCGCGTGCCAGCCGCCTCGAACGTCCGCTGCTGGTGGTGCATAGCCGCGCCGATGCCGTGTTCGCGCACGTCCATGCGGAGCGCGTGGCCGCCGCCGCGCGGCACTTGCATCAATTGGTGATGCATGACGCCATGCCGCATGGCGCCGCCATCGAGCCAGACCATATCGCCGCATTCTGGTCGCCGATCGTGCGTTACGTACATGAATTGGACACCCTCCCGCAGCATGAAACCGGCGCGCGCGTGGAGGTCGTGGAAGCAGGCGGGGAATGCAGCCAGGGCCGGAATCCGCTCGAAAACCCGCACAAAAACAGCGATCCGATGCGCGTGCCAGGCAAGCAGTGAGGGGGCGATCCGAAGTCGCCGGACAATCTACCGCAGACTCCCGCAAGCGGCAATCATCCTTGTGGGCGAGGCACCACGGCAAGGAGGCCAAGAGGCCTTTTATCGATTTCTTGTCTATATTTGACCTCGTGGCACAAGCATCGCAATTTCGCTTTGACAGAACTGGAGGTACTGCCATGCGTTGGCTTGCAAACTTGTTCAGTCCGCCGACCCCGGAAAAAATCGCCGAAAGGGAACTGCAAGACATGAGGCTGACGCTATTCCAGGCCGAGCGGAAGTTGCTCGAGGCGCAGATGCAGGTGGCCTACTACCGCGACATGGTCGCGTTCCTGGAAGATGTCTCGGCCAAGGGCGTGGAGGACGTGGTGGACAAGCGCCGCGCCACCGTGCCGGCAATGGCCGAGTTGCCCTCCGCCGCGCAGAATGCGCGCGCGCCGGGGCTGACCACCGTGCCGATCGTTCCGTCCGCCGCCTGAACCGGCAGTCGTGCCGCCCTGCCCGCATGGCGGGCGTGCGGCATCAGCGGGCCTGACCTGTGCGATACTCGCGCTGCCTGCCGCGCCCATCGGCGCGCGGGCACGCCGTCACACAGGAACCTGCCCCATGAGCGAACTGCTGCCCGCCATTGAAATCGAAACCGCGCCCGATCCCCGCTGCGCCGTGATCTGGATGCACGGGCTGGGCGCCGACGGCAGCGACTTTGCACCGGTGGTGCCGGAGTTGCGGCTGCCCGCCTCGCCTGGCGTGCGCTTTATCTTTCCGCACGCGCCGGCGATTTCCGTGACCTGCAACGGCGGTTATGTCATGCCGGCCTGGTATGACATCTATTCCCTCGACGAGGCCGGCCGCCGCGCCGATGAGGCCGGCATCCAGGCCTCGTGCAATGCCATCCGCGCGCTGGTCGCGCGCGAGAATGCGCGCGGCATCCCCTGCAGCCGCATCGTGCTGGCCGGGTTTTCACAGGGCGGCGCCATCGCCTATACCGCGGGCCTGACGCATCCGGAACCGCTTGCCGGCATCGTGGCGCTGTCCAGCTATATTCCCGCGCCGGGCACGGTGGCAGCGCAGGCCAGCGCCGCGAATGCCGCCACGCCGGTGTTTGCCGCGCACGGCACGCAGGACGATGTGGTGCCGTTGCAGCTGGGCGTTGCGGCACGCGACTTTATCCAGGCGCGCCAGCATCCGCTGACATGGCAGACGTACCCGATGGGGCATTCGGTCTGCCTGGAAGAGATCGTTGCCATCGGCGCATGGCTGGCGGAGCGCTTCGGCCCTGCCGGTGCCTGACCTGATCAAACGCCGATAACCCTGACAGATCGCCGCAAGGGCCACGCCCGCGCGGCAAGCCGTACCCATGAGCCTCGCCCCACTGCCCCGCATCGATTTCAACACCCGCAAGGCGCTGCTGTTCGCGCTGACCGCCGAGCGCCTGTCGGCCTATTACGAGCACCGCAAGTGGATGACGGACGCACAAGGCGCGACGCTCGCAGGCGAATGGCTGTCGCGCTCGCGGCTGCAGCTGCCGCTGTCCGAGCGGCGTTTGCTGTCGGAACTTAGCGACCAGTTTGCACGACAGCTGGCCGAGACGCTGTCGCGCGAAGCGGGCTTGTATGCCGCGCACGAAATGATGGAAGCGCTCGATCCCAACTATCAGTCTGCCTTTGCGCACGACATGCTCGATGAATGCGAACGGCTGCTGCGCGAGAACGGCGTGATGGAATAAGCGAATCAGCAAATTAGCGCTTTTCGCCGGCATTGCGGGAATTGGCGAAAACGCTAAATCGTTAGATGGGGCACGATCGCGGGAGAGCTTGCCAGAGCGTCCAGACGTGGCATAACCGCTGTGTTTGCAAAGGTTGACAATCGCTTTGCGGCGGGGCGCTTACACTGCGCGCTCCAATAATGCCCCCATCGATTCCACCATGGAACGCAAGCACTGCCTCGCCTGGATCGCGCTGAGCATGATCGCAGCGGCCTTGCTGACGCTGCTGTGCCTGATCCTCAATGACCACGCAGAGACCCGTGCCGCCACCCGCATACGGCAGATGGAAGTCCGCGTAGGCACGCAGGTATCGCCGCAGGCGGGTGCGCCCCGGCCCGCGACTTCAGAACGACGACCAGGTAGTTAAGAAGGACAACGCACGGGCGGAGCGCGGGCTTGAGTCTAGTCGCGGCCCCTGGCCGCGACTGCAAAGAATTGATAACGATTGCGTCGCGTCACTGGTTCGGCCAGGACAGGCCGGCGGCCTGTGCCAGCGCCAGGTAAGACGTTGCCAGGTGGTATGGCGAAGTCGACGGCATCTCCGCACGCACCACGTCGCCTGAAGGCGCGAGGCATTCATGCCATCCCTGCGCATGCAGGAAGCGATTGCGGAACTGCCCGGCCCACGCTTCCAGCGTAGCCAGCGACCCGGGTTGTCCATGCAGCGCCAGTGCGCGTGCATACTCGGTCTGCGCCCAGATGCGCTGGGTACCGTCGAGCAGCCCGCCACGCGCGTCCAGTGCCGCGCTGACGCCCAGCGTGCCGGGCGCCACGCCATGCCGCTGCGCAAAGTCGAAGGCCTGGCGCAGCGCGCCTTCCAGCGGCAGGTCGCCGAACAGCTGCGGCCGGCTTGCGACCAGCGAGAACCATTCGAACTGGTGGCCCGGTTCGATGCGATTGTCGGCACTGCCCTGCGGCAGCTCGGCGATACAGCCGCTCGCGGGATCGACAAAGCGCTCGAACACGGCCATCGCGATCTCGCGCAGCCGCTCGGCATACCATTCGTCGCCGGTCGCATCGAGCGCCGCCAGGTAGGCCTCGGTCAGGTGCATCACCGGGTTCTGCAGCACGCCTGCGCCTTTCGGGCGAAAGTGCTCGTTAAGCGCGGCATGGTACAGCCCGCCATCTTCGGTGAAGAAGTCCTCGACGACGTCGACGGTTTCGTCGAGCACTTCGAGCGCATCGGGATTGCCGCGCAGCGCGTGGTAGCTGGCGCAGGCAAAGATCACGAAGGCGTGCGTGTAAAGGTCGCGCGTGGTGTCCAGCGGCGAACCGTCCGGTCCCACGCTGTAGATCCAGCCGCCCGCCCCGTCGCCGAAATACGCCTGCAGCGAGCCGAACAGCGTATCGGCATGCGCATGCTGGCCCGCCACCGAAAACACATAAAGCTGCCGCGCACACGCCATGGCACGGTAGCGCGCCGCCGGCAGCGGCGCGGCCGTGGCGCCGTCGAGGGCCTCATAAGGCAGGAACAGGCCGGCATTCCAGCCGCTGGCAGTCCACAGCGGCAGCACCGTGGCGTCGTAGTGCGCCGTCAAGGCGGCGACCTGTTGGTTGAGTGCGGTCGAATTGAGCATGGTCGGTGGCGAGAAGCAGGCGCCACGTGGCGCCAGGCGCAGAAGGTTACTGGATTCGGCGCAGCGGGGGAAGCCGCGGCACGCGTATCTTGCCATGCCGCGGTTGCAATTCTCCGATGGCACCATGCGCCTGTAGTTGCTAGCATCAAATGCGTCCCACCTGCCAACGGGAGGAGCCAATGTCGACCCTGCCCCTTACGCTTTCGGACCATCACCGCACGCTGGTACTGCACGTGCTGGAAGAGCCATCCGGCCAGTACACCTGGCGCATTGTCATGGAAGAACTTTGCGGCGCGGCCGATGCCGACTGCACTGTTGAAGCGCCTTCCACATACAGTTCGCATGCCGAGGCCGAGGCAGCCTGCTGGGCCGCCGGCAATGGCATGCTGGATGGCCCGCGCGCGGCGAGCGAACTGCGCACCACCTGAAGCACGCCGCCCGCGCTGCCATGTGCAGGCGCGGGCGTCCGGGTGGCCCCGATCCTTGCGCGCTGCCGCGCATGTCCTAGTCTGGAATCGTGGCAGTGGCAACGCGGGCAGGCTATTTGCCCGCGATTCTCCGTTCCGGCCACGCCCAGGGCCTTCCCGAAGCCTGGGTGCTTCCCTGCCACCTGCCTGTCATCTTCCTGGCCTTAACTGGCCTGGTCGCCTCGCCGCGCTTGGCATCGGTGCGGTGGCAGGGCCGCAGGAGCATGAAATGGAAAAGCCGGTCGTCTCTCCGCAGCGCTTCGTCGAGCTGATGAACGAGCGCCTGAGCAAGCATCCCTTGTACCAGGAGGGCATGCGCGTCTATGCCATTCCGCAGCACACCGACCATCCGCGCAGCCTGGTGTGCGTAGGGCCGCGCGGCACTGAATGCGTGTGCGCCACCATCGAGAATATCGTGCGTGGCGAATGCGAGGTGGTCCCCGACATTGCCCAGGACTGGCACCGTCCCCGCCCTCACGGAAGTCCACACGAAGCGCGGGCACGCTGAACGCCCGATAGCGCATGCCCAGCGGATTGCATGACGAGAACGCCAGCTACCGCGGCTATCGCATCCATGTCGCGGCGCTGCGCTATGGCAGCCAGCACGATGGCTGGTGGACGCTGCGCGCCGAAGTCTGGCATCGCGGCACGCGGCTGCCATGGCCGTGCCCCGTGATGCAGACGCGCTTTGGCTGTGCCGGCGATGCCACGCGCGCGGGCATGGCGTGGGGCCGCGAAGCCATCGACTCGGATATCGCCGGACAGCGCGATGCCGAGGAAGCGGTACAGCCCTAGCAACCGCCGCGTTCAGACATCGATGGCCGCGTCCGATTTCACCTTGCGGCGCAACTCGAACTTCTGGATCTTGCCGGTCGAAGTCTTGGGCAGCGGCCCGAAGTACACCGCCTTGGGCACCTTGAAGCCGGCCAGCAGCGTGCGGCAATGCGCGATCAGGTCCTCCGCGGTGGCACTGGCGCCATCCTTCAGTTCGACGAAGGCGCACGGCGTCTCGCCCCACTTGGCGTCAGGCTGAGCCACCACCGCCGCGGCAAGCACCGCGGGATGCCGGTAGAGCGCGTCCTCCACTTCCACGCTGGAAATATTCTCGCCGCCGGAAATGATGATGTCCTTGCTGCGGTCCTTGATCTTGATATAGCCGTCGGGCATGCACACGCCGAGGTCGCCGGTATGGAACCAGCCGCCGGCGAAGGCCTCGCGCGTGGCCTTCTCGTTCTTCAGGTAGCCCTTCATGCAGATGTTGCCGCGGAACATGATCTCGCCGATGGTCTCGCCGTCGGCGGGCACGGGCTGCATAGAATCAGGATCGAGCACCGCCACCTGCGACTGCAGGTGGTAGCGCACGCCCTGGCGCGCCTTGCGCACGGCGCGGTCCTGTTCCGACAGCGTGCGCCAGTCGTCCTGCTCGGCACAGACCGCGGCCGGGCCATAAACCTCGGTCAGGCCATACACGTGCGTGAGTTCGAAGCCCATGGCCTCCATCTGCGCCAGCACCGCTGCCGGCGGCGGCGCGCCGGCGACCATGCCGCGCACCGGGCCGCGCACGCCTTCGCGCCACGATGCGGGCGCGTTGACCAGCGCGGTATGCACGATCGGCGCGGCGCAGTAGTGCGTGACGCCTTCCGCGCGCATCAGGTCGAACACGAGCCTGGGTTCGAACTTGCGCAGGCAGACGTTGACGCCCGCGCGCGCCGCGATGGTCCAAGGGAAGCACCAGCCATTGCAGTGGAACATCGGCAGCGTCCACAGGTAGACCGGGTGCTTGGGCAGGTCCCATTCCAGGATGTTGGAGATCGCGTTGATGGCCGCGCCGCGGTGGTGATAGACCACGCCCTTGGGATCGCCGGTGGTGCCCGAGGTGTAGTTCAGCGCGATCGCATCCCATTCGTCGGCAGGCATGCGCCACGCATAGTCAGGGTCGCCTGAAGCCAGGAAGGATTCATAGTCGGTCTCGCCGAAAGGCTCGGCCTGCGGCCCCAGCGCATCATGGACCGCGATCACCTTGAGCCCGGGAATTTCCAGCGCAACCTGCCGCGCAACGTCGGCAAACTCGGTGTCGGCGAGCAGCACGCGGGCCTCGCCATGGCGCAGCATGAAGACGAGGTTGGCGGCGTCGAGCCGGATATTGAGCGCATTGAGCACCGCGCCCGCCATCGGTACGCCAAAATGCGCCTCGACCATGGCCGGCGTGTTGGGCAGCAGCGCGGCCACGGTGTCGCCCTTGCCGACGCCGGCACGCGCCAGCGCGCTGGCCATGCGGCGCGCGCGCGCATACGTGTCGCGCCAGTTCTGTCGCACCGGACCGTGCACGATGGCCAGGCGGTCGCCGTACACCTCCGCGGCGCGGACCAGGAAGTCGATGGGTGTGAGCGGTACGAAATTGGCCGCATTGCGGGCCAGGCCGCTGTCGAAATCGGTTGGCATTGCTGTGTCTCCGCTAGTCGCACTTTTTCTGGGGCAAGGCTATCATCGCACACGCCCGGCGCACTGTCGTCCGGACGACAAACTTCCCGCAAACCCGCGCCGGCCAAGGCTTACGCAAATCTTACAAAGTGCCGCGCAGCCGCTCGCGCCGATGTCATGACCGCATCCCAGAACCCCACTCGCGCCCCTGAAAGCATGCTTGCCAGCCATGTGTGGTACGCCGCGCTGGCGGCGGAACACCAGGCGCTGGCCGCGCGCGAGACACTGCTGCAGTCCTTCGCCGCGGGCGCCTTCATTGCCCGGCGCGGCGAGCCTTCGCGCTACTGGATCGGGGTCGACAGCGGCCTGATCAAGCTGGCGGTGTACACGCCGGACGGACGCGGCTGCACCTTCTCCGGCGTGCCGGCCGGCGGCTGGTGCGGCGAAGGCAGCGTGATCAAGCGCGAAGACCGCCGCTACGACGTGATCGCCATCCGCGACTCGCAAGTGCTGCTGGTGCCCGAGCCGGTCTTCAACACGCTGCTGGCGCAGAGCCTGCCGTTTGCAAGCTTTGTCGTACGCCAGCTCAACGAGCGCATGGGCCAGTTCATCGCCACGGTGCAGAACGACCGCCTGCTCGGCGCCGATGCGCGCGTGGCGCAGGCAATCGCGCAGCTGTTCCATCCCGACCTGTATCCGCGCACCAGTCCCGTGCTGGAGCTGTCGCAGGAAGAAATCGGCCTGCTGACCGGGCTGTCGCGGCAACGCGTCAACCAGGCGCTGCGACGGCTGGCCGACGCCGGCATGGTGCATCTGTCCTACCAGAGCATCCGCGTGACCGACCTGCCGCGCTTGCGCAGCTTCGGGCTGTCAGAGCTGTAGCGGTCAAGGTTTGGCGGCGCTGGCCGCCAAACCATATGTCTTATTTGTGTGTCAATCACCAGAACGCGGGTTACCTTGAACCCTGCCGTTCGCACACACTCGCGCCCGCAGGGTGGGCGAGCCACCCTGTTGGCGGGGCTGCATGAGCCACGGGTCGACCAGCGCGGTCCCTGCCATAACCAGAACCACATAAAGCCAAATACAGGGATGAAAACCACAAACTTGTTTCTGACGGGTCTGGCTGTCGCCGTGCTGACAGCATGCGGCGGCGGAGGAGAAAGCGAAGCGCCGGCTTCTTCGGCTCCGACCACCAAGATCAGCGGCACGGCCGCAGTGGGCGCGGCGCTGGGCAATGCCAGCGTGCAGGCCAAGTGCGCATCGGGCAGCGGCACCGCCACCACCGCCGCGGACGGCACCTTCACCATCGATATCCCGAACGCCACGCGCCCGTGCGTGCTGAGCGTCACGACGCCGGACGGCACCACGCTGCATTCGGTCGTGGAAGCCGGCAGCGGTACCACCGCCACGGCCAACATCACGCCGCTGACCGAGCTGATCACCGCATCGCTGGCCGGCGGCGACACCGACGCCTTCTTCAACCAGTTCGATGCCAGCGCACAGGCCAAGCTGACCACCAGCGGCCTGAACACGGCCACCGAGGCCGTGAAGCTGGTACTGACCGGCGTGGTCGACCTGACCGGCGTCGATCCGCTCAAGGGCACGCTGGTAGCGGCCAATGGCAGCACTGCGGGCAACGCTCAGGATCAGCTGCTCGACCAGCTGGGCGAGCGCCTGGAGTCGTCGCAGACCTCGCTGGACGAGCTGTCGTCGGCAGTCGCCTCCAATGCAGGCGCCACGGCGATCCAGACCGCGCTGCAACCGGCGGCGGCAAGCTGCGCGGGCCTGCGCTCGGGCAAGTACCACCTGGTCGGCCTGAGCTACCCGTCCGGCACCATTGCCGAAGTCGATGCCAGCGCGCTGACGATCACGCAGAAGTCCAGCTTCGCCGCGGACGCACCCTCCGGTTCGTCGGTGACGCTGACCCCGGATGCCGCCGAAGCCTGCCGCTTCACCGTCTCGTCCGGCGGCAGCGTCACGACCGTGCTGATGTCGAAGTCCGGCGTGGGCCTGGCCGTGCCGGCAGCGCCGATGCCGAACCCCGGCGTGGCCATGCTGATTCCCGCCCAGTCGCTGACCCTGGCCGACCTTGCCGGCAACTGGAACGGCCTCGGCTACGAGCGTGAGGACGCCGGCTCGCCACTCAAGCCCAGCCGCGTCACACTGAGCCTGGATGCCGACGGCAAGGCGACCGCGGGCGCCGACTGCACCGGCATCAACAGCTGCGAAAGCTGGCCGGCAGCCGAGCTGCCGACCTTCTCCGCAATCGGCAACGGCATCTTCGGCTTCAACGACCTCTATGCCAGCGCGCAGCCCGTCTACACCTTCAAGGGCACCGATGGTCAGATGATGGCGGTGATCCCGCATGAAGACGGCTTCATGATCTTCAGCAAGCAGGTTGACCGCGCGCTGCCGGCAGTCGGCTATTCCAATGCGTATTGGGATAACGCGGTGATGTACCTGCGGCCCGCGGGCGGTGGCACGCCTGTGCTCACCTTCACCGGTACGGAGAAATGGAGCACGGTGGTCGAATCGGCCGACGCGCAGACTGGCATCTATACCCGCAAGCGCGTCGAAGACGGCCGCCTCGACAGCTGGAAGCAGAACGTGCCGGCGCCTGGCCTGCGCTATCGCGAAGCGAGCACCGCCGCAGCCGAGTCGATCGCGATGGTGCTGGGCAATACCGGCGTGAACGTGTCGATCGGCGTGAACAACGTCAACTTCTACAGCATCTCGCTCAACCGTCCGTAATCCACCGCACGGCGAATCCGGACATCCGTTGTCCGGATTCGCTCCAGGCCGGCACCGCCCCGCGACGCCGGCCTTTTCTTTGCCGATCGCAAAACCGCAGACAAAAAAATACCCACAGCCGGGTGGTAGTGGGTAACGAAAAGTGGTGCGGACATGTCGCGGAACTGTCCACGACGAGGATCTTCGCACCGGCGCCGCGCCGGGCCAATAATCTTTCCGGACTAGTCGCGCCCACGCGTCTGGTGCATGGACAATCTCCATGGATTCTTGTCCAATGTCAGTCGACCCGTTGCCCGCTGCGACGGCATCCAGACTGACCTGCGCCCCGCTGCTCACGGCGCCTGTTCCCCATGCCCCACGCCCGCCTGCTGCTGATCGACGACCACACCCTGTTCCGCACCGGCCTGCGCCTGGTCCTGGCCGACAGCCCGAGCGTCGGGCAGATCATCGAAGCCGGCTCTGTCATGCAGGCGGTACAGGACCATGCCGGCGCCGCGGTCGATATCCTGCTGCTCGATATCCAGATGCCGGGCCTGAACGGCCTGGAGGGCGTCAAGGTATTGCGGCGGCATTTCCCCGCGGCGCGCATCCTGATCGTTTCCGGCACTTCCGGACTGGAAACCATTCCGGCCGACGTGCGGCGCGAGATCGCCGGCTTCCTGCCCAAGTCGGCCGATGCGCGCGAGATCGAGGAAGCGATCGCCTGCTGCCTCGCCGGCGGCATGCATTTCTCCGATGACGCCAGTGCGGCCGGCCGTGCCGCCGCGCCGGCGCCGTATGCCGCCAGCACGCTCACGCCGCGCCAGCTGGAGGTGCTGCACCAGCTCACGCTGGGCCGCTCCAACAAGGTCATTGCCTACCACATGGGCCTGTCCGAAAACACCGTCCGCGTTCATGTGGCCGCCATCCTCGACCACCTCGGCGTGGTCAGCCGCGTCGAAGCCATCCTGGAAGCGCAGCGCCGCGGGCTGGTGCAGGCGGCGCGATGACCGCGGACCACGCGCCGCCGCGCGTAAGGGGAGATCGCCCGCAGGGCGTGCGGCTGCTGCCGCGCTTCGACGAGCCGCGGCTGCTGGCCGCGCAGATGGCGCTGATCGACCAGAGCTTCGGCATCGCCATGCTGGGCTGCTCGCTGGCGGCCTTTATCCTCGCCGCGGGCCTGAGGCTGTCGGGCGACCGTCCCGGCGCCCTGCCCTGGGCCTGCGCGATGGCAGTGGCCTGCGCGGTGGCGTACTTCGGGCGGCTGGCGCTGGCCGGACGGCTGACCGAGGCAGGCGCGGGCCGCTATGCGCGCGGCATGACCGCCATGCTCGCGCTGATCGGCGCGCTGTGGGGACTGGTGGCATGGCTCTACCTGGACGTGAGCATGCCGGCGGTGGTGATCTGCGTGCTGTCGCTGATCGCCGGCATGAGCGCGGCGGCGCTGGCGGTGTTCTCCGCCTGCCTGCCGGTGGCGATCGGCTTCTTTATTCCGTCGATCGTGCCGGTCTGGATCGCGTTCCTGGTCACCGGCGATATCGAATACCTGCCCATGTTCCTCGGCACACCGCTGTACCTGTTCGTGCTGATCATGTTCGCACGCAACTATTCGCGCGTGGCGCGGCATTCGATCGCGCTGCGCTTCGAAAACATCGAGCTGATCTCGCAGCTGCGCGAGCAGACCGCGCGTGCCGAGGCCGCGCAGCATGCGGCGGAGCAAGCGAGCCGCGCCAAGTCGGTGTTCCTGGCCTCGGCCAGCCATGACCTGCGCCAGCCGCTGCATGCGATGGGGCTGTTCCTGGTGTCGCTGGGCCGCACCGCGCTGGATGCGCGCCAGCGCCAGTTGCTGGAGCATGTGGAGGCATCGTCCGGCGCCGCACGCGAAATGCTGAACTCGCTGCTGGACTTCTCCAAGCTCGAAGCCGGCGTGGTCACGCCGCGGCCGCGGCCGTTCCGGCTGCAGCCGCTGCTGCACAAGCTCGAGAACGAATTCGCGCCGCAGGCCGATGCGCGCGGGCTGGTGTACCGCACGCGCGATACCACCACAACGCTGTACGGCGATCCCACGCTGGTCGAACTGGTGCTGCGCAACCTGATCGCCAATGCGATCCGCTATACCCGGGAAGGTGGCGTGCTGGTGGCGTGCCGCCAGCGCCGGCTGCATGCCGTGATCGAGGTATGGGACACCGGCATCGGCATTCCCGCCGCGCAGCATCGCGAGATCTTCCGCGAATTTCACCAGCTCGGCAATCCGGAGCGCGACCAGCGCAAGGGGCTGGGGTTGGGGCTGGCCATCGTCGAGGGGCTGGCGCGGACGATGCGCACGCACGTCACGCTGGGCTCGCGGCCGGGGCGGGGGTCGGTGTTCCGCTTCGTGATGCCGCGCGCGTGGAGCACGCCGGAAGACACGCCGCACCCGGTGGCACCGGGCGGGCTTGACGGGCTGCGCGTGCTGGTGATCGACGACGACGAAGCGATCCGCACCGCCATGTCGGAGCTGCTGGGGGCATGGCAATGCGACTGCCGCACGGCCGAATCCGAGGACGAGGCGCTGGCCATGCTCGCGGCGTTCCGGCCTGCACTGGTGCTTGCCGACTACCGCCTGCGCGGCCATCGCACCGGCCAGGAAGCGCTGGACGCGATCCGGCAGCAGCTGGGCCGTCATGTGCCGGCGATCATCATCACGGGAGATACGGCGGCGGACCGGCTGCGGACCGCGCATGCGGCAGGCACGCTGCTGCTGCACAAGCCGGTGGTTCCGCAGGAATTGCACGCGGCGATCGACACGCTGCTGCGCGATGCCCCCGCGCAGAATGTGCAGGACGCGCAGGGCGAAACACGCCGCGGCCATTCACAGGCCGAAGCTGATTAGGACGGCCCTCCCGCATCAAGCCGGATGGCCGCGCACCGCTGCGGGCGTCAGCCGCCCGAATGCAGCGGGGACAGCGAGTAAGCGAGCACCAGTCCCGCCACGATCGCCGGCGAACCCAGGCGAATCGCGGCACTGCGCGACAGCACGCCCAGATACACGTACAAGCACACCAGCACCATCGCAGTCACATACAGCAGGCTGTCATAGACTTGCATGGACGTCTCCCTTGGCCTTTTGTTCTTATTGCTTTACTTCGGTGGTCTGCCGGCGAAGCGTGATGCAAAGGCACTGCGTGGGGGTCGCTCCGCCGCCATGCTAAGGCTGTCTGTTACCAAGGATAGTCGGGAGTTCGCGCGGGCGTGGCAATCATGGAAATCCCTTTGCGGCGGCGCACCACGGCTGGTGCGCTGCCGCAAGGGAGGCGCGGCAGGTCAGCCGGCGGGCAGCATTTCCGGGTTCCACGCGACCTCCCACAGGTGCCCGTCGGGATCCTGGAAATAGCCCGCATAGCCGCCCCAGAACGTGTCCTGCGCCGGTTTGACCACGGTAGCGCCTGCCGCCTTCGCCTGCGCCATCACGGCATCGACTTCCGCCTTGTCGCCGACATTGTGGGCCAGCGAAAAATCGGTGGACGCGCGCGGTGTCACCGTCAGCCCGGCGTCGTGCGCCAGGCTCGCGCGCGGCCACAGTGCCAGCTTCAGCCCGGACTGCAGGTCGAAGAACGCGACCGCGCCGTGTTCGAACTGCTGGCCGACAATGCCCGGTGTCGACAGTCCCAGGCCATCGCGATAGAAGCGCACCGCGCGCTCCAGGTCGTCGACGCCCAGCGTGACCAGTGTGATGCGAGGCTTCATGGCACTACCCCCCTGCAGATGTGGTGGGCCTAGCGCTGGCCGAAGGCGGCGCCGGCAAACAGGTCCTTCAGTTCGCGCGGCTGCGAGCGCCAGTACTGCTTCGGCGCATGGACGCTGGCGCCCAGCCGCGCGGCCGCATGCCACGGCCAGCGCGGGTCGTACAGCATGGCGCGCGCCAGCGAGACCGCATCGGCCTCCTGGTTGGCAATGATCGCTTCGGCCTGCTCGGGCTCGGTGATCAGGCCCACCGCGATCGTCGGCAGCCCCACTTCGGCCTTGACGCGCTGTGCGTACGGCACCTGGTAGCCCGGGCCGAGCTTGATCGCCTGCTGCGGCGAGACGCCGCCGGTGGTGACGTGGATGGCCGCGCAGCCGCGCGACTGCACTGCCTTGGACAAGGCCACCGTGCCCTCGATGTCCCATCCGCCCGGCACCCAGTCGGTGGCCGAAATGCGCATCCACACCGGCCGCTCCGCTGGGAACGCTTCGCGCACCGCGTCGAAGACTTCGATCGGAAAGCGCATGCGGTTTTCCAGGCTGCCGCCGTATTCGTCGTCGCGATGGTTGGCCAGCGGCGACAGGAACTGGTGCAGCAGGTAGCCATGCGCGGCATGGATCTCGATGCCGTCCAGCCCGAGCCGTGCCGCGCGCCGCGCCGCCGCGACAAAGTCGTCGCGCACCTTGTCCATGCCGGCGCGGTCGAGCGCGGCCGGCGGCACTTCGCCGTCGCCATGCGGCACCGCCGACGGCGCCACGGCGTGCCAGCCGCCGGGCGCATCCGGCGCGATCTGCTGACCCCCGTCCCACGGCGCATGGCTCGACGCCTTGCGGCCCGCATGGCCGAGCTGGATCGCTATGCCGATGGGCGAATGCGCGCGCATCGCCTGCACCACGCGCCCCAGCGCCGCCTCGTTGTCGTCCGAATACAGGCCCAGGTCCTGCGGCGTGATGCGGCCTTCCGGCGAGACCGCGGTCGCTTCCACGATCAGCATGCCGGCGCCTGACAGCGCCAGCGTGCCGAGATGGATCATGTGCCAGTCGCCGGCGTTGCCGTCCTGCGCCGAGTACTGGCACATCGGCGCAATGATGATGCGGTTGGCGAGCCGGAGGCTGCCGATTTCCAGCGGTTCGAACAGATGGCTCATGCGTTGCTGCTCCTTGCAGGTCATGCCGGCCCGCAGCGGGGCCGGGGGAAATCTGGATTCTAGGCCGATGCCGGGATTGCTGCCGGCGACGTTCACGGTGCCGCGCGGCGCTGGCCGGCCAGGCTCAACACCAGCGCCAGTGCCAGCGCCGCCGCGCCGCAGCCGAAGATCAGCGCGTAGTTCTCATGCGAATGCGCAAACAGCCATGCATAGCCGTAGCCGGCCAGCGCCTGGAACAGCGCAAAGGCACTGGTGGCATGGCTCCATGCGGCGCGCTGCGCGGCAGGGTCGTGCGGCAGCGCCTCCTGGATCGCGCCCAGTCCGAGCGGCGCAATGCCGGGCGTGAAGGCACCGAGGACCACCGCCGCCACGCCCAGCGCAAGCGGATCGCCGCACAATGCCAGCATCGCCGCGGCAAGTCCCTGCAGCAGCAGCGCGACGCGATAGGCAACGCCGAAGCCGATGCGTTCGCCGGCAAAGCCGCACACCAGCGGCCCGGCGATCGCGCCCAGGCCATAGAGCACCCAGTACGATGCGCCGACCTCGCTGCCGCGCCCCAGCCCGCGTGCGACCAGGTCGACCAGCAGCAGCATCGCCGGCACCAGTCCGAACGCATTGATCGCGTATTGCGCGTAGAGCCATTGCAGCCGACGCCGCGCCGCTGCCGGCGGTGCCTTTGCCGCCGCGCCCGCACCGGATTGCGGCAGCGGGCCGGGCCAGCCGAACCAGCTGAACACGGTCAGCGCCAGCGCCAACGCGCCCAGCCCCAGCCAGGTCTCGCGCAGGCCGAACTGCAGCAGGCGCGGCACGAGCGTGCCCGAGGCAGCGATACCCAGGCCAAGCCCGACGAAGATCGTGCCCATCGCCAGCCCGCGGCGCGGCGCCGGGATATGCGGCAGGATCGAGGTCGCCACCAGCACCATGATGCCGCCCCCGGCCAGCCCCGAGACAAAGCGCCAGCCGAAGAACCACGCCACCGACAAAGGCCACGCGCAGGCAAAGAATGCCAGCGTGGCGGCAAGCATCAACGCGCGCAGCACCGTGCGGCTGGACCAGACCGATACCATCGGCCGGCCCAGCAAGGCGCCGGCCAGGTAGCCGGCGAAGTTGGCCGCGCCCAGCGCGACGGTCTGCGAGGCCGGGAACCAGTGCGACTGGATCAGCGGCGGCACCAGCGCGGTGTAGGCAAAGCGCGCCAGGCCGATGGCGACGAGGCTCGCGCACAGGCCGCACAGCGCGGCGTAGATCTCGCGCCATGCCAGGGGATCGGGCGCGGTGGGGGCGGCGCAGAGGCCGGCAGGTCTGGACATGGGAATCTCCGGTGTGGCCCCCGCCCTTGCGCCGGGCAAAACGGGGCCATCGGCGCCAGGCATGGCGCCGGAAAAAGGGCATGCAGCTGCCCGCCACGCTGCCTGGGCGGCGTGTCCGGGAGCTACAAACGGGAAAGGTCAGGCCGGGATGGCGGGAATCAGTCGGTGCCGGGCACCGCGGCCGCGCTCAGTGGCGGCAGGCCGAGCAGCGCCAGCGTCGGCCGCACAGCCGCCTCGAGCAAGGCGCGCTGGGGGGCGGAGCGAGCCAGCACGCGCATGCCGAGCAGCGTCGCCAGCAGCTGTGCCGAAGCGTCGTCGGCCGACACGCCGGTGCTGGCCGCGCCCTGCTGCTGCGCGGCGGCGAAACGGTCGCGGAAGAATGCGCGGATTTCGGCGAATGCGTCCGCGACCTTCTGCTGCAGGCCGGGATCGTCAGGCGTGACTTCCAGTGCGGTGTTGACCAGCAGGCAGCCGCGGTGCAGCGGATCCGCCAGTGAGCGCTCCAGGCTTTCAGACAGGTACGCCGAAATGGCCGCGCCGGGTGGCAGCGTCGTGCCCAGCCGGGCGATCCGCTCGCGCATGCTGGCTTCGACATAGCCTTCCAGCGCCAGCAGGAACAGCGAGCGCTTGTCGCCGAAGGCGTTGTACAGGCTGGGCTGGGTCATACCCATGGCACTGGTCAGGTCGCGCGTGGACGTGGCCTCGTAGCCGCGCGCCCAGAAGGCATCCAGCGCCGCCGTCAGCGCGGTCTGTTCGTCGAATTTGCGGGGTCTGGCCATGGTCGCTCGATTTTGTATCGTTCGCTATGAAACGAATTATAGATCGATCGATACAAAACACAAGGCCATGCTCGATGCAAGTGTCAGGCAAGGGTCAGGCCGGCGCCAGCGGGTCGGGCGCGACCCGCCGCAGCCAGCTCGCTATCGCCGCCACCGCGGCAAACGCGGCGCCCAGCGCCAGGGCCAGCCCCGGACCGTGGGTTCCGCCGATGCCGAAGCACAACGCCACCAGCGCGGCGCCGGTGGCCTGGCCGAGCAGGCGCGCGGTGGCAATCACCCCGCTGGCGCCGCCGCTGCGCTCACGCGGCGCGCTGGCCATCAGGGCCTTCAGGTTGGGCGACTGGAAAAAGCCAAAGCCGGCCCCGCAGATGCACATGCGGATGCCGATATCGAGCGCGCTGGGATTGTCCGGCAACAGCGCCAGCGACACCATGCCCGCACTCAGCACCGCCAGTCCCACGCCACCCAGCAGGCCGGGCGGATAGCGGTCGGAAAGCCGGCCAGCGAGCGGAGCCATCAGCGCCACCACCACCGACCATGGGGTCAGCAGGAACCCGGTCTCGACCTGCCCTCGCCCCAGCACATGCTGGAAGTAGAACGGCAGCGACACGAACGCCAGCCCCTGCGCCGCGAACGAGCACACCGCGGTCAGCGTAGACAGCGCGAACATCGGCCGGCGGAACAGGTCCAGCGGCAGCATCGGCGCGGGCCGGCCGCGTTCGCGCCAGACCAGCAGCCCGAACGCCACTACGAACACGCCGGCGGCCGCGAGCGATTCGTGCAGCGGCGCGCGCTGCGCGCCCTCGCCGAGCGCGAAGATCAGCGCGGCAAAGGCCACCACGTTGAGGAGCGCCGCGACCCGGTCGAAAGATTGCGTGCCGCGCGGCGTCTGCGGCAGCGCGCCGCGCGCGATCCCCAGCGCCAGCAGACCGATCGGCAGGTTGACGGCAAACAGCCACGGCCACGTGCCGAACGACAGGATCACCGACGCCACCGTCGGCCCCACCGCGAACGACACCCCGACCACCAGCGCGTTCAATCCCACCCCGCGCCCCAGCCTGTGCATCGGAAAGATCGAGCTGATCAGCGCCGTGTTGACGCTCATGATCGCGGCCGCGCCGATGCCTTGCAGCGCACGTGCCGCCGCCAGCGTCGGCAACGACCACGCCAGCGCGCAGATGACCGACGCGACGGTGAATACCGCGACGCCGCCAAGATAGATGCGCCGGTGCCCCAGGATGCCGCCCAGCGCCGCGAACGGCAGCAGCGTGGCGACCATGGCCAGCTGGTACGCATTGATCACCCAGACCGACGCCGCCGGCGTGGCGCGCAGGTCGGCGGCGATCGAGGGCAGCGCCGTATTGGCGATGGCGGTATCGAGGGTCGCCAGGGCGACCGCGATCAGGATGGCGGCCATGCCGCGGCGCTCGCGCGCTGTCATGGCGTTGTCTGCGGCGGCGGCAGACGCGGAGGGAAGGGGCGCTGTGCTTGACACTGTCGTTGCCGGTTACCGGTGGCCGCCAGTGGCAGCACCAGACCGACACGATACGGGAAAACGCTTCAGCGTGCTGAACAGGGCTTCATATGTATGCACATTTCCCGCAGGATTCCCGTCCGCCGCCGTGCAGTCTGCCGGGTCAGTCCAGCGTGATGCCTTCGCGCTGGATCACCGCCGTCCAGTTGCCCTCTTCCTTCTCCACGCGCTTCGCAAAGTTGGCCGGATCGATCATCACGACATCGCCTTGCTGTCCCAGCGCTGTCTTCGCCTTGCCGTCCTCGAGAACCCCCTGCATCACCGAATGGAGCTTCTGGACGATCTGCGGCGGCGTGCCGGCCGGTGCCAGCATGCCGATCCAGAAGGTCACGTTGAAGGGCGCAATGCCGAGTTCCTCCAGCGTCGGCACATCCGGCAACTGCGCCATGCGCTTCGATGCGCTGACGGCGATGGGCTTGAGCTTGCCGGCCTTGATCTGCGGCAGTGCCGTCCAGGTATCGAAGGCAGTATCCAGTTCGCCGCTGATCACGGCCAGTTGTGCCTGCGCCGCGGACTTGTACGGAATGTGCGTGGTCTTGATCTTTGCCCGGTTGTTCAGCATGGCAAAGCTGAGATGCGCGATATTGCCCGGTCCGGCCGAGCCATAGCTGACCTTGCCGGGATGCTGCGTCGCGTAGCGCACCAGCTCCGGTACCGAACCGACCGAGTTCTTCTGCGACCAGTCCGGATTGGTGACAAGGATGAATGGCGCTTCGAGAACCAGGGTGACCGGCGTGAAGTCCTTCGGCGAGTAAGTCCCTTTCTTGTAGATCTGCGGATTGATGGTGATGCTGCTGGAGTTGGTGACCAGCAAGGTATAGCCGTCGGGCGCGGCCCTGGCGGCCTCGCCGACACCGATCAGCCCGTTCGCTCCGGCCTTGTTTTCCACGACCACGGGCTGGCCGAGGGATTTGGTCAGGCGCTCCGAAAGCACCCGCGCCACGGTATCCGTGAACGACCCCGCCGGAAACGGGACAATCATGCGGATCGGCTTGCTGGGCCAGCCGTTATTCTGCGCCGCAGCCGGCGCGGCCATCGTCGCGGCCAGGATGCCCAGCGCGGCTGCCGCCATGCTGAACTTGCCGGCCTTTGCGCTTGCCTGGCAGCGCTGGATCCATGTCGGTTTGTTCATATCGTCTCCGTATCGTAGTAATGGTGTGCTGAATACTTGCCGGCCTATGGCGTTTCCTTCGCGTGCTTTGGTTTCGCGACGGTGCCGGTGATGCCCTGCCGCTCCAGGCTTGCGATCTGCTCCGCGCCCAGTCCAAGCACGCGGCTCAACACCGCTTCGGTGTGTTCGCCCAGCGTCGGCGCGACATTGCGGATGGGCACAGGGCCTGGCCCGGTCCTGAACCAGGCAGTGCTGCTGGTGTAGGTGCCGATATGGGCGCGCTCGACTTCGCACCAGAATCCGCGCGACCGCAGATGGGCGTCCTGCAGCACCTGCGACATGGGACGCACCACGCCAGCGGCGATCCCGGCCTGTTGCAGCAGGTGCATTGCCTGTTCGGCGTCCCGCGCCATGCACCAGGACCCGATCGCCTGCTCGATCCTGTCCGCCTCGGCGCGCCGCCCCGCTCCCTGCTCCAGCCGCGGATCGGCGGAGAGGTCCGCCCGTCCGATCGCCCGGCATAGCGCGGGCCAGTCCGCGTCGGTAACAGTCAGCACGATCCACGCATCGTCGCCAGCGCAGCGGAAGCAACCATGGGGTGCGTACATCGGATGGCGATTGCCCTGGCGCGGCGATACGGCGCCGGAGATGGACTGCTCCAGCATGAACGGCGCGGCCATCGGCAACATGGCCTCCACCTGCGACAGGTTGATGTGCCGCCCCTGCCCCGTCGCTTGCTGGGCAAACAGCGCGAGCAGGATCGCCGCGCCACCATTGAGGCCGCCGATCGGGTCGCCGTAGGCGTATGACGTCATCGCCGGCGGGCCATCGGGGTGCCCCGTGTAGAGCGGCAGCCCGCTGGCCTGCTCCAGCGTGCCGCCGTAGGCGCGGGTATTGCTCCACGCATTGCCGAGCCCGAAGGCCGGCATCGACAGCATGACAAGCCGTTTGTTTCTGGCGCGCAGCGCTTCGTAGTCCAGCCCTAGTTTTGGCAAGACCTCCGCGGAGTAATTCTCGATGACCGCGTCGGCGCCTTCGACCAGCTGCAGCAGCAACTGCTTGCCTTCGGGGCGCGTCAGGTCCAGCGTGATGCCCAGCTTGTTGCGGTTCATCAGGTTGAAGTTCGAGTTCTTCTCGTACAGCCTGTCCCGATAGAAAGCCTCGGTGAAATTGGCGCCGCGCCACCAGTCGGGATAGCCGGTACTTTCGACCTTGATGATCTCCGCGCCAAAGTCGGCCAGCGTCCGCGCCGCAAGCGGTCCCGCCCAGCCCATCGTCAGGTCGATGACGCGGATACCTTGCAGCGGCAAGCGCTCCCCTGCCGTTCGCCTGAGGCTCAGACGCGGGCGATGATCCAGCCCCGAGGTTCGATAGTGCAGGTCATGCTCGCCCTTTGCCGGCGCATTCCCGCCGGGCAGCGGACCCGCCGCGTCGAGGCGTAGCGGCACCACCGGGCCTTCAAGCGACGCGCCGCCCACGCCGACCGGCACGAAGGCACCGCGCTGCCGATGCACTTCCTGGCCGAGCAGGGTCTCCATCGTCGGCACGATCACGGCGGGATGCTTCTTGTTGCCCAGGATCTCGAACCACTGCCGGGCCGTGCGCGCCAGGAACGCAGGCAGAAGCAGCGCGTCGATCTCGTCCGCGCGCGCCATCCGCTCCGGGCCGCTTGCGTAGCGCGGATCGCTGCCGAGGTCCGGACGCCCGATGGCCTCGCACAGGCCCTTCCACTGCGGCAGGGTGTGCGTAAAGATGCCGATCCACCCTTCGGCGGTCTGGTAGATCCCGGCCGGATGCGTGCCGCAGAACCGGTTGACGCCAAGGCGCTGGAGCGGATGGCGCTTGTCCTGCACCATGCCCGCTTCCATCTCGACCACGCTGAAGATGGATTCGTGGGCGCTCAGCACATAGCGGCGGCTGCCCTGCCCGCTCCCGATCAGCGCCGCGGCGGCGGCCGAGAATGCGCTCAAGCCGACCACGATCGCCGACTGCACGTCGTGCGGCATGTGTGGCGGCCCATCTGTGGGGCCGCTGCCATGCACGGCGCCGGCAAGTCCGCGGCATACTGCTTCAGCGCCAGCGTAATGGCTGTATGGTCCGCTTTCGCCGAACCAGGTGAGTGCCACCTCGATCGGCTCTTGCCCCCGCGCTTCATCGGCCATGCCCTGCCAGACCGGCGTGCCGAGGATGCCCGGGCCTTCAGCCAGCGCACGGGCATCCAGCACCACGTCGCACGTGCGCGCCAGATGGGCCAGCCATGCGCGGTCCTCGGCGTTACCGTCGTGCGCGGTGACGCTGCGCTTGTTGGTGTTCAGCCATGCAAAGAGCGCGCTTTCCGGCTGCGCGGCCCCCGCTGCGCTGACCATGGGCGGCATCCGCCGCCAGGCGTCGCCGGACGGGCTTTCCACCTTGATGACTTCGGCGCCGAAATCGGAAAACAGCTTGCCTGCGTACGCCAGCGCAGGCCCGCTGCCGACTTCGAGCACGCGCAACCCACCCAGCGCCAGCTGCGCCGGGTCAATACCATGCTTGATCATGAAAACTCCTGGCTCTGTCTGTGGGCTCGTCAGGCACGGCGCTTACCACGCATCGATGAAGCCGCGGCGCTCCCTGCGGCTGCGCACTTCCGCGGAGGCGATGCCCTGTGCGATCCACTTCCGTGTCTGCGCGGGGTCGATCACCGCGTCGATCTCGACGGCGGCCGCGGTGTTGATCGCGTGGCCACGCTCGTAGGACTGGGCCACCAGCCGGTCGAACAGCGCCTTGCGCTCGGGGCCATCCGGCACCGCCTCAAGCTCCTTCTTGAAGCCCAGCCTGACCGCGCCTTCCAGGCCCATCGGGCCGAACTCGCCGGTCGGCCACGACACGGTGAAGCTGGCCGAGCGGAAGCCGCCGCCCGCCATGGCCATGGCGCCAAGCCCGTAGCCCTTGCGCAGCGTCACCGCCAGCAGCGCGACACGCAGCTTGGCCGCCGTCAGGAACATGCGCGACACGTGCCGCACCTGTGCGCGGGCCTCGACCTCCGGCCCGACCATGAACCCGGGGGTGTCGATCAGCGAGACGATCGGCAGCCCATGCGCATCGCACAGCTGCATGAAGCGCGACGCCTTGTCCGCGGCATCCGCATCGATGGCGCCCCCAAGGTGATAGGGGTTGTTGGCCATGATGCCGATGGGCTGCCCTTCCACGCGGGCCAGCGCAGTGTGGATGCCCGCGCCGAAGCCGCTGCGCAGCATCAGCACGCTGCCGGCATCGGCAATGCCCTCGATGGCCTTGCGGGTGTCGTAGACGCGCAGCCGGTTCTCGGGGACGACATGGCGCAGCGCCAGCGCCTCCGGTGCGCTCCAGTGCGCCACGCGGCCCTGGAACATCGACAGATAGTGCTTCGCTGCCTGCACGGCTTCGGCCTCGTTGTCGACCAGGATATCGACCACGCCATTGGCATGCTGCACCGATGCGGGCCCGACCTCTTCGGGGCTGAAGATGCCGAGGCCGCCGCCTTCGATCATGGCCGGTCCCGCCATGCCGATATTGGCCGACCGGTCGGCAATGATGACGTCGCAGCAGCCGAGGAAGGCTGCGTTGCCGGCGAAGCAGCGCCCCGAGACAATGCCCACCACCGGCACATTGCCGCTTAGCTCGGCAAAGGCGGCGAACGACGGCTGGTACAGCCCGGATACCGAAGGGAAATCCACGTCGCCGGGCCGGCCGCCACCGCCTTCGCCAAACAGCACCAGCGGCAGCTCGTCGCGCAGCGCCACCTCCACGATGCGGTCGGTCTTGATATGGTTGCGCTTGCCCTGCGTGCCGGCCATCACCGTGGCGTCGTAGGCCATCACCGCGCTGCGCGCCCGATCCTTGCCGACCAGTTCGCCATTGATATTGCCGATGCCCGTGATCAGGCCATCCGCCGGGGTGTTGGCAATGAGGTCCTGCTGGCTGCGGCGCGAAGCCTGCGCGGCGAGTGCCAGCGCTCCATACTCGACGAAGGTATCCGCATCGCACAGGTCGGCGACGTTCTCGCGCGCGGTGCGCTGCCCGCGCGAGCGGCGCCTGGCAACGGCATCGGGGCGCGCGGCGTCATCCAGGTAGGCATGCCGGTCCAGCACGCGCTGCAGGTCCGCGCGAATCGCGTTCGGATCGAGCTGCTGGGCGGCAGCCACGGCGATGCCATCGGCCTCGAGCTGCTCCAGCACGATCAGCACCTGGTTTTCGGCTGCCAGCGCGCCCGGCTCCAGCCGCAGGTCGACCACGCGCCCGCCGCATTCCGCGGCGATGGCGTGCTCCATCTTCATGGCGTCGAGCACCGCGACGGTCTGCCCCGGCTTGACGATCTCGTCCAGCGCGACGGCAATCTCCACCACCCTGCCGGTCAGCGGCGCACGGATCGCCACCAATCCCTCGCCGACCTCCTCTTCCGCATCGGCGTGGCGCGGCGCAAGCGCGTGCGAAGCACGGGCCGTGCCGCCCAGCAAGGCTTCCTGCGCGCGTCCGGCCTGCGCGATGGCCTCCGCCGATGCGGTCAGCTCCTGCACGATCGCTTCGAAGTGCCGGGTATGGACATCCTGCGCGAGGAAATCGTCGCGCTGCACCAGCGCGCGCAGCAGGTCGAGGTTGGTCGGCACGCCGGCGATGCGGAACTCCGCCAGGCTGCGCTGCAGGCGCCGCACGGCCGCATCGAACTTCGGCGCCGCGCTGCTGACGATCAGCTTGGCCAGCAAGGTGTCGAAGTTGGGCGACGGTTCATAGCCAGCGTAGCCATGGGAATCGACGCGGACGTCGGGGCCCGAAGGCGGATCGAAGCGCTCCAGGCGGCCGTGCGCAGGGCGCGCCAGGCCGTGCGCGTCGGTCATTTCCGCGTTGATGCGCACCTGGATGGCATAGCCGCGGGGTTGCGGCGGCGCAGCGGGGTCCAGGCCGAGATCGGAGAGGGTCTGTCCCGCGGCGATTCCGATCTGCAGCGCGACCAGGTCGACGCCGGTGACCTGCTCGGTGATGGTGTGCTCGACCTGCAGGCGGGGATTGGCTTCGATAAAGACAAAATCCTTCTGCTCGCCGGATTCGGTTTCCTCGACCAGGAACTCGAAGGTGCCCAGGCTCTGGTAGCTGACGCGGCGCGCCAGCCTGAGCGCCGCCTTGATGATCTGCTCGCGCAGCTGCGGCCTGAGCACCGGGCTGGGGGCGATTTCCACCAGCTTCTGGAAGCGGCGCTGCAGGGTGCAGTCGCGTTCGCCGAGGGCAATGACGTGCGCGCCGTCGCCGGCGATCTGCACTTCGATATGGCGCGCGCGGGCCACCAGCCGCTCGGCGTAGACGGCATCGATGCCGAACGCCGAGCCCGCCTCGGAGCGGCAGCGCGCATAGGCTTCGGCCAGTTCTTCGCGCCGGCGCACCACGCGCATGCCGCGCCCGCCGCCGCCACCGACCGCCTTGATCACCACGCCCGCGCCGCCTTGCTGGTCGAAGAAGCTGGTGATTTCCTCGAGCGACGCTGCGCCGCGCGTGGCCGGCATGACCGGCACGTCGCTGTCGGCCGCCAGTTCCAGTGCCCGCCCCTTGTCGCCGAACAGCGCCAACTGCTCGACGGTGGGGCCGATAAAGCGGATGCCGGCCTCGTGGCAGGCCTGGGCAAAATCGGCCCGTTCGCTGAGGAAGCCATAGCCCGGATGGATGGCATCGCAACCGGATGCTTTCGCCGCGGCAATGATGCCTGCGATGTCGATGTACGCAGCCGGCCCGGCACCATCGAGGGCAACGGCCTCGTCGGCCAGGATCCGGTGCAGCGCGCCCTGGTCGTCTTGCGAATAGACCGCGACGGTCCCGATTTCAAGATCGCGTGCGGCACGCAGCACGCGCAGCGCGATCTCACCTCGATTGGCGATCAACAGCTTCTTCAATGCAGTCTCCTCGTTTGTATTTCGATGTCTGTGCCGTGGGTGCCTGGCCGCTCAGGGCCGGATGCCGAACCGGCTGATGCCGGCTTCGCGCAGCGGCGCCGCCAGGTTGGCGAACTCGCACAGCAGCGTGCGGGTCTCGCGCGGGTCGATGATGTCCTCGATGACGAACGCTTCCGCGCTGCGGAACGGCGACGTCAGGCTGCGCACGCGCAGCTCGATCTCGGCGCGCTTCTGCACCGGATCGTCGGCGCCTTCGATCTCGGCCTTGTAGGCAACGTCGAGGCCGCCTTCGATCGGCAATGCGCCCCAGTTGGCGGAGGGCCACGCGTAGCGGAAATTGAAGCGCCCCATGTGCTGGTGGCCGGCTGCCGACACGCCGTAGGCACGGCGCAGGATCACCGAGCACCACGGCACCGTGGCCTGGTAGAGCGCCGACAGCGCGCGCACGCCGTAGCGCATGATTCCCGCCTTTTCGGCCTCGAGGCCGACCTGGAACCCGGCCGTATCGACCAGGTTGACCACCGGCAGGTGGAAGGCCTGCGCCATGTCGACGAAGCGCGTGAATTTCTCGGCGCTGGCGCTGTCCCAGCTGCCGCCATGGAAGGACGGGTCGCTGGCGATCACCGCCACCGGCCAGCCATCCAGCCGTGCCAGCGCGGTGATGACGGCGCAGCCCCAGTGCATGCCGATCTCGAAGAAGGAATCGGCGTCCACCAGCGCCTGCACGATGGGCCGGATGCTGTAGTCCGCCCGGTTATCCCGCGGGATTGCCGACAGCAGCCATTCGTCGCGGCGCGCCGGGTCGTCGTCGGGCTCGCTCCGCGGCGGCAGCTCGAAAACGGAAGGCGGCAGATACGACAGGAACCGGCGCGCGCACGCGAAGGCTTCCTGCTCGCTGCCGACCTCGTCGTCCACCACGCCGTTGCGGGTGTGGATCTGGCTGCCGCCCAGCTCGTTCTTGCTCAGTTCCTCGCCCACGCGGGCCACCACCGACGGCGGGCCCTCGTTGAACAGTTGCGAGGTTTCCCTGACCATCACCGAATAATGGCTGGCGGCCACGCGGGCCGCGCCCATGCCCGCCACGGATCCCAATGCCAGCGACACCACCGGCACCACGGACATGTTCTCCACCACGTGCTGCCAGACCTTCATGGTGGGGATGAGGGTATGGCCCTTGATCTCGATATTGCGCACCGAACCGCCGCCGCCGGTGCCGTCGACCAGCCGGATCATCGGCAGCCGCAGGTCGTGCGCCATCTTTTCGGCGTGGATCAGCTTGTCGCCCACTGCGCCTTCGTTGGCGCCGCCGCGCACGGTGAAGTCGTCGCCCACCAGCACCGCCGGCCGGCCGCCGACCTGCGCGCGGCCCATCACCAGGTTCGAGGGAACCAGGTCCACCAGCCGCCCGTTGCTGTCATAGCGGCCGCTGCCGGTCAGGCCCCCGACCTCGCGGAACGAGCCGGGATCGGCCAGGGCATCGATACGCTCGCGCACCGTCAGCTTGCCGGCCGCCTTGTGGCGTTCCACCTTGCCTTCGCCGCCCATCCGGGCGGCAAGCCGCCGGCGGTAGGCCAGTTCATCGATTTCGGGCTGCCAGCTCACTGTCCTCTCCTGTGTCTTTGCGCGGCACATGTGTCGCCAACACTTCCGCAGGAGCCGTGCCAGCCACAGGGCGCTCGATTACGCGTTGATTTCATTGAACAAATGCCCGGCCGCCGTTAGGATGTCCACTATGAGTACACAAACGTGTCCGCATTAGAGGCACGCATGGAGACATCAAGTGTCCTCAGTGACGACACAAGACATGAGCGGGATCGCGCTCGGGGTGCTGGTCTGTTCTCGCGACGGCTCCCGGCTGGCGGCGATCGGAGCCTGTACCGACCCGGCCATTGCCGACGCGGCGTTCACCGCATGCGCACACGCGCAGGCGCCGGGCGAGGGGCGCCGGCTTTTCCCCGTCGAGGCAGGCACCCGGCGCTTCATCGGCCTGAGCCTGGAAGACGGCGACCACCAGCTGATCCTTCTGCATCGCACCGACACACAGGCCGTGCTGCTCGACTTCCTGGGCACAGTGCCCTTCGCCGGCGCGATCCTGGACCACTTCCTGAACGATCCCTACCAGGCCATCACCGTGGTCGACAAGGAGGGACGGGTGCGCTTCATCAGCCCCGTCCACGAGAAATTCCTGGGCCTCGACACCGGTGCCGGCATCGGCCGCCCGGCGGCCGAGGTCATCCCCAATTCGCGGCTGCCGCAGGTGGTGGCCAGCGGGAAGGCGGAGATCGGGCAGCTGCAGCAGCTCGACGGCGCCACCCGCGTGGTCAACCGCATGCCGATCCGCCAGGACGGCGAGGTGGTGGGCGCCATCGGCCAGGTCATGTTCAAGGGGCCCGAAGCCCTGGGCCGCATGCACAAGGAACTGGTCGAGCTGCGTTCGGAAGTGGCGCGTTACCAGCGCGAGTTTGATCACCTGCGCGACGGCTTGCCCGAGCGGCAGCCGACCTTTGGCCTGATCGGCGAAAGCGCGCCGATGCAGCGCCTGCGCCGCGAAATCCAGACCGTGGCACGCCTTGACGTGCCGGTGCTGATCCTGGGCGAAAGCGGCACCGGCAAGGAGCTGGTGGCCCGCGCCATCCACGGCGCCGGAGCCGAGCCGGCCAGCGCCCGTCCGCTGGTCAGCCTGAACCTGGCCGCCCTGCCAGCCACGCTGATCGAATCCGAACTGTTTGGCCATGCGCCCGGCGCCTTTACCGGGAGCCAGCGCCAGGGACAGGCGGGCAAGCTCGAGCTGGCAGCGGGCGGCACGGTCTTTCTCGACGAGGTCGCCGACATCCCGATGGAGATGCAGGTCAAGCTGTTGCGCGTGCTCGAAGACCACATGGTCGAACGCCTGGGCAGCCGCCGCGCGCAGCGGGTCGACTTCCGGCTGGTCTCGGCCACCAACCGCGACATTCCCGAGTTGATCGATGCCGGGCGTTTCCGCCTCGACCTGTACTACCGGCTCAGCGGCGTGGTGCTTCGCATTCCCGCGCTGCGCCAGCGGCGCGAGGACATCCCGGCTCTGCTGCAGCATTTCGTCGACGCCTTCTGCGCGCGCAACGCCATGCCGGCGCCAGGCATCGACCACGAGGTGGCGCGCCACCTCGCCGGCCAGCCCTGGCCCGGCAATGTGCGCCAACTGCGCCAGCGCATCGAGGAAGCGCTGGTCTTCTGCGATGGCCGGACGCTGCGCGTAGCGGACTTCGCACGCGGCGAATCGGCGCGCGGGCTATCGGGGCTGGAAAGCCAGCCCCCTGTGCATGCGGCCGGGCAAGCGCATCGATATGAGGCTTCCGCGGCGGACGAGCTGCCATCGCCCTCTTCCGCACTTCGCACGCCGGGCGACCCGGCCGCGGGCATGAAGGAACTGGCCTATGCCGCGGTGATGGACGCGGTCGCGCGCCATGGCGGCAACAAGAAGCGCGCAGCCGAGCAACTGCGGATTTCCCGCTCGCACCTGTACAAGATCCTGGAACGCGGGCCGAACCCGTCGCAATCGAAATAGGCGCGCGCCACCGCCCTATCGGCACCGTCGCCGATGTCGATAGAATGTGCGTCGACCGATCGCGACCGGGCCTGACCAGCGCCTGCATTCATGAGCCCGTCGCATACGAGGCCTTCGTGCGCGAACTGCGCCATGACTGACCAGCGCCCGCTTGCGCGCCATTGCGGGCTGCAACCGCTTTCTGCCCGGAGCGTTTAGGCGCCGGGCGATTCAACATAGGAACTGCACATGGAAACATCGAAGCCCCTGGACAACGGCCGCGGCCTGCTTGCGCGCCTGCATATTTCCACGCCGATCATCCAGGCGCCGATGGCAGGCGTCGGCACGCCCGCGCTGGCGGCTGCCGTGTCCGAGGCCGGCGGCCTTGGTTCGCTCGGCGTCGGTGCCATGGACGCCGAGGGCGCGCGCAAGGCGATCCGCGAGACCCGGGCACTGACCGGCAAGCCGTTCAATGTCAACCTGTTCTGCCATGCGCCGGCCCAGCCCGATCCCGCGCGCGAAAAGACCTGGCTGGACTATCTCACCCCGCACTTCCTGAAGCACGGCGGCACGGCCCCCGCCACGCTGCGCGAAATCTACAAGAGCTTCGTCGAAGACGAGGACATGCTGCGCATGCTGCTGGAAGAGAAACCCGCAGTCGTGAGCTTTCATTTCGGCCTTCCCGCGCAGCAGAAGATCGATGCCCTGCGCAGCGCGGGCATCGTGCTGCTGGCCAGCGCGACCTCGTTGCAAGAGGCGCGCCAGATCGAAGCGGCGGGCATCGACGCCATTGTCGCGCAGGGCATCGAAGCGGGCGGCCATCGTGGCGTGTTCGATCCGGCCGCCTACGACGAGGGCCTCGGCACGCTGGCGCTGGTGCGTGTCCTGGTGCAGAAGACGAGCCTGCCGGTGATCGCAGCCGGCGGCATCATGGATGGCGCGGGCATTGCCGCGGTATTGGCGCTCGGCGCGCAAGCGGCGCAGCTTGGCACCGCATTCATCGCCTGCCCCGAGACGGCGGTCGACGCCGCCTATCGCAGCGCCCTCGCGGCGGACAGCAAGCGCCCCACCACGCTCACGCGCGCCATCTCCGGCCGCGCCGCCCGGGGCTTTGCGAACCGCCTCACGGCACTGGGCGAGCATCCGGACGCGCCCGCCATCCCCGACTACCCCACCACGTATGACGCCGGCAAGGCGCTCCACGCTGCCGCCAAGGCCACGGGAAGCGCCGACTATGCGGCCCAGTGGGCGGGACAGGCGGTGCCGCTGGCGCGAGCGCTGCCCGCGGCCGAACTGGTCGGACGGCTGCAGTCGGAACTGCGGGACGCGATTGCGCGCCTGGCCTCCCTGCAACACGTGGCCGCCTAGCATCGCCGTGCCGGCCGCCGTGTCAGCGATGCAGCGGGCCGGCCGGCGTGATGTCTTGATCTGCAGCAGGGATGCCGATAAGGTTGGGTATGCCTAAATCAGGTGGCCGGACCGCTCACGTAAAACATCTTTGGTGATGCCTTCCATCACTGCCGGTGAGGGATGAGAACCCCGCGAAATCGCCCGGCGCACGCGAAAAAAAGGCCACCTGTCGGAGACAGGGATTCGGTGGAAGCGCCGCAAACCGGAGCGTCCTATTCTGATACAAGGGCCCGGTAATCGGCCTATGTGCCCGCACAGGCACCTTGCCTCTCCTGATTTCCCCCGCGCGTGTGACCATGCGTCCCCTGCTGCAAGCCCGCCTCGTCAATGACGTCTTCGGCGACCCCGTCCTGTTCGTCGACTTTCTCGACGAACGGCGCGCCTTGCTCTTCGACCTGGGCGACATCACGGCGCTGATGCCGCGCAATCTGATGCGCGTGTCGCATGTGTTCGTCACGCATACCCATATGGATCACTTTTCCGGCTTCGACCACCTGCTGCGCGTACTGCTCGGGCGCAAGCCGTCCATCGCGCTGTACGGCGGGCCCGGGTTCGTGGCGCAAGTCGGGCATAAGCTGCGTGCCTATACCTGGAATGTCGTGCACCGCTATGACCTGGAGTTGGTCGTTGAGGCGTTCGAGCTTGCACTGGATGGCCACATCCGCAGCGCGCGGTTTTCAAGCCGGGACCGCTTTGCCAGTGTGGCAGTCGCGACGACTGAGCAATGCGGCGATATCGTGCATGACGAGACAACATTCCGAGTGCGCGCCTGCTTTGTCGACCACGGCATTCCCTGCCTGTCCTACATCGTCGAAGAAAAGGTCCGGCTCGGCGTCGACAAGGAGCGCCTTGGCGCATCGGGCATGACAAAAGGCGCGTGGCTGCGCGAGCTTAAGCATGCGGTCCTGACCGGTGCCCCCGTCGACACGCCGATTCCCGTGCAATGGCGCGACAGCGGCGGCGACCATGCGGTAACGCGAACGGTCGGCGAACTAAGCCGCCTGATCCTTGACGCCACGCCTGGCCAGCGCATCGGCTATGCGACCGACCTGCGCGATACCAGCGACAACATGCAGGCGCTGTCGAACCTGATGCAGGGCGTCGACCATCTCTTTATCGAGAGCGTGTTCCTGGAAGCGGATCGCGCCCACGCCCTGCGCAAGAACCACCTGACCGCCGCCCAGGCTGGCCGGATCGCGTCATGCATTGGCGCCCGCGCGGTGACGCCGTTCCATTTCTCGCCGCGTTACCGTGGCCGTGCGGAGGAGATGGCCAGTGAAGTGCAGGCGGCCCGGGAGCACCTGCGACGTTGAGCAGCCGCATCAACCCTTATCGAATCGCGTCATGACCAATACCCATCGCACCGAAGCCGACCTGCTTGGCGAACGCCAGGTGCCTGCCGATGCCTACTACGGCGTCCACACCCTCAGGGCCTGGGAGAACTTCCAGATCAGCGGCACCCCCATCTCATCGTGGCCGGAGCTGATCATTGCGCTGGCCTCCGTCAAGCAGGCCGCCGCCGAGGCCAATGCCGAACTCGCCCTGCTGCCCGCCACGCTGCGCGACGCCATCCTGGCCGCCTGCAATGACGTGCGCGAAGGCAAGCTGCACGACCAGTTCATTGTCGACACGATCCAGGGCGGCGCCGGCACATCGACGAACATGAATGCCAACGAGGTCATCTGCAACCGCGCGCTCGAGCACATGGGGCACCGCAAGGGCGAATACCAGTTCCTGCACCCGAACGAGCACGTGAATATGGCGCAAAGCACCAACGACGTCTATCCAACCGCGCTGCGCATTGCCACGTATTTCGCCATCGAGCACCTGCTCGAAGCGATGGAAGTCCTGCGCGCCGCGTTCGACCGCAAGGCGACGGAGTTCTCCGGCCTGCTCAAGCTTGGCCGCACCCAGCTTCAGGATGCGGTCCCGATGACGCTCGGCCAGGAATTCTCCACCTACGCGGTCATGCTCGAGGAAGACATGGCGCGCCTGCGCGAAACCGCTTTGCTGATCCGCGAAATCAACCTGGGCGCCACCGCGATCGGCACCGGCATCACCGCGCATCCCGACTACGCGCCGAAGGCCCTGGCCGCGTTGCGGCGGATCACGGGCATCGACCTGTGCCTCGCGCCCAACCTGGTGGAGGCCACGCAGGATTGCGGCGCCTTCGTGCAGATCTCCGGCGTGCTCAAGCGCATTGCCGTCAAGCTGTCCAAGACCTGCAACGACCTGCGGCTGCTGTCGAGCGGACCGCGCGCGGGCTTCGGCGAGATCAACCTGCCGCCGATGCAGGCGGGCTCGTCGATCATGCCCGGCAAGGTCAATCCCGTCATTCCGGAGGTTGTCAACCAGATCGCCTTCGAGGTGTTCGGCAACGACACCACCATCACCTTTGCCGCGGAGGCCGGCCAGTTGCAGCTCAATGCCTTCGAGCCGGTGATTGCCGCCAGCCTGCTACGCAGCTTCCGGCACCTGACCAATGGCTGCCTGACGCTGGCGCAGAAGTGCGTCGACGGCATTACCGCCAACCCTGAACGCTTGCGCGAAACCATCGAGCGCTCGATCGCCCTGGTGACCGCGCTCAATCCCGTGATCGGCTACAAGAACGCGACCTCCGTCGCCGCCGAGGCCCATGCCAAGGGCACCACCATCCGCGAAGTGGTGCTGGCGCGGGGCCTGATGACCGCCGAAGCGCTCGACGAGGCGTTGCGGCCCGAAACGCTGATCCGGCCCCGTGCGGACAAGCTCGCCGACAAACCTGCAGACAAGCCCACCGGCAAGCCATGAACAGGATTCGCCGTGGCTCATCCCTGGCCGTAATCGCGCCCGGCAGGTGTGCCGGCAAACAACGACTTCTTGATGATGGCATGGATGCCCCAGTTGCCATTGACGACCTGCGTCACCCCGAAATCGACGGCGACCGATATCAGGGTGACCGCCTCGTCTTCGGTCAGCCCCTTGACCGTCATCAGGAAGCGGCGCGCCTTGCGGAAGGCATCGCGCATGGCATCGTCGAGCGTGGATTTCAGGTAGATATCGCTCTGTGCCGTCTTGCCCAGCTCGGTCAGGTGATTGGGTGAACTGAAGCCATGCAGTATCCACTCGTCGGCGGTCTCTACCAACGGGTAGCTCAGGTCGGCAAATGGAGCCCCGCGTTCAATCATGGTGCTCTTGTGCAGGACCAGCTGGAAGTCTCCGGTGAGCGAGCATTCGATGGCCGTTCCGCATAGTTCCGAGTCTCCCTGCGAGGCATGGGGATCGCCAATCGACAGTAACGCGCCCGGAACGCCAACCCTGAGGTAGACGGTAGCGCCCCGCGTGACCCGCCAGTTGTCCAGGTTTCCGGCGAAGCTCGATGGCGGGATGGAATCGATCAGCCCGTCCTGCGCCGGCGCCACGGCGATGACGCCGAAGTGCGGCCGGACCGGTATGGCCACGTCGCGCAGCACGTCGTAGTTCTTGCTGATGGTGGCATGGTCGACCGGCACGCCGGGATAGTCGATGGTCGGATGCAGCACGCCGAAGGGATCGCGCTGCGGCGTCCAGCGAAAGCTATAGACCGCGCGCGCGCAACCGTCGGCACGTTCGCAATCGATCTCGAACACGGTGACCACCTCGCGCTCGCGCGGTTCCGTCAGCATGTCGCGGTAGTGAAACCCCCACCAGGTCGAAGCGTTGCTGCCGAAGGCCTTGCCGGCAAAGCGCGGGTTGGCGCACCGCCGCGGACGTACGTCGAGGATGCGCACCTCGAGGACATCGCCGGGCATGGCGCCACGAACCGCGACCGGGCCGGTGCAGATATGGACGCCGAAGCCTTCTCCGGCACCACGGCCATAGACCGACGCATCGATCGGCCCGGCGCCGCGCCGGTTCACGTTCTTCTGCTCCGCGGTCCAGTGGAAGACGCTTTCCGCGCCGGGATCCCCCTCGATCATGCGCTCGCGGTCGTCCGATGCGTGCTGGGTCAGCGTCTCGATCGTGACCGTGTCGCCCGACTGTACCTCCAGTACCGGCTGCAGTTCATGGCTCAGGTAACCCCAATGCACGGTCTTGTCCGTCGCCTGCAGCCAGTGGTGCCGGCCTTCGTGGCGTGCGGCATGCGCGCGCGCCTGGGCAATGGAAACCACGGCCGGGGCTGCTTGTTGCGCGCCAACCGGGCCATCACCGGGCGGCGCTGCGCGCATGCCAGGCGCAAGCCTCGCGTGCGCGGGAAGTCCGCGCGACACTTTCTGCGGTGGCCGGGGCGCGGGCGCGATCGCCATCTGGTCGCGGTATGCGCGCGGCGAGATCCCGAACTGTTCGCGAAACGCGTGGCTGAAATAGGACGGGTCGTTGAAGCCCCAGCGATAGCAGATATCGGCAATCGAGAGCTTTTCATACTGCGCGTTGGCCAGATCGGCCCGGCATCGGTCAAGCCGGCTGGTGCGCAGATAGGATGAAAAGCTGCTGCCCGATTTCTCGAAGAGCTTCTGCAGGTAGCGGGCCGACAGGCGCTCGTCCGCGGCAATGGCGGCAAGGCTGAGCTCGGGTTCCGAAAGGCGGGCGTTGATGCGGCTGCAGACGCGCGCAAAGATGGCGGACCGCGATGGCGTCATGTCCGCGGGCGGCGTTGCCCGGCTGTCCGCAAGGACCGCGCCCAGGCACGAAATGATGGTGTTCTCGAACGGCTGGAGCGCCTTGCCCTCGGCGGCCACTACCGTATCGAAACTGAGCGCCATCGATTGCAGCAGCCGGGCAAACAGCTCGGCCGAATCACCGGAAAGCACCAGCGCGGCGCCCGGCAGCGGGGCCGTGATCCTTGCGCCGAGCAAGGCCTGGCCGATGTGTACCGCCATCAGACGGAAGCCGGTGCTCAGCACCAGCTTGCGGGAGTCCTGCTGCGGCACGCATGCCAGCTGGCCCGGCCGCAGCGGCTCGCGCAGGTCCGGCGCGGCGAGGGTGGCGTTACCTTCGACCAGCATCAGCAGCATCATGCCGCGCCCGCCTCCCGCGGCAATGCTCAGGGTCTGTGGAACCGACGAGATGCACGCCAGCTCGACCCCCGCGGGCGTTGTCCGCGACTGGATCGTGCCGTGCAGGGTGTGATCCGCGCACAGGCTTTCGCAATGCAGGCGCGCGACCCTGAGTTCGTCGCGCCAGGCGGCGCCGCGCCGGTTGTGCGGATAGGCTTCGGTGGAAAAGCGCAAAAGGTGCAATTCAGCCTCCCAGGCAGCGTTCTGCAACAGCGCAATTGGCGGACATGGTTGTCCGCCAACGCTTCAGGCATCTCATGCAAGGTCCTTCAGCCCGCCGGGCTATCCGACCAGCAGTTGGCCCCGCATTGCGGCAACCAGCACGAAACCGGCAAATGTGCCGAAGATGGCGAAGATGCCGCCGAGCACGTTAGGCGCCGGTATCGGCGCACGAACAGCAGTGTAGACAATACCAGTCACCAGTCCGACGGCCGCTGCCTGCAACTCGGTCGTCCCCAATGCAATTTCGACCATGTCGTTCTCCCGCTCTCAGGAAATTCCGTTGCCCTGGCTGCCTTGCGGCGGGCGCCCGAAGGCGATCGTCCTGCGCAACGCCTGCACGATCAGGTAGCCGAGGTAAGTAAAAAGAATGGCGCAGATCCCGCCGGTGACATTGGGCGCGGGAATCGGCAAGTCCAGCCAGGAATACAGGGTGCCGGTGACCAGGCCGACGATCAGGGCCACCCATTCGTTGCGTCCTACGTAGACGTATTGCATGCGCGTATCTCCGGTTCCGCAGCCGCGCGGGCCCTCCCCGCCTTGCGGCGGTGGGCGTCCGGCGGTGCGAGGGTTCGATGAGGATGCCAGTTCAGCCCTTGCCTTTCGGGGGAAAGATCGCGCGCGGCATGGTGCAATGGATGCCCTGCGTGCCATCGACGACCTGCGTCACGCCGAAGTCGGCCGACACGCTCATCAGCGAGTAGGCGTCGTCGCGCGACAGGCCCTGCTGCTCGGTCAGCAGCTGGATCATGTCGCGGGCCGCGTTCTTGCCGGCTTCATCGAGGTCCTCGTGGAAACCGTGCACGACCCAGCAGTCGGGCGTTTCCAGCAGCGGCGAAGGGAAGTGGAAATCCTTGCGCAGGATCACCTGGAACAACACGTTCAGCGAGGCTTCAATCGCCGTGCCGCTGATTTCGCCGTCGCCCTGCGAGATATGCGGGTCGCCGATCGAGAACAGCGCGCCATCGACCTGGACGGGATAGTACATGGTGGCCCCCGCGCCGATACGCCAGTTGTCGATATTGCCGCCATGCAGCCCGGGCTCGACGGTAGTGACCCGGCCACGCTTGTCGGGCGCGACCCCGGCCGTGCCAAGATGGGGGCGCACCGGCACGCGCACACCGGCAAGCGCCGGCTGGCGGCAGCATTCGCGGTCGTCGACCACCTTGCCGGGCGTGGTCAGCTTGCCGGGATAGTCGAAGGCATAGAGCGCATGCGCGGTGTTGGAGGCCTGGTCCAGCTCGTAGATCGTGACCCGCTCTTTCTCGAACTCCCGGTAGAGCTGCCCCCAGTGCGCCGCAATGTTGGCCCCGAAGCGAAAGCGCGGGATCATCTGGAGATAGCGCACCTCCAGCATATCGCCGGGCCTGGCATCCTCGACATAGATCGGCCCGGTCATGATATGCACGCCCGGGTTGCGGTCATCGTGCGGGATGGTCCGGTAGATCTCGCGGATGGCGGCATCCATCATCAGGTCTGGCGCATCGCCGGCGTGATGGGTCACCGCTTCGGCGCGGATGAGGTCCCCGCTTTTCACGGTCAGGGCGGGCGCCTTGGTGGCATCGAAATAGCCCCAGTGGATGGTCTCGGGGCGGGCGGGCAGGTCATGCAGCATGTCGTCTCCTGGATTTTTTTCGCAGCCGCATCCCCAGCCGCTCACTCGGTGATCGGCTGTATCCGGTCAGGCAGGGAGGGGGATATCGGCTATTCGTGTTTCTTATGAATCGCCGTCATTGAGCCCGGCGATTCACGTCCAGGCAGGGAAGCCCGGATGCCGCGCCGCAGTGCTTTCGGTGCCGCGCGGTGAATCCATACTAGAAAGAGCCGGTGCATGACCGATAGGGCGATACGCCCCAAAGACTTGTGCTGGCGCGTACTAGGGTAAACGTGCGCTGGGGCGGCACGATCTGGGCATCAGTGGGACGCGCGCGGCTTACGATTCGCTGACGGCTTCGGTTCGCGATCCACCATGCCCGCCGCGGCCACGGCACGCGCGCCCAGCACCGGCACGCCTTCGTGCCGCCAGGCGCCGGGGTTGGCCCGTTCCACGACCAGGTCACGGAAACGCTGCGCCGCGGGCCGCGGCGTGACTTCGCCATTCCAGACCACGACCACCGGCTCCACGTGGCTGCGCAGGTCGAAGCGCAGAATGCGTGCGACCTTGGCCTCGCAGAGCTGCGCGGCGATGCGCTCGGGGAAGACTGCCAGGTAATGCCCTGTCTGCATGAGGCTTGCGGTCGCGGCGACATCGCTCGTGCGGATTCCCGATGCCGGTGGCGCAACGCCAAAGGCGTGGAAGGCCGTGTGCAGCAGGTGGAGCATGCGCGATCCGGCCGCAGGTATGCACCACCGCTCTGAAGACAAGGCCTGTGCCGCGATCTTGCGGCGCGCCAGCAGCGGGTGGTCGCGGCTGGCCACAATGACGACCTTCTGCGCCGGCACCACGGGCGTGGTCCGCAATTCCGGCCGGGACAGGCGAGGGTCGTCGTAGGCAAACAGCAGGTCGAGCGAGCCGTCGACAAGCTGCTCCGTCATTTCGCCGATGCCGCCTTCGATCACGCTGATTTCCACGCGCGGATTGTCACGGTGGAAATCGGTCATGGCCTGCGCCAGCAGCGGCTGCACCGAGATCGTCCGAAAGGCGATGCGCAGCTCGCCCTGGCTGCCGGCACGCACCGCGTGCAGCGATTCCGCCAGCCGCTCGAACTGCGCCAGCAGCACCTTGGCGTGAGCCGCCATCTCGCGGCCGGGCTCGGTCAGCACCAGGCCGCGTCGGCTCCTGACATAGAGCGGCGTGCCGACAATATCCTCGATTTCCCCCAATGCCTTCGACACCGCAGCCGGACTGACGTGCAGGCGCTCGGCCACCGCCGCGGCCGTACCCGCTTCGCTGAGCGCAAGAACGAGGCGGAGATGACGAAGTTTCAGGCGACCAAGCATGGACTGGGCGGATTCCCGGACGGCGCGGGCAGGATCATTCGGCATCGGTGGAAAACTAGTGACGGGGAGATAGCCGCATTTTAAGAGTTAACCATTTGGTTTATCTACAGTGACTTTTATTCGCTTTTGGGTAAAGACCTCGATCCCTTATAGTCGGCGGCATTCCATCAATACAAGGCGGCGCAAGACCCCAGGAGGAGAACCGATGATCACGCTGAACACTATTGCCAGGATCGTACGCGGGGTCATGGCAGCCGCCACGGTGGGCACCATGCTTGTCGCGATTCAACCCGCCGCTGCCGCGGCATGGCCGGATCGGCCGCTGCGGCTGGTGGTGCCGTTTCCCGCGGGCGGTTCCTATGACATCGTAGGCCGCACCCTGGCGCGCAAGCTGGAACAGCGGCTCGGGCAGCCGGTGGTGGTCGAGAACATCGCTGGCGGCGCTACCGTGCCGGGCGTCATGTCGGTACTGAAGGAGAAGGCCGACGGCAATACGCTGCTGCTCGCGAGCGACGGCACGCTGAACATCAATCCGCATACCGTCAAGGACTTGCGCTACAACCCCGACCGGGATTTCACGCCCGTCACCATCGTGAGTACCGTGCCGCACTGGATCGTCACGCGGGTGGACCGCAAGCAGATGAACCTGACCGAGCTCAGGGACTACATCGTCAAGCACCCGGGCAAGGTCTCGATCAGCATCAATGCTGTCGCCGGCGCGGCGCATCTCGGCCTGGCGGACTGGAAGCGACGCAACGGACTGGACTTCACCATCGTGCCGTATCGCGGCTCTCCGCCGGCCATGTCGGACCTGATCGGCGGCCAGACCGATGCCCATGTGGATGTCATCGGCTCCTCCATCAGCTACGTCGGCGACGGCAAGGTCAAGCCGCTGGCCGTGCTGCAAACGGCGGCGGTCGCGCAGTTCCCCAAGCTCCAGCGGCAGGCCGCTGACAGCAAGGATGCCCTGCTCGTCCGCGCCAACCTGGCGCTGGTCGCCAAGGCCGGTACACCCGAAGCCGTCGTCGAGCGGCTGTACCGGGAGGTGCGCGCCAGCATGCAGGAGACTGATTTCGTCGAGCGGCTGCAGTCGCTCGCCTACGAACCGGTCCTCACCACGCCCGCCGAGAGCCGCCGCCTGATCCACGCCGAGACCGTGCGCTACGGCGCCATCGCTCGCACGGTCAATCTCGAATCCAACTGACATCACGTCCGACCCATTTTCTGGAGCTCGCCCAATGCGCTTCGTCATCGCCCTGATGCGGCATGAGACCAATACCTTCTCGCCGATTCCCACGCCGCTGTCCGCCTTCAGCCGCGGCAGCAGCACCGATGGTCCGCTGTATGGCGACGACGCCGTGCGCGCCTGCCAGGGCACCAACAGCGCTGCGGCGGCGTTCATGGACCTGGTGGTCGCCCAGGGCGACCAGTTCGTGATGCCCCTGATGGCAAATGCCGTACCTAGCGGCGTGGTGACACGGGAAGCCTTCGAATCGATGTCGGCCACCATCATCGAGGCCGTGCGCGAAGGCTGCGACGCCGTCATGCTCGACCTGCACGGTGCAATGGTGGCCGAAGGCCTTGCGGATGCCGAAGGCGAACTGCTTGTCCGGATCCGCGCCGCCGCGCCGGAGGTGCCGATCGCGGTATCGCTCGATTTCCATGCCAACTTCAGCAAGGCACTGGTGGACAATGCCACGGTCATTGCCGGCTACCGGACTTATCCGCATGTGGACGTGTACGAGACCGGAGCGCGCGCTGCGCAGACGCTGATGGCGGCAATCCGTGGCGAAGTCCGCCCGGTCATGCTGTGGCGCACGCTGCCGATGCTCACCCACATGCTGCGCCAGACACCGCGCGAGCAACCGATGAAGGACATCATGGATCGAGCCATCGCCGCGGAGCGCGATGGCGAGGTGCTGAACGTGTCGATCTTCGGCGGCTTTCCGCTTGCGGATATTCCACATGTCGGCCTGACGGTGGTCGTGGTCGCCGATGCAGCCCATGCCGAGGCGGGCACCCAGCTGCTCGACGAACTCAGCGCCGCAGCATGGGAGCGCCGCGCCGACTTCGTCTTTCCGCTCGAACCCATGGAAACGTCCATCGCTCGCGCACGCGAAGCCAAGGCCGGCCCCGTGATCCTCGTCGACCACGGCGACAATTGCGGTGCGGGCGGGCCGACCGACGAGATGACGGTGCTTGGTGAGGTGCTGCGGCAGGGACTGAAGGACGTTGTCGCCGGGCCCTTCTGGGATCCGGGTGCCGTAGCCCTGATGATCGAGGCGGGTGTGGGCACGACCGTGACGGTCGACGTCGGCGGCAAGACCGACATGCCCGCGCTCGGCCTGAAAGGCAAGCCGCTACGCCTGACCGGACAGGTTCGCTGCATCACCGATGGCGCCTACCAGGTGACCGGGCCGATGTTCACGGGCATGCGGCTCAGCCTCGGCCGGACAGCGGTGCTTGACGTGGACGGCACGCTGGTCGTCGTCTGCGAGAAGCCGCAGGAGCCATTCGATACTGGCGTCTTCACCCACGCCGGGATCGACCTGTCGCGCCGCAAGTATGTCCTGATCAAGTCGCGCCAGCATTTCCGCGCCGGCTTCGAGCCGATCGCGAAGGACATCGTGCTGGTGGCAGGCCCTGGCGTCTGCAACTCGGACTACAGCCAGTTTCCCTTCCGCAACCTGAGCCGCCCCATCTATCCGCTGGACGAACACGCCGCGCTCCAGACGTTCTGATGATCGATGTATTCTCGCTTCCCAAAGGAGACACCATGCCGGTCCGATTCGCACTGCGCAACCTCGCAGTCGGCATTTCCCTTGCCTTGGGCATGGGCGTCTTGCCGGCCACCGCGCTCGCGGCCCCCCCCGATACCCCGCTGCGCATCGTGGTTGGATTCGCGCCTGGCGGCGCCCTCGACATCTTTGCGCGTGCGCTGGCCGAGAAGCTGCGCGCCTCCCTCGACACGCCGGTCCTGGTGGAAAATCGTCCGGGCGCTTCAGCCCGGCTGGCGCTGGACAATGTCCGGCGCTCACCCGGCGACGGCAAGACGTTGCTGATTTCACCGGCGCCGCCGTTCACGATCTTTCCACTGACCTACAAACAGCTGCCCTACGACCCGGACAAGGACCTGGTCCCTGTCGCGTACCTGGCAGATGTGCCGCTGGTGGCATCGACCAGCGTCGGCCAGCCGTACCGGACCATGCAGGAATACCTGGCGTGGGTGAAGCGCGATCCCTCGAAAGGCGGCGTCGGACTGGTGACCCTCGGCGGCAGCATTCATTTCGGCGTCGTCACCCTCGGCAAGGAAATCGGCGTGCCGCTGACGCCCACGGCGTACCGCGGCGTGGTGATGATGCTGACCGATGAGATCGGCGGCACGCTGCCCATCGGCATCGACGCCATTGCCGGGCAGATGGAGCTGTACCGCGCCGGCAAGATCCGCTTCCTCGGCGTTACCGGCACCAGGCGTTCATCGCTGCTGCCTGACGTGCCGACGCTGGCAGAAGCCGGCGCCCCCGGCTTCGAGACGGCCTCCGGTTGGTACTCTGCGTTCGTGCCGGCGGGCACCCCGCCCGCCGCCGTTGCCAGGTTGGAGAAGGCGCTGCTGGAGGCTGTCCGCGCGCGCGACCTCCGCGACAGGATGGCGACGCTGGGCATGGAACTGAACGGCCAGCCGGCCGCGGCACTGCGTCAGACCATCCAGGACCAGCGGGGGCGGTGGAAGCCTGTAGTCATGGCTTCCGGCTTTACGGCGACCGAGTAGTCGTATCCGCGGCAGGATCGTACGGCAGTACCCGCTCCTGCTCCTCCGGGCTGTTGCGGGCAACGATGGCGCGGGCCGGCTCGGTGGCGCTGAGATTAAATGGCTGGTGCGGAACACCGGGCGGGATAAACAGGAACTCGCCCGCCCCGGTGACCACGGAATCTCGCAAGCCGGGGCCGTAGCGGGTTTCCACCCTGCCCTCCAGCACGTAGATGGCGGTCTCGTGCTCGCAATGGACATGGGCTTCCGCGTGCGCGCCGGGTGGGACCACGACAAGGTGCATCGACAATGCCCTCGCGCCTGCCGTCGTGCCGGAAATGCCAACGAAATACGGCAGCTTCTGGCTGGTGGCGATTTCCCGGTCCGGGCGCACCGCCACCAGGGTCGACGGAATGCTCGCGCTCGTTGTCTGCATGATGCAATGCTCCGCTCTCTCGGCTCGCCAGGGGCGCCACGCCGGCATTTCCAGGCCTTATCGGCCATCGGGAAATTCATCATAGTGATTTGCCGATGGCCGTTCAATCGCGCCGCTGCGCCTGGCCGCGCATCGCCTTACTGCGCCGACAAGCCCCCATCCACGCCGATGCTCTGGCCATGGATATAGCGTCCGGCCGGCGCGGCCAGCAGCACCGCTAGCCCCGCCACGTCCTCCGCCTCGCCGATGCGCCGCATCGGCACGCCCGCGGCCAGCCGCGCTTCGCGCTCCGGGTCGCCCCACAAGGCATCGCGCGAGAATTCCGTGCGCACCGGGCCCGGGTTAATGGCATTGACGTTGATGCCGGACGGGCCGAGCTCCAGCGCAAGGCTGCGCATGGCCTGGTCGATCGCTGCCTTGGTCACGCTGTACAGGCCAAGGAACGCCGAGCCGCGCTTCGCCGCGATGCTCGACATGAAAGTGATCGAGCCATCGCGGCGCTCGGCCATCTGCGGCGCCAGCGCGTTCACCAGCATCAGGTTGCCGCGCACATTGCCGGCCATGGCCGCATCGAACAGCTCGGGGCCTTGCGTCAGCATCGAACCCGGCGTGGCGCCGGCCGCCGCGTTGAGGACCAGCGCATCGACCCGGCCGTACGCGGCCAGAGCCTGCTCGGCGAAGGCGCGCACGCTGTCGACGTCGGCAATGTCACAGGCGATGCCGGTGGCGCGGATGCCGTCCGCTTCCAGCTGCGCGGCGACGGTGCGCGCGGCTTCGCCGTCACGTCCCGATACCACCACGGCGGCGCCGGCGTTGCCGAGCGCCCGCGCCATGGCGAGGCCCATGCCGCGGGTGGATCCGGTGATGACGGCAACGCGGCCGCTCAGATCGAAAAGGTTGTGCATGATGAATAACTCCTGAATGGGGATGGCTGCTGTTTTTCCGGCTCTATAGATGATGACTGACATCTATTGAATAAAGTATGGCCATCATCTAAACTGCAGTCAAGGCAGAATTCCGAGGAGTCCTTCACATGGCACGCGCATCACGCGAACAAGCCGACAAGAACCGCGAGGCGATCGAGCAGGCGTCGTCGCGGCTGTTCCGCGAGCGCGGACTGAACGGCGTCAGCGTCGCCGAGCTGATGGCCGGCGCCGGCCTGACCCACGGCGGCTTCTATGGCCACTTTGCTTCCAAGGACGCGCTCGCCGCGCAGGCCTGCAAGCGCGCCTTTGAAGAATCCGCCGCGCGCTGGGAACGCCGGCTGGCGCGCGCCAACGGCGACCGGCACACCATGCTGGCCAACCTGGTCGAGCCGTACCTGACGGCTGCGCACTGCGCCAACCCTGGCGCCGGCTGCGCTGCCTCATCGCTGGCGGTGGACGTGGCGCGCGAGCCCGCCGACAAGCCGGTGCGGCAGGCTTACCTGGACGGCTTCAAGGTACTGGTCGATGAGATGGCCACGACCGTAGCCAGCGATGACCCGCGGGTACGCGAGGAAGAAGCCCTGATCCGCATGGCCATGCTGGTCGGCGCGCTGACACTGGCGCGCGCAACCGCGGGCGATCCGCTTTCCGAGGCCATGCTCGACGCCGTCCGCAACCGTTTGCTGGGCAGTTCCGCCTAGCCCGCCCCTTAACCACGTGCCGGGCCCTTCCCCCTGCCACCTATGGGCTGGCGGGCTGGGCCTCTTTCGCCTGTCGCCACCCCAACTCCGAGGTCAGAGAAACCCAATGTTCGCGCAAGCCCTTTCCCGCCGGCTCGACCGGCGCGGCATCCACTACGCGTGGCTGGTCGCCGCCCTTACCTTCCTGGTGATGCTTACCACCTCGGCCGCGCTCGGCCTGCCCGGGGCGTTCCTGTCGCCGCTGGCGCGCGAGATGGGCTGGAACACCGACGAGATCTCGTCGATCCTTGCCTTCCGCTTTGCGCTGTTCGGGCTGATGGCGCCGTTCTCGGCCATCCTGATGGAGCGCTTCGGCGTGCGCAACGTGGTCTGCGCGGCGCTGGCGCTGATCGCGGGCGGCATGGCGCTGGCAACGGTGTCGACCGAGCTGTGGCAGCTCTTCGTGGCGTGGGGGCTGATGCTGGGCGTCGGCTCCGGGCTGACCGCGCTGGTGCTGGCAGCCGTGGTCGCCAACCGCTGGTTCAGCGCGCGGCGCGGGCTGGTCATCGGCCTGCTGACCGCCAGTTCGGCCACCGGCCAGCTCGCGTTCCTGCCGGTGGCCGCCTGGCTGATCGAGCATATGGGCTGGCGCGTCGCCGTGCTGCCCGTGCTGGCCGCGTGCGCGCTGCTGGCCGTGCTGGTGCTAGGCCTGATGCGCAACCGTCCCGCCGACGTGGGCCTGGCGGCGTTCGGCGAAGTCCCGGCCGCGGCGCCGGTGCAGCCGTCCGCCCCCCCGGCGCCGCTGACGCTGCGCGCGCCGTTCGCGGTGCTGCGCGATGCGGCGCGCACGCAGGCGTTCTGGGTCCTGGCCGGCACCTTTTTTATCTGCGGCCTGAGCACCAATGGCCTGATCCAGACGCATTTCATCGCGCTCTGCGGCGACTTCGGCATGGGCCCGGTGCCGGCGGCGTCGGCACTGGCGATGATGGGCGCCTTCGACTTCGTCGGCACGATCCTGTCGGGCTGGCTGTCGGACCGCTATGACAGCCGCAAGCTGCTGTTCTGGTACTACGCGCTGCGCGGCCTGTCGCTGTTCTGGCTGCCGCATTCGACCTTCACGCTGTACGGCCTGTCGATCTTTGCCATGTTCTACGGGCTGGACTGGATCGCCACCGTGCCGCCGACGGTCAAGCTGGCCGCCACCGCGTTCGGGCGCGAGCGCGCGCCGGTCGTGTTCGGCTGGATCTTCGCGGCCCACCAGATCGGCGCGGCCGTGGCGGCGTTCGGCGCGGGGATGACCCGCACGCTGCTGCTGACCTATACGCCGGCGCTGTATGCCGCCGGCGCGGCCTGCCTGGTGGCGGCGCTGCTGGCGCTGATGGCCAGCCGCAAGCGTGCGGCAAGCATGGCGGAGCCCGTTCGCGCGTGAGCCCACGCAGTGCGCGCGGGTTCCCGCACGCACCGGGCCATTCTTCAGAACTTGGGGATGCGCAGCGTCTTGCTGACCATCAGCGTGCCCGACAGCGCGAACAGCAGCGCCAGCGGATGCAGCACGGCAGGGCCCAGCACCCAGGCGCCGCCAGGCAGGTCGCCACCCAGCTGTCCTTGCCAGGCACACCATGCCAGCACGGCGGTGAGCAGCACGCTGGTCGGGATCGGCGTGCCTTCGAAATACGCCACCTTGCCGCTGTCGCTGCCGGCGGCCAGCGTTTCGGCGGTGACGTTGAAGCGCGCCAGCCGGCTCACGCCGCAGCAGACGAAGTAGATCAGAATGGCCAGGTCCCAGCCGCCGCGCATGCCGGCGGCAAACGCCAGCGTGGCCGGCCCCACGCCGAACGAGATCACGTCGGCCAGCGAATCGAGCTCGCGCCCCAGCGCCGAATGGGCATGGCGCCAGCGCGCGATGCGGCCGTCGAGCACGTCGAAGATAAAGGCCAGCGGCGCCAGCGCCGCGGCCGTGTAGAAGTGCGACAGCTGCTGGTCCGCCACGTAGAACATGGCGAAGAAAACCGACCCCATGCCACAGGCTGCATTGCCGAGCGTGAACACGTCGGCAAGCTGCAGTTCGCGCAGCATCGAGAAATGGCGGGGACGCTCCGGCCGTGTGTTCATCGCGCGCTTACAGGGCCTGCGATACGTGGTGCACGCTCGGCGGTGCAGCGAAGGTATCGCCCACCAGCGCACGCCATTGCTGGAATTCCGGCGATTCGCGGAAGTGGACCATGTGGTCCTCCACGGTCTCCCAGTCGACCACCAGCGTGTACTGCTCGGGCTGCTCGATCGAGCGGAACAGCTGCACGCCATGGCAGCCGCGCGAGCGCAGGAAGAGCGGCTTGGCCTGGCTGACGCCCTGTTCGAGCTGCTGCTCCATGCCGGGCTTGATGGTGAGTTGAGCGATTTCCTTGATCATGGCGGTTCTATTACCTTTGGGTAGGAGGCCGGCGCACGCCGGCGGGTTCTTACTACCTTAGCACGATCGACGGCGCCGCATGCCGCGGAAAGCATTCCGTTACACCGCTCGGCTAGCATCGTGGACCTTGCCACTTCGTTGCCAGAGCTGCCATGCCGACCCGCTTGCGACCGCTGCCCGAAAGTTTTTGCATCCCTGCCCTCACCATTCTTCTCTGCCTGCCCGGTGCCGCGCCGGCGTTTGGCGCCGTGCAGCCATGCGGCGCGCCGGCGACGGCCATTGCCCAGGTCCAGGACGGCGGCGCATGGTCCGGCCGGATGGTCGAGGTCGAAGCGGTGGTCACCGCGGATTTCAGCGGCGATCGCGGCCTGCGCGGCTTCTTCGTGCAGCAGGCCGACGCCCAGCGCCAGCAGCGGCCGGGCATTTCCGAAGGGCTGTTCGTCTATGCCCCGCGGGCAGTGGCGCGCACGGGCGACCTCGTGCGCCTGTCCGGAAGGGTCGAGGAAAAATTCGGACAAACACAGCTGACCTTGTCCGATGCGCCGGCGGTCTGCGCCAGCGGCATTCCGGTCACGCCGGCAACGCTGGTGTTGCCGGCCAGCGATGCCGACCTGCGTGCCCGCGCCGGCATGCTGGTCAGGATGCCGCAGACGCTGACGGTCAGCGAAACCCATGAACTGGCGCGCTATGGCACGCTGGCGCTGAGCGTGGGGCGCCCGTTCGCGCCCACGCAGGTCGCCTTGCCAGGCGCGGGCGCAGCGCAAGCCGCGGCGGCCAATTTGCGCAACCGGTTGCTGCTCGACGATGGCTCGACGCGCCAGTACCCGGAAGTGGTGCCGTACCCGCCGCCGCAGCTTGCCGCCAGCCATCCGTTGCGTACCGGCGATACCGTCAGCGGCGTGGCCGGCGTGCTGGAGAAGCGCCACGGGCAGTGGCGCCTGCAGCCGGTACGCGGCGCGCGGGCGCCGGCGTTCCAGGCCGCCAATCCGCGCCCGGGCGCGCCGGCGCGCCATCCCGCCGCAACGCTGCGGGTGGCGGCATTCAACCTGCAGAACTACTTTAACGGCGGTGGCGGCAGTGGTGGCCTCGCTTCGGGCGACAACCGCGGCGCGCGGACCGCCGCGGCGCTGGCCCGGCAGGAGGCCAAGCTGGCCGCCGCACTGCGTGCGCTGGATGCCGACGTGATCGGCCTGATGGAGTTGCAGAACAACGGCTTTGGCCCGGACAGCGCCGTGCGGCAACTGGCGGCGCGGCTCGGGCCCGACTGGCGCGTCGTCGATCCCGGAACGCCCGCGCTCGGCGGCGATGCCATCGCGGTGGGCCTGCTGTACAACGCCCGCGCCACGGAGATCGTAGGCCGTGCCGCCACCACCTGGCTGGGCGCCCGCAGCCGCCAGCCGCTTGCCGCCAGCTTCCGGGCAAAGGCCGGCGGCGCGCCAGTGACGGTCGTGGTCAACCACCTCAAGTCAAAGAACTGCGCGGAAGCCGCTGGCGCGCAAGCCGACCAGGGCGATGGGCAAGGATGCTGGAGTCCCTCGCGCGTGCAGGCCGCCGGCGCCCTGGCCGACTGGATTGCCATGGTGCCGACCGGCGCCCCCGGCGCGGGCGTGCTGGTGATCGGCGACCTGAACAGCTATGCAATGGAAGATCCGGTGCGGCTGCTGGCACGGCGCGGCTATGCGGACATGGTGGCGAAGCTGGCGGGGCCGCAGGCCTACAGCTACGTCTACAACGGACAGGCCGGCTACCTCGACCATGTGCTGGCGGATGCCGCGGCCGCGAGGCATGTCGTAGCCGTGCAGCCGTGGCATATCAATGCCGACGAGCCGGCGGCGTTCTCTTATGCGCCGGCCCCGGGCGCGCCTTCGGTGCCGGCCTACTACGCCCCCGATGCATACCGGTCCTCCGACCACGACCCCTTGCTGATCGACCTCGCCCCGGCCGCCGGATCGCCCTAGCCGGCCGACATGCGCCGCAGCAGCAATCCCTGCGCAAGGTACAGCACCACCAGCAGGTTGGCCGCCGCCAGCCCGCCATGCAGCCAGCCCGGATGGACAAAGGCTTCGTACAACTCCAGCGGGATATAGATGCCGCCGGACCAGATGCCGATCCAGTTGCCCCAGGCGAGCCCGCGCCAAAGTCCGTAGGCCTCGGCGAAGCGCATCAGCGCATAGACCGCCGCCGAGCCGCCGATCGCCCACAGGCGCGCGTTATCGGGATGCGCAAGCAGCGACAGGAAGATGGTGGGATAGCGGCTGGCGGGGTTGACGTGCAGGCGCTGGATGATGGCTTCGGCCAGCGCCTGCGCATCGCGGTGCAGCAGCGCGGCCAGCCCCAGGCCGGCGACGATCACCAGCAGGCCCTTGGCCGCCTCGAACATTGCAATGCCCTTCAGGCCCAGAGCGCCCTCACCCTGCTTTGCCATGCGTGTTCCCCGTCCGGATTGCAGTGACTGCAAAGCCGGTATTGTGCAACAGGGAAACGCCACGCAGCGGCGGTAGTCAGCGGAGGTAGTCGCGGTAGTCGCTGTAGTCCCGCTCGCGCATCGGCCCGTCGGCATCGATGCCGCCGCTGGCGGCAAGCGGGCCATCGACGGTCAGCGGTCCGGCAACGTTCAGGTCGCCATTGACCACCATGTCGCCATGCACGGTCAACGGTCCCTTGAACACCTTCAGGTAGCCGCCGCGATACGGCACAGAGCGGGCGCTGACCGGGCCGGTGAAGAATGCTGCGGTCAGCGGGCCGCTGGCATAGACGTGGCCGGCGACGGTCAGGGTGCCATGGACCCGCACCGGCCCCTGCACTTGCGCCGATCCGCCGATCGTGATCGGACCCGACTCATGCGGCTGGGCGCGCAGCGGTGCCGCGCCGAACTGCAACGCCAGTGCCAGCGCGGCGCCCAATGCCAGCCGCCACATCCAGGCTGCGGTATCAAGGCCAAGGGTACGGGACGTCATGGTGATGGCAAAGCTCCTGCAGCGGCATGGGCCGCTGTTTCCAACTTAGTGCCGATCGCCCCGCCGTGCAAGGCTATGGCGCCTGCGGTGCTTCCAGCCTCGCCTTCAGGCGCCTGACGGCCTCGGCGGACTCGGACTGCAGGCGCGAGCGCAGCATCAGGCGATTGAGCAGCGCAAAGAGCAGCGTGGGCGACTGGTAGCTGAATTCCCGTTCGAAACGCGTGCTTTCCGCTGATGGCGTCAGCGACGGCGTCATGGCCGGAGTGAGCTTGTAGGTGATGGTACCGGCCCGGCGCCCGCCCGGCACCTCGCCCGCAATCGCCCAGACGCGCGGACGCTGGTTGATGGTGACGGTCCAGATCACCACGGCGCTGCGCTCGCCCGCCACGAAGCTTTCGGCCACGCGCTCACCGAGCGCCAGCGGATGGTCCGTGGCCCCCGCTACCGCGCCCGAGGCGGGATACCACGCCGGCCAGTGCTGCGGCGTGGCAATGTAGTCGAACACCTCGGCCGGAGTCCGGGCGATCACCACTTCGTCGTGGATGCTGGTGCGGTCCGCCCACGGCAATGGCACCAGCAGCAGCGCCACCGTGAGCGCGGCAAAGATCAATCCCCAGACCGGTTTCCTGAAGCGAAGCATGACGGCGCAACCCAGGCGCCCGCAAATCTGACGCGTGGCGCGATGCTTCCAGTGTAGTGATTCCGGGGCATCGCGCCAGCATCGGCGTCGCTTGTTGGTGCGCTTGTTGGTGCGCTTATTGTCGCGCTTATCGACGCCCTTGCGGCGCGCGGTTGCACCGCGTCATGGCGTGCCGCTGCGGCGCGTCATTGCGCGGGCACGGTGGCCGTCACCGGCCGCGTTGCCGCCACCGTCTCCGGCACCGGCCCCCAGCCGCCGCCCAGCCGGCGGATCAGCGACACCGTTGCGGCAGCGCGCAAGCCCGCCACCGCATTGGCCTCGCGCTGGGACTGCAGCACGGTGCGGTCGGCATCGATCACGGTCAGGTAGTCGACGGCGCCGGCATCGTAGCGGCTGCGCGAGATCCGCGCCGCGCGGCGCGCGCCGCCCAGCGCGCTGTCCAGCGCGCCTGCCTGCTGGCTCAGCCAGCGCACATCGGCCAGGCTGTCCTCGACTTCCCGGAACGCCACCAGCACGGTCTGCCGGTACGCGGCCACGCTTTCCTCGTGCGCGGCACGCGCGCCGGCCAGGTTGGAACTGTTGCGGCCGCCGTCGAACACCGTCTGCGCGATGGTCGAGCCGATCAGTGGCCCCAGCATCCAGGTGCGCGACGACCATTTGAACAGGTTGGACAGGTCGGCCGATTCAAAGCCGAACAGCCCGGTCAGCGTGATGCGCGGGAAGAACGCCGCCTTGGCCACGCCGATGCGGGCGTTGGCCGCAGCCATCTGCCGCTCCGCCGCGGCGATGTCCGGGCGCCGCTCCAGCAGCTCGGACGGCAGCCCGGCCGGGATCGCGATCGGCGCGGCATCGAACGGCCGCGCCGGCAGCGAGAACGCCGCGGGCGGCACGCCGGTCAGCACCGCCAGCGCATGCTCCTGGTTGGCGCGGCGGCGCTCGATGCCGGCCAGGTCGGCGCGCGCGGTGCCAAGCTCGGCCTCGGCGCGGGCCGGGTCAAGGTCGGTGGTCTCGCCGGCGTCGTAGCGCTTCTTCAGCAGCTTCAGCGCGTCTTCACGCAGCCGGATGGTCGCATTCAGCAGGTCGCGTTCGCTGTCGAGCGTGCGCAGCGCAAAATACGCCTGCGCCACGTCGGCCTGCAGCGCGAGCTGCACCGAGCGGTACAGGTCCTCGGCCGCCTCGCCATCGGCGCGCGCGGCATTGACGCTGGACGCGACGCGGCCGAACAGGTCCAACTCATAGCTGGCGAAGGCGCGGGCCTTCAGCACGGTCTGCGGCGAGACCCGCGTGCCATCAGGCAGGCCTTGCGACGCGGCCGACGGCTGGGATCGGGTCGGATCGAGCCCCACACTGAGCTGCGGGTAGAGATCCGCCTCGGTCGCGCCGGTGAAGGCACGCGCCTGCTTCAGGCGCGCCGCGGCGATGGCGAGATCCTGGTTGGATTCGCCGGCGGCGGCCATCAGGCGGTCCAGTTCGCCGTCGCCGAAGATCTTCCACCATTCGCCGCGATGCTGGCCTTCGGCCGGTGTCGCGGTCTTCCATTGCGCGCCTTCGGCCTGCGCGGCCTCGGCTTCCTTGTAGGCCGGCACGGTGGCGGTCTCCGGCACCTTGTAGGTCGGCGCCAGCGAGCAGCCGGCCAGGATCAGCGCGGCGGCCAGCGTAGCCAGCTTCGGCAACCAGTAGTTTGTTGTCGACATTGCAGCAGCATTCATGTTGATCACCATTATTCAGCCGATGCGGTCAGGCGGGCGGCGCCCTGCTCCTGCGCCGCCGCGCGGCGCTGGCCCCGGGTGGCCAGCAAACGCAGCGCCACGTAGAACACCGGCGTCAGGAACAGCCCGAAGAAAGTCACGCCGAGCATGCCCGCGAACACCGCCACGCCCATCGCATGGCGCATCTCCGAGCCGGCACCGCTGGACACCACCAGCGGCACCACGCCCATGATGAAAGCGAACGACGTCATCAGGATCGGACGCAGGCGCAAGCGGCTCGCTTCGATCGCGGCCTGCACCACGGTACGGCCGTTATGCTCGAGCTCGCGCGCAAACTCCACGATCAGGATCGCGTTCTTCGCGGATAGCCCCACCAGCACGATGAAACCGATCTGCGTGAAGATGTTGTTGTCGCCTTGCGTCAGCCACACCCCCGTCATCGCCGCCAGCAGGCTCATCGGCACGATCAGGATCACCGCCAGCGGCAGCGTCAGGCTTTCATACTGCGCAGCCAGCACCAGGAACACCAGCAGCACGCACAGCGGGAAGATCCAGACGCCCGCATTGCCGGCCAGGATGTCCTGGTAGGTCAGCTCGGTCCATTCGAACTTCATGCCCTTCGGCAGCGTTTCCGCGGCGATGCGCTCGGCGGCGGCCTGCGCCTGCCCTGACGAGAACCCCGGCGCGGGCCCGCCGTTCATGTCGGCAGCCGTGAAGCCGTTGTAGCGCACCACGCTGTCCGGACCGAAGCCCTGCTTCACCTGCACCAGCGATGACAGCGGCACCATGTCGCCGGCGGCGTTGCGCGTCTTCAGCTGCAGGATGTCCTCGGCATGGGCGCGGAACGGCGCATCCGCCTGCACCTTGACCTGATAGGTGCGGCCGAACTTGTTGAAGTCGTTGACGTACGCCGAGCCCAGGTAGGTCTGCAGCGTGTCGAACACCTCCGTCACCGGCACGCCCAGCTGCTTGGCCTTGACGCGGTCCAGCTTGACGTCGAGCTGCGGCACGTTGACCTGGTAGTTGCTGAAGATGCCGGTCAGCTCGGGCGTGGCGCGCGCCTTGGTGGCGAAGGCATTGGTTGCCTCGAACAGCGCGTCATAGCCCAGCGCCGCACGGTCCTCGATCATCAGCTTGAAGCCGCCGATGGTGCCGAGGCCCTGCACGGGCGGCGGCGGGAACACCGCGATAAAGGCATCCTGGATCGCCCCATACTTCTGGTTGAGGTCGGCGGCAATGGCCGCGCCCGACAGCTCTGCGCTCTTTCGCTCTTCAAACGGCTTGAGCGTGGCGAACACGATGCCGGCGCTCGGGCTGTTGGTGAAGCCGTTGATCGACAGGCCCGGGAAGGCCACCGCCGATTCCACGCCCGGATGCTTCAGCGCGATCTCGCTCATCTTGCGGATCACGTCCTCGGTGCGGTCCAGCGTGGCGCCGTCGGGCAGCTTGGCGAAGCTCACCAGGTACTGCTTGTCCTGCGCCGGCACGAAGCCCTTGGGCACCAGCTGGAACACGCCCCAGGTCAGCGCCAGCATCACCGCATAGACGCCGAACACCGAACCCTTGCGGCGGATCACGCCCTTCACCCCGCGGCCATAGCTTTCCGCGCTGCGGCCGAAGAAGTTGTTGAAGCGCTTGAAGAAGCCGCCGAACACGCGGTCCATGCCGCGCGACAGCCAGTCCTTGGGCGCGTCATGGCTCTTCAGCAGCAGGGCCGACAGCGCCGGCGACAGCGTCAGCGAGTTGAACGCGGAGATGATGGTCGAGATCGAGATCGTCAGCGCGAACTGCTTGTAGAACTGGCCGGTCAGGCCGGTCATGAAGGCCAGCGGCACGAACACGGCGATCAGCGTCAGCGCGATGGCGATGATGGGGCCGCTGACTTCGCGCATGGCCTTGTAGGTGGCCTCCTTCGGCGTCAGCCCTTCCTCGATGTTGCGCTCGACGTTTTCCACCACCACGATCGCGTCGTCGACCACGATACCGATGGCCAGCACCAGCCCGAACAGCGACAGCGCGTTGATCGAGAAGCCGAACGCATGCATCAGGCCGAAGGTACCGACGATCGACACCGGCACCGCCAGCAGCGGAATGATCGATGCGCGCCACGTCTGCAGGAACAGGATCACCACCAGCACCACCAGCGCGATGGCCTCGAACAGCGTATGCGTCACCGCCTCGATCGAGTGGCGCACGAACTGCGTGGGGTCATAGACGATGCTGTAGTCGATGCCGTCCGGGAAGTTCTGCTTCAGCTCTTCCATGGTCTTGCGCACGTCATCCGAGATCTGGATGGCGTTGGAGCCCGGCGCCTGGAAGATGGGGATGGCCACTGCCGGCTTGTTGTCCAGCAGCGAGCGCAGCGCGTACTCGGACGCGCCCAGCTCGATGCGGGCAACGTCCTTCAGGTAGGTCACCGCGCCGTCGGCGGAGGTGCGCACGACGATATCGCCGAACTCTTCCACCGTGCCCAGGCGGCCCTGCGCATTGACCGACAGCTGCAGGTCGGCGCCCGGCAGCGACGGCGACTGGCCGATCACGCCGGCCGCCACCTGCACGTTCTGCTCGCGGATGGCCTTGATGACATCGCTGGTGGCGAGCTGGCGCTCGGCCATCTTCTCGGGGTTGAGCCACACGCGCATGGCGTAGTCGCCCGAGCCGAACAGCTGCACCTGGCCCACGCCCTGGATCCGCGCCAGGCGGTCCTTGACGTTGATTACCGCGTAGTTGCGCAGGTATGTCATGTCGTAGCGGTCGTTGGGCGAGACCAGGTGGACCACCATGGTCAGGTCCGGCGAGCTCTTGACCGTGGTGATGCCCAGCCGGCGCACGTCTTCCGGCAGGCGCGGCTCGGCCTGCGACACGCGGTTCTGCACCAGCTGCTGCGCCTTGTCCGGGTCGGTGCCCAGCTTGAAGGTCACGGTCAGCGTGAGCAGGCCGTCGCTGTTGGACTGCGACGACATGTACAGCATGTCCTCGACGCCGTTGATCTGCTCTTCCAGCGGCGAAGCCACGGTTTCGGCGATCACCTTGGGGTTGGCGCCCGGATACTGCGCGCGCACCACCACCGACGGCGGCACCACTTCCGGGTACTCCGAGATCGGCAACTTGAACATCGAGATGGCGCCAATCAGGAAGATCAGCACCGACAGCACCCCGGCGAAGATGGGGCGGTCGATAAAGAATTTGGAGAGGTTCATCTTGGTCTCTGCCTGCGTTGGCGTAGCGGTCCCCCTGGCGGCCCGCCGTGGCGGGCGCCATCCACATCTGCAGGGGGGCGCTAGGGGTTTTCTGCTGTCGGTAGGCGGATCAGCTCACCGGCTTGGCGTCCGCATCGCCTTTTCCGGCGGCGGCCTGCTTGCGGTCAGGCGTTGCCTGGCGCGGCTCCAGCTCGCTGCGGAATGCCATGGCCACCGCCTTGGGCTGAACCGTGTCGCCCGGCCGCACCCGCTGCAGCCCGTTGACGACGATGCTCTCGCCCGGCTTCAGCCCCTTGCGGATCACGCGCAGGCCTTCGTAGTTGGGTCCGAGCTCGACTTCGCGGTAGACCAGCTTGTTGGCCTTGTCGAGCACCAGCACGAACTTCTTGCCCTGGTCGGTGCCGACGGCGCGGTCGTTGACCAGCACCGCCGCATGCGGCGCGCCGCCGCCCATCTTGACCTTGGCGTACAGGCCCGGCAGCAGGCGGCCGTCGTCGTTGTCGAACACCGCGCGCACGCGGATGGTGCCGCTGCGGGTATCGAGCCGGTTGTCGACCGACTGGATCTTGCCCTGGTGCGGGTGGCCGTCTTCGTTGGCCAGGCCGAGGTAGACCGGCAGGTTGGCCTGCCCGCCGCCGGCGCCCGGCGCGGTGTAGCGCAGGTAGCTCTGCTCGTCGATCTCAAAGCTCGCGTAGATCGGCGACACCGACACCACCGTGGTCAGCGCCGGCGTGGCCGTGCCCGGCGCCACCAGGTTGCCCACGGTGATCTCGGCACGCGACACGCGCCCGGACACCGGCGCGGTGATGCGCGTATAGGTCAGGTTCAGGCGCGCGGCTTCGAGTTGTGCCTGCGCGGCGCGCACGTTGGCGCTGGTTTCGCGCGCGGCGTGGATGCGCTCGTCGAACTCGCGGCGCGAGATGGCGTTGTCGTCCAGCAGCCGCTGCGCGCGTTCGCCCTCGCTCCTGGCGTGCCCCGCGCGGACTTGCGCGGCGGCCAGCGCGGCCTCGGCGCGTGCCACTTCGGCGGCGTAGGGGCGCGGGTCGATGGTAAAGAGCGGATCGCCCTTCTTCACCAGCGCGCCCTCGCGGAAGTGGACCGCATCGATGGTGCCGCCCACGCGCGGGCGGATCTCCACGCGGTCGACCGCCTCCAGTCGGCCGGAGAACTCGTCCCACTCCGTTATGGTCTGGCCCACCGCGGCGGCCACTTCGATCGACGGGGCCGGCGGCGGGGTGTTGGCATGGGCCTCGCCGCTGTGCCACGGGCGCAGGACCGCGCCGGCCACGCCGGCACCGAGCACCACGACGATGGCAAGGGCAATCAGGGTACGTCGCTTATGCTGCTGCATTTCTCAAACTCCTGTTCGGGTTTTCTTCAACCGGAAAAGCAAATGGCCGAACGCCGCCTGCCGGTCCGCGCAGGGCGGATCGGAACCGATTCAGATTGGATAGTCGGACTTAGGGCCGCCCATGCAAACCGGCGGACCTGGCTCTGGCCGATACAGAGCCGGCTGGCGATTGGCTGGAGCGGCTCAGCCGGCGGGCTTGGCTCCAGGCCGGCTGGCGCTTGCGCCAGCCTGGCGTTCGGTCAGGGTGAGGTATCGTCGGCCGCAGCCAGACATCGCTGCAGGAACCGCGCACCTTCGTCGACCCATGCCTGACACGCGTCATGGGTCTCTTCCACGCCGTCGCCACAGGCGCCGGGCATGATCATGGCCTGGGCCGGCACACCGGCCTTGCCCAGCCGCTGCGCGAAGGCCTCGCCTTCAGCGCGCAGCGTATCCTGTTCCGCGACCTGGACCAGCGTGGGCGGCAGCCCGGCCAGGCGCGAAGCCATCGCCGGCGCGGCATAGGGATGCACGCTGTCCGCCGGCGTCGGCAAGTAATCGCGATAGTTGCAGGCCATGCGCCGCAACGTTTCCATCAGCACCTGCCCGCTGCCGAAGCCCGCGCACGATGCGTGCTGCAGGCAGGGGTCGGTCACCGGCCGGATCAGCCACTGGCCGCGCGGCTGCGCGGTGCCGCGGTCGCGCAGCATCTGCGCCAGCGCGATCGCAAGGTTACCGCCGGCTTCCTCACCCACCAGCGCGAAGCGGGTCTTGTCCAGCTTCAGGCGCCGGGCGTTGCGCAGCACCCATTGCACCGTGCTGTGCGCGTCTTCAGGCGCGGCCGGGAACGGGTTTTCGGGCGCCAGCGAATAGGCCGGCGTCACCACCACGGCCGGCACCGCCCTGGCCAGGTCCTGCACCAGCTTGCGCGCCCGCTCCAGGCCGCCATCGACAAAGCCGCCGGCATGCAGGTACACCAGCCAGGGCAGCCACGTGGCCGCCTCGGCGCCCGGCGCGGGATAGCCCGGCGGGTAGCACACGCACACCGCGATCTCGCGGCCGTCGCTCGTTACCGTGTGCTCGACCACGCGCGGCTCGCCCTGGCCGGTGGCGGCGGGAGCGGCGTTCTGGCGTTGGCCTGGCTTGTTTGGCATGGCGTCCGGCGCACGGGAAAAACAATGCGCTTGAGTGTTGCGATGCAACGGATTATGGTGATTGACGAGGATGGGATAAAGCGAGAGATCGCCAATGCACTGTTCCGGGATTGGAATAATCGAACCACTCCCGATGACCGAAACCCCACGCGTGACAAGGTCATCGAAAATGTGATTCACTCCAGTTCCTGGCACGCATGGCGACCCGCAACCCTGCCTTCGTTGCGGGCGCTGCTCGCCCTGACAAACCCACGCCGGCCCGCGCCCCACGCATCCGGCGCCAGCCAGCCGGCAGCACTCCCCCAATCACAACCACAAGCCACGCCGTGCGCGTCACGAGCGCGCGCGGCACGCCGTTCGGATCTCTCGTCGGAACCTCATCATGGACCGTCTCGTATCAATGCAGGCATTCACACGGGTCGTGGACGTCGGCAGCTTTGCGCGCGCCGCCGAATCGCTGGACCTGCCCAAGGCCACGCTGACCCGCCTGATCCAGAACCTGGAGACGCACCTCGGCGTCAAGCTGCTGCACCGGACCACGCGCCGCATCAGCGTGACCAACGACGGCGCGGCCTACTACGAACGCTGCGTGCGCATCCTGGCGGACGTGGAAGAAGCCGAGCAGTCGCTGACGCGGCAGAACAATTCGCCGCGCGGCACCTTGTCGGTCGACACCACCGCGCCGCTGGCCAATCTGGTTCTCGTGCCTGCACTGAATGACTTCCTGCAGGCCTACCCCGACCTGAAGCTCGAACTGACCATCAACGGCAAGCCCATCGACCTGCTGCAGGAAGGCGTCGACGTGGTGTTGCGCGTGGGGATCCCGCTGGACGAATCGATGGTGGCCCGACGCATCGGCCATGTAAAGCTGGCGTTCTACGCCTCGCCGATCTACCTGAACCGCGCCGGCACGCCGGGCGACCTGGCCGAGCTGGCGCAGCACAAGGCGGTGAACTACCTGTCCAACCGCACCGGACGCGAGATGCCGTGGCCGATGGCGCGCGGCACGGAGCGCGGCGAGGTACTGCTGCCCTCGGCGATCTCGACCAACGATCCCGAGGTCTACGTGGGCTGCACGCTGGAAGGCCATGGCATCGCCCGCATCTCGCGCGCCATGGCCGAGCCTTACGTGGCCAGCGGCCGGCTGGTCGAGATCCTGGCCGACTGGCAGACCGACGAGTTGCCGATCTCGGCGATGTATCCGCAGAACCGGCACCTGTCGGCCAAGGTGCGGGTGTTTGTCAACTGGGCGGCGGACCTGTTCTCGCGCCACCCGCATTTTGGTGCGGTACAGCAGCGCCTCGCGGTGGCGGCCTGAGCGCGCCCTGGCGCAAGTTGCAAGCGCCGGAGCCTCCGAAACGTGCCTGGCAGGACAAAACCGGAAGCCGCGAGCGCGTTGCCCGTCCTATACTGTTTCATCCGAAATCACGACGAGAAGAGGATTCCGATGAAACAAGTGCTTATCCCCCTGGCCGCCTGCGTTGCCGCCACCGTGGTGCTGGCCGGCTGCGCCGGTTCCGGCAAGAGCGCCTCGGCCTCATCCAGCGCCACCGGCGCCAGCGCCAGCGCTGCCGCCGCATCGTCGTCGACCACGAGCGGTGCCCGCGCCGCGGCCGCGCTGCAGCCCAAGAGCGGCACCAATACCGCCGGCACCGTGACTTTCCAGCAGCAGCCGGGCGGCGTGCTGATGACCGCCTCGATCACCGGACTGCCGCCGAATACCGTCCATGGCTTCCACGTCCATGAAAAGGGCGACTGTTCCGCGCCCGACGCGATGAGCGCCGGCGGCCATTTCAATCCGGGTGGCAAGCCGCACGGCCAGATGACCATGCCTGATCACCACGCCGGCGACATGAACAACATCACTGCCGACTCGAGCGGCAATGCCAGGGTCAGCATGCTGCTGCCGGACCTGTCGGTGGGTACCGGAGCCAACAGCGTGATCGGGCGCGCAGTGGTGGTGCACAAGGATCCGGACGACTACAAGACGCAGCCGACCGGCAATGCGGGCGGACGCATTGCCTGTGGGGTAGTGGCGGCTTCGTAAGTCGCAGGTGTTTCGCACCTGAGTATCTCCGCTCGCGGGAGAGGGTCAGGGCATGGCAACATCGCGGACATTGCCGACACGCGCGGCCCCGCCCGCGGGACGCGCCGACCATCGCCATGCCATTGCCCACAGACGCTGCGTTCGTGCCCCACCACCGCCTGCACGCCAGTTCGCTCGTGCTGTGCTGCGCCGCCCTGCTGGGCGGCTGCGCGCTGCCGCCGCTGGACAACCGCACCGAATCCACCGCCATCACGCCCGCCGAGGCCGCGGCCACGCCGCTGGGCCGCGCGATCGCGGCCGCGCTGGCCGGCCACCCCGGGCTCAGCGGCATCCACCCGCTGAACAACGCCCAGGCCGCCTTCGCCGCGCGCATCCACCTGGCACGCACGGCGCAGCGCACGCTCGACGTGCAGTACTACATCTGGCGCAACGACCTGACCGGCACGCTGCTGCTGGAGGCGCTGCACGAGGCCGCCGACCGCGGCGTGCGCGTGCGCCTGCTGCTCGATGACAACGGGCTGTCGGGCATGGACGAGCTGCTCGCGGCCATGGACGCGCACCCGCAGGCCGAAGTGCGGATCTTCAACCCGTTCGTGCTGCGCCAGCCCAAGGCGCTCAATTTCCTGACCGATTTCCGGCGCCTGAACCGGCGCATGCACAACAAGTCGTTCACCGCCGACGGCGTCGCCACGATCATCGGCGGGCGCAATGTCGGCGACGAATACTTCGGGGCCACGGACGGCGTGCTGTTCGCCGACCTCGACGTGATTGCGATCGGCCCCGCCGCCGCCGACGTGGCGCACGACTTCGACCGCTACTGGGCGAGCGCTTCGGCATACCCGGTGGACCGGCTGGTGCCGCCGGTCAGCATGGAGCGCCTGGACGAACTGGCCGGCAACGCCCGCGCGGTGGAGCAGAACCCGGCCGCTGCGGCCTACGTGGCGGCGCTGCGCGAGGTGCCCGACGTGCGGCACATGCTCGACGGCACGCTGGAGTTCGAGTGGGCCAGGGCGCGCATCGTCAGCGACGATCCCGCCAAGGCCCTTGGCGAGGCGGGACGCGACACGCTGGTCGCGCACCAGCTGCGCGAGATCCTGGGGGAGCCCCAGCGCGAGCTGGACCTGGTCTCGCCCTACTTCGTCCCCTCCACCGCGGGCACCGCGTATTTCTCGCAGCTGGCCGAAAAGGGCGTTGCCGTGCGCGTGCTGACCAACGCGCTGGAGGCCACCGATGTCGCCGCCGTCCATTCGGGCTATGCCAAGCGCCGCAAGGCGCTGCTGGAGGCAGGCGTGGACCTGTATGAGCTGCGGCGGTCGGCGACACCGGACAAGAAAGAGAACCGCGCCGGCCCGTTCGGCAGTTCCGGCTCGAGCCTCCATGCCAAGACCTTTGGCGTGGATGCCAGCCGCGTGTTCGTCGGCTCGTTCAATTTCGACCCGCGCTCGGCCCACCTCAATACCGAGCTGGGCTTCGTCATCGACAGCCCGGCTCTGGCCGGCCGCATCGAATCGACCTTCGCCACGGTGGTGCCGGAAGCGGCCTACCAGGTCAAGCTCGACGAGCAGGGCAAGCTGTACTGGCTGGAGCGGCGCGGCAACGAGGTGGTGCGCTACGACACCGAACCCAACACCAGCTGGTGGCGGCGGCTCGGCATCTGGTTCCTGTCGATCCTGCCGATCGAGTCGATGCTGTAGCCGGGCCGTTCAGATCTGGTCGATCAGGCTGCGCACGACGTCGGCCAGGCGGCCGGCGCGCTGGCGGCCATTGGCGTCCAGGTCCATGGCACTGCCGCTGGCAAGCGCCTTGAGGCCGAACAGGGCATCGCCGACATCGCGCCAGCCCGGGTAATCGGCATGGATCTTCTCCAGCGCGGCGGCGCCTGCCGCGACTTGCGCGGCAGCCGGCACATTGCCGGCCGCCAGGTCTTCCAATGCCGAGGCGGCATCGACCAGGCCTTTGCGGTTCATGCTGCGGTCTCCCCACTATGTCTTGTCATGGCCGCCACTTGCGGGCGGCGTTGACACTGTAGCAGGATGCCGGGGCCTGTGGCCGCCGGCGGCGCATGGCTCATACCTGACGCGCCACCTCGGCGCCCGCGGGTGCCATGCTCCGCACACCGGCCCGGGCCTCGATGGCGCCCCGCTCAGTTGCGCCCGCTCAGTTGCGTCCAATATCCTCCAGGATCCGCGTCATCAGGTACAGCCGCGGCACGATCGAATCCAGCTCGACGTACTCGTCGCGCGCGTGGTAGCCGTATCCCGCCAGGCCGAAGCTCTCCACCACCGCCGGCTTGCCCGAGCGCGCGGCGTAGCTGGCGTCGGTGGCGCCGCCGGTGCTTTCGGCCAGTGCCAGGGTGCGGCCGTCCAGCTCCGCGTAGATCTCCTGCGCGCGCCTGGCCAGCGCGCGGCCGCGGGCGTCGGCGATGAACGGCGGGCGGCCTTCTTCCATCGTCACCGTGGTCTGCGTGTCGGGCACCAGCTGGCCCGATCTGACCTTGTCCTGCAGCGCGACTTTCAGCCTCTCGGCGGCGCCGCTGGCCGTGGTGCGCACGTCGCCATAGGCCACCGCGCTTTCGGGGATCTGGTTGCGCACCGTGCCGGCCTGCGCCTGGGTCCAGTTCAGCTGCGAGCCGGGCACCTGCGCGCCGACGTCGCGGGTCTGCTGCAGCTGGTAGGCCAGCTCGACCAGCGCATTGCGGCCGCGCTCGGGCGCGGCGCCGGCATGCGCGGCGCGGCCCTTGACCTGCATGGTGGCGGTGGCGGTGCCGGACGCGCCCAGCAGCAGCGACTCGGCCTTGACCACGTCCTTGGCGGCAGTGGGCTCGCACGACAGCACCACGTCATGCTGCGCGGCCAGCGTGGCAATGGTTTCGCCGGAGCCGACCGAACCCACTTCCTCGTCGGGGTTGAACAGCACGGTGATCTGCGCGTAGTCGCGCCAGCCCTTGTTCTTCAGGATCTCCAGCGAATGCAGGATGACCGCAATGCCGCCCTTGTCGTCGGCAATGCCGGGGCCGTAGAGCCGGTTGCCCTCCTCGCGGATCGGCTGCGTCGCCAGCGTGTTTTCCGGATAGACCGTGTCCATGTGGGCGATCAGCATGATGCGGCGCTTGCCGTTGCCGATAAACGTGCCCTTGACCATGGTGCCCGGGCCCTTGGCGACCGGCACGCGCTCCACCCTGGCGCCCAGTGCCTGCAGCCGCTTCTCGGTGTAGCTGGCCATCTGGGCCAGGCCCTGCGCGTTGGCGCTGCCGGATTCGATCGACACCATCTCCTTGAGCGACTGCACCACCGCCGGCTGGGCGGTGCGGGCAGCGGCCAGCAGCGCAGCATCAGGCTGGGCGGCAGCGGCCAGGTGGCCTGCGCCGGCAAGTGCCAGGGCGGCGGCAACGGCAACGTGTCGAACGGAAAACGGCATGGAATCTCCTCGGGTTGGTCTTGTTGGGATCTTGGAAGCTTATTGGGGCCATGCCGTGTCGCAACGCGGGCATGCACGGCACAACGTGCAAGATGCTAGCCCTTGCCAGCGGGCATGGGGAGGATCAATATCGCCAATCACAATGCCGATCCCGCCACGCCTGGCCCGCGATCGACCCTGCACCAATTGCCCCTGACATGCGCGCCCCCACTGATCCACTGGTCCCCGACACCCCCGCCGCGTCCGCAACACCCTTGCATGTCCGCCTGCTATGGCTGCCCCATGCGATGCCCGGCACCCTCTTCACCACGCTCGACGTGCTGCGCACCGTCGCCGGCGTGGCCAGCCTGCAGCGCCCCGATGCCGCGCCGACGTTGAGCTGGCAGTTGTGCGGCGCCAACGGCCGCATGCTGTCGGCCGACCTGCCGGGCCTGGAAGCCTCCACGCGCCGCATCCGCGCCGCGGTCAGCCGCTCGCTGCTGGTGATCCCGGCCCTGCTGGCCAGCAATGCGCACCAGCTCGGCGACATCGTCCGCGGCGATACCGCCGCGCTGCGCATGGTCGAGCGCCATGTGGCAGCCGGCGGCTGGCTTGCCGCGTGTTCGTCGGGGATGCTGTTGCCGCTGCAGCTCGGCCTGCTGGACGGCGCCCGCAGCGGCGCGCCGTGGATGTACCAGAGCTGGATGACGCACCAGTTCCCGCGCGCGGACCTGGGCGGGGACCAGGCCATGAGCGTGCACGGGCAGGTGTTCTCATGCGTGGCGCCCGCGCTGCAGGTGGAATTCATGCTGCGCGTGCTGGGCCACCTGCACGACCCCGACCTGGCGCAGGCCGCCGCGCAGCTGATGCTGTACCAGCCCGAACGCCAGCGCAGCGTGCCGGCGCTGGTGTCGCAGCGCTGGCTCAGCCGCACGGCGGACAGCCCGGTCTACCGGGCTGTCCAGTGGCTGCAGGAACATGTGGCCGAGCCCTACCAACTGGCTGCGGTGGCGCAGGCCGCGGCGGTCAGCGAGCGGACCCTGCTGCGGCATTTCCGGCAGGTCACCGGCATGACGCCGCTGGACTACCTGCACACGCTGCGCGTGGAGCGCGCGCGCATGCTGCTGGAGGTGACGCTGCACGGCACGCAGGCGATCGCCGAAGCCTGCGGCTACAGCGACGCGGCCGCGTTCAGGCGGTTGTTCCAGCGCATCGCGGCGATGTCGATGTCGGACTATCGCGCGCGCTTCGCGCTGCGCGCGCGGCGGCGCTACTGGCGCATGGAGGATGCGGCGGCCCGGCGCGGCATGCCGGGCTAGGCGGCGGCAAGGGGCAAGGTCAGGCGCGCAGCGAGATGTGGTTGACCACGTCCTCCACGCCCTGCACGTACCACGCGTCGCGCTCGACCTGCCGGCGCGTATTCTCGCTGGCGACGCAGCCTTCCAGCGTGACCACGCGATTTTCGGTACGCACGCTGACCTGGGCCGCGTCGACAAAGGGATCGGTCTCCAGCACCAGCATCAGCGCCTCGGTGATCTCATCGTCGCGGTCGGCTTCGGCGGGTGCCACCACCAGCTCATTGACCACGCAGCGGCAGCCGCGCGACCACCAGGCCAGCACGCCGGCCAGGCGCATGTGCGACAGGCTGATCACCTGGCCCCACAGCGTCACCACGCCGTCATGCGCCTCGACCTCGATCCAGCCGCTGCGTTCGCCCACGGGCTCCCGCACGGTCTCGTGCTGGCCCTTGACGCGCGCGCAGATCCTGCAGCTACGGAATTCGATGGCATTGAGCAGGCGCTCGCATACCGCATCGCGCAGTTCGCCGTCGCCGACGGTGACGCTGCCGTTCATCACGCGCAGATGGTCGATCACGCTGGTCACGCCGTCCACGCGCCGCAGCGCGGTGGCCGCGCGGGTCTTGTCGACGATATCGGCTACCTCGCCCTCCAGGATCAGCGCGCCGTCCGACAGCCGCAACTGGATGGTGGGATGGAGAACATGCCCCTGATAAGGCACATGCGCCAAGGCTGCGCGCGCCTGCGTCAGCACCGCTTCGCTAGTCTGCATTTTGATCGCCTCGCCCGAATGGTCTGGAGATGAGAAGACGTGCGCCCGGCCTGCGGGCGCGCCTGGCGCGGCGCCGCGGCCTCCATCACCGCCGGGGACCTGGCAACCGCTTCCTCATTATAGGAAGCGGTCCAGGGGCGTCCGGGCTCAGGCCGCGGCCGCCTCGCGGGCGCGCGCCACCTCCTGGTTGCGCAGGATGAAACGCTGGACCTTGCCGCTTGGGGTCTTGGGCAGCTCGGCGACGAACTCGATCTCGCGCGGATAGGAATGGGCGGCCAGGCGCTTGCGCACATGCTGGCGCAGCGCCTCGGCCAGCTCGGGCGTGGCCGCGTGCTGCCGGTCGAGCACGACGAAGGCCTTGATCAGCTCGGTGCGCTCGGGGTCCGGCTTGCCGATCACCGCGGCCTCGACCACGGCCGGATGCTCGATCAGCGCGCTTTCCACGTCGAACGGGCCGACGCGGTAGCCCGAGGTGGTAATGACATCGTCGGCGCGGCCGATAAAGCTGATGTTGCCATCGTCGTTGAGTTCGGCCGAGTCGCCGGTCAGGTAATAGTGGCCGGCGAACGCACTGGTGGGCGTGCCATGGTAGCCGCCGAACCAGCACATCGGCGAGCGCTCCAGGTCCAGCGCCAGCGTGCCGGGCTGCCCGGCGGGCAGTTCGCGCTGCTCGTCGTCGACCACGACCACCCGGTGGCCCGGGCTGGCAAAGCCCGCGGCGCCCATGCGCACCGGGTGCGACAGCGCATGATGGTTGCACAGCACCATGCCGAGTTCGGTCTGGCCATAGTGGTCGTGGATGGGCGCGTCCAGCTCGCTGGCGAACCAGCGGATCACTTCGGGGTTCAGCGGCTCGCCGGCGCTGCTGACCGCGCGCAGCTGCCCGCGCAGTTGTTCCGACACGGCCTGCCCGGCGGCGATCAGCAGCCGGTAGGCGGTGGGCGATCCCGCCAGGTTGGTGATGCCGTACTTGCGGATCACGCGGCAGGTGCTTTCCACGGTGAACGGGCCATCGTAGAAGGTGGTGGCGTGCCCCAGCGACAGCGGCCCCGTCACCGCATAGTAGAGGCCGTAGGCCCAGCCCGGGTCGGCCAGGTTCCAGAAGGCGTCTTCGTCGCGCAGGTCGACCGCGTCGCGCATGTACCCGGCAAACGCGGCAATGGCGTTCAGCGGCACCAGCAGCGGCTTGGCCGGCCCGGTGGTGCCCGAGGTGAACATCATCAGGAAGGGATCGTCGCCGCCGCGCATGACCGGCTCGAAGCTGGCAGGCTGGCGCGCCAGCTCGGCCCAGAAGCTGAAATCGCCGGAAGCTGCGTCCCCGGGCGCCTCGCTGGTGCCGGCCACGGTGACGACCGGCGGCGCGCCCTCCACTTCATCGAGCTTGGGACGGTTGACGGTATCCGTGACCACCACTTTCGCGCCCGAGCTATTGAGCCGGTGCTCGATGGCCTTGGGACCGAACGCCGTGAACAGCGGCTGGTACACCGCACCGGCGCGCCAGGTACCCAGGATGGTCACGAGCAGCTCGGCCCTGCGCGGCAGCAGCCCCGCCACGCGATCTCCCGGCTGCACGCCCTGTGCCCTCAAAAAGCCGGCAAACTGCGCCGACAGCGCCTGCAGTTCGGCAAACGTCCAGCTGCGCGCGTTGCCGTCGCGGCCTTCCCAGTACAGCGCGATGCGGCCAGCCTCGGCATGGCGGTCGCAGCATTCCACGCAGGCGTTGATCGCATCGAGGCTGCCGTGCAGTTGCCGGGCCACCGCCTCGTCATAGGAAAAGCCATCGTAGGCCTGGGCGTAGTCGCGCATGGTGTCTCCAGTTTGTCCGGCTCCTGCCGCGGACGCTGCCCGGGACATGGTGCCTGTTATCGTCTGTGATGGTCTGTGATCATCGGTGCCGCGTGGCGCGGCTGCCGCAGCAGTGTGCGGCACTGCCGGGCCGGCGGGCAATAACCGATTCCGCCAGCGCGCCTGACGGTTTTTGCCATGCCCCGGACGCAACGCGCGGTGCGCTTGACGCCATGCGGCCCGGCGCCGACGATACGTGCATCACGGCAAGGAGGCCAGCGCATGTGCACCAACTACGCCCCGGTCCAGCGCCAGATCCTGCGCGACATCTTTGGCGTGGAGCCGCCGCCGGGCGTCTTCAAGGCCGAGACCTATCCCGATTACCTGGCGCCGATCGTGCGCGCTACGGACGACGGCGTGCGGCATGCCGGGCTGGCGTCGTTCGGCATGGTGCCGCGGCAGCGCATCCCGCCCGGCACGCGCCGCTACGACACCACCAACGCGCGCAGCGAAACCGTCGGCGAGCGCCCTGCCTTCGCCCGCTACTGGCGCCAGGGGCAGCTGTGCCTGGTGCCGGCTACGGCGTTCTACGAGTACGCCTACCCCGAGGTCGCGATGCCGGGTGGCCCGCCCGGCAAGCCGGTGCGCTGGCGCGTCTGGCTGCCCGGCGAGCCCGCCTTCGGCATCGCCGGCCTGTGGCGCGGCTGGCCCGATGCGAGCCTGTCCTTCACTATGCTGACGGTGAACTCCGGGCAGCATCCGGTGATGGAGCGCTTCCACAAGCCAGGCGATGAGAAACGTTCAGTGGTCGTCATCCCGCGCGAGCAATGGGACGACTGGCTTGCCTGCCGCGACCCCGAAGTCGCCCGCACCTTCCTCAAGTTGCTTCCCGCCGAGGCCATGGAGGCAGAACCGGCGCCCAAGATCACCGGCGCGCCGATCCCGGACGCCGACTGACCCGCCTGCAAACGGTGCCAGGCCGGTGTAAGTCCGGTTCAAATCCGGTTCAAATCCGGTTCAAGACCGGCACCAAACGCCGCGAGCCCTCCCTCAAGAGGGTGTCGGACGTTGCGAATGCTGCGCATACTGCCGCGCACACCGGCCACAAGAGCCGACATCCCCGGGTCAGTCCATCATGCAAAACGTCATCGCGTTGTGCGCGTATTTTTTCGGGTTCCTTGTCGCATTACTGTTTGCCGCGCGCTGGATCCTGCGTAACCATCCGGCGCTACGCGAGCGCCCGCCCACCCGGCCGCCTTGCGCTGCCAAGGACGATCCGCCAGGGCCCGGCTGACCAATCTAATCCTGCAGGGCGCCGTGCACCTGGTGATCCTGGCGGCCTACCTGTTCTTGTCGATCGTGCCGTAGCCGGCGCCGGGCCCTTGGCCTGGCGTCTGCGGCGTCTACACTGGAACCTCCCACCGCGAATCCGCGCATGCCTTGCCGCGCACGCACCGGAGAACGCCAATGCTGGAAGTCGCCGTCACCGCCGCCGACCATGCCGTCGGCCCCGATACCGCCAGGGTCACCGTCGTCGAATACGGCGACTTCGAATGCTCCTACTGCCGCATCGCCTACGGCGCCATGAAGATCCTGCTGGAGCACTATGGCCCGCAGGTGCGCTTTGTCTACCGGCACTACCCGATGGCCAACTGGCACCCTTCCGCCGAGCCGGCGGCCGAGTGCGCCGAGGCCGCGGCGGCACAGGATCGCTTCTGGCAGATGTACCGCATGCTCTACGAGCACCCGCAGGGGCTGAAGCCCGACGCCCTGCGCCATTACGCCGGCATGGCCGGCCTGGATCTCGATCGCTACGACAACGACATGTCCACGCACCGGCACCTGCCGCACATCCGCGCCGACCAGCACGGCGGCACGCGCTGCCGGGTGCGGGGCACGCCCGCGTTCTTCGTCAACGGCACGGTGCAGGATGTGACCTTCGGCATGGAGCGGCTGCAGCGGGCCATCGATACCGCGCTGGCAGCCTAGCCGGCCGCGTCAGAAGCGGTACGTCACGCTGCCGACCACGGTACGGCGCGCGCCGAAGTAGCAATCGCCGCGTGCCAGGCAGGTGGTCAGGAACTGCTTGTCGAACAGGTTGTTGGCATTCAGCGCGACGCGCAGCGGGCCGTGGTCGTAGGCGATCATGGCGTCGTACAGCGTAACGCCGCCGACGCGGTTCTGGTCGGTGCCGTCATAGCTCGGGCCGACATAGCGCACGCCGCCGCCGGCCACGAAGCCCGGCAGCCCGAACAGCTTGAAGCGGTAATTGGCCCACAGCGACGCCATGTTCGACGGCGTGCTGGCCAGGCGCTTGCCGACCTCGGCGGCGCTGCCTTCGATCACGCGCGCATCCAGGTAGGTATAGGTCGCGATCAGGTCAAGGCGATTGGTCAGCGAGGCCAGTGCCTCGACCTCGATGCCGCGGGTGCGGGCCTCGCCCACCTGCACCTGGTCAGGAATGCCGTTGACCACCCCGGCCGCCTTCCGGTTTTTCTCGCGCATGTCGAACGCCGCCACGGTCAGCGAAGCATTCTTGCCCGGCGGCTGGTACTTGATCCCCGCCTCCCACTGCGAACCGCGCAGCGGCTTGAAGGCCTGGTTGGAGCGGTTGAAACCGGGCAGGCCCTGGAACGACTCGGTGTAGCTGACGTACGGGTTCAGGCCGATGTCCGAGCGGTACATCAGGCCGGCGCGCTTGGTCAGTTCGTTGTCTTCGCGGCTTGCCGCAGGCGTGTTGTCCTGCGCCGCGCGCGACCAGTCATAGCGCAGGCCCAGCATCAGCAGCCACTTGTTCCACGACAGCTGGTCCTGCACATACACGCCGGTCTGGATCTGCTTGCTGGGGTTCAGGTCGCGCGTGCCAGGCAGCGTGAAATTGCCGTAGACCGGGTTGAATACATCCAGCGGCGCAGCGGTGCCGCCTACGCCCGAACGGCCGGTGATCTCGGCATGCTGATAGTCCATGCCGGCCAGCAGCGTATGGTCGACCGGGCCCGTGCGGAAGTTGCCTTGTGCCTGCGTGTCGACCACGAAGGCATTCAGCGTCGGCTGGTTCAGGTAGACCGTGCGGCGCATCAGCGTGCTGCTGCCGGGCACCCAGCCGTGCGTCGCGCCGGTGAAGCCGGCGGCGTAGATGCTGCGGTAATCCACGGTGCTGTGCGAGTAGCGCAGGTTCTGGCGGACCGTCAGCGCATCGTTGACCTTGTGCTGGAACTCGTAGCCGACCGAGGTCTGCTCGGCGTTGTAGCGGTCGTAGCCCGGCTCGCTGATGAACAGGTGATCGGGAATCTGCCCGCCCGGGTTCGGATAGAGCGTGCCGCGCCACGGGAAGAAGCCGACCGAGGTCCCGCTTTCGTCGCGCTGGAAATTGGTCAGCAGCGTGAACGAGGTATCGGCATTGGGACGGTACGTCAGCGACGGCGCGATCAGGTAGCGGTTGTCGGGCACGTAGTCCACCTGCGTGTCGCTGTCGCGCGCCAGCGCCACCAGCCGGTACATCCACTTGCCCTCGGCATCGAGCGGGCCGGTCAGGTCAGCCTGCACCTGTTTGCGGTTGTAGTTGCCGAACTGCACGCCGACCTCGCGCGCGGCCTCGGCCTGCGGACGCTTGCTGACGAGGTTCAGGATGCCGCCCACCGCGCCCTGCCCGAACAGCATCGACGACGGGCCGCGCAGCACGTCGATGCGCTCCAGCCCGTAAACGTCGGCGCGCACGTTGTTGTAGAAGCCGACCTGGTTGAGCAGCCCGTCGCGGTACTGCGTGAAGTCCGTGCCGCGGAACTTGCCCCAGTCCCCGCGCGCGTCATTGCCGTACGGCCCGGCATAGACGCCGGCGGTATAGCCGATAGCCTGCTGCACCGACTGCGCACCCTGCGCTTCCATCCGGTCGCGCGTGATCACCGTGATCGACTGCGGCGTCTCCATCACCGGCGTATCGGTCTTGGTCGCGGTGGCGCTGCGCCTGGCAACGAAGCCGTGCACAGAGCCGGTTGCGGTTTCATCCGCGGCAGACGCACGCACGGTCACGGCTGGCAATTCGGCGGCCGCGCCGGAGGCAGCCTGCGGTGTGGCCGCCGACTGGGCAAACACGCCGCCGGCATGCAGGCTCAGGGCCAGGGTGGTCAGCGAAAGGCCGCGGGGAGGCGCCAGCCGGGTAGGGGCAAGGGTTGGCCTGGCCCGGGAGATCGGATTGAAGGACATCACTCAGGAACGGAAATGTAGCGTGGCGTGCACACAGACGCCGGTGGCTTGCCATTGGAAATTCTTAATTGCGAATACGAACAATTCGCAATTAAATTTCGATTGTAGCCTGAATGTGTCAGAGGCGATACATTTTTTCCAGGGATGCCTCAGGAAAAAGCGAAGGCATTTGTGGCACGCCGGCGCTACCCGGCCAGACCGAAAGGCAAGCGGCATCGCATGCCGCCGCGGCGCCAGCCTGTTTTCAGTCGCCCTGCAACCTGCCCAGCAACCGCCGCCCGGCCTCGATCACAGCCGGGTCGCGGTGCATCTGGTAGCGCACGATCATGCCTTCGATGCACAGCATGGCTTCCTGCGCCACCTGTGCTGGCTCGCTCAGCCCGAGTCGCGTGGCGATATCGGCAACGAATGACGCCAGTTCTTGCTTGTGTGCGGCAGCCTGCTCGGCCGCGCGGGCATCGCCGCCGGCCTCGGCGACCACGTTGATGAAGGCGCAGCCGCGGAAGTCCGCGGCGAACCAGTCGGCCAGCGCGTCGGCAATCACGTCCAGATGCGGGCGCGCGGCCAGGCGGGCCTCGACGTTGCCGCGGAACCAGGCCATCCACTCGTCATGGCGCCGCTCAAGGAACGCCGAGATCAGGTCGTTCTTGGAAGCGAAATGCCGGTACAGCGACATCTTGGCCACGCCCGATTCCGCAATGATCCGGTCGATGCCGGTGGCGCGATAACCCTCCTGGTAGAACAGGCGGGCGGCGGTGTCGAGGATGCGGTCGCGGGCGGAGGGGTTGGCCATGGTGGCACGGCGAAAGGTCTGTGAGGGGAATCGGCAAACAGGCCGGCGGCGAGGAAACGCCAGCCGGCCTCGCTACGTCAATACTATGACAGACAGACCTGTCTAGCAATCGTGCGCGCCGGTCACGCCGCAAGCCTGGCCGCCGCGTCGCGCAGCGCCGTGCGCAAGCCTTCTTCCACCACCGGGTGGTAGAACGGCATGCCCAGCATCTGCTCGATGGTCAGGCCCTGCTGGTACGACCACGCCAGCAAGTGCGCAATGTTTTCCGCACGCGGGCCGATCCATTCCGCGCCCAGGAAACGACCGCTCGCCTTGTCCGCGTAGACATGCATCAGCCCGCGGTTCTTCAGCATTACCCGGCTGCGGCCCTGGTCTTCAAAGCTGACTTCGCCGGTGACGAAGCTGCCCTCGGCCAGGTCGGCATAGCGCTGGCCGACCATCGCAATCTGCGGGTCGGAGAACACCACTGCCAGCGGCGCCCGGCGCGACAGCCGCCTTACCTGCGGATAGCTGGCGGCGTTCTCGCCGGCGGCCTTGCCCTCGTCCGCAGCTTCGTGCAGCAGCGGCAGGATGTTGTTGGCGTCGCCGGCGATAAACACCGGCGCATTGCCGCACTGGAGCGTTTCGGGATCGAACACCGGCACGCCGCGCTGGTCCAGCGCCAGACCGGTGTTTTCCAGGCCCAGGCCGCGCACGTTCGGCTCGCGGCCGGTGGCCGCCAGCGCGTAGTCGAAGCGCTCGGTCGCGCTGCGGCCTTCGCGGTCGGCATAGGTCACCACCACCTGGTCGCCATCGCGGCCCATTTCGCTGACCCTGGCCTCCGGGTCGAGGTAGAACTCATCGTTGAAGGCCTTGGCGGCATAGGCGCGAATCGCCGGATCGGTCAGCGGCCCGAGCGAACCGCTGACGCCAAGCACGCGCACCCGCACGCCGAGGCGCGACAGCGCCTGCCCAAGCTCCAGCCCGATCACGCCCGGCCCGAACACCACCACGCTGCCCGGCAGGTCTTCCCATGCGAACACATCGTCATTGACGATGAGGCGGTCGCCAAAGGCCTTGAACGGTGCCGGCAGCGCAGGCCTGGAGCCGGTGGCAATGACCACGCGGCTGGCGCGCACGGTCGTGTGGCCGTCCACTTCCAGCGTGGTGTTGTCGATAAAGCGGGCGTAGCCGCGGATCCGGTCGGCTTCCGGGATATTCTCCACGCCGCGCACGACAAAGCCGACAAAGCGGTCGCGTTCGCCGCGCACGCGCGCCATGACCTCGCGGCCGTCGATGCGGACCTGGCCATCCACGTGCACGCCGAACGGCGCGGTGTGGCGCAGTTCGTGCGCGGCCTCGGCGGCGGCGATGAGCAGCTTCGAAGGCATGCAGCCAACGCGGGCGCAGGTGGTGCCATACGGGCCGCCTTCGATGATCACGGCGCGCTTGCCGGCGGCAATCGCGGCGCGGTAGGCGGCAAGGCCGGCGGTGCCCGCGCCGATCACGGCGACGTCGGTCTGGATGGTAGTCATGGCGTACGGTTCCTTGGTTGTCATGGCGTGATTCAGGGGTCAATCAACGGGCTGGATGGCACCGCCCCGCCCTTTGCCGGCGAACGCGGGCAAGACGGTGCCATCGGGTCCGGCGACTGCCGGTCCGCGCAAGCGGAAAGGAAGGGATCTGAGCGGCTTAGTTGGCCACTTGGTTGGCCACTTAGTTAGCCACTTAGCTGGCCAGGTACCGCTGCAGCGCCTCGGCGCCGCCGACCAGCTTGCCGTTGATGAAGACCTGCGGCGCGGTCATCTCGCCGGACACGGCGCCCAGCACCTTGCCGCGCACCTTGTTGTCCAGCGGCACGTCGATGTAGTCGAAGCCGTTGTCGTCCAGCAGCTGCTTGGCCTTGGCGCAGAACGAGCAGCCCACCTTCGAGAACACCACCACCTGGTCAGGCTTGCGCGCACCCGGCGCGATGTGGTTCAGCATGGTGTCGGCGTCGGAAACCTTGAACGGGTCGCCCGGCTCTTCCGGCTCGATGAACATCTTTTCGACCACGCCGTCGCGCACCAGCATCGAATAGCGCCAGCTGCGCTTGCCGAAACCCAGGTCGGCCTTGTCCACCAGCATGCCCATGCCCTCGGTGAATTCGCCGTTGCCGTCGGGAATCATGGTGATGTTGCCGGACTCCTGGTCCTTGGCCCATTCGTTCATCACGAAGGTGTCGTTGACCGATACGCACAGGATGTCGTCGACGCCGTGCTTGGCGAACACCGGCGCCAGCTCGTTGTAGCGCGGCAGGTGGGTGGACGAACACGTGGGCGTGAAGGCGCCCGGCAGCGAGAACACGACCACGGTCTTGCCGCTGAACAGCTCGCCGGTGGTGATGGTCTTCCACTCGTTGTCGTCACGGACGCGGAAAGAAACATTGGGAACGCGTTGGCCTTCACGGGATTGCAGCATCGGAATCACTCCTTGGTCTGGGTTCATTCGGTTGTTCGGCTGCGTGTTGCAGCGAAGGCCTCATTCTGTCGACATGGATGTGATTTGTACAATTCATCATTTCAAATGAACTGATTGTCTTTGGCTATTGATACAGCATTGGAATCGGTTATTGCGGCCCGGGGCACACCGCGCGCGCGCATTCGACGCCATATTTCTTCAGCAAACCCCGGCGAGTGCCCTATCATGCGGCATCCAACCTGACACCCTGCTTCGCAATGACCTCAACTTGCCGCCCGCACCACCGGCCGACGCCACGCCGGTGGGCTGCCCTGCTTGCGCTATCGCTGCTGATCGCGCACCCGGGGCAGGCGCAAACCCTGAAGAAGCCGGCGCTGGACGCGCTGGTGAGCAGCACCCGCGCCGCCACGCCGCCCGACCTGCAGGCCTTCATGGCATCCGCCGCCAAGGCCGAGCCGGCGGTCGCCCCGGCCGTCGCCGCCTGGCAGGCCAGGGCGCCGCTGGCTGGCGACAACCTGGTCAATATCGGCCGCCTGCTGGGCGTCTACAACCGCGTCCATAACGAGACGGCGGTGATCGACACCATCGGCAAGATGGTGGCGCTGCGCACCGTGCGCGATGAAAAGATCGCCCAGCACGACAACCCCGCCATCGTGGAGTTCGGCAAGCTGGTGGAAGGCATGGCGCGCGACTTCGGGCTGGCCTACCGCAACGTGGACAACCGCGTGTTCGAAGTCACGCTGCCTGGCGGCGGCAAGGACACCTTCGGCATCCTGACGCACGCCGACGTGGTTCCCGCCGTGGCCGAGGAATGGGTGCTGGACGACGGCACCCGCCTCGATCCGTTCCGGCTCACGCGCGTGGGCGACAAGCTCTACGGGCGCGGCACCATCGACGACAAGGGCTCGATCGCAGCCGTGCTGTATGCGATGAAGACCGTCAAGGAAAGCGGCGTGCCGCTGGAACGCACCATCCGCCTGATGATCGAGACCACCGAGGAGACCGGCGGCGACGGCATGAAGTACTACCGCCAGCACACCACGCTGCCGGAGTACAACATCGTGCTCGACAGCAAGTACCCCGCCGTGGTCGCGGAGAAAGGCGCCGGCACCCTGACGGTCTCGTTCGGCATCAAGTCGGCCGACGGCAAGGCCGAGCGCGGCAAGGCAGACAGCAAGGGCCCCGCCATCGTGGCCATGCGCGGCGCCGCCTCGGCCAATGCCATTCCCGAGACCGCCACCGCGCGCATTGCCGGCGGCGATGCCGCCGCGGTGGCCGCAGCGCTCGAACAGGCGAAGGCGGACTTCGTGCGCCGCAACGCGCCGCGCGGCAAGTTCTCGATCGATGTGAAGCGCGAGGGCGATGAAGTCGAAGTCAAGGTCACCGGCGCCTCCGCGCACGGCTCGCGTCCGGAAGAAGGCGTCAACCCGCTGCCGCGGCTGGCGCTGTTCCTGCAGGCCAGCGGCGTGCGCTTTGCCGACAACCACTACCTGAACGCGGTGCGCTACCTGAACGACCTGTACGGGCTTGACTACCTCGGCAACAAGATGGAGCTGGCATATCGCGACGCCTTCATGGGGCCACTGACGATGTCGCCCACGCTGGTGCGCGAGCGCGGCGAGTATGTCGACGTGGTCACCAACGTGCGCATGCCGCGCGGACGCACGCCTGATGAACTGGGCGCCCGCATCACCAAGCGCATCTTCGGCTGGGCCGCGACGCACGGGCCGGTGGAGATCAAGTACGACCAGGGCAACTGGATGGCGCGCGACCCCAAGGGCGCCTGGCTGTCGACGCTGCTCAATATCTTCGGCGACACGACCGGACTGGAAGCGAAGCCGGTCGCGACCGCGGGCAGCACCACCGCCAAGCTGATGCCCAATGCGATCAACTTCGGGCCGGCGATGCCGGGCAAGAAGTACACCGCGCACAATGCGCGCGAGTACAAGGAAGTGCCCGACCTGAACCTCGACATGCAGATGTTCACGGAAATGCTGGTGCGGATCGGCAACCTGGACAAGATGCAGTAGCGCTGGGCTGACCCGCAAGCCGCTTGTTTGCTCTCCTCTCCCACAGGGAGAGGGAAGCAAACAACAGCAGTTGGGAAGCAAACAACAGCAGTTCTTCGCTTACAGGCCCAGTTCGCTCAACCCAGGATGCCCGTCCGGGCGCCGCCCCAGCGGCCAGTGGAACTTGCGATCCGCCTCCCGGATCGGCGCATCGTTGATGCAGGCGAACCGGCGCCGCATCAGTCCCGCCTCATCGAATTCCCAGTTCTCGTTGCCATACGACCGGTACCAGTTGCCGGAATCGTCGTGCCATTCATAGGCAAAACGCACCGCGATGCGGTTGCCGTCGTGCGCCCATAGCTCCTTGATCAAGCGGTAGTCCAGTTCCTTCTGCCACTTGCGCTGCAGGAAGGCGACGATATCCGCGCGGCCCTTAACAAACTCGGCACGGTTGCGCCAGGCACTGTCGACGGTATAGGCGAGCGCCACGCGCTCGGGGTCGCGGCTGTTCCAGCCATCTTCGGCGGCGCGGACCTTGGCGACGGCGGAATCGTGGGTGAAAGGAGGCAGTGGCGGGCGGATTTCGGGTTGGGCGGACATCGGCGTTCTCCTGCAAAGCAAAAGGTGGACGGGTTGGCGGCCTGGATCGGCGCTCGAAACGAGTTGCAATGATACAGACCTGTCTCATTATTTGTAGACAGATCTGTCTTGTCAAGGCGATTTCTCGTGCAGAATTCAAAAGCAAGACCCCGAGTGCCACCGCCGGCTACCCGGCCTAAAGTGGGCACCATGCAAGCCAACACCGGAGAACGGCAGTGACGACCAAGCAGGCACAGCACCCGCAGCCACGCGCGATGGCGGTAGGCGGGCCACGCCGCCCCGTGCCGGCCCCGCAGGAAATCGGGCGCCAGCCGCCAGTGCGAGCGCCCATCGGCGCGCGCGTCGATGGCATCGACTGGGCCACGCTGGAACGCGAGCTCGACGCGTACGGCTGCGCCGCCATCCGGGGCCTGCTCGCCGAAGCGGAATGCCGGGCGCTCGCCGCGCGCTACCAGCAGGACGGGCTGTACCGCTCGCGCATCGTGATGGCGCGGCACGGCTTCGGCCAGGGCGAGTACAAGTACTTCGCCTATCCCTTGCCCGACATCGTCGGCGCCTTGCGCATGGCGCTGTACCCGCGCCTGGTGCCCGTCGCCAACCGCTGGAACGCCGCGATGGGCGTCGACACGCGCTTTCCCGCCGTGCACGCGGACTACCTGGCGCGTTGCCACCAGGCCGGCCAGTCGCGTCCCACGCCGCTGCTGCTGCGTTACGGCCCGGGGGACTACAACTGCCTGCACCAGGACCTGTACGGCGAACATGTGTTTCCGTTGCAGGTGGCGGTGCTGCTGTCCGAGCCCGGACGCGATTTCACCGGCGGCGAGTTCGTGATGACCGAGCAGCGCCCGCGCATGCAGTCGCGCGCCGAAGTGGTGTCGCTGCGCCAGGGCGATGCAGTGGTGTTCGCCGTCAGCCAGCGGCCCGTGCAAGGCAGCCGCGGCAGCTACCGGGTCAACCTGCGGCATGGCGTCAGCCGGCTGCATGCGGGCCAGCGCTACACGCTCGGCATCATCTTTCACGACGCCAGCTGAGGATCGACATGCCTGCATCCATGCCAGGGCCGCGCCACAACGCCGGCAGCACCGACAACAAATCCGCCATCGAGAACGACCCGCGCTGGGCGCGCGTGCTGGCGCGCGATCCCGCCGCCGACGGCAGCTTTGTCTACGCGGTCAAGACCACCGGCGTCTATTGCCTGCCCAGCAGCCCGTCGCGGCTGCCGCATCCGGCCAATGTCGAGTTCTTCGACAACGCCTCGGCGGCCGAAGCCGCAGGCTACCGGCCAAGCCGCCGCGCCGCGCCGCCCGCGCTGGCCGCACAGCACGCCGCCATGGTGGCCGACGCATGCCGCCGCATCGAAGCGGCCGATACCTTGCCCGCGCTGCCCGAACTGGCGCGCGCCGCCGGCGTCAGCCCCTACCATTTCCACCGGCTCTTCAAGGCCGCGACCGGCCTGACCCCGCGCGCCTACGCGGCCGCGCACCGCGCCAGCAAGCTGCGCACGCAACTGGGCAGCAGCGAATCGGTGACGGAGGCCATCTACGACGCCGGCTTCGGCTCCAACAGCCGCTTCTACGAGACCGCGGACGCGGTACTCGGCATGACGCCGTCGCGCTACCGCGCTGGCGGCGCCGGCACGGATATCCGCTTCGCCATCGGCCAGTCCGCGCTGGGAGCGATCCTGGTCGCGCAGAGCAAGCGCGGCGTCTGCGCGATCCTGCTGGGCGACGATCCGCAGGCGCTGCTGCAGGATCTGCAGGACCAGTTCCCGCGCGCCAACCTGATCGGCGGCGACGCGCGGTTCGAGCAACTGGTGGCGCAGGTAGTGGGCTTTGTCGAGGCGCCAGCGACCGGCCTGGCGCTGCCGCTGGACGTGCGCGGCACCGCCTTCCAGCAGCGCGTCTGGCAAGCGCTGCAAGAAATCCCGCCGGGCAGCACCGCCAGCTATGCCGAGATCGCGGCCCGCATCGGCGCGCCGCGGGCGGTACGCGCGGTGGCGCAGGCCTGCGCGGCCAACCACCTGGCGGTGGCGATTCCTTGCCATCGCGTCGTGCGCAGCGACGGCGGCCTGTCAGGCTACCGCTGGGGCGTTGCGCGCAAGCGCGATTTGCTTGCGCGCGAAGCAAAAGGCTGAAGCTTGCGCTATCGGGCCGCCGCCAGCTGCACCTTGGCCAGGTAGTCGTGGATCTGCGCCACCACCGCAGCGCCCTCGCCCACCGCGGCCGCGACGCGCTTGGTCGAGCCCGAGCGCACATCGCCGATGGCGAAGACACCCGGCACGCTGGTCTGCAGCGGATAGGGCACCGCCGCCGCGCAGCCAAGTTCGCCGCCTCCGGTGCGCACAAAGCCCTTGTCGTCGACCTCGACATGGCAGGTGCGCAGCCAGCTCGCGTTAGGGTCCGCGCCGATGAACAGGAACAGGTGGCGCACGTCCATATCCACCGGCGTGGGGCTTTCGCCCGGCGCGTCGTAGCGCACCCGAGACAACCAGCCATTGCCCATCAGCGCGGTGATATGCGCATGGGTATGCAGCGTGACATTGGGCAGCGAACCGATGCGGTCGATCAGGTAGCGCGACATGGTCGCTGCGAGCCCGGGGCCGCGCACCAGCATATGCACGTGCGCGGCATTCGACGCCAGGTAGACCGCGGCCTGCCCGGCCGAGTTGCCGCCGCCGACCAGCATCGCGGGTTCGTTGCGGCACAGCTTGGCCTCCACCGGCGAGGCCCAGTAGTAAACACCGCGCCCTTCGAAACGCTCCAGTGACTCGATGCCGGGCCGGCGGTATTGCGCGCCGGTGGCGATCACCACCGTATGGGTCGGGATCATGCGTCCGTCGACCAGCTCCAGCCGGATCGGGTCGGTGCCGCAATGCAGGGCCTTCACTTCCAGCGGGATGGCGATATGCGCGCCGAACTTCAGCGCCTGCACGAAGGCGCGTCCGGCCAGCGCCTGCCCGGAGATGCCGGTGGGAAAGCCCAGATAGTTCTCGATGCGCGCGCTGGCGCCAGCCTGGCCGCCAGGCGAGCGGCAGTCGATCACCGCGACCGACAGCCCTTCGGATGCCGCATACACCGCTGTGGCCAGGCCAGCCGGCCCCGCGCCCACCACGACCACGTCATAGACATGGTGCGGGTCGAACTCCGGCAACAACCCCAGGCATGACGCCAGCTGGCCCTCGTCCGGCGCGCGCAGCACGCGGCCGTCGGGGCAGATCACCAGCGGGAAGTCGCTCGCGGGCGCGTGGGCGTACTCGAGCAGCAGCGAGCAGTCGCCGTCCACGTCCATGTCGATCACGGTATGCGGGTAGCCGTTGCGCCGCAGGAACGCCTGCAGCGCCAGCAGCAGCGGCTCGGTGCCGTGGCCGACCAGGACCGGTCCGCTGCCGAACTCGATCAGGCCGACGCGGCGCAGGATCAGCGCGCGCATGATGCGCTCGCCCAGCTCGGCCTCGGCCACCAGCAGCGCGCGCAGGCGCTCGGGCGTGATTGCGTAGCCGTCGGTGTCGCTCAAGGCGACGCCGTCGACCAGGGCCGGCCGGCCGCTGAGCGTGCCGACCTCGGCCAGGAAGTGGCCAGGTCCCTGTTCAGTGATCGTGTGCTCGCGTCCCAGCCCGTCGCGGCGCACGATGCGCACGCAGCCGCTGGTGACGAGGTACATGCCACGCCCGGTCTGGCCGATCGAGAACAGCTTCTCGCCGGCGCGCCAGCGCTGCGGCGTGCCGAAGCGCTTCACCCGTGCCATGTCTTCGGCGCCAAGCTGCGGGAACATCTGGTGCCAGCGCGACTCCAGAGTGGAGTACGGCGCTTCCAGGCCGGCGCCGTCGGACGTTGCGCCCGCTCCGCCAGCCTCGCCATCGGTGGCACCCGTTGCCATCGCTTCCGCCTGTGAAATCGCCATGTTGGCCCCCCAGTAGTCGGTACGCGCGCAGCCGGTGGCAGCGCGGCCTATCGATATTAGACGGCACGCCGCAGAATGCGAGGGACGAACCAGGCGCAAACCGCGGCGCGGCAGCGCCGGCATGGCATAGTTGCGCCTGGCGCTGCCTTGCGCTTGAATGGGAGCGCGCCGCCAGGCCGGCAGGCGCCGCCCGAGTCCAACCCAGAGTCTTGATGCAACCCGATTCCGTCTCCGACGCCAGCCAGCCTGGCGAACGCCCCGCCCGCCCCGCGCCGCGGCCCCTGTCAGCCGTGGAAGGCCGCGTGCTCGGCGTGCTGGTGGAAAAACAGCACACCGTCCCCGACACCTATCCGCTGTCGCTCAATGCCCTCGCCTCCGGCTGCAACCAGAAGACCGCCCGCGCGCCCGTCATGAACGTGAGCGAGCCCGAGATCCTCGACGCCATCGACGGGCTCAAGCACCTGAGCCTGGTCTTCGAGGGCAGCAGCAGCCGCGTGCCGCGCTTCGAACACAATATGCAGCGCGCGCTGGCCGTGCCGAGCCAGTCAGTCGCGCTGCTTGCAATGCTATTGCTGCGCGGGCCGCAGACCGCGGCGGAATTGCGCCTGAACACGGCGCGCCTGCACGCGTTTGCCGATATTTCGGCGGTGGAGGGGTTCCTGGATGAACTGGCCGAGCGCGAGCCGCCCTTCGTGGTCCGGCTGGCGCGTGCGCCCGGCGCGCGCGAGCACCGCTGGATGCACCTGCTGGGCGGCGATGCGGGGCTGGAAGCCGCGCAGGAGGCGGCTTACGGCGGCGGCCAAGGTAGTGCCGACGCGGGCGCCGGGACTACCGGCGAACTTGCCCAACTGCGCGCGGAACACCAGGCGCTCTCGGAGAAGGTCGCGCGCTTGCAGGCCCTCGTCGACCATATGGCCGGCCAGCTCGGGATTGCTCCCGACGAATTCCTGGAATAGCGCAACCAGAACTTTCCGCGTCCCGGCATGCTCTGCCGGGGCCCCGGGTACTGCCAGCGAGGATCCTCCTGAGGCCAGCCGTGCCTGAAGTTGTGGAAAATTTGCGCCTGGCGGTTAATTGCATTATTCAGGCACAGAACGCCGACGTGACGGACCGGCGCTTCGGGGACACCATCATGCCGAGCCGGTCTGGTGTCGGTTATGCTTTTGCCAGGGTCGCGACACGCGAGCCGACATGCAAGGGGAGACAGCGCGGACGCACCGCGCCATCACGACAGCCATGGACAAGACAGCCTTCGTATTTGCCGGCGGCGGCAGCCTCGGCGCAATCCAGGTCGGCATGCTGCGCGAGCTGGTGGCATGGGGCGTGACGCCCGACATCGTCATTGGCGCCTCGGCAGGCGCGATCAACGGGGCCTATTTCGCCTGCAACCCAGGCGTTGCCGGCGCCGGCCAGCTGGACCAGTTGTGGCGCGGCATCCGCCGCGCCGACATCATGCCGTGGGGCTGGCGCAGCGTGCTCGGCATGGTCGGGCGCAGCCGCGGACACCTGGTCGAGTCGGCGGGCCTGCGTGCGCTGCTGGCGCGGCATTTCGGGCCGCGCCGGCTGGAAGCGGCCGAGCTGCCCCTCCACGTGGTCGCGACCGACATGAACAGCGGCGATGAGGTGCTGCTCTCGCGCGGCAACATCGTGGATGCGGTGCTGGCCAGTGCCGCCATTCCCGGCGTGTTCCCGCCGGTGCAGTTCGAGGGCCGCACGCTGATCGACGGCGGCGTGGCCAACAATACCCCCGTATCCACCGCGGTCGCCCTCGGCGCCACCCGAGTGATCGTGCTGCCCGCGGGCTTCACCTGCGCCGAGCGCCGGGCGCCGCGCGGCGCGCTGGAACATGCCTTCAATGCGCTGTCGCTGCTGGTGGCGCGCCAACTGGTGAACGACCTGCAGCACTTTGCCGACCGGGCGCATATCAGCGTGGTGCCCCCGCTGTGCCCGCTCGATATCTCGCCCTACGACTACACGCGCTGCGGCGAACTGATCGACCGCGCCGCCGCCACCACCGCCCGGTGGCTGCAGGCCAAGGGCCTGGAGAGCCGACATGTCCCGGGCGCGCTGCACGTGCATTCGCACGACGACGCGTCGCCCAGCTGCAGCACCGATATCCCGGCGGCCGCTCCGCACTGACGGCGCCCCCTGGGGGCAGGCTCCGGCACGTTGCTACAATGGCCGGCATGCCGTCCCAGACCGAGCGCAGCGCGAGTACCCGCCAGGGGCCCTGATCGAAGCCGCCGCAGCCTTGCTGATCGAGCAAGGCTATGCGAGGGCTTCAGGGCAGCCGCGCCAGCAACCGGTCGCGCCAAGTGGGTGGCAGCGCCAGCCGTCCTTGCGTTCCCGCGGCCGGGGACGCGTAAACCAGCGCCTGGCCATCCCAGCTCACGTGGATCGGACCGACGCTGGTGATGGTGCGGTGCGCCAGCAAGTGCTCGCGCCCGTCCCTACGCCCATCGCCCCGCCCTTCGCCATACACGCGCAACAGCAACCGGTCATGGCGCAGGTAACAATATTCCGCGGCGTAGCGCACAGCCGCATCCACCGCCGGCAGGTGCCGGCAGTTGTGGGCACCGGCGCGCTCCCATGCGCCGTGCCCATAGACAATCGCCGTCCAGATGGCGCCGAGCGCGGCCAGCCGGCCAATGGCAACGCGGGCCAGGCGCTGCGCCCGTTCACGGCGCCCCTCGCGTGTGGCCAGCACCTGCAAGATGGCGCGGCCGGAAAAGAACGACAGCAGCAGCAGGGCCACCGCAGCCAGGTGGAAATAGAAGGCCGATTCCGGCAATGCCGCCAACGCATGGTTCATGACCCGTCCCCGGAAAATGCCGGCGACCAGCCAGGGAAAATCTGGCTGGAATTGCCGCGCCAAAATCCTTCCATACCCACCCGGAATGAATCGGCGGCATTCATTACCGGATATCCAGAATAACCAGCCACCGTCAATCCAGCATAATCAAGCGGCGCGCCTGCGCCAATCCGGTAAATCACCGTGCCTGATAATCACATCAACTGGCCTGGCCTTATGTCCTGGCCGCCAGAGCCGCCAGCAACTCAACCAGGCGCGCGCAGGTCGGTTCGAAAACCGCGCGGAGTGCCATCACCGTGCCGGCATCGCCACCGCGGGCGGCGTCTTCCATGCGTTGCGCCAGCCCGCGCAGCGAGTCGCAACCGACATAGTGCGCAGACGATTTCATCCGATGTGCGATGCTGCCGCACGTTTCCAGTTCGGTGCCGGCGGCGCGCAATTGTGCCAGGTCGTCCTGCGCCGACGTCACCAGCGCCTGCAGCAATTCGGCTGCGAACCCCTTGTCGCCGAGGGTCTGCGCGGCAATCGCAGCCGGGATCGCAGCCGCCTCGTGCGCAGGGAGCGCAATGTAATGGCGCTCGGCCAGCATGGCAAGAATCGCCGCTTCGGTTGTAGGCACCGGCAATCGGGCCACGAAGGCACCATGGTCCGCCGGTTTCCCGGGCGGTACCGCGACCGCGCACAGCGCGCCGGCGGCATGCCAGCCTTCCAGCAGCGTGGGCGGCACGGGCGCGCCCGGCCCCGCGATGACCAGCCCGGCCTTGCCGGCCGATGCCTGCGCAAGTGCCGAACCCGGCGCGGCGAGGTGCGGTGCAAACCCCAGCCGCTGCAGCAGCGACGCCACGCTGGCGGCCCACTGTCCGTCGTGCAGGGCGGCAATCAGCAGCGCGCAGTTCATGGCAACTCCCTGGGCAATGCGAATGAAACCAAGCCCGCCATGCTAGCCGATCGCAATATGGTGGCGCCGCGCAAAATCGATGACATCCACGATCGAGCGCGCCCCCAGCTTTTCCATAATCCGCGTCTTGTGGGTGCTGACAGTCTTATTGGAAATAAACAGGACTTCCCCAATCTCCTTGTTGCTCATCCCTTTCGCCAGCATTTGCATGATAATCAGCTCCTTGTCCGACAGGCTGGCCAGGCGCAATGCCTCATCGCCGAACTCGGATTTTCCGCCCTCGAGTTCGGGCATTACCGTGTAGCCCGCCAGCACCGATTCGGCGCAGCGCACGATTTCCGAAATCTCCTGGGTCTTGCTCACGAAGCCATGCGCGCCCGCCTGGCGCGCGCGCGGGGCAAAGGTATTCTGGTCCTGGCCCGAGATCACCAGGATGCGCACGCCCGGATGCACGGCCTTGAGGCGGGGAATCACGTCAAGGCCGTTGATCTTCGGTATGTCCAGGTCGAGGATCACCACGTCGGGCGCACACTGCCGCACGATTTCCACGGCGGCCTGGCCATTGTCTGCTTCCAGTACATGCGTGACGCCCAGCACCTGGGACAAGTGGGTCTTGAGGACGACTCGCACGGGCGGATGATCGTCGACGATCAGGATAGTGGCCACTGCATTTACTCCATTGCAAACTTTTCTGTGCCTTCGCGAAGGGCGCGAAGAAGTCAGGCGTTGCAGAATTGTGCGCAGCATTTGCCCACGAATACACCTGAAGATTCCGAGGCGTGAAAGGAATCTTCCTATCTTCGTGAGCGGGCAAGCGGGTTGTGCTGATTGTCCTATGCCGGCCCGTGTTTCGGTCGCGAGCGATGCCGCATGGATGGAGCGCGCAGGCATTGCGGTTGGCAGGGCGAATCATAGCGCCGCAATCACACTCGCAATGTGCAGAGAGCGTCGCCGGACATGCATAACTTCGGCGTGGGCGCACACTAAATCCCCGCTGCAGGCCCGCCCTTGGCAGCGCGTTAGGCACTGTCGGCACTCGAATCGGAAATTTCCACAGGCATTTTCGGCATTGTCTGAATGAGGTGGTGCAGCTTGGCTCATAGAGTGAATACCAGCCGCATTTTCCTGGTTCGCCTTGCCCCGCCTTCGCCTTGCCCCGCCTGTCCTGCCTTTCCCTCCTTTCCTGCTTGCCGGTCCGTTCGAAATCCCCCAGCACGGCATGCCGCGCCCCATCGCCACCCCGCCACGCCATTGCCGTGTTGCATCGTTGGGCCGCGATGGTCCTGTTCGCTTTCTCGACCGGCGCCGTGGGCCAGACCATGGCGCCGCTGCGCGCCGCGTCGCCTGCCCATGAACGCCTGTACGGCTGGGCCGCGATGCTGTTCTGCGGCCTCAGTGCATGCTTGCTGGCATGGATCGCCGTGCTCCATCGCGAGGTTCGCCGGCGCCGCGCGGCCGAGAGCGCGCTGAACGACCATATAGCGATCCAGTCGGCGCTGCTTGACGGCATTCCGCAGCCGGTCTACCTGCGCGATGCCTCGCTGCGGCTCATCACCTGCAACCGCAGCTACGAGGAACTCGTCGGCGTCACGCGCGAGCTGCTGCGCGGCCAGCCGCTCGATGCGCCGGGCCATGCGCATCCCATCGTCACCGACATGGCCGAGCTGGCGCGCGACTACCGCAAGGTCCTCGACGATGGCGCGCCGCTGCGAAAGGACCGTTGCCTGCAACTCGACGGGCGCAGCCATCATGTGCTCAACTGGATTACGCCGCTGCGCGGCGCCGACGGCAAGGTCAAGGGCCTCGCGGGCGGCTGCGTCGACCTGACCGAACGCCACGACATGCTGGCCGAACTGGCACTCGCCAAGGCCGAGGCGGAAGCCGCCAACCGCGCCAAATCCACCTTCCTGGCTTCGGTCAGCCATGAGATCCGCACGCCGATGAACGCGATCACCGGCATGCTGGAGCTGACACTGGCGCAATGCCAGCTGCCTGACCGCGACCGCCTGCAGCTGGTGACCGCGCATCAGTCGGCGCTCGGCCTGCTGGCGCTGATCGACGACATCCTGGACTTGTCAAAGATGGAGGCCGGCAAGTTCAGCGTCCACCCGGCGCCGGCATCGCTGCCGGCGCTGGTCAACGACACCCTGCTGATATTCGGTCCCGTGGCCGAGCAGAAGGGATTGACGCTGACCGGCGAAACCGGCGCCGGCGTCGCGCCGCTGCACCAGGTCGACGGCCTGCGCTTCCGGCAAATCCTGGGCAACCTGGTGTCCAACGCCGTGCGCTTTACCGACCGCGGGACGATCCATATCCAGCTCGAAGCCGAGCCGGCCGAGGACGGCAAGCAAGGCGTGACGCTGACTGTTACCGATACGGGCATCGGCATACCACCGGCGGCGCAAGCGCGGCTGTTCGAGCCGTTCGCGCAGGTACACGACCAGTCGCGCGCGCACGCAGGCGGCACCGGGCTCGGCCTGGCGATCTGCCGGCGCCTGGCGAGCGCGATGGGCGGACAGATTGCGCTGGCCAGCCAGCCGGGCCAGGGCACGCGCGTGACGGTGTCGTTGCCGCTGGCGCTGGCCGACGCCGTCGCTGCCGAGCCGGCGCAGCCGGTGCCAATGCCGGGCTGCGCGCGCTGCCATGCCCGCATCCTGGTGATCGACGACCACGCGCCCAACCGTCTGCTGCTGCAGCGCCAGCTGGAGTACCTGGGCCACCATGTGGCTACCGCGAAGGACGGCCGTGACGGGCTGGCCAGGCTCGATGGCGCAGTGTTCGACGTCGTCGTCTGCGACTGCGCGATGCCGGTGATGGACGGCCTGGCGTTCGCGCGTGCGGTGCGGGGCCGTGATGACGCGGTCCGCGACGTGCCCATCGTCGGCTGCACCGCCAGTGCCGTGGCGGAAGACCACGCCGCCGCCCTGGCTGCCGGCATGAATGCGGTGATCGTCAAGCCGGTGGGCCTGCAGGATCTGGACGAAGCGGTGGCACGCGCCTGCAGCGGCCGCCTTCCGCCGCCGCGGCCGTCGATGACGGTGCATGCGGTGCGATCCGAGCCGCCCGCCGAAGATGCGCCGAACGCCGGCAAGCCCGGCTCCTGTGCGGCCTGGTGTGCCGTTTGCCGCGCAATGAACGTGGCGTGCGACCGGATCGACACGGTCCCGGAGTAACGGGAACCCGCGCGGTTTCAGGCTTCCACCGGCACGGCGCTGGTGCACTTGATCTCGTCCAGGCAGACGCTGGACTTGACCGCGCTGACGCCCGGGATCCGCATCAGCGTATCGAGCAGGAAGTCAGACAACGCCTTCAGGTCCTTCGCGACCACCTTCAGCACATAGTCGATATCGCCGGTCACGGAAAAGCACTCCTGGATCTGCGCCAGTTCCGCCACCAGCCGCTTGAAGTTGGACAGCTCGCGGATATGCCCGCGCTCCATCGTCACGTGGATAAAGGCAACGACGCCCAGGCCGAGGGCAGCGGCATCCAGCCGCGCTTCGTAGCGCTTGACCAGTCCGGCCTCTTCCAGGCGGCGGTGGCGCCGCAGCGTTTGTGCCGGAGACAGCGCAATTGCCTCGGCCAGCTCCAGGTTCGAGGCGCGCGCGCGCTCCTGCAAGACCGCGAGCAGGCGGCGATCGGTACGGTCCAGCTCGATCGTTTGCACTTTGATTTCCTCACTTCAGAGATTCAAGCAATTTGATTTCATAAGCTAGGGTTTCCCTGCGTGGCTAACGAAATCCAATTTTGCTGGGCAGAATATACACTGCATCCCAAGCCAGCGACATAAAGCCAGCGCCAAGACCAGGTACGCCGGCATGACTGGCGGCGGCGCCACCCGATCCTGGCAGCGTCGCCACTGCAATAATATTTCCCGACTGACCGGTTCTGAACGCCCCCCATGACCATGAACCTGCCTTCCCAGCCTGGCACGCCAGGCGCCAGCGCCAACGGCGCGGAGCGCTGAACCGGAATCCCGATCTTCGGCGCGCGCCCGTCCTGCCCGACGGCACTCTGCGGGCGCCGCACCGATCCAATCATTAACCTCCCCTTAGTTTCCCCTTAGTGAGAAAGCCATGGCCGACCTGTTTGACAACCCGATGCAACTGATGGGCTTCGAATTCGTGGAATTCGCCTCGCCCACCCCTAATGTGCTCGAGCCGCTGTTCGAGCAGATGGGCTTCACGCTGGTGGCAAAGCACCGCTCCAAGGACGTGGTGCTGTACCGCCAGGGCGAGGTGAACTTCATCGTCAACCGCGAGCCGCACAGCCACGCCGCCTACTTTGCCGCCGAGCACGGCCCGAGCGCCTGCGGCATGGCCTTCCGCGTCAAGGATTCGCACAAGGCCTATGCCCGCGCACTGGAACTGGGCGCGCAACCGGTGGAAATCCCGACCGGCCCGATGGAACTGCGCCTGCCCGCGATCAAGGGCATCGGCGGCGCGCCGCTCTACCTGATCGACCGCTTCGAGGAAGGCAAGTCGATCTATGACATCGACTTCGAGTTCATCGAGGGTGTCGACCGCCACCCGGTCGGCCACGGCCTCAAGCTGATCGACCACCTGACGCACAACGTCTACCGTGGCCGCATGGCTTATTGGGCCAACTTCTATGAAAAGCTGTTCAACTTCCGCGAAATCCGCTACTTCGACATCCAGGGCGAGTACACTGGCCTGACCTCCAAGGCCATGACCGCGCCGGATGGTAAAATCCGCATTCCGCTGAACGAGGAATCGTCCAAGGGCGCCGGCCAGATCGAAGAGTTCCTGATGGCCTTCAACGGCGAGGGCATCCAGCACATCGCCTTCCTGACCGACAACCTGATCGAGGTCATCGACAACCTGCAGCTCGCGGGCGTGCCGCTGATGACCGCGCCGAACGACTACTACTACGAAGCGCTGGACACGCGCCTGCCCGGCCACGGCCAGCCCGTCGAGCAACTGAAGTCGCGCGGCATCCTGCTGGACGGCACCACGGAAGGCGGCAAGCCCCGCCTGCTGCTGCAGATCTTCTCCAAGACCGCGCTGGGTCCGGTGTTCTTCGAGTTCATCCAGCGCCGCGGCGACGAAGGCTTCGGCGAAGGCAACTTCAAGGCGCTGTTCGAGTCGCTGGAACGCGACCAGATCGAGCGCGGCACGCTCAAGGTCGAGGCCTGACCGGATCGGCCTTCACTGACCGGCCGCCTGTGCCAGGCACCAGCCGGTTCCGGTAAGCGAACCACTCACGCGGCAGTCACCCTGCCGCGCGGGTGGTTGCGTCCCCCCGGCCCAAGCGTCCGACTCCAAACAGCCAGAGGCGCGGGCCCGCATTCCATGAGAATGGGTAGAGGAAACAACTGAATGCATGCAAGCAGCAATGACGGCACGCTCAAGCGTGGCCTGAAGAACCGGCATATCCAGCTGATCGCGCTGGGCGGCGCCATCGGCACCGGCCTTTTCCTGGGCATCGCCCAGACCATCAAGATGGCGGGACCCTCGGTCCTGCTGGGCTACGCGATCGCCGGCATCGTGGCGTTCTTCATCATGCGCCAGCTCGGCGAGATGGTGGTGGACGAGCCGGTCGCCGGCTCCTTCAGCTACTTCGCCGACAAGTACTGCGGCCACTTCGCCGGCTTTCTCTCCGGCTGGAACTACTGGGTGCTGTACATCCTGGTGAGCATGGCCGAACTGTCCGCCGTCGGCATCTACGTGCAGTACTGGTGGCCGGAAATCCCGACCTGGGTCTCGGCGCTGGTGTTCTTCCTGGTGATCAACGCGATCAACCTGTCGAGCGTGAAGTCCTTCGGCGAGATGGAATTCTGGTTCTCGATCATCAAGGTCGCGGCCATCATCGGCATGATCGGCTTCGGCGGCTACCTGCTGATGTCGGGCAATGCCGGCCCGCAGGCCAGCGTGGCCAACCTGTGGCAGCACGGCGGCTTCTTCCCCAACGGCATGGGCGGCCTGGTGATGGCCATGGCGGTGATCATGTTCTCGTTCGGCGGGCTCGAGCTGGTGGGCATTACCGCAGCGGAAGCGGATTCGCCCGAGAAGACCATTCCCAAGGCCACCAACCAGGTGATCTACCGCATCCTGATCTTCTATGTGGGCGCGCTGGCAGTGCTGCTGTCGCTGTACCCGTGGGAGAACGTAGTCACCGGGGGCAGCCCGTTCGTGCTGATCTTCCATGCGCTGAACAGCAACTGGGTTGCCAACGTGCTGAACGTGGTGGTGCTGACCGCGGCGCTGTCGGTCTACAACAGCGGCGTGTACTGCAACAGCCGCATGCTGTACGGCCTGGCCCAGCAGGGCAATGCGCCCAAGGCGCTGCTGAAGGTCAACAAGCGCGGCATCCCGCTGACGGCGCTGGCCTTCTCGGCGCTGGCCACCGCGGTGTGCGTGGTGATCAACTACTTCATGCCGGGCAAGGCCTTTGAGCTGCTGATGGGCCTGGTGGTGTCGGCCCTGATCATCAACTGGGCCATGATCAGCCTGATCCACCTGAAGTTCCGGGCCGACAAGCGCCGCGCCGGCCAGGCCACGAAGTTCCAGAGCTGGGGCTACCCGCTGACCAACTACCTGTGCCTGGTGTTCCTGGGCGGCATCCTGGTGGTGATGTACCTGACCGAAGGCCTGCGCCTTTCCGTCTACCTGATCCCGGTGTGGCTGGTGGTGCTCGGCGTCAGCTACCTGGTGCGCCAGAAGAAAGCAGCCGCCTTGCTGCAGGACGGCGTCGCCGCCCAGCAGTTGCGCTGAACGGCCAGTGCGGCGCCTGCAAACCGCGGGCGCCGCCGGTTAGAATCCTTGCTGCGCGGTGCCCGGCGCCTGCCTGCGCCACGCAGCAGCCCCCTCCGACCTGATTCCATCGCATCCCATGTTCGCACACATCGAAGCCTTCCCTGGCGACCCGATCCTCTCGCTCAACGAGGACTTCCAGAAAGATCCCCGCACCGACAAGGTCAACCTGAGCATCGGCATCTACTTTGACGATGACGGCCGCCTGCCGGTGATGCAGGCGGTTGCCAAGGCCGAGGCCGCGCTGCTGGCCGACATGGGCCCGCGCCCCTACCTGCCGATGTCGGGCCTGGCGGGCTACCGCAGCGCGGTGCAGGCGCTGGTGTTCGGCGAAGACTCGCCGGCGCGCGCCGCCGGCCGCATCGCCACGCTGCAGACGCTGGGCGGCTCCGGCGCGCTGCGCGTGGGCGCGGACTTCCTCAAGCGCTACTACCCGCAGTCGCAGGTCTGGATCAGCGACCCGAGCTGGGAAAACCATCGCGTGGTGTTCGAGCGCGCGGGCTTCACGGTCAACACCTACCCGTACTACGACGACGCCACCGGCGGCCTGAAGTTCGACGCGATGATGGACGCGCTGCGCGCCATCCCCGCGCAGAGCATCGTGCTGCTGCACGCCTGCTGCCACAACCCGACCGGCGTGGACCTGAACCAGGACCAGTGGCGCCAGCTGATCGCGCTGGTCAAGGCCAACAACCTGCTGCCCTTCGTCGACATGGCCTACCAGGGCTTCGGCGCCGGCCTGGAGGACGACGCCTTCGCCATCCGCGAACTGGTGGCGCAGGACGTGCCTTGCCTGGTGGCCAATTCGTTCTCGAAGAACTTCTCGCTGTATGGCGAGCGCTGCGGCGGCCTGAGCGTGTTCTGCAACACCGCCGGCGAAGCCGCCAACGTGCTGGGCCAGCTGACCGGCGCGGTGCGTGCCAACTACAGCAACCCGCCGACGCACGGCGCGCGCGTGGTGGCCAAGGTGCTGACCACGCCCGAGCTGCGCCAGCTGTGGGAAGAAGAACTGGCCCAGATGTGCGGCCGCATCGCGCGCATGCGTGAAGCGATCCACCACAACCTGCGCGACCATGTCAGCGGCGAGGCGCTGTCGCGCTACCTGACGCAGCGCGGCATGTTCACCTACACCGGCCTGAGCGCCGACCAGGCCGAGCGCCTGCGCGAGCAGCACGGTGTCTACCTGCTGCGCTCCGGCCGCATGTGCGTGGCCGGCCTGAACGAGCGCAACGTGGGCATCGTGGCGAAGGCCATCGGCAGCGTGCTGAAGGGCTAAGCCTTTCCGGTTTCGCAAACAATGCCAGGGGCGGCGCCATTGTGCGCCGCTTTTCTTTTTGCTGGCCGGCTGGCGCGAGCGTAATTTCTACAAGCCCACGTGGAGTTATGACGCACGCGGCGGCCCCGCTTCCCTGCCACTGCTGGTACAAGCCTGCCCCGCCGACGGGCACCGAATTTGCTGTCCTTCTTGCTGCACTATCTGGCGCGACGCCATCCCCGTGGTGCCGCCCAGTCCACAAGAGGCCAGCACGATGTCCGAACACAAGGAGCCCTCCCGGCGCGATGCCACCGCGCCCGCAGGCAGTGCCGCGCGACCCGTCACGCTCAGGATCAACGGCCAGTCCCACACCCTGCAACTCGAGCCACGCGCCACATTGCTCGACACGCTGCGCGAAGTGATGCACCTGACCGGCACCAAGAAAGGCTGCGACCGCGGCCAGTGCGGCGCCTGCACGGTGCTCAGCGACGGGCGCCGCATCCAGGCCTGCCTGACGCTGGCGGTGATGCAGGAGGGCCGCGACCTTACCACCATCGAAGGCCTGTCCGGCGGCAACGCGCTGCACCCGGTGCAGGCAGCCTTTGTCGCGCATGACGCACTGCAGTGCGGCTTCTGCACGCCGGGGCAGATCTGCTCGGCCGTCGGCATGCTGGCCGAGGCGCGCGCCGGCGAGGCCAGCGCGGTGCGGCCGCTGGCAGCGCCCACGCTGCCGCTTGGCGACGACGAGATCCGCGAGCGCATGAGCGGCAACCTGTGCCGCTGCGGCGCCTATCCCAAGATCGTCGCCGCGATCCGCGAGGCCGGCGGCAAGCCAGGCGCGCACTGAGGCCGCGGCATGCAGCCATTCTCCTACGCGCGGCCCGACACCATCGACGAAGCGCTGCGGCTGGGCAGCCAGCCGGGCGCGCGCTATATCGGCGGCGGCACCAATCTGATCGACCTGGTCAAGGCTGGTGTCGAAACGCCGCGACAGCTGGTCGACGTGAGCCGCCTGCCGCTGGCGCGGGTCGAGGCGCTGCCAGACGGCGGCCTGCGCATCGGCGCGACGCTTACCAACACCGACGCGGCCAACCTGCGGTTGGTGCGCGAGCAGTACCCGCTGCTGGCGCAGGCGCTCTTGTCCGGCGCGTCCGGGCAGCTGCGCAATATGGCCACCGTCGGCGGCAACCTGCTGCAACGCACGCGCTGCCACTATTTCTACGACACGGGATTCCCGGCCTGCAACAAGCGCAAGCCAGGCTCGGGCTGCGGTGCGCTCGACGGCATCAACCGCATGCACGCGATCCTTGGCGCGAGCGAGCATTGCATCGCCGTGCATCCGTCCGACATGTGCGTGGCGCTGGCCGCGCTGGAGGCCGTCATTGTCGTGCGCGCGCCCGGCGGCGAGCGCCGCATCAGGATCGCCGACTTCCATCGCTTGCCGGAAGACAAGCCCGAGATCGACACGACGCTGGCGCCCGGCGAACTGGTCGTGGCGCTGGAACTGCCGCCCTCGCCCTACGCCGCGCATGCGCACTACCTGAAGGTGCGCGACCGGTCCAGTTTCGCCTTCGCGCTGGTCTCGGTGGCCGCGGCGCTGGAATTTTCCGGCCATACCGTGCGCAGCGCGCGGATTGCGCTGGGCGGCGTGGCACACAAGCCCTGGCGCGTGCCCGGAGCCGAGCAGGCGCTGACCGGCCGGCCGCTGAGCGCGCACAGCGCGGCAGAAGCCGCCCGCCTGTTGCTCGACGGCGCCCGGTCGTATGAGCACAACGCCTTCAAGGTCGGGCTGGCGCAACGCGCCGTGGTGCGCGCGCTGCAGGTGGCAGCCCGCCCGCAAGGCGCCTGAAGGAGCATTGCAATGAGCGTTACCGGCGCTCCCATCGACCGCACCGACGGCGTGCTCAAGGTCACCGGCCGCGCACGCTACACGGCCGACCATGTCCTGCCGGGACTGGTCCACGCGGTGATGGTCACCAGCACTATCCCGCATGGCAAGGTGGAATCGATCGACAGCGCCGCGTGCCAGCAGTTGCCCGGCGTCCGGCTGGTCATGACGCCCTTCAACGCGCCGAAGCTGCCCAGGGGCGGCAAGGCCGGGGCAGATACGCCGACCGCCGGACACGTAATGACGCTGCTGCAGGACACCGCGGTCCACTACAACAACCAGCCCATCGCCGTGGTCGTGGCCGATACGCTGGACCAGGCGCGCGATGCGGCGGCGCGGCTGGTGGTCCGCTACCGCGAGCAGCCGGCCGTGCTGGATTTCGCGCAGGCGCGCCTGCACGCCGCCAGGCCGCGGGGCGAAGACGCTGGCGAGGCCGACAGCCATCGCGGCGATGTCGACGCCGCGCTGCATTCAGCGAGCGCGACGGTCGACGCGGTTTACACCACGCCGATGGAGCACCACAACCCGATGGAACCGCATGCCACCATCGCCGCCTGGGACGACGACAACCTGACGCTGTACGACTCCACCCAGTACGTCAGCGGCGTGCGCAAGGCGGTAGCGGCCACGTTCGGCATCCCGGCCGGCAAGGTGCGCGTGCGCTGCCCCTTCGTCGGCGGCGGCTTCGGCTGCAAGGGTTCGATGTGGTCGCACGTGGTGCTGGCGGCCATGGCGGCGCGCGCGGCCGCCAGGCCGGTCAAGCTGGTAATCGAGCGCGTGCAGATGTTCGGGCCGGTGGGCGCGCGGCCCGTCACCGAACAGCGCGTACTCGCCGCTGCCGGCGGCGATGGCCGCCTGCAGGCGATGCGCCACGACGTCGTCATCGGCAGCGCGCAGCTCGAGGAATGGCTCGAGACTTGCGCCGTGCTGACGCGATCGCTCTACGCATGCCCCAACCTGCAGACCAGCCACCGGGTGGTACGGCTGCAGGTCGGCACCATGACCTTCATGCGCGCGCCGGGCGAGGCTCCGGGGAGCTTCGCATTGGAGTGCGCGCTGGATGAGCTGGCCGATCGGCTCGGCATCGATCCGCTTGAGTTGCGCCTGCGCAACCACGCCGATACCGATCCGCACAAGCAGATGCCCTTCTCCAGCAAATCGCTGCGCGAATGCTATCGCGTGGCGGCCGAGCGCTTTGATTGGTCGCGCCGCAATCCGAAGCCGCGTTCGATGCAGGCCGGCGGCAAGCTGGTGGGCCTGGGAATGGCCACCGCCACCTACCCTGCCAACCGTTCGGCCGCGAGCGCGCTGGCGCGCATCCTGCCGGACGGGACCGCGCTGGTGCGCAGCGGCTCGCAGGACCTTGGCACCGGCACCTATACCGTGATGACGCAGGTGGCGGCCGACGCGCTCGGCCTGCCGCTGGAGCGCGTGCGCTTTGAACTGGGCGATACGGATTTTCCGGAGGCGCCGGTCTCGGGCGGATCGCAGTCGGCAGCCAGCGTCGCGCCGGCGGTGCAGCAGGCCTGCGCCGCCGCGCGCGGCAAGCTGGTGGCGCTGGCCGTGGCCGATCCCGCCTCGCCGTTCTACGGCGCTCGCCCGGATGACGTGGAGGTCGTGGACGGCTGGCTGCGGCTGCGCAGCGACCCGTCGCGCCGCGAGCCGGTCGGCGCCGCCGTCACGCGCGCCGGCGGCCAGCCTGTCGAGGCCCACGCCAGCGCCAGGCCGGGCGATGAGCGCAAGCAGTACTCGATGCACGCCTTCGGCGCGGTCTTTGCCGAAGTGCATGTCGATCCCGACCTGGGCGAGGTCCGCGTGCATCGCGTGGCCGGCTGCTACGACGTGGGCCGCGTGCTGAACCGCAAGACAGCGCATAGCCAGCTGGTGGGCGGCATCGTCTGGGGCATCGGCATGGCGCTGCATGAGAAAAGTGAACTGGACCTCGCCACCGGCCGCGTGGCCAATGCCAACCTCGCCGAATACCATGTACCGGTCGGCGCCGACGTGGGCGAGATCGACGTCGACATGCTGGACGGGCACGACCCGCATATCAATGCGCTGGGCACCAAGGGCATCGGCGAGATCGGCATCGTGGGGGTCGCCGCCGCCATTGCCAATGCCGTGTACCACGCGACCGGACGGCGCGTGCGCGACCTGCCGCTGACGCCCGACAAGCTGCTGGACTGACGGCCGGACGGCACGCCGGTGGTTGCGCAAGCGGCCTTCCGATGGAAAGATGTCGCCACGGGCCAGTGCCCGCGACCTGTCTGTCCGCGCCGCGGGCCTGGAGGCTGCCGTGAACGTCCCCACCCTGAAGCGTCCGTCCCCGTGCCTCGCCGCCCTGCTGGCGGCTTCTTGCGCAGCGCTCTTTCCCGCCGCGGCGTGCCCCCAGACCCCGGCGCCTCTGGCTGAATGGCAATTCTCTGCCGGCGTCCCGCTGCAGAAACTGTTCGAGGACGACATCCCGGACTGGCAGGTTCGACTGGGCGCCGCGGCCATGGTACGGCCGCGCTATGACGGGTCGTCCGAATATATCTTCGTGGGCGGTCCCAGCATTGATATCTGCTACCGTGACCTGGCCTTTGCAATGATCGGCGAAGGGATTGGTGTCAACGTGCTGCGCGGCAAGAACTGGCGCGCCGGCATTGCGCTGTCGTACAACTTTGGCCGGCGCGGGCAAAACGAATCGCAGCACCCGGATGGCATGGGCAATATCAATCCCGCGCCGGAAGGCAAGCTGTTTGCGGAATACGCCGTGTCCAGGGAATTCCCGCTGGTGCTGCGCATCGACGCGCGCCGCAGCCTCGGCGGCCTAAAGGGGCGAAACCAGGGCATATCAAATATCTACCAGATGCAGGCCGCAGGACAAAAAACAAAAAAACAAAAAAACAAAGACCTCAATGAAAATCCCGACTCCCCACCATCAACCTCCCCAGCAAAGGACTAAGATCCACCAGTTCCTTAGCCACAAGGTGCCGCACGTCCCCCTGCCGCTGCCAGGTCCCCACTACCCCCAGCAACGTAGCCCCCAACACCTCCTTCCGCTGCCTTTCCACCAGATCCGGCCATAAGATCAGATTGACCGTACCAGTCTCATCCTCGATCGTCGCAAAAATAGTTCCACTGGCCGTAGCAGGCCGCTGCCGCACCGTGACAATCCCGCAAGCCCTCACCCGCCGCCCATTGCCACAGCGCTGCAGCTGACTCGCGGTAGCAAACCGCATCGCCTTCAACCTGTCCCGCAACAACGCCAGCGGATGCGACTTGAGCGAGAGCCCGAGGCTGGCGTAGTCCGCCGTCACATCCTCTCCCAGCCGCGGCGCGGGCAGCACGAGCGCATCTTCCGCCGGCGGCGCCTCGTACAGCAGATCGCGGTGCGCCGCATGCTCGGCCGCCGCGCGTGCCTGCCACCGCGCCTGCCGACGATGACCCGCAAGCGGCGCCAACGCGTCTGAAGCGGCCAGCACGTCGATATCATGCCGATCCAGCGCGGCACGCAGCGCCAGGTCTTCCACACTGTCGAACGCACGCTGCGCACGCGCATCCTCGATCCGCCGCGCGGCCTCCTCGCGCATGCCCTTGGCGCGGCTCAGGCCGAGGCGCACGCGCGGATGCGTTTGCGCGGCATCGGCCTCCACCGGCTCCAGCGTGCTTTCCCACCGGCTCGACGTGACGTCCACCGGCAAGACCACCACATCATGCCGCTGCGCATCCTGCACCAGCTGCGACGGCGAATAGAATCCCATCGGCTGGCTGTTCAGCAGCGCGCACAGGAAAGCCGCCGGATGGTGGCATTTGAGCCACGAGCTGACATACACCAGCTTGGCAAAACTGGCCGCATGGCTCTCCGGGAAGCCGTATTCGCCAAACCCCTCGATCTGCTTGCAGATCGCCAGCGCAAACGATTCCGGATAGCCATTGCCGGTCAGCGCGCGCACCAGCGCGTCCTGGTGCTGGCGCAGGTCGCCGCGCCTGCGCCACGCGGCCATCGAGCGCCGCAGCTGGTCGGCCTGTCCCGGCGAGAAACCGGCTGCGTCGATGGCCAGCTGCATCACCTGCTCCTGGAAGATCGGCACGCCCAGCGTGCGGCCCAGCACCTTCTCGATCACGGCGTTGAAGTAGACCGGCGGCTTCTTCGTCAAGCGGAACGCCTCGCGCCGCTTCAGGTAAGGGTGGACCATGCCGCCCTGGATCGGGCCGGGGCGCACGATCGCCACTTCCACCACCAGGTCGTAATACGCGCGTGGCTGCAATCGTGGCAGCATCGACTGCTGCGCGCGCGATTCGATCTGGAACACGCCGATGGTGTCGGCCTTGCAGATCATGTCGTAGGTTTCCGGGTCTTCCTTGGGGATGTCTTCCATGCGCGCCGGCAAGCCCGCACGCGTCTTGTCAGGGTTGGGGATCATCTCCAGCGCACGCCGGATCGCCGACAGCATGCCCAGCGCCAGCACATCGACCTTGAGCAGGCCCAGCGATTCCAGATCATCCTTGTCCCACTGGATCACGCTGCGGTCCGCCATGGCCGCATTCTCGATCGGCACCAGCCGCGACAGCTTGTGGCGCGCAATCACGAAGCCACCCACGTGCTGCGACAGATGGCGCGGAAAGCCGCGCAGCTGCGCGGTCAGGCTGGCCCACTGCTGCACTGCCGGCGAGTCGGGATCGAGCCCGTAGCGCGCGATCTTCTCCACGAAGCCGGGGCCGTCCCACCAGGCCTGGCCCTTGACCACCTGCTCGACCACGCTGGCGTCGATGCCCAGCGCGCGGCCCACGTCGCGCAGCGCGCTGCGCGAACGGTAAGTGATCAGCGACGCCGCCAGCGCAGCACGGTGGCGGCCGTACTTCTGGTAGATGTACTGGATCACCTCCTCCCGCCGCTGGTGCTCGAAGTCGACGTCGATATCGGGCGGCTCATCGCGCTCGCGCGACAGGAAGCGGCCGAACAGCAGGTTGGCCTGCTCGGGACTGACCTCGGTCACATACAGGCAGAAGCACACCAGCGAGTTGGCGGCCGAGCCGCGGCCCTGGCACAGGATGCCGTTGGCGCGGGCAAAGCGCACGATGTCGTGCACGGTGAGAAAGAAGGGCTCGTACTGTTTTTCCTCGATCAGCTGCAGCTCTTCCTCCAGTTGCTTTTCCCATTCCGGCTTCAAGCCATTGGGAAAACGTTCGGCCTTGCCGCGCTTCACTTCCTCGCGCAGGTAAGAGATCGGCGTGAAGCCCGGCGGCACCAGCTCCTCGGGATATTCATAACGCAGCATGCCCAGCGAGAAATCACACTGCGCGGCAATCTTCAGCGTCTGCGCCAGCGCATCGCGCGGGTACAGGCGCGACAGCACCTGGCGCATGCGCAGGTGCTGCTCGGCATTGGGCGCCAGCGCCATGCCGCATTCGGCCAGCGGCTGGCCGAGCCGGATCGCGGTCATCACGTCCGACAGCGGCTTGCGCGAGCGCACGTGCATGGTGACCGCGCCGGCGGCGGCCAGCGGCACGCCGGTCTGCGCCGACACGGCTTCCAGGCGCGCGCGGTGCAAGCCGTCGGCATGGCCTTGCAGCAGTTCCAGTGCGATCCATGCGCGCTCGCCGAAGACGTCGCGGCACCACTGCGCCTGTTCGCGCAGCAGCTCGGGATCGGCGCAATAGTCGGGCAGCAGCAGCGCCAGGCAGCCCGGCATGCCGCGCAGGTGGGCTTCGTCGCCGGTCGGCGCGGCGATGTCCTCGGGGTGCAACCGGTAGCTGCCCTTCTGCGCGCGGCGGCGGCCCAGCGTGATCAGCTCGGACAGGTTGCCGAAGCCGTCGCGGTGCCGGGCGATCAGCACCAGCCGCAGCGGGGGGCGGTCGGGGCGGTCGGAGCGATCCGCAGGCGGCAGGCTGAAGCGGCTGCCAATCAGCAGCGCGAAGCCGTCGGCGGCGGCGGCCAGCGCCTGCAGCCGCTGGTGGCGGCTGGCGTGCGCGGCAGGGTCGTCCTCGCCGGTATCGGCGTCGCCTTCGGGATCGAGCAGCGGCTCGTCGATGTCCGCCTCCGCGCCGCGCGCCGCGCTGCGTGCCACCGCGTCGTGCAGGCGCTTGCGCAGCGTCTGGATCGCATCGTGCGCGCGCGCGGTGCCGGCCACCGAGCATTCATCCGTCAGTGCCATCCCGCGGTAGCCCAGGCCGAAGGCGCGTTCGATCAGCTCGCCCGGGTGCGAGGCGCCGGTGAGGAAGGTGAAGTTGGAGATGCAGTGCAGCTCCACGTAGTCGGGCAGCGCGGGCAGCAGGCCGGGCAGCGCGGGCAGCAGGCCGGGCAGCGAAGGGATCACCGGCGTCATGCGAACAGCCCGTGCAGGAACCAGCGGTACTCGCTGCCCTCGTCCGCGCCGTGGCCGGGGCGCTCGCGATAGATCCAGCAGCGCAGGCCGTCGGCACGCTCGGCGATGAAGTAATCGCGCGTGGCTAATGCACCGTCCCACCAGCCGGCCTCGATGCGCTCGGGCCGGCTCAGCAGCGCCAGCGGCCCGCCGTGGCTGGGGCGGTGCTGCTGCACCGGCAGCGGCAGCGGTTGCGGCAGCAGCCACAGCGGGCGCTCCGGCAGCGGGCCGGGCATGCCGCCAGCCTTGCCACCGGGCTGCGGTTCGTCGACCGGCACCCAGCGGTTGGCGCGCTCGGGACGGTGGTCGGCCAAGGGCCGCGGCTGCAGCACGTTGTTACGGCCCAGCCGCGCCATCAGCGTATCGAGCAGGCGGCCCAGGTCTTCCGGCGAGCCGCCGGGCTCTGGGAACAGCGCGTCGCTCTGCGGCACGCAGGCCTGCATCGCTTCCACGCGCAGCGCCAGGCCGGTGACCGGGGCGTGGAAGTTGAGCTTGTCGAGCTTTTCGCGCAGCAGCCGCGACAGGTGCGCGGGATCGCGGCTGGGCTGGGCGAGGCCGAGCGCGACCGGCGTCCCTTCGGTATCGACGCCGCGCCGGTAGCGCTCATGCTCCAGCACCAGCGCGCAGCGCGTGACGCCGGCCTGCAGCAGCGCCAGCCAGCCGGCCAGCGCCAGCAGCAGGCGCTGCGCGCCGGCCAGCACGCCTTCGGCGGATTCGATGCGCCCGGGCAGGTCCATGCGCTGCGCGAACGTGGGCGGCGCCGCGTACCAGGCAAAGCGCGCCGGGGCCTCGCCATAGGCCTGGTCCAGCCGCGCCAGCAGCGCCGGGCCCAGCCGCCGGGTCAGGCCGGCGCGCGGCAGGCGCCGCACCTCGCCCAGCGTGCGGCAGCCGATGCCGTCGAGCCAGGCCGGGTCGGCCAGCGTGTGCAGCGCCTCGACCGGCAGGCGGTCGAGCAGCCGGTGCAGCCGCGCCATGCCCACCGCCCGGCGCGCGGGCCGCACCACGCCGCGGCGGGTGCGCCGCAGCGGCTGGCGCGCCAGCCAGGCGGCGCCGTGCGCGGTCGGGCCGCTGCCCACCTGGGCAATGGTGCCGAGCTGGCGCACGCAGGCGCGCACCGCGCGGCACAGCGCGCGGTGGCCGCCAAAGAGGCGCAGGCTGGCGGTGACGTCGAGCATCACGGTGGCCGCTTCCGGTTCCTCGTCGAAGGTCACGGCCGGCGTGAAGCGCAGCAGCGCCAGCGCCACCGTTTCCATTAGCGCCTCTTCCGCAACCAGGTCGCGTTCCAGCTGCACGATGTCCGCCGACAGCGCCTGCACGCCGCCGCGGCGCATGCCGTAGCGCACGCCCAGCTGCATCGCGGGACCGTTGGCCAGCACCACCTGCTCCTGCGCCATCACCGCCACCGGCAGCGCATGGTGCAGCGTGCCGGTGACGGAGGATGGGCTGGAGGCAGCCGGCTCAGGCCAGTTGGGCTGCAGTGCGTCCAGGGGCAGGCGCGGCAGGTGCACCGCGATCCAGTACGGCATCGGTAGAAGACTGAGAAGACGAAGACACAACGGAAGGCGCGGCGGCCGGGGCGCCGGCGGGCACGGGCCAGGCGGCCGTGCGCATGGCTGCCTCCATCCCGCCCAGGCGCAGCAGCAACGGCGTATCGCGCACCCGCCCGCGTCGCTTGTGGAAGGTGATCGACAGCACATTGCCAGGCTGCGGCGCCAGCAGCAGGCGCAGCACCGCCGGCGACGACTCGCGCAGCGCCGCGGCCGGGCGCAGCGCCCACACCACCGCGTCGCCGGCTTGGGCCAGCACCTGCAGCCGGCGCAGCGCCTCGGGCCGGGCCGCGGGCAGCCACACCAGCACGCCGCCGAAGGCCTGGCTGCGCAGCACCTGCTCGGCCGCCCACAGCATGTCGGCCTGTTGCGCAGCCTTGGCCGCGCCGGCTGGCGGGCGCAGCCAGTACAGCTGGCGCGCCGGCAGGCCGGCCGCGGCCAGGCCCATGGCATTGGGCAAGCAAGGCGGCGCCACCAGCGCGATGCGGCGCCCTGCCCCGGCCAGCACGCGCAGCGCCGGCAGCAGCAGGCGCAGTTCGCCCGCGCCGCCCTGCGTGGTCAGCAGTTCGGTCAGTCCGCCCGCCGGCCAGCCGCCGCCCGGCAGTTCGGCCGAGAGCGCGTCATACCCGGTCGGGCACACCGCGGCGCTGCCGGCACGGCCAAGCTGGCCGGCGCGCCACAGGCCGGGATAGCGCTGCTCGAGCGCCGACAGCGCCTGCTGCCGGGTAGCGTGGGCTGCCGGGGCTGCCGGGGCTGCGGACCTGGCCGGCGTCGGCGCAGGGAAAAGAACGCCCTCCGCCGCCATGGGCGGGGCTGCGTACGATTGCGCAGGCATGTGAAGTCGGTGTCGCTCGCGGGAAGCGAGGAAATAGGATATTTACGATAACTGTATATTTATACAGTATCGAGGCAAGCGCAAGGGGTAGACGCGCGAAGGATGCCAGGGTGGTGCGCGGAGCACCGGAGGAACGGATCGGGCGGACGGGCTCCGCCTCCGAAGAAGAGAAAGGGGCGCGAACGCCCCGTGGGCCTACTTCAGGTATTTCATCGTGGCAACGCCGGTCGCCACCAGCAACTCCTGGTCAAGCCAGACCTCGGCACGCGAAAAGAAAATCGAGCGCCCGCGCCGATCGACGGTGCCCTTGGCCGTCAACACACTGCCCGTGCCGTTGCTCAGGAAGTTGGAAGTCAGCGACAGCGTCACCGCATGCCGCGCCGCCTCGCCCGGCGCCGAGAACAGGCCGGCATAGCCGGTGGCGGCGTCCAGCAGCGTGCAGATCGTGCCGCCATGGACCACGCGGCTGCGGTTCAGCATGCTGGACGTGACCGGCAGTTCAAGCTCCACGTAATCGGGGCGCCACTGCGTGATGCGGACACCGATGCTTTCGAGGGCGGGATTGTCGAGAGAGAAACCGCCGCCGGCGCCACCCTCCATCACGATTTCCGTTGCTTGGATTTTCATTTCACTGCTCACCACGGCTAAATTTGTCCAGGCAGTATTTCCTCGCGATTCGCGGCCCCAAACAATTCCGATTTGGCGAACAGCCACTTTGGCGTGCACGAAGCGCGCGGGCCAGTGCCGGCCCGCGCGCGCACTTCCGTCAGGGCTTCTTCGGCCGCACCGCGTCGGCGGTGCCCTGGATAAATGCCTGGATCTTGACCACCTCCTCCGCCGTCAGCTTGCCGGTGAAATCCGGCATGCCCTTCTGCACCAACGGCCCGTTGAACAGGATCTTGTCCAGGTGCTCGATCATCGGCGCGCCGACATAGGCCAGGTTGGGAATATTGCCGCCCTTGTCGACACCCGGCACGCCATGGCAGAAGACGCAGTTGTTGACGTAGAGCTTCTGCCCGTCGGCGACCTTGGCCGGGTCGTATTTCACCCCGCTCAGCAGCGGCGCCATCGCGTAGGGCGCCGACTCGGGCATCGGCTTCTTGCCGTTGAGCACAAAGGTGTAGACCCGTCCCGGCGCCTGCCTGTCGCTGCCGCGCTGGCTCAGGCCATACACGCCGCCCCAGCCCACCGCCACCGACACATACTGCTTGCCGTCGAGCAGGTAGGTCACCGGCGCCGCCACCACGCCGGAGCCGGTCGGCGCCTGCCACAGCTTCTCGCCGGTGCCGGCGTGATACGCCACCAGCCGCCCGTCCGCCGTGCCCTGGAACACCAGGTTGCCGGCGGTCGCGAGCGTGCCGCCGTTCCACGGGCCGGCATGGTCCTGGTGCCATACCGCCTTCTGCGCCAGCGGGTCCCACGCGATCAGCCGCCCCATCGGCTTGCTCCTGGGGGGCTCGGCATTGACCAGCATGCCCAGGTTCCAGCCCACGCCGCGATGCGCCTCGGGAGAGTCCTTCTGGTTGTGGGCCCACTCCTTGTTGTCGGCCAGCGTCAGCGGCACGTGCTGCGCCGGGATAAAGGCCAGCCCCAGCTTCGGGTGGAACGACATCGAATGCCAGTTGTGCGCGCCGAACGGCCCCGGCACGATATCCGCCGGCTTGCCCGAAGTGTCCGACTGCGGCGTCTCGATCGGCCGGCCGTCCTTGTCATAGCCCGAGGCCCAGTTGACGTCGACGAAGTTCTTGGCCGAGATGAACTTGCCATTGGTCCGGTCGATCACGAAGAAGAAGCCGTTCTTGGGCGCGTGCAGGATCACCTTGCGCGGCTGGCCGTCGATCTTCAGGTCGGCCAGGATGATGTCCTGCGTCGAGGTGTAGTCCCAGTTGTCGCCCGGGGTTTCCTGGTAGTGCCAGACGTATTCGCCAGTGTCCGGGTTCAGCGCCACCACGGAGGCCGCGTAGAGGTTGTCGCCGCCCTTCGGGCTGCGCAGCTTGCGGCTCCACGGGCCGGCGTTGCCGGTGCCGATGTACATCAGGTTCAGGCCGGGGTCGAACGCCATGGTGTTCCAGACCGTGCCGCCGCCACCGTTGACCCAGTACTTGCCGCTGGGGTCCCAGGTGGCCGCGGCCTTTGCCATGGCTTCGTTCTCGAAGGGCCTGGCGGGGTCGCCCGGAACCGTGTACCAGCGCCATTGCTGCTTGCCGGTCTCGGCATCGTAGGCGGTGATGTAGCCGCGCACGCCGTACTCTGCGCCGCCGTTGCCGATGATCACCTTGCCCTTGTAGACGCGCGGCGCGCCGGTGATCGTATAGGACTTGCTGCGATCGACGATGGTGTCCTGCTCCCACACCTTCTTGCCGGTGGCGGCATCGATCGCCACCAGCCGGCCGTCGAACGCGCCGACGAAGACCTTGCCCTGGTACAGCGCCACGCCGCGATTGACCACGTCGCAGCAGCCCTTGTAGGCCTGGTCGCGCGGTACCTGCGGGTCGTAGGTCCACAGGCGCTTGCCGGTGCGCGCGTCGATGGCATGCACCACGCTCCACGGTGCGGAGACGTACATCACGCCATCGACCACCAGCGGCGTCGCCTCCACGCCGCGCGTCGATTCCAGGTCGTAGGACCAGGCCAGCCCCAGGTCCTTGACGTTGCCCGCGTTGACCTGCTCGAGCTTGCTGAAGCGGGTCTCGGCGTAATCCAGGCCGTAGCTGGGCCAGTTCGGCGTGCCGGCCTCGTTGGCGCGGATCGCGGCGCTGTCCACGCGCGCGGCTGCGTTCGCCGGCTTGTGCGCCTTTTTTTTTGCCGGGCGGGGAGCGGCGTTGCCTTCGGCGCCGAATGCCATCGGCGCCGGCAGCGCCACGCTGGCCGCGGCCACCATGCTCACCAGCAGGCGTTGCTTGTTGCTATGCATCTTGGTCTCCTCTGTCTTCTTAATTGATTTGGCGTGTCAGAACACCGACCTCCATGAAGCGCCCATAGCGAATAATGCCTACGTCCGAATCCAGGTTGCCGCCGGCGACGCCGTTGCCACCCGCATAGACGCGGTCGCGCTGCGCGACTTCCGGTTTTCTTCTTGCCTGTGTCGCCCGCCGCGCAGCGGGCGTGGCCGCGTCAGCAGGCCTGCGCGCGCGCGATATTGATCACGCTCAGTTGCGCATACTCGGCCAGCCCTTCCGGCCCGAATTCCACGCCGACGCCGGACTCCTTGGCGCCCACCAGCGGGATGTGCGGGCCGAAATGCAGGTGGTGGTTGACCCATGCCGTACCCACGTCGAGACGCCACGCCACCCCATAGGCGCGCTCTTCGTCGCTGGACCACACCGAGCCACCCAGCCCATACGGCGTACCGTTGGCGCGCGCCACGGCTTCGTCGATGCTGTCGAACTTCAGCACCGGCAGGATCGGCGCGAACTGCTCCTCGGTCACCAGCTCGCTCTGGTCGGTCAGGTCGCGCACGATGGTCGGGGCGACGAAGTAGCCATCGCCCTTGAGCAAGGCGCCACCCGCCAGGATCTTGCCGTCGCGGCGCGCGCTGGCCAGGAAGCGGCCGGCCTTGTCGTACTGCATGGCGTTCTGCAGCGGGCCCATCGTGACGCCGGCTTCCGCGCCATTGCCTACCACCGTGCGCCCGGCCAGGTCGGCCAGCGCGTCGCACAGCGCGTCATGGACCGACGCATGCACGTACAGCCGCTTCAGCGCCAGGCATACCTGCCCGCAGTTGTAGAAAGCGCTGCCGAAGATCTTCGGCGCGATTTCCGCCACGTCGGCATCGTCGAGCACGATGGCCGCGTCGTTGCCGCCCAGTTCCAGCGTGATGCGCTTCAGCCCCGGGCCGGCGCTTGCCATCACCTTCTTGCCGGTCGCGGTCGAGCCCGTGAACGAGACCTTGGCCACGTCGGGGTGCGAAGTCAGGTAGCTGCCCAGGTCATTGGCATCGGTGATGATGTTGACCACGCCCGGCGGCAGCAGGTCGGACAGGATCGCCCCAAGCTGCAGCGTTGCCACAGGTGTGGTCGGCGCGGGCTTGAGCACCACGGTATTGCCCATCAGCAGCGCCGGCGCGAGCTTGTAGGCAGCGATCAGCACCGGGAAATTCCATGCCGCGATGGCGGCCACCACACCCAGCGGCTTGTGGTGCAGCTCGATGCGGTGGGTGGCGTCGTCCTGCACCAGCGATACCGGCAGCTCCAGCCCGGCGATATGGCGCACGAAGGCTTCGGCGAACTGCAGTTCCTGACGCGCCTCGGCCAGCGGCTTGCCCTGCTCCAGCACCAGCGTGGCGGCCAGGTCCTCCGCGTTGCCGTGCAGCGCGTCGGCGAAGCGCAGCAGCAGCGCGCGCCGCTGCGGCAGTTCCAGCGCGGCCCAGCCCGGCTGCGCGGCCTTGGCGGCGGCGACCGCCGCAGCAGCCTCGCGCTCGGTGGCGCGCGACACCGTGGTGAACACCTTGCCGGTGGCGGGGTTGACCACGTCGAGCGTGGCGCTGCCCTGCACGATTTTTCCGTTGATCAGCAGTCCTGCATTGCCGTGCATCGCTTGTCTCCTCATGTTGTTCCCTGGTTGGAATGCGATGCCCTGCAACGCAAGCGGCGTGCCTGGCGCACAAATCGCGCACCTGCGCTTGTCTTTGCGCCAGTTGCGCATGGCAGCGTGGTTGCGACGCTGCCCCTGTGTGTCGCAATCTGATCCAATGTCTCGATACAGGCAAGACACGCCATCAAGGAAAAACCCCCGCCGCCACGGCGTGGCGGGCGGGGGTCATGAGGGATCGGCGGACCGGTCTAGCGGATCTTGGCGCGCGCCATCTTGCGGTACAGCGTTGCGCGCGAGATGCCGAGCGCGCGCGCGGCTTCGGAGCGGTTACCGCTGAGCTCGTCGAGGGTGCGCTGGATCAGCGCGTCCTGCGCCTGCGCCAGCAGCATCGGCTGGCCCGCCGCGGGCAGGATGTCAGTCACTGCCACGCGCGTTGCAGCATCCAGCCAGCTTTCGTCCAGGTGCTCGCGCCGGATTTCCTCGCTGAGGCCAGACAGCGCCACCGCAGTGCGCAGCACCTGGTGCAGCTCGCGCACATTGCCGGGCCAGGCATGCGACATCAGCAGCGCCATCACATCGGCATCGAGCGCCTTGCGCCGGCCGCGCGCCAGCGTCTGCAGCATCGCCGCGATCAGCTCGGGCAGGTCGGTGCGGTCGCGCAACGCCGGAACGCGGATCGCCATGCCGTTGATGCGGAAATACAGGTCTTCACGGAAGGCGCCCTGCCGCACCAGTTCCGGCAGGCTGCGGTGCGTGGCGCAGATCACCGACAGGTCGACCGGGATCGGCTTGGCCGCGCCGACGCGCGTGACGCAGCGCTCCTGCAGCACGCTCAGCAGCCGGGTCTGCAGTGCCAGCGGCATGTCGCCGATCTCGTCGAGGAACAGCGTGCCATGGTTGGCCTGCTCGATCTTGCCCGCGCAGCCGCCGCGGCGGCTGCCGGTAAAGGCGCCGTCGGCATAGCCAAACAGCTCGGCTTCGGCCAGCCCTTCGGGAATAGCCGAGCAGTTGATCGAGACAAAGTTGCCGTCCGGCCGGCTGCCCTCATGCAGCGCGCGCGCCAGCATGGTCTTGCCGGTGCCGGTCTCGCCCAGCAGGATCACCGGCACCTGCGCGCCGACCGCCATGCTGGCCTTGTCGAAGGCGCGCGCCAGCGTGGCATCGGCAATGAGGTGGCCGGCCAGCGGACCGGCGTCCTCGGCGCGTGGCGTGGCGCCACGGGAACGCGCACGTTGGGTTTCGCTCGCCGAGACATGCAGGCGCGCGCCGGCGACCGTGCGCACGACGCTTTGCACCGCGCCTCCGGGGCCATGCATGCCTTCGGCAAAGACGCTGCCGAGATCGATCGCGCCGATCTCGGCGCTGCCGAGCCGCAGCATATCGCGGGCGGTATGGTTTGCCGCCACGATCACGCCGTCGGCGGACACCGCCACGATGCCTTCCGCCGGCGTATGCAGCATGCGGCGGTCGTGGTGCAGGCGCACGATGCAGCAACCGGGCAGCCGCTCAAAGGTGCGATTGCCGATCGACGTGGCCGCCGCGCGCACATGGTTGATCGCGTAGGCCGGCAAGTCGACGCCGAAGCCGGTGATATCGAGCACGCCGATCAGGCGGTCATGGCAGTCATAGATCGGCGCGGCCGCGCAGACCACGTCGACCAGTTCGTGCAGGAAATGCTCGCCGCGACGGATTTCGACGGCACTGCCGCCCTCCGCCAGCAAGCAGCCGGGTGCGTTGGTGCCGATGCCGGTCTCGCAGATGCGCCGGCCATGCTGCAGCGGCGACGGCCCGCCAGGCCCAGCGCCCAGGCGCCCGTGGGAGGACACGATCACGCCTTCGGCATTGGTACACAGCACGATCCACTGCTGCGACGGAAAGGCGCCGGCCAGCACTTCCATGTCGGCGCCGGCCAGTTCGATCAGGGTCCGGTTCTCTTCTTCGCTGCGGCGGACTTCGCTGTGCGTGATGACATCCGAAAACAGCATGCGCTGCTCGGGACGCACGCCCGCACGCGCGGCACGCTGCCACGAACGCACGATCAGGTCGGACACCAAGCCGGCGGGGACATCCTTGCCATCGAGGAAGTCCCGCCGCGCGACGTTGGCATCGCACAGCAGGCTTGTCGGTGCAGGGGGCATTGCCTTGTCTCCAGTGGTCGGCGTCGCGCGGTGCCGCGAGGCGGCGGTCTGCGGCGATGCCGTGGCACGCCTGGCCGTCGTTGCGGCCGGGTCATCTATGCGCGCCGGACTGTGCTGCGGTGGTGGCGGCGGCGCGAACTGGAAAGGTACTTTAAGAGAGCCCCCGGGCGAATTCAAGCGTTGCGTGGCAGGTTTGGCCAGGGCTGTCTCAGGTTGATGCAGGCGGTGTCTCAATATGAGACAAGCGCCCGGCATCGAGGGAAGCCCGCGCTACTAGAGTACTGGCTTGCCAATAGCCCTGGAAATCAGTTCGGCAGCGGCAATGACCTTATCCAGATCAACCCCCGTCTCCATCCCCAGGCTCGCCAGACGCAGCAGCAAAGCCTCGGTCGCCACATTACCGGTCGCGCCCTTCGCGTACGGGCACCCGCCAAGCCCGGCGACAGACGCATGGAAGACACGGATGCCGGCTTCCAGGCTCGCCTCGACGTTGGCCAGGGCATGGCCATACGTGTCGTGGAAATGCCCGGACAGCTGCGCCAGCGGGAATTCGGTGGCCGCGGCCAGCATCACGATCTTTACCTTGTCTGGCGTGCCCACGCCGATGGTGTCGGCGATATCGATCTCGTCGCAGCCCAGCTCTCGCATGTGCCGGACCACGTCGACCACGGCATCGACCGGCACCTCGCCCTGGTAAGGACAACCCAGTGCGCACGACACGCTGGCGCGAAGCCGCACGCCCTTCGCCTTGGCGGCCGCGGCCACGGGCTCGAAGCGCGCCATCGACTCGGCGATCGAGCAGTTGATGTTCTTCTGCGAGAACGCCTCGCTGGCCGCGCCGAAGATCACGACCTCGTCGGCGCCTGCTGCAAGCGCGCCTTCCAGGCCCTTCATGTTCGGCGTCAGCGCGGAGTAGATGGTGCCGGGGCGCCGCCTGATCGCGGCCATGACCTGCGCTCCGTCAGCCATCTGCGGCACCCACTTCGGCGAGACGAACGATGCCACTTCGATATTGGGAAAGCCCGCGTCGGTGAGCTGGTCGATCAACGCCACCTTGGTCTCGGTGGGGATCAGATTCTTCTCGTTCTGCAGGCCGTCGCGCGGGCCGACTTCAACGACCTTGACCTTGTCCGCATGCATCTGCCGGATCTCCGTAAAAGTATCAGGTACCGAACGCCAGCAGCTGGGCGCCTTCGGTGACCTGCTCCCCAACACCGTAGAGCACTTCGCTGACCACGCCGTCGGCCGGCGCGCTGATGGTGTGTTCCATCTTCATTGCTTCCATCACCAGCAGCGGCGTGCCGCGCGTGACCGTGCTGCCCGCCTCGACCATCACGGCGATGACCTTGCCCGGCATCGGCGCGGTCAGCTTGCCGCCCTCGCCTTCGGCCTCGCCGGCGTGGGACAGCGGATCGATCCAGCCCAGCAGCACCTGGCGGCCCGCGGAGAACACGTGGAAGTCGTCCGCCTCAGCATGAACATGTCCATGCACGCGGCGCGTGCCGAGGTCGATTCGGATATCGTCGGCCTTGCATACCGCGGAGAACGGCACGGACTGTCCGGCGTAGGCCAGCGTGCTGCCGCGCGCATTGACCTGCAGCGTCACGTCGAGCACCTGGTCGCCATAGCCGAAGCGCAGTTGCCGCGACGCGCCGCTGTTGAGCCGCCAGGCGCCGCCGTGAGTCCATGGCGAATGCCGGTCGGCAGCGTCGATGCGCAGTTCGCGCGCCTCGCGGTCCAGCAGCGCGGCGACCGCCAGCGCGACGGTGTCGATACCGATCGGCTCGGGCTGCGGGAACAGCTCGCTCTCGTTGCGCTCGATCAGCCCGGTGTCGAGATCCGCCGTGCGGAACGCCTGCGACGACACCAGCCGCTGCAGGAAGGCGACGTTGGTCGACAGTCCGACCACGTGATACGCCGCCAGCGCCTGCCGCATCCGCGCCAGCGCCTCGTCCCGGTCCTTGCCCCAGACGATCAGCTTGGCGATCATCGGGTCGTAGTACGGGCTGATGGTGTCGCCCTCGCGCACGCCGGCATCGATGCGGATGCCGGCCGGGCCATGGGCGTCCTCGCCACGCATGAACTGCACCGCAGGCGGCGTGCGCAGGAAGCGCAGCGTGCCGGTGGAGGGCAGGAACTGCTTGTCGGGGTTCTCGGCGTAGATGCGCGCCTCCAGCGCGTGGCCGTCGATGCGCAGTTGCTGCTGCGTCAGCGGCAGCGGCTCGCCGGCGGCGACGCGCAGTTGCCATTCGACCAGGTCCTGCCCGGTGATCATCTCGGTGACCGGATGCTCGACCTGCAGGCGCGTGTTCATCTCCATGAAGTAGAAGGAGCCGTCCTGGTTGGCGATGAACTCTACCGTGCCGGCGCCGACATAGCCCACCGCCTTGGCCGCGGCCACGGCGGCCTCGCCCATAGCGCGGCGGCGTTCTTCGGTCATGCCCGGCGCGGGCGCCTCTTCCAGCACCTTCTGGTGCCGGCGCTGCACCGAACAGTCGCGCTCGAACAGGTAGACGCAGTTGCCGTGGGTGTCGGCAAATACCTGGATCTCGATATGGCGCGGGCGCGTCAGGTACTTCTCGACCAGCACCTTGTCGTCGCCGAAGCTGGCGCTGGCCTCGCGCTTGACCGACGCCAGCGCGGCCTCGAAGCCATCGCCCGACTCGACCACGCGCATGCCCTTGCCGCCGCCGCCCGCGCTGGCCTTGAGCAGCACCGGGTAGCCGATGCGATCGGCCTCGCGGCGCAGCAGCGCCGGGTCCTGGTCTTCGCCGTGGTAGCCGGGCACCAGCGGCACCGACGCCTTTTCCATCAGCTGCTTGGCCGCGCTCTTGCTGCCCATCGCCTGGATCGCGGAGGCCGGCGGGCCGATAAAGACCAGCCCCGCCGCGGCGCAGGCCTCGGCGAAGGCTTCGTTCTCGGACAGGAAGCCGTAGCCCGGGTGGATCGCCTGGGCGCCGGTCTCCTTCGCCATCTCGATGATGTGGTCGGCGCGCAGGTAGCTGTCGCGCGCGGCGGCGCCGCCGATATGGACGGCCTCGTCGCAGAAGGCGACGTGGCGGGCATCGGCGTCGGCATCCGAGTACACCGCGACGGTGCGGATGCCGAGCCGGCGGCAGGTGGCGGCCACGCGGCAGGCGATCTCGCCGCGGTTTGCGATCAGGACTTTGGTGAACATGACTTCGCCTTTCGCTCCTCGCGGGGAGCGTTCTTGAATACGATTCTGGGATGCCTGGAGGGCAGGCTTACATGCCGAATTACATGCCGAATTACATGCGGAACACGCCGAATTTCATGTCCTCGATCGGCGCGTTCAGGCTGGCCGACAGGCCCAGCCCCAGCACCGTGCGCGTCTGCGCGGGATCGATCACGCCGTCGTCCCACAGCCGCGCGCTGGCGTAGTACGGGTGGCCCTGGTGCTCGTACTGGTCGCGGATCGGCTGCTTGAACGCATCCTCTTCCTCCGCGCTCCACTTGCCGCCTTTCGCTTCGATACCATCGCGGCGCACCGTCGCCAGCACGCTCGCCGCCTGCTCGCCGCCCATCACCGAGATGCGCGCGTTCGGCCACATCCATAAAAAGCGCGGCGAATAGGCACGCCCGCACATGCCGTAGTTGCCGGCCCCGAACGAGCCGCCGATGATCACCGTGAACTTGGGCACCTGCGCCGTCGCCACCGCGGTCACCATCTTGGCGCCATTGCGGGCGATGCCTTCGTTCTCGTACTTGCGCCCCACCATGAAGCCGGTGATGTTCTGCAGGAACACCAGCGGGATCTTGCGCTGGCAGCACAGCTCGATAAAGTGCGCGCCCTTCAGCGCCGACTCCGAGAACAGGATGCCGTTGTTGGCGACGATGCCGACCGGGTAGCCCCAGATGCGCGCAAAGCCGCACACCAGCGTGGTGCCGTAGCGCGCCTTGAATTCGTCGAACTCGGAGCCGTCGACGATGCGCGCGATTACCTCGCGCACGTCATAGGGCTTGCGCGTGTCGGTGGGGATCACGCCATACAGTTCTTCCACCGGGTACAGCGGCTCGACCGGCTCGTGCAGGCGGATCTGGTCCGGCTTGCGGCGGTTCAGGTGCTGCACGATATTGCGCGCCAGGCTCAGCGCGTGGTGGTCGTTCTGCGCGAAGTAGTCGGCCACGCCGGACAGGCGCGTATGCACGTCGGCGCCGCCCAGGTCCTCGGCGCTCACCTCCTCGCCGGTGGCGGCCTTCACCAGCGGCGGGCCGCCCAGGAAGATAGTGCCCTGGTTCTTGACGATGATCGACTCGTCGCTCATCGCCGGCACGTACGCGCCGCCGGCGGTGCACGAGCCCATCACCACCGCGATCTGCGGGATGCCCTGCTTGGACAGGTTGGCCTGGTTGTAGAAGATGCGGCCGAAGTGGTCGCGGTCGGGGAACACGTCGTCCTGGTTGGGCAGGTTGGCGCCGCCGGAATCGACCAGGTAGATGCACGGCAGGTTGTTCTGCTCGGCGATCTCCTGCGCGCGCACATGCTTCTTGACCGTCATCGGATAATACGTGCCGCCCTTGACGGTGGCGTCGTTGCAGACGATCACGCACTCCTGCCCGGCCACGCGGCCGATACCGGTGATGATGCCCGCGCCCGGCGCGGCATCGTCATACATGTCGTAGGCGGCAAGCTGCGACAGCTCCAGGAACGGCGTGCCCGGGTCGAGCAGTTGCTGCACGCGGTCGCGCGGCAGCAGCTTGCCGCGCGACAGGTGCTTGTCGCGCGCGGCCTCGCCGCCGCCTTCCGCCAGCTTCGCGATCTTTGCTTCCAGGTCGGCAACCAGTGCCTGCATTGCCTGCGCGTTGGTCTTGAACGCTTCGGAACGCGCGTTCAGCTTTGTCTCAATTGCCGCCATATCAGCCTCGGCCAGTCGGTTCGTTGTAGGGTGCAGCCATCGCGTGGTGGGCTTACATCGTTTCCGCGAACAGCTCGCGGCCGATCAGCATGCGGCGGATCTCAGAGGTGCCGGCGCCGATCTCGTACAGCTTGGCGTCGCGCCACAGGCGCCCGGCCGGGTATTCGTTGATATAGCCGTTGCCGCCCAGGATCTGCACGGTCTCGCCCGCCATCCAGGTGGCCTTCTCGGCCGTGTACAGGATCACCGCGGCGCAGTCCTTGCGCACCTGGCGCACGTGGTCGCTGCCGAGCGCGTCCAGGTTCTTGCCGACCGTGTACAGGTAGCTGCGCGCCGCCTGCAGCGTGGTGTACATGTCGGCCACCTTGCCCTGGATCAGCTGGAATTCGCCGATGCTCTGGCCGAACTGCTTGCGGTCGTGGATATACGGCGTCACCACGTCCATGCACGCCTGCATGATGCCGACCGGGCCGCCCGACAGCACGGCGCGCTCGTAGTCCAGCCCGCTCATCAGCACCCTGGCGCCGCTGTTCTCGGCGCCGAGGATGTTCTCGGCCGGCACCTCCACGTCCTCGAACACCAGCTCGCCGGTGTGCGAGCCGCGCATACCCAGCTTGTCCAGCTTCTGCGCCACGGAGAAGCCCTTCATGCCCTTCTCGACGATAAAGGCGGTCATGCCGCGCGCGCCCAGCTCGGGCTCGGTCTTGGCGTAAACCACCAGCACGTCGCAGTCCGGACCGTTGGTGATCCACATCTTGGTGCCGTTGAGCACGTAGCGGTCGCCTTTCAGTTCCGCGCGCAGCTTCATGCTGACCACGTCGGAGCCGGCGTTGGGCTCGCTCATCGCCAGCGCGCCGATCCATTCGCCCGACACCAGCTTGGGCAGGTACTTCGCCTTCTGCGCGGCCGTGCCGTTGCGGTGGATCTGGTTCACGCACAGGTTCGAGTGCGCGCCGTACGACAGGCCCACCGACGCCGAGGCGCGGCTGATCTCTTCCATCGCGATCATGTGCGCCAGGTAGCCCATGTTGGCGCCGCCGTATTCCTCGGCCACGGTGATGCCGAGCACGCCGAGGTCGCCCATCTTCTTCCAGGCGTCCATCGGGAACTGGTCGGTGCGGTCGATCTCCCCCGCGCGCGGGGCCAGTTCGGCCTGGGCCCAGGTACGCACGGAATCGCGCAGCATCTCGATGTCTTCGCCGAGGTCGAATTTCAGGCCGGGCAAGGTAGTCATGGCAGTGTTGTCTTGAAAGTTCTGGTAATCGATGTCGGCGTGGGGATCAGGCCGTTTTGGATTCGCTGAGGTTCAGGTCGCGCACCATCTGGTCGCGCATCACGAACTTCTGCACCTTGCCGGTCACCGTCAGGGGCATCTCGTTCACGAAGCGGATGTAGCGCGGGATCTTGTAGTGGGCGATCTGGTTGCGGCAGAACTCGCGGATCTCTTCCTCGGTGGCGCTTTCGCCCGGCTTAAGCACGATCCACGCGCACACTTCCTCGCCGTACTTCTGGTCCGGCACGCCGAACACCTGCACGGCCTGGACCTTGGGATGGCGGAACAGGAATTCCTCGATCTCGCGCGGGTAGATGTTCTCGCCGCCGCGGATCAGCATGTCCTTCACGCGGCCGACGATATTGCAGTAGCCCTCTTCGTCGATGGTGGCGAGATCGCCGGTATGCATCCAGCCATCGCGGATGGTTTCGGCGGTGCGGGCTTCGTCGTCCCAGTAGCCGAGCATCACCGAGTAGCCGCGCGTGCACAGCTCGCCCTTCTCGCCCACCGGCACCGTGGCGCCGGTGGCATCGACCACCTTGACTTCCAGGTGTGGCTGGATGCGGCCGACGGTGGTGGTGCGCTTGTCCAGCGGATCGGTGGTGCTGCTCTGGAACGAGACCGGGCTGGTCTCGGTCATGCCGTAGGCAATCGTCACCTCGGACATATGCATCTGCGATACCACGCGCTTCATGGTCTCGATCGGGCACGGCGAGCCGGCCATGATGCCGGTGCGCAGCGAAGAGAAGTCATAGTCGCCGAAGCGCGGATGGTCGAGCTGCGCGATAAACATGGTCGGCACGCCGTGCAGCGCGGTGCAGCGTTCCTCGCTGACGGCCTGCATGGTGGCTTCCGGCTCGAAGGCTTCGCCCGGGAACACCATCGCTGCGCCGGTCGAGACGCACGCCAGCACCGCGAGCACCATGCCGAAGCAGTGGTAGAACGGCACCGGGATGCACAGCTTGTCCTGCTCGGTAAAGCGCATCGCCATGGCGATAAAGCGCGCGTTGTTGACGATGTTCCGGTGCGTCAGCGTGGCGCCCTTGGGCGCGCCAGTGGTGCCGCTGGTGAACTGCACGTTGATCGGGTCGTTGCGGTCGAGCTGCGCGGTGATGGCGTCGAGCGATTCGCGGCCCACGCCGGCGCCACGCGCCACCACGTCGTCATAGCGGATCATGCCCGGGGTCTCGCCCGCGCCCATGCGGATCACCCAGCGCAGCGACGGCAGCCGCGTGGCCTGCAGCGCTCCCGGCTCGCTGGTAGCGAGTTCCGGCGCCAGCGCCTGCAGCATCTCCAGGTAGCGCGAGGTCTTGAACGCCTCGGCCGCGACGATGGCCTTGACGCCAACCTTGTTCAGCGCGTACTCCAGCTCGGACAGCCGGTAGGCCGGGTTGATATTGACCAGCACCAGCCCGAGCCGCGCGGTGGCAAACTGCGTCACCACCCATTCCACGCGGTTGGGCGACCAGATGCCGACGCGGTCGCCACGGACCAGGCCGAGCGCGTGCAGCCCCGCCGCCAGCGCATCGATGGCCTCGGCGAACTGCTGCCAGGTCCAGCGCACGCCCTGCTCGCGGAAGGCGACCGCGTCACGCTGCGCAAAGCGGGCGACGGTCTGCGCCAGCAGCTCCGGCACCGTCTGCTCGGACAGCGGGATATTGGTTTCGCCTCGTACATGCGACAGCCCGCCCAGGGGCAGGATGGTGGATTGGGACTCGCCCTGCATCGTCATACTGGTCTCCAAAGCTCGGTGGCGTTCCGTGCGCCCGGCGTTTTGTGAGTATCACTCAATTCACGCCGTGGTCATTGTCTTTGATGGGCTGGCGGGACATCACATCAGGGAAATCCCTTAAATCCTTCGGCACCTGCCCTCGCCCGCCGGTGCGGCCTGTGGCGCCGACGAGTGAAAAGTACACGCTCGGGAGGCAGAACGCAATATTAATTTTGAGCTTTACTCAAGTTTTGGCGAGCGGCGCACTATAATCCTCGCCACGAGACCGACGTCCACACCCCCGACAACATGGAAGACACCAGTTCCCGGCGCCGCGTTCCCGCCGGAGCCAAGGCCGAGCAGCGCATCCGCGACATCCTGCGCGTGAGCCGCGACGTGTTCGCCGAGCTTGGCTACGAGCGCGCCACCACCACCGAGATCGCCCAGCGCCTGGGCGTCTCCGAGGGGACGGTCTTTACCTATTTCCACGGCAAGCGCGAGCTGTGCGTGCGCGTGATCGAAGACTGGTACGACGAGATCATCAGCACGCTGGAACAGGGCATGCCGCACGGCCAGCCCACCAAGGCGCAGCTGGAGTTCTACGTGAAGACGCACCTGCGCCTGTTCCTGATCCAGGGGACCGGGCTGTGCGCGCTGGTGCTGTCGGAAGGCCGGGCCAAGGGGCCCGGGCTGGGCGAGGTGTTCCTGCCGCTGCAGCGCCGCTATACGGCGCCGCTGATGGATCTGCTAGCGCGGGCGCGCAGCAATGGCGAGATCCGTGGCGACCTGCCGCTGAGCCTGCTGCGCTCGGCCATCCTGGGGCCGATGGAACACATCCTGTGGGATGCGATCGCGCGGCAGCGCGAGGTCGATATCGAGAAGACCGCGCGTGACATGGTGGCGCTGCTGTGGCCGGCGCTGCAGCCGGTGGACCTGGAGCTGGAGAAGCTGCGGGGCTTCTACGGCGAGGTCAGCGCGGCACTGCGCAAGGCGACGAAAGACTGAGGCACGCCGGCGTGGGGCCGGCGTGCTGGCTGGCGTGCGTAAGGCTTACTTGCCTGGCGCTCAGGCGCTGAAACCGCCGTCGATCATCAGGCTGGCGCCAGTGACAAAGCCCGCTTCAGGACCCGCGACATAAGCCACCATGCCGGCAATCTCCTCCGGCGTGGCATGCCGCTGCAACGCCATCAGGCTATGCAGCGCCGCGCCGAAATCCCCCGCTTCCGGGTTCATGTCGGTATTGGTCGGTCCCGGCTGGATGTTGTTCACGGTGATGCCGCGCGGCCCCAGGTCGCGTGCCATGCCCTGCACCAGCCCCAGCAGCGCGGACTTGCTCATTGCATACGCGCTGCCGCCGGGGAACGGCATGCGTTCGGCATTGGTGCTGCCGATGTTGATGATGCGGCCGCCCTCGCCCATGTGCGTCAGCGCCGCCCTGGCCGCGACGAACACCGCGCGCACATTGACGGCCAGGGTCTCGTCGAAGTCTTCCAGCGACAGGGTCTCTACCGATCCCAGCCGCAGCACGCCGGCGTTGTTGACCAGGATGTCAAGCTTGCCGAACTGGCGCGCAGCGTCGTCGATGGCGCGGGTCAGCGCGGCGGCGTCCGCGGCGTCGGCCTGAAACGCCAGCGCGCGTCCGCCGGAGGCTTCCACTTCCTCCGCCAGCGCGTTGGCGCCGGCCGCGGAGCTCTGGTAGGTGAAGGCGACGGCGGCGCCTTCGCGCGCCAGCCGGCGCACGATTGCCGCGCCGATGCCGCGGGCGCCGCCGGTAACGAATGCAGTTTTTCCTGTCAGGGTGGCCATGGAATGCTCCGGGAAATGGTTGGTTGGCAAACCCAGTATCGTTCGCGGATTGCCCCTTCGCTAGCCACAAGCCGGCATCAGCTTTTTCAACCGTTGGTATAAGCTGAGGCCATGGAAGCCCTGAACCTGCTCGAGTCCTTTGTCCGGAGTGCCGAAGCCGGCAGCTTTTCGGCGGCGGCACGCCAGCTCGGCATGACGCCAGCGGCGGTCAGCAAGAACGTGGCGCGGCTGGAGTCGCACCTGGGCTTGCGGCTGTTCCAGCGCAGCACGCGCCAGCTGACGCTGACCGCCAGCGGCGAGCAGTTCCTGCGGCAGGTCTCGGGCCCGTTCTCGACCTTGCGCGATGCCTTTGCCAGCGCCTCGCAGGACGCCGGCAAGCCAGCGGGCACGCTCAAGGTCAGCATGGCCCTCGCCTTCGGCCGCGAACACCTGGTGCCGCTGCTGGGTGAGTTCCTGCAGCGCTATCCGGCGATCGTGCCGGACTGGCATTTCGACAACCGCCCCGCGGAGCTGATCCAGGACGGTTTTGACGCGGCCATCGGCGGCGGCATCGAACTGACCGACGGCGTGGTGGCGCGCGAACTGGCGCGGACCTGCATCGTCGCGACCGCATCGCCCGCCTATATGGCGGGCAGGCCCATGCCGGGCCACCCCGGCGAGCTGGCCGCGCTGGACGGCATCGTGCGGCGCTCGGGCCCGACCGGCCGGCTGCGCACCTGGACGCTGCGCAGCGAGTCGGGCGAAGAAGCACCGGTCACGCAGCGCACGCGCATGATCTTCGACGACCCCGAGGCAATGGCGCACGCGGCCATGCTCGGCTACGGCGTGGCCCTGCTGCCGACGCCGCATGCGGCGCGATGGCTGGAAAGCGGTGCGCTGGTGCGCCTGCTGCCCGGATGGCATGCCGACAACGGGCCGATCTCGCTGTACTACCCGAACAAGACGCTGCTGCCGCCGAAGACGCGCGTGTTCATCGACTTCGTGGTAGCGGCGTTCCGCGACCACGGGCTGGCGGCGCGCTTTGATGCCGGTATCCGGCCGGTGCGTTAAGCCGCGCCAAGGCACGCTAAAGCGCGCCAAGTCGCATTGAGTCGCGTGCGGCCGGCGCATGCCCACGCGCCACGCATCTCCAGCGTGACGAGAACGGCCCTGCGGCGGCGTGCCGGCCCGTTTGACTAGGGATAGAGAACGACCTAGGCTAAGTACGCTTGAAGTCCACTTCCGTGCGCGGACGCTGCCATGCCGGCCTGCGCGATCTCGCGGCATGTGACCGGCGTAGAACAAGGAGGGCTAACCATGAACATGCGGCCGGATCCCACGTTTTACCCGTCGCCCCAGCTCGCGATGAGCGCACCGCCGGAAGAATTCGCCTACACCCTGCTGCTGAGCCCCGACGGCTCGCGCCCCGACGCACTGGCCGTGATCGACGTCAAGCCCGGCTCGCCCACCTACAGCACGGTGGTGCATACCGTGCCGATGACCAACAAGGGCGACGAGCTGCACCACTTCGGCTGGAATGCCTGTTCCTCCGCGCTGTCGCCGCTGACCGGCCACGCGTTCCTGGAGCGGCGCTACCTGATCATTCCCGGCATGCGCTCGTCGCGCATCTATATCGTCGACACCAAGCCGCATCCCACGCAGGCGCGCATCCACAAGATCATCGAGCCGGACGAGATCATCGGCAAGACCGGCTACTCGCGGCCGCACACCGTGCATTGCGGCCCCGAAGGGATCTACGTCAGCACGCTCGGCGGCGCGGGGCAGGACGGCACCGACGGGTTCCCCGGCATCTTCATCATGGACTGCGAGACCTTCGAGGTGCTCGGCCGCTGGGAAATCGACCGCGGCGAGCAGGAGAAGCACTACGACTTCTGGTGGAACCTGCCGCGCGACTACATGGTGTCGAGCGAGTGGGCCTTGCCGCCGCAGTTCGAGAACGGCCTGGTGGCCGAAGACCTGCTCTCCAACAAGTACGGCCACAAGCTGCACTTCTGGGACCTGCGCGCGCGGCGCAATGTGCAGACCATCGACCTGGGCGCCAACCACCAGATGGCGCTGGAAGTCAGGCCCGCGCACGATCCGGTGCGGGAATACGGCTTTGTCGGCGTGGTGGTCGACACCACCAACCTGGAAGGCTCGATCTGGACCTGGTGGCGCGAAGGCGGCAAGTTCCACGCGGAAAAGACCGCGACCATCCCGCCCGAGCCGGCCTCGGCCGACCTGCTGCCGCCGTTGCTGCAGGGCTTCGGCGCGGTGCCGCCGCTGATCACCGACATCGACCTGTCGCTCGACGACAAATTCCTGTACGTGTCGTGCTGGGGCACCGGCGAGATGCGCCAGTACGACGTCACCGACCCGCGCAAGCCACGGTTGTCGGGCTCGGTCCATCTCGGCGGCATTGCACGGCGCACGCCGCATCCGAACGGCAAGACCTTCGCCGGCGGCCCGCAGATGGTCGAGATCAGCCGCGACGGCAAGCGCGTTTACTGGACCAACTCGCTCTACTCCACCTGGGACAACCAGTTCTATCCAGACGGCGTGCCCGGCGTGCAGGTGATGGGACGCGCCGAGCCGGAGGGCGGATTGGCGCTGGCCGATGACTACTGGCTGGAATTCCCCGACGGCTACCGCGCGCACCAGGTGCGGCTGGAAGGCGGCGACTGCTCGACTGACTCGTTCTGCTATCCGTCGGTCCGGTCTTGACGGCGTTCTCCTGGGAGCATGCCGGCCTGTGGTCGGCGGTCCTGGCCAGCGGCATCTATCACGGCCTGAATCCCGCGATGGGATGGCCGCTGGCCGTGTCGAACGGGTTGCTGGCGCGGCAGGACCGCGCGGTGGTGTCGGCGCTCGGATGGCTGGCGCTGGGCCACCTGCTGGCGATGATCGCGGTCATGCTGCCGTTCGGCGTGCTGGCCATGGTGGCCCGCTGGCAGGCGCCGCTGCAGTTTGCCGCGGGGTTGCTGGTGATCGGCTGGGGGCTGGCGCTGCTGGCCTGGCGCCGCCATCCGCGCTCGCTGGCGCGCATTCGGCCGGGGCGCCTGGCGCTATGGTCCTTCGCCGTGGCAATCGCGCATGGCGCCGGGCTGATGCTGGTGCCGATCTATCTCGGGCTGTGCCGCGCCGACGAGGATGCCGGCCACAAGGCCGCCGCCGCGCTGATGGGCGCCAATGTCTCGATGGCGCTGCTCGTGTCCGTCGTGCATGCCGCGGCCTTGATCGCCACCGGGGGCGTGGTGGCCTGGCTGGTCTATCGCTATGTCGGGCTTAAATTCGTGTCGCGCAGCTGGTTCAACCTCGACGTGGTGTGGGCGCTCAGCCTGGTGCTTGTCGGTGGGCTGGCGCTGGCATTCAGCGGCATCCAGCTGCCATCGCCGCATTAGCGCAGACGAGCCGAACCACCCGCCCGGCATTATCGCCGCCACCAGCACGGCATCGGCCCGGAGTGGTTTGCCCTTTCCTTGCGAAGTGGATATGATGCCCTGAACCTCGTTTTCAATCTTCTTCAGAGGAACTGAGCGATGGACATCACGGCGCGCGCTTTCGATAATTTGTGCTCACGAAGCATGCATGCGCTGCCGTTTTCCCAAGTTGCGGCCAAACCCTCGCAAATGGGCGCTGCAATGACGATTCCGCGCCGGCTCGACAGCGAGCGGCCACTCCAAGGCGTAGGTCTCGCCTGCCTCTATTAGTCCGGAGCCGGCCAAGGGCGCACTAACGCGCCTGGCGGCTCCGGATATCCCCTCGGATAGCGACTCATCCCCCCGTTGTTTGTCTCATCGGGATTGCGTACCCCTGCTTCTTGAAGCCATGGCGATATTTGATCGTGGCCGGGGTGCATTCTCAAGTCGGGACAGGCACGGGTCGGGCTTCATATTTTTCGAGCGGGGCTCCAGCCGGTTCTGCCGGAGTGTCTCCACTCGGAGCGCCATACTGCGAACCGATGACTGTGGCGCTCACATGCGGGAGCGTGATCATGAATCGATTGCCCTTTGCCCAGCTTTCAGCGGCTCAGCAAGCCAATCTTGAAGTCCTCAGGGGTATGGCAGATGTACTGTGCTTTTCCGAGAAAGCATTTTCACAGTTCGAGACGCTGATGGAATGGAACCTTCAATGGTTCCATGGCGCCGTTCCCGGCACCCATGCATGCACCAGACAGTTCCTGGCAATGCAGAGGCCGCGTGACATCCTCGCAATGCAGGCCTTCGTCATGCAGTGGGCAAGCGGCAGGGCCCTCTTTCCGTCCCGGGATTCGGCATCGCCGCCGTCTGCGCCACCTGTGCCCCAGCGTCACCCGAGTTGAACAAGTGCCGCTCTTGTCACTGACAATGCATGGATTCTTGTCGGGTGCAGCAGGCGGCACCGCCCCAAGGCGCCGCCTCCAGGAATGGGAACTGGCAAGCGCTTGGCCGCTGCACCGGCCTGCTCACGATGCGGGGGGCCGCGCCTTGGTTTGACCAATATCAAGTTCCATCCAACACTGCCGCCTAGGCTGAATGCATCAGACCCAGGGACTATGCAGTCCCATCCCACAGGAGCATCGCATGTACCAGCGCCTCTTGCTCGCCGTGGACGGCAGCCACTCCTCCGACCTGGCGCTCAGCCAGGCCATCGCAATCGCCGCGGCCACCGGCGCCGAAGTCAAGGCGTTGTTTGTGGTCGATGACAGCGATGTGTACTTTGAGGCAGGCTATTTCGATCCCCGCGAACTGGCGAACCAGCAGATCTCGTACGGCCGCAAGGCACTGGACGCCGCGACGGCACGCCTCAGCCAGGCGGGAATCCGATGCCATACGCAATTGGACGAAAAGCCGGTGGCTCCCGGGCGGATCTCCACGACCATCGCCACCGAAGCCGACAATTGGAATGCCGACATGATTGTCATGGGCACGCACGGGCGGCGCGGCGTCAGGCGGCTGCTGATGGGCAGCGTGGCGGAAGGCGTACTGGCCCAGACAACCAAGCCGGTCTTGCTGGTCCGCAGCGAAATCGAAGGCTGACGCCCCACGCCGGGGCACCGACAAGGACACCTGCATGCCCGAGACCATGCGAGCCATGCAATTTGCAGGCGCGGGGCAGCCTTTGGTCCTGGTACACGGGCCAGTCCCCGAGCCCGGGCCGGATGAGGTACGCATCGCTGTTTCTGCCTGCGGCGTATGCCGGACCGACCTGCATATCGTAGACGGCGACCTGCGCCATCCCAAACCGGCGCTCATCCCCGGACACGAGATCGTTGGACGGGTGGATGCTTGCGGAGCGGGTGTCACCGCCTTCGGGCCGGGCGACCGCGTGGGTGTGCCATGGCTTGGCCATACCTGCGGCCACTGTCGCTACTGCCAGCGTCGTCACGAAAACCTCTGCGATGCACCGCTATTTACGGGCTATACGCGCGATGGCGGCTACGCTGAATATGTTGTCGCAGACAGCAGGTATTGCTTTCGGATTCCGCCTGCCTACGATGACGAACACGCTGCCCCGCTGCTCTGTGCCGGCCTGATCGGCTACCGGACGCTGCGCATGGCAGGGCCTGCCGCCGATACACGCCGCATCGGCATCTATGGCTTCGGCGCAGCCGCCCACCTGGTTTCGCAAATTGCCGTGGCACAAGGCCGGGAAGTCTACGCTTTCACCCGCACTGGCGACACGGGCGCCCAGCAACTGGCATACCAGACTGGAGCGTGCTGGGCCGGCTCGAGCGACCTCCCGCCTCCGGTGCCTCTGGACGCCGCGCTGATTTTCGCGCCGGTGGGCGCACTGGTGCCCAAAGCGCTACGCGCCGTCGATAAAGGTGGCACCGTTGTCTGCGGCGGCATCCACATGAGCGATATCCCAGGCATGCCTTACGAACTGCTTTGGGAAGAGAGGCGCCTGTGTTCCGTCGCCAACCTGACGCGCGCCGACGGGATTGCGCTGATGGAGATCGCCGCCCGCACCTTGCTGCATACACACACCACCGCGTATCCGCTTGAGCAGGCCAATGAGGCTTTGGCCGATCTGCGTGACGGCCGCCTTTCCGGCGCCGCGGTCTTGCAGATTCATCGTTGATTCTCCTTCAGTTCTAGAATGCGCCCATATCAAACACGTTTTCAGACCCGTGAACATGCCGGAACGGAACTGGCGCGGGCCTTGCATGCGTATCGGGGAACCGGCGCCCTGGTTCTGGCGATCCCTCGTGGCGGAGTGCCGGTCGGGCGCGTCGTCGCCGACGCGCTGGACGCCGAATTCGATCTCGTGATGGCGCGCCGCATCACCCCAGGGATGGCGCTGGACGACACAGGCATGACGTGGTGCACGGGCGAAGCGAATGCGCATGGCGACGCCAGCCGACAGCGTGACGCCCAGTTCGACCAGCTTCGCAGGCAGCGCGCGGTCTATAAGCCGGTTCGCAAGCAGGCGGATCCGGGCGGTCGCGTGGTGATTGTCGTGGATGACGGCCTGGTGAGCGGCGCGACGATGTATGCGGCCCTCTCGCGCCTGCGCAAGCGGCAGCCCGCTCGACTCATATGCGCGCTTCCGATCGCCTCAAGAGCGGGACTGGACAGGATCCGGGCGCTGGTGGATGAAGTCATCTGCCTGGATACCCCGGAGTCCATCGAAAATCTCGCGCATTTCTATCACGAGTTCAGTCTGGTCACCGACGATTTTGTCCGGCAGGTGACAGCCATGCTGCCAGTGCAATCCCCAGGCCATGCCCGGCCAGGGGTGGAGGCGCGCGTGCCGGCAATCAGCAGAGCGATGCTGGTTCCATATGGGACGACTTGCCTGCGAGTCATGTTCGAAACCGCCGCGAATCCCATCGGGGTCGCGGTGATGATTCATGCCGGTGGCGCGGAACGCCGCGACGTCCGCAGTCATTACCTGGCACGCAAGCTACGCGCGAAAGGATTCGCCACCGTGCTTGTGGACCTGCAGCCTGACAGCCGCTTCGACGACGCGCCCGAGTCGGATGTCGATGAGCTGGTGGCAAGGTTGAACCGGACGCTGGGCTTCCTGCATGGCGGAACACCCTGCGCAGACCTCCCTGTCGGCCTGCTTAGTACCGGCACCGCCTCAGCTGCGGCCCTGCGCTCGGCCGCGTACGGCGAGGCACAACTTCGCGCGGTGGCCTGTGTTGCAGGACGACCGGATCTCGCTGGTGCCGCCAGCCTGCAGCGCCTCGATATCCCTGCGCTGCTGATATGTGCAAGCGGCGACCCAAAGAACATTCAGATCAACAATCTTGCGTTTGAGCAAATGCATTGCCCGCGGCAGTTGAGGCTCATCCCGACGAATGGCCGAGGATTCGAAGACCGCAAGGCCCTGGAAGACGTCGCAACACTCACGATAGCCTGGTTCGAGAGGCACCTTGCGCCTCAATCGTGTTCCAGGCTGGGGTACGGTGGATGACATATGCTGGCCGGCTACACCCGGTGGCGAATAGCAGCCGCCGCCGCCATCACAGACCCGACAGCCGATACCTCAAGTCACCGGCGCCGGATTGAACAGCACCAGCGCGTTCCTGATCTTCCAGTGTTCCGCCCATGACTTCTTGCCGCTGGCCACCGCCAGCAGCGTGTGGAACAGCTCCCGGCCCACCTCTTCGATGGTGGCTTCGCCGGTGGCGATGCGGCCGGCGTTGACGTCCATCAGGTCGTGCCAGCGGCGTGCCAGGTCGTTGCGGGTCGAGACCTTGATCACCGGCACCTCGGCCAGCCCATACGGCGTGCCGCGGCCGGTAGTGAAAACGTGCAGGTTCATGCCGGCGGCCAGCTGCAGCGTGCCGCAGACAAAATCGCCCGCCGGCGTGGCGGCATAGATCAAACCCTTCTGCGTGACCTTCTCGCCCGGTCCGCTGACGCCATGGATCGGCCCGGTGCCGGACTTGACGATCGAGCCCATCGCCTTTTCCACGATATTGGACAGGCCGCCCTTCTTGTTGCCCGGCGTGGTGTTGGCGCTGCGGTCGACCTTGCCTTTCTCGAGGTAGGCGTCGTACCAGGCCATCTGCTTCATCAGCGCCTCGGCCACTTCGGGCGTGGCCGCGCGCGCGGTGAGCTGGTCGATGCCGTCGCGGACCTCGGTGACCTCGGAGAACATCACTGTGCCACCGGCGCGCACCAGCAGGTCGGTGGCAAAACCCACCGCGGGATTGGCGGTAACTCCCGAGAAGGCATCGCTGCCGCCGCACTGCACGCCCACCACCAGGTCGGACGCGGGACAGGTCTCGCGCCGGCGCGCGTCCAGGCGCTGCAGGTGCTTCTCGGCCGTAGCCATGATCGACTCGATCATCGAGGCAAAGCCGACGTGCTGCTCGTCCTGCAGGCAGACCACGTCGGGCTCGCCTTCCTTCTGGATCGGGATGGTGCCGGCGCTGACCAGCCGCGCGGGCTGCAGCTTTTCGCAGCCCAGGCTGACGATCATCACTTCCCCGCCGAAGTTGGGGTTCAGCGCGATATTGCGGATCGTGCGGATGGGGATGCCGGCATCCGGCGCATCGATCGCCACGCCACAGCCGTAGGTGTGCTCCAGGCCCACCACGTCGTCGACGTTGGGGTACTTCGGCAGCAGCTCTTCCTTGATGCGCCGCACGGCAAACTCGACCACGCCCTCCACGCACTGCACGGTGGTGGTGATGCCGAGGATATTGCGCGTGCCGACCGAGCCGTCCGCATTGCGGTAGCCCTCGAAGGTGTAGCCCTCCAGCGGCGGCAGCGGCCTGACGCGCGTGCCGACCGGCAGGTCGTGCAGCTCCGGCGCGGCCGGCATGCGGATCACGCGCTCGTTGATCCAGCTGCCGCGCGGCAGCTCCTTCAACGCGTAGCCGATCACGACGTTGTAGCGGATCACCTCGTCGCCTTCGCGCAAGTCCGTCAATGCGACCTTGTGACCCTGCGGCACGCCTTCGACCAGCGTCAGGCCGCAGGGGAACGTGGCGCCGGCCGGCAGCCCGCCGTCGTTGGCGACGATGGCGACGTTGTCGTCGGGGTGCATCGTGATGTAGAGGGGGCGCGATGCCGGTGCTGGAGTCGCTTCGCTCATGATTGCAGGCTTTCTTCAGGGGACGGCACTATGCCAGTCACGTGTTACGTTGTCTGACGACATTGTAGAGGCTATGGCGCAAGCTTGTGTCCGGGCTTACCCTGCCTTCGAGTAGCCTATGCGTCATATCCTGCATTAAATTGCCGCATAGACGCGAATTTTTCGTTGACATCTGTTGATTTCCATCGATTGTTGTACGACAACAATGGTTTATCCAGTCGCCGACAGCCATTGATTTCATCCGGCAAAATTTTTTGGCAACGCAGAATGACGGGCGGCGACGGATGGCTTATAACGGCTTCAACCGGTTTCACGTGACGAAAACCGGACCAGGAGACCGCCGCCGTGACCACCCCGAGCACCTCGCTGCAGAAAGCCTGCCGCCTGCTGCGCGCGCTGACCGATGCCCGCAACAGCCGCCTGACCGATCTGGCGCTGGCCGCCGGCGTCGACAAGGCTTCGGCGCTGCGCCTGCTTGAAACGCTGGCGGCCGAGGGACTGGTTGAGCGCGATCCCGCCACCAAGGCCTTCACGCCGGGGCGCGAATGGCTGGCGCTGCATGCCGCCACGCTGGCGCGCACCGACCTGCGCCCGCTGGTACGCCCCGCGCTGATCCGGCTGGCCAATGCCTTCGAGGACAGCGCCATCCTGTCCGTGCCGAGCGGCTGCGAATCGGTCTGCATCGAATTGCGGCTGGGCACCTTCCCGATCCGCGCCAACTACCTGGACATCGGCAGCCGCCGGCCGCTGGGCATCGGCGCCGGCAGCCTGGCGCTGCTGGCCGCGCTGCCTGATGCCGAGGTCGACGCTGTGCTCGACGGCATCGCCCCGGCCATGCGCCGCTACCCGCGCTTCAGCCGCGACATGCTGCTGGGCCATGTGCAGGCCACGCGCGAGCGCGGCTACGCCGTATTGCTGGACGTCGTGGTCGAGCGCATGGGCGGCATCGCCATCGCCCTGCCCGGCCCCGACGGCTACCCGCTGGGCGCGATCAGCATTGCGGCGCTCAACGATCGCATCACCAGCCGCGAGGCCGCGATGGCGCGAGCACTGCTGCGCGAGGCCGACGCCATCTGCGAGCACTGGCGCTCGCACGCCGCCGTGAAGCCAGATATCAAACCCGACATCCAACGGCCGGCTACCCGGCCACGTACGCGAGAGGAGGCATGACATGCGCTGGAAGCAACGTCCGCAAGGCTCCAACTGGGGCGATTTCGGCCCCGACGACCAGCTCGGCCGCGTCAACCTGATCGGCCCCGAGCAGGTCGTCAAGGGCGCGCGCGAGGTGCGGGCCGGCATCAGCTTCTGCCTGTCGCTGCCGCTGGACTACCCGGGCGGCAACAAGCTCAACCCGCGCCGGCACCCGCCGCAGTTGCGCCCGACATTTCGCGACGACAGCCCCTACCTCAACTTCCCGCTCGCCAAGGTCGATCCCGCCGCCACCGACGTGATCAGCGACGACCAGGTGCTGATGTGCCTGCAGTACAGCACGCAGTGGGATGCGCTGGCGCACGTGGGCGCGCTGTTCGATGCCGACGGCGACGGCCGGCCCGAGCGCGTCTACTACAACGGCTTCCGCGCCAACGAGCATATCGTCGGTCCGGTGGATTACGCCGAAGACGACCACTTCGCCGCCCACCCTTGCGGCCACGACCACAGCGCCGCGCAGGCGCTTGGCATCGAGAACTTCGCGGTCAAGGGCATGCAGGGCCGCGGCGTGCTGGTGGATCTGGCGCACGTGTACGGCCAGGACTTCCGCAACATCGGCTATGACGAGCTGATGCGCGCCATGGACGCCGGCAAGGCCGAGGTCGAGCCCGGCGACATGCTGCTGCTGCGCACCGGCTTTGCCGAGGTGGTGCTGTCGATGCAGCGCGAGCCCGACGAAGCCGTGCTGCACCACAGCTGCTGCGCGCTAGACGGCCGCGACGACCGCCTGCTGCAGTGGATCACCGACGCCGGCATCGCCGCGCTGATCGCCGACAACTACGCGGTCGAGCGCTACCCGGCCCGCCCCGCGCCCGATGGCGACCGGCACCACCCGCTGCTGCCGCTGCACCACCACTGCCTGTTCAAGCTGGGCCTGCCGCTGGGCGAGCTGTGGTACCTGCGCGAGCTGGCCGACTGGCTGCGCGCCAATGGCCGCACCCGCTTCCAGCTGACCGCGCCGCCGCTGCGGCTGCCGGGGGCGGTGGGGTCGCCGGTGACGCCGATTGCTACCGTCTAGCCCAAACAAGAACCACAACACGCCAGAGGAGACACCATGAAGCTTCGCCATTCGATCCAGCGCCGGGCCGCCGGCGTCCTGGCCCTGGCCGCGGCGCTTGCCTGCGGCGCCGCGCACGCACAGCCCAAGACTGCGATCTCCGACGACGTGGTCAAGCTCGGCATGCTGCTCGACATGAGCGGCCTGTACGCCGATGTCACCGGCCGCGGCAGCGCCACCGCGGCGCAGATGGCCATCGACGATTTCGGCGGCAAGGTGCTGGGCAGGAAGATCGAGCTGGTGGTGGTCGATCACCAGAACAAGGCCGATATCGCGGCCAACAAGGCGCGCGAGTGGTACGACACCGGCAATGTCGATGCCGTCCTCGACGTGGCCGCCTCGGCGCCAGCGCTGGCCGTGCTGGAAGTGGCGAAGCAGAAGAACCGCATCGTGGTGTTCTCGGGGCCGGGCACCGAGCGCATCACCAACGACCTGTGCACGCCGGTGTCGGTGCACTACGCCTACGACACCTATGCGCTTGCCAATACCACCGCGCGCGCCACGGTGCAGCGCGGCGGCAAGACCTGGTTCTTCCTGACCGCCGACTACGCTTTCGGGCATACGCTGCAGGACTCCGCCACCGCGGTGATCAACGAAACCGGGGGCAAGGTGGTGGGCGCCGCGCGCCACCCGATCGGCGCCAGCGACTTTGCCTCGTACCTGCTGCAGGCGCAGGCCAGCAAGGCGCAAGTCGTGGGACTGGCCAATGCGGGCGGCGACACCATCAATGCGATCAAGGCGGCGTCGGAGTTCGGCCTCACGCGCAACGGCGCGCAGCGCATGGCGGGACTGCTGCTCTACATCAACGATATCCACGCCATCGGGCTGAAGACCGCGGGCGGCCTCGTGCTCACCGAAGCCTTCTACTGGGACATGAACGATGCCACGCGCGCGTGGTCGCGCCGCTATTTCGAGAAGCTGAAGAAGATGCCCAACATGAGCCAGGCCGGCGCGTATTCGTCGGTGATGCACTACCTGAAGGCGGTGCAGGCGGCGGGCACCGACGAGACCGCGGCGGTGATGAAGAAGATGAAGTCGCTGCCGATCAACGACTTCTTCGCAAGGAACGGCCGCATCCGCGAGGACGGCCGCATGATCCACGACATGTACCTGTTCGAGGTGAAGACGCCGGCCGAATCCCGGTATCCATGGGACTACTACAAGGTGGTGGCGACAGTACCCGGCGAGCAGGCCTTCATGCCGGCATCGAAGTCGCAATGCCCTCTGCTCAAGCACTGACATGCTCGCCACCTACCTGCGCGGCAGCGGCAACACCCGCTTCGGCCGCATCGAGGGCAGCACGCCGCTGGCGCTGATGGCACAGGCCGCCGATGCCGCGCTGGCCGATGCCGGGCTGGCGCGCGCCGGCATCGACGGCGTGCTGTGCGGCTATGCCACCACGCTGCCGCACCTGATGCTGGCCGACCGCTTCTGCGAATACGCCTCGCTCACGCCCGCCTACGCCCACGGCGTGGCCGCGGGCGGCGCCACCGGCGGCGTGATGGCCATGCTGGCGCATGAGCTGGTGCGCGCCGGCCGCTGCCGCCACGTGCTGGTGGTGGCGGGCGAGAACCGCCTCAGCGGCCAGAGCCGTGACCAGTCGATCCAGACGCTGGCGCAGGTGGGCGAGCCGCATGCCGAGGTGCCCAACGGCGCCTCGGTGCCGGCCTACTACGCGCTGCTGGCGTCGCGCTACCTGCATGAGACCGGCATGGATGCCGATGCGCTGTCCGGCTTTGCCGTGCTGATGCGCGAGCATGCCGCCGGCCATCCGGATGCGCACCTGCGCGAGCCGCTGTCGCTCGCGCAGGCGCGCGCCGCCCGCCCGATCGCCACGCCGCTGCGGCTGTCCGACTGCTGCCCGATTTCCGATGGCGCGGTGGCGGTGATCGTTTCCGCGGAACCCGGCGCGGGCACGCCGGTGCGCATCGCCGGCGCAGGGCAGGCACACCGGCACCAGCACCTGGGCGCCATCGACGACGTGATGCAGACCGGCGCCGCCGAGGCCGCGCAGTGCGCCTTCGCCGAGGCGGGCGGCAGCGTGGACGGCATCGACTGCCTCGCGATCTACGACTCGTTCACCATCACGCTGGTCATGCTGCTGGAAGAACTCGGACTGGCGCCGCGCGGGCAAGCGCACGCGCGCCTGCAAGCCGGCGATTTCAGCCGCGCCGGCGCGCTGCCGCTCAACACGCATGGCGGGCTGCTTGCGTTCGGCCATTCCGGCGCGGCAGGCGGCCTGATGCATCTTGCCGAAGCCGCGCGCCAGCTCGCGGGCCGCGCCGGGGAACGTCAACTGAGCAAGCGCCGCCGCGCGCTGTTCCATGCCGACGGTGGCGTGCTGTCGTCGCATGTCAGCCTGGTGCTGGAGGCCGCGCCATGAGCCATCCCTATACCGACGGACTCGATGCCGGCGTGGTGCGCTACCAGTGTTGCGACGACTGCGGAGCCTGGCAGCCGCTGGAACGGCACGCCTGCCGCGCCTGCGGCAGCCTGCAGTTGCGCTGGCGCGATGCCGGCGGGCTGGCCACGGTGTATGCGGTCACCGAGATCAGCCGCGCCCCGGCCGGGGCCTTCCGCGCGCTGGCGCCCTACACGCTGGTGCTGGCCACGCTGGACGAAGGCCCGCGGGTGATGGGCCATGCCGAGCCCGGCGTGGCGATCGGCGAGCGCGTGCGCGCAGGCTTCCTGCGCTTCGGCGAAGGGACGCTGCTGCGTTTCCTGCGCGAATAGCGCCTTCCGGCGCCAGCCGGCGCGCGTCCGCCTCCATCCCAGCCGGCACCCACAACCGGAGAATCCCCTTGGCACCGAATCGATCCCGGCGGCACGCGCTCGCCCTGCTTTCCTGCCTCGCCTTGTCCGCGGCATTTATGCCGCCAGCGCTGGCGCAGTCCTTCCCCGTCAAGCCGATCCGGCTGGTGGTGCCCTACCCGCCCGGCGGCCCCACCGACATCGTTGCGCGCGTGGTCGGCCAGAAGCTCTCGGACAAGCTCGGCCAGCCGCTGGTGGTGGAGAACCGCCCCGGCGCCGGCGGCAATATCGGCGCCGAGGCAGCGGCCCGGGCCGCGCCCGACGGCTACACGCTGCTGGTGGCCACCACCGCGCATGCCATCAACATGACGCTGTTCCGCAAGCCCGGCTACGACACGCGCAAGGACTTCGCGCCGGTAAGCCTGCTCACGCGCGGCCCGCTGGTGCTGGTCACCGCGCCCGCCACGCCCGCGGGCAATGTCGCCGATCTGATCGCGCTGGCCAGGAGCAGGCCCGGCCAGGTCACCTTTGCCAGCTCTGGCAATGGCCAGTCCACCCACCTTGCCGCGGAACTGTTCAACAGCATGGCCGGCGTGCGCATGACGCACGTACCGTACAAAGGCAGTGCGCCTGCGCTGACCGACGTGATGGGCGGCCAGGCCACGGTGATGTTCGACACCATGCTGTCGGCCATGCCGTTCGTGCGCGACGGCAAGCTCAAGGCGCTCGCGGTCACGGGCGCGGCGCGCTCGCCGGCCGCGCCGGACACGCCGACCATCGCGCAGTCAGGATTGCCGGGCTACGAGGCCAGCGCCTGGAACGCGCTGCTGGCGCCCGCCGGCACGCCGCCCGCGGCGCTCGCTGCGCTCGGGACGGCGCTGAAATCCGTGCTCGACGATGCGGACGTGCGTGCGCGCTTCGCCACGCAGGGCTTTGCCGCGGAATGGACCTCGCCACCGGCCACCGCGCGGTTCCTCGAACACGAAATCGACAAATGGGCCCGGGTCGTCAAGGCATCCGGCGCCACCATCGACTGATCCCCTACGCATAGCTCACGCAAACCCCACGGCCCCTGTCATGACCGCTCCCCTCCAGTCACTGCTCGCTCCCCGCTCCATCGCCGTGATCGGCGCCTCCGACAATATCCACAAGATCGGCGGCCGCCCCATCCACTACATGAAGGCGCACGGCTACGTCGGCACGCTCTACCCGGTCAACCCGCAGCGCGACACCATCCAGGGCCTGCGCGCCTGTCCCACGCTGGACGCGGTGCCCGAAGTCCCCGAACTCGCCATCATCATCGTCGCCGGAGATGCCGCCGTGCAGGCCGTGCGGGACTGCGCGCGGCTGGGCGTGGCGGCGGCCATCGTGATCGCATCGGGCTTCGGCGAGGGCGGTGCCGAAGGCCGGCGCCAGCAGGACGAGATGGTGCGCGCCGCGCGCGCCAGCGGGCTGCGGCTGGTTGGTCCCAACAGCCAGGGGCTGGCCAATTTCGGCAGCGGCGCCATCGCCAGCTTTTCGACCATGTTCATCGAGGTGCCGCCGCAGGATGGCCCGGTCGCCGTGGTCAGCCAGAGCGGCGGCGTGGCGGCGATGGTCTATGGTCTGCTGCGCGGCCAGGGCATCGGCGTGCGCCACGTGCATGCCACCGGCAACCAGGCCGACATCACCGTCGGCGAGCTGGCACTGGCGGTGGCGCACGATCCTGGCGTGCGGCTGGTGCTGCTGTACCTGGAAAGCCTGACCGACCCCGAGATGCTGGCCGAGGCGGCGCGCGTGGCGCGGGCGCGCAACGTGCCGGTGGTGGCGGCCAAGGCCGGCCGCTCGCAGGACGGGCAGCGCGCCGCCGCGTCGCACACCGGCGCCATCGCCAACGAGGACCGCGCGGTCGATGCCTTCCTGCAGCGCCACGGCATCTGGCGCGTCGACGATGCGCATGCGCTGGCACGCTGCGCGCCGATGTACCTGCGCGGCTGGCAAGCCGGGGGAAGGCGGCTGGTGGTCGTCAGCAACTCCGGCGCGAGCTGCGTGATGGCCGCCGATGCAGCGCCGTCGTCCGGCCTGGCGCTGGCGCCGCTGTCCGATGCCACGCAGGCCGCGCTGGCGGAGCGCCTGCCCGGTTTCGCCGCCACCGCCAACCCGGTCGATGTCACCGCCGCACTGCTCACCAACAGCGCGCTGTTCGGCGAGGTGCTGCCGGTGGTGGCGCGCGATCCCGCCGCCGACCTGTTCCTGCTCGATATCCCCGTCTCCGGCATGGGCTACGACGTGCCGCGCTTTGCCCGCGACGCCGCCGCGTTTGCCGACACCGCGGGCAAGCCCATCGCGGTCGCCGTATGGCAAGCGCCGGTGGCCGATGCCTTCCGGCAGGCCAACGTGCCGACCTACGCCTGCGCGGCGCAAGCGCTGGCAGCGTTCTCGCAACTGGTCTCGCACCAGCAGCGGCTGCGGCAGATCGCGGCCGAGGGCGAGCCGCCGCTACCCGCTGCACCTGCCGTGCCGGCGTCACCGGTGAAAGGTACGACGCTGAGCGAAGCCGCCAGCCTGGAGCGTCTCGCCGCGGCAGGCGTGCCGGTGGTCGAGCACTATCTTTGCCACGACATCGACGCCGCCGTGGCCGCGTGGCAGCGCATCGGCGCGCCGGTTGCCGTCAAGGCGAGCTCGCCCCAGGTGCCGCACAAGAGCGAGCACGGGCTGGTCGCCCTGCACTGCAATGATCGGGAGGCAGTAGCGCGTGCGTTCAGCGCCCAGATGCGCACGCTGCAGGCCATGGACGCGCATTGCGAAGGCATCGTCATCGCGCGCATGGTGCGCGGCCAGCGCGAATGCATGATCGGCGCGCACTGGGATCCCGTATTCGGCGCGGTGCTGGTGGTCGGCGACGGCGGCAAGTATGTCGAGACCTTGCGCGACACCGCCGTGCTGCTGGCGCCGTGCAGCGAAGCCGATGTCGCCCGCGCTGTGGACAGCCTGCGCATCGCGCCGCTGCTGCGCGGCGTGCGCAACGAGCCGGCGGCCGACATCGCCGCGCTGTGCCGGCTGGCGGTGCAAGTCGGCCAACTGGTCCACGCGGCCGGCGGCACGATCCGCTCGGTCGATCTCAACCCGGTGATGGCGAGCGCCGACGGCGTGGTGGTGGTCGATGCGCTGATCGAGGTGGCAGGGGTGCCACGTTAGCGCAGCGTGGCGGCACCCCGCGCCCTTCCCGGCGAGGGCTGCAGCGCAATGCCGACGCATCAGTCGACATCTACTTCGGCGCGGAGCCGCGGTTCAGTCCGTCGGTTCGTTGCCGCACGGGATTCCGGGTTGGCCCGACGGGTTCGCTGAACTAGACTGGAGAGCACGTTGCGTCGGCTTCGCCACCGCACCGTTGTGCCTTCCGGACTGCCGCTCCCGAGATTCCAGGCACAAGCCTGCGCATACCAATCAACGACAATTTCCACGACTTCGGGAAGCGCTGTCCATTTACTCGATTGCCCCGAAACTCAAGCGTAAGTGCCAGACATAGTACTAAATGCAGGATGCGAATCGCACTCGCTTTCAGCCGAGGCCCTATTCCGAAAACAATTCAATAAACTCGTTGCGCAGCCACTGATTCGCAGGGTCGCGATGATATCGGGCATGCCAGAACAGGTTGATCTGGATGGCCGGCAGCGCGAACGGATGATTGATATACCTGAGCCCGAAATACTTGGCACACCGTTCCGCAAACGTCCAGGTCACGGTGGCAACCAGGTCGGTGGTGGCAATGATGTCCGCCAGTGCCACGAAATGCGGGACGCGCAGCCGGATGCTGCGCTTTACGCCGCCCTGGGCCAGCAGCTCGTCGACGCGCGCATGCCCCGTTCCCGCCGCCGTGACCACGACATGCTCGGCGGCTTCGAAGTCCCGCATGCTGACCTTCTTCTTGTCCATCGCGTGGCCGGGACGGAACAGGCAGACGTAGCGCTGGCGGAACAGGCGCCGCTGAAAAAATTCCGTACTGAGTTCAGGCAGGTGGCCGACAGCAAGGTCGATCTTGCCCTGGCTCATCTCGGCCGCCAGGTCGACCGCCGTATTGCGCACCGTGGTCACGGTCACGCCCGGCGCCCGTTGCCCGAGCGCACCCATCAGCGGCGGAATGAAGTGCACCTCGCCGATATCCGTCATGGCGATCCGGAATGCGCGCTCGCTGCGCAGAGGATCGAAAGTCATCTTGCGGCTGAGCGTTGCCTGCAGCGATTCCAGCGCATGGCCGACCGGCTCGGCCAGTTCCTGCGCAAGTGGTGTCGGCAGCATTCCCCTGCTGCTTCGTACAAAGAGCTGGTCGCCCAGCAGGGTCCGCAGGCGTGCCAACGCGTTGCTGACTGCCGGCTGGCTCAGGTTCATGGCCCTGGCCGTGCCGGAAACGGTCCCCTGCCGCAACAGCTGATCGAACACGACGAGCAGGTTCAGGTCGACGTCCTTCAGTTCCATCGCGCACCTTTATTGATTCCGTGAATATCAACTATAGCCGGGATTCTATTGGTTTATTGCGGTCGATGTCCGATGATCCTTCCCATACGAAAAGACATAGGCACATACGGAGACGCCCCATGAATCCCGCCCTTCCCTGGCGATAGCCCGCCCCGGGGAATCCCCCCCTGAAGTCACCCCAAGCACACAGACGCCGCACAGGCCCACCGGGCCCGCGCGCGGACTCCGTTCGCTCTATGGAAACCGCCATGGCAACAGCCTCCCATGAAGACCGCCCAGTGTGGGCCGACGACAGCATCAGCCGCATCCCGTTCCGCGTCTATACCGACGCGCAGCTTTACCAGCGCGAGCTCGAACGCTGCTTCTACCAGGGTCACTGGAACTATCTCGGCCTGGAGGCCGAGATCCCGCATCCCGGCGACTTCAAGCGCACCACGCTTGGCGAGCGGTCCGTGATCCTGGTGCGCGACCAGGACGGCGACATCAACGTCATCGAGAACGTATGCGCCCATCGCGGCATGAAGTTCTGCCGCGAGCGCAGCGGGAACCGGAAGGATTTCCACTGCCCCTACCACCAGTGGAACTATGACCTGAAGGGCAACCTGCAAGGGGTGCCATTGCGTCGTGGCGTCAAGCAGGACGGCAAGGTCAACGGGGGCATGCCCGCCGACTTCAGGCCGCAGGAGCACGGGCTCACGCAGCTGAGGGTCGCCACGCGCGGCGGGGTGGTGTTCGCCTCGTTCGACCATGACGTCCCTTCGCTCGAGGACTACCTCGGGCCGGACATCCTCGGCTACTTCGACCGGCTGTTCAATGGCCGCAAGCTGAAGGTCCTCGGCTACAACAAGCAGCGCATTCCGGGCAACTGGAAGCTGATGCAGGAGAACATCAAGGACCCCTACCACCCCGGGCTGCTGCATACGTGGTTTGTCACGTTCGGGCTCTGGCGCGCGGACAACAAGGCCCGCCTGGTGATGGATGCCGAGTTCCGCCATGCCGCGATGGTGTCGACCCGCGGCCAGGGCGGCAAGAGCGACGTGACCTCCGGCGTGTCCAGCTTCAAGGACCAGATGGCCCTGCACGACGACCGCATCCTCGACATCGTCCACGAGCCGTGGTGGGGCGAGCCAACCGCGGTGATGATGACGGTCTTCCCGAGCGTGATCTTCCAGCAGCAGGTCAATTCGGTGTCCACGCGCCATATCCAGCCCAACGGCCCAGACTCCTTCGACTTCGTCTGGACGCACTTCGGCTTCGAGGACGACACCGAGGACATGACGCGGCGCCGGCTGCGCCAGGCCAATCTGTTCGGGCCCGCCGGCTTTGTGTCAGCCGACGACGGCGAAGCCATCGAATGCTCGCAGGAAGGCTTCTCCCAGAAGCCCTGGCATCGCGTGATTGCCGAACTGGGCGGCAAGACCGCCGAGAACACCGAACACATGGTCACCGAGACCCTGATCCGCGGCATGTACGCCTACTGGCGCAAGGTGATGGAGGTCTGAAGCCATGGACTTTACCGACTACTACGCGCTGCTCGCGCTGTACGCCGACTACACCAGCGCCGTGGACAACGGCGAATGGGACCGCTGGCCGGAGTTCTTCACCGACGACTGCCTCTACCGGGTTCAGCCGCGCGAGAACCACGAACGCGGGTTGCCGCTCGCCACGCTGTCGCTCGAGGGCAAGGGGATGCTGAAAGACCGCATCTACGGCATCCGGGAGACGCTGTTCCACGATCCCTACTACCAGCGCCACATCGTCGGGGCGCCCCTGATCCGGGAGGCCGGTGCCGACAGGATCGTGGCCGAGGCCAACTATGCCGTGCTGCGCACCAAGCCGGACCAGATGACCGATGTGTACAACGCCGGCCGCTACCTCGACACCATCGTGCGCACGCCCGAGGGCTGGCGCTTCGCGTCGCGCATCTGCGTGTTCGATAGCGAGATGATCCCCAACTCGCTGATCTACCCCATCTAGCAGGAGCCATTCATGACTGAAACCTGGATCGAGGCAGCGCTGCTGTCCAGCGTCCCGCAGGACGATGTGATCGCCGTGGCCGTGGAGGGCAAGGAGATCGCCCTGTATGGCGTCGACGGCGACGTCTATGCAACCGACAACATTTGCACGCATGGCCATGCGCGCCTGTGCGACGGCTTTCTTGAAGGACACGAGATCGAATGCCCGCTCCACCAGGGCAGGTTCGACATCCGCAACGGCGCGGCGATGTGCGCCCCGCTGACCGAAGGCATCCGCACCTATCCGGTCCGCATCGAAGGCGACAAGGTCTACCTCGACCTCGGCTGAGAAGTGCCGGCCAGCAACCACAAGGGACGCACATGACTTCCGAACGACCACCGGGCGCGACGGCCGTAGCGACGGCCATGGCGCCAGCCGCCACCATCGTCATCGTCGGCGCGGGACAGGCCGGCGGCTGGGCCGCCCAGACGCTGCGCAGCGAAGGTTTCGCCGGCCGGCTCGTGCTTATCGGCGACGAGGCCCATCCACCGTACGAGCGGCCACCGTTATCCAAGGCCGTGCTTGCCGGCGAAGCGGCGCCCGCCAGCACGTGGCTGCACAAGCCGGAGGCGTTCGAGGCGCTCAGGGTGGAGTGGTGGGTGGACACGCGCGTGGCCCGCATAGACCGGGCCGCGAAGTGCCTGGAGATGTCCGATGGAGAGATGCTGTCCTATGACAAGCTGATCCTCTGTACCGGCGGCAAGGCGCGCGCGCTTGCCGTCCCGGGCGCGGATACGACCCCGAGCCATACGTTGCGCACGATTGGCGATGCCTTGTCGCTGGCGCCGGAGCTTCGGCCGGGCCGCAGCATCGTCGTCGTGGGCGGCGGCTGGATCGGGCTGGAAGTCGCCGCCACCGCGCGGCTGAAAGGCGCGGACGTTACCGTGGTCGAAGCGCAAGGACGGCTGTGCGAGCGTACCGTGCCGCCGGAGATCTCCGAACACCTGCACGGGCTGCATGGTGCGCACGGCACCCGCGTCATGCTCGGCGCCCGCATCGCCGGCATCGCGCCAGGCGCCGACGGCCAGGCCGTGGTGACTCTTGCCGATGGCAGCACGCTGACGTGCCACGCCATCGTCGCTGGTGTGGGTCTCGTGCCCAACGATGAGCTGGCGCGTGACGCCGGGCTGGCATGCGATGGCGGCGTGATCGTCGACCAGGGTTGCCGCACTTCCGACCCCGATATTTTCGCCGCGGGAGATGTGGCGGTGACACCGAATCCGTGGGCCGGACGGCGCTTGCGGCTGGAATCCTGGCAGAACGCGCAGGACCAGGGTATCGCCGCGGCGCGAGCGGCGCTCGGCCTCCCGGTCGACTATGCGCCCCTGCCGTGGTTCTGGTCGGACCAGTATGGGATGAACCTGCAGATCTACGGCATTCCCTTGCCGTCGCATCGCATGGTGGCACGGGGCACGCCTGGCGAGGACAGCTTCCTGCTGTGCTATCTCGACGGCGATGTCGTCCAGGCCGCGGCCGGTGCCAACGCGGCGCGCGACCTGCGCATCGCACGCCGCCTGATCGAGCAGCGCACGCAAGTCGATCCCACCCGCCTCGCCGACCCGAACGTTCCGATGGCAAAGCAGTAATCCACTAGATAAAAAAATACCGGAGACAAGCCCCCATGTCGCAAATCGACGTCCACAAGCTGGCCGACGAGGCCTCCTTCAATCGCTTCCATGCGCGCGTGCTGTTCTGGTGCGCGATCATCATCATCTTCGACGGATATGACCTGGCAGTCGTCGGCATCGCACTGCCGTCGATCATGAAGGACCTCGGCGTGGCACCGGCGCAGGCCGGTCTCATGGTCAGCTCCGCCCTGTTCGGCATGGTATTCGGCGCGATCTTCCTCGGCACCCTGGCCGACAGGATCGGCCGGCGCTGGGCCATCGCGATCTGCGTCATCCTGTTCAGCGTGTTCACCGCCGCGGCTGGCATGGTCAAGGATCCGCTGCTCTTCGGCATTGCGCGCTTCCTCGCCGGGCTGGGCATCGGCGGCGTCATGCCCAATGTCGTCGCGCAGATGACAGAGTACGCACCGAAGCGGATGCGGGCGACGCTGGTCACCCTGATGTTCAGCGGCTATGCCGTCGGCGGGATGCTCGCCGCCATCCTCGGCAAGGGCCTGATCGAAACGTATGGCTGGCAATCGGTCTTCCTAGCTGCCGGCCTTCCCGTTCTGCTTGTTCCCGCCATTCTCAGGTCGCTGCCGGAATCGATGCCCTTCCTGCTGGCAAGGGGCGACGACGAGGCATTGCGCCGCATCGTTGCCAGACTCGCACCAGGCCGCCGCTGGTCCGCAACCGACCGGTTCTCCGTGCCTGCCCAGGACAAGGCCGACAGCGCGCCGATCCGGCACCTGTTCCACGACGGCCGCGGCTTCAGCACCCTCATGTTCTGGATCGCGTTCTTCATGTGCCTGTTCATGGTGTACGCCCTGAGTTCATGGCTGACCAGGCTGATGGCAAGCGCGGGTTACAGCCTGGGCTCCGCGTTGACGTTCGTGCTGGTCCTCAACATCGGCGCCATGATCGGTGCCGTCGGCGGCGGATGGCTGGCCGATCGCTATCACATCAAGTACGTGCTTGCCGCGATGTATGCGCTGGCCGCGGTCTCGATCACGCTGCTCGGGTTCAGGCTGCCCGCGGAACTGCAGTATCTCGTGGTGGGCCTTGCCGGCGCTTCTACGATCGGCACGCAGATCGTAGCGAACGCCTACACCGGGCAGTTCTACCCGAGCGCGATCCGTTCCACCGGACTCGGCTGGGCGCTGGGTGTCGGCCGCTGTGGGGCCATCCTGGCGCCAATCGTCATTGGCGTACTCGTCGCCATGAACCTGCCGCTGCAGCAGAACTTCATTGCGATTGCGATTCCCGCCGTGATTGGCATGGTGGCGGTCCTGCTGATCGATCACAGGCGGTCGGCATCGGCAGACAAGTCAGCCGCCCGCGCCTGCCTCGTCCCTCCAGTCGCCACCCAGCGCCAGCAATAGCGCAATGCGCTGGTCGAGATGATCGGCCCGCACGTTGACTAGATCCATCTCGGCGGCCACGAGTGCCTGCCGCTGTTTTAGCAGGCTGCGCGTATCCGTGGCGCCGATGGCTGCGCGCGCCTCCGTTCGCCGCACCAGTTCACGGCTTTCATCCACCCGCTCCCGCAGTTGCCTGGTGCGCCCGGCATAGCCGGATTCGGCCCGCAGTCCTGCCTCGGCCTCGCCCAGTGCCTGCAGCGCGGTGTTGCCATAGGCGATCAGGGCGGCCTTCTCTTCGGCGCTGTAGTAGTCCGCCCTGGCCTTGAGCTCGCCGCCCGTGAAGAGCGGCGCAAAGAAGGAACCATTGAGCCCCTTGATCGGGGTGCCGGCCTGGTTGAGCAGGAACACGTCGCTGCGGATGCCGGTGATGGCTGCGCTGATGGAGACCCGCGGCAGGCGTGCCGCTTGCGCAGACTGCCGCATATCGAAGGCCGCCGCGACGCGGTGCGCCGACGCGGTCAGGTCAGGCCGACGCCCGAGCAGGTTCGCCGGCAAGCCCGCGGCCGGGGCCGGTGGCATGGCGGGCAGTTCCGGCGCCGTCGCGATTTCTCCGGCGGGATAGCGGCCCAGCAGCAGCTCCAGCGCCTGCGCGGCCTGGCCTCGGGCCAGTTCGGCCTTTCCGATTGCGTCGCGTTGCGCGCGGAGTGCATTGCGCGCATCCAGCAGCTCGGTGTCCGGCGCTACCCCGATCTCGACACGCTGGCCGGTAATCCGCACCAGCTCTTCCTGGATGGCGGCGGACTGCCGCAGCCGGTCCTCCAGCTGCGCGTTCCGGATCAGCGTGAACCATGCCCTGGCAGTGGTCGCTGCCACCACGCGCTGGGCCCAGAGATAGTCGTCCCTGGTGGCCGCGTACTGCGATTCCGCCGCGCGCGACTGGGCGCGGATGCGTCCCCAGAGGTCGATTTCCCAGCTTGCGCCGATCGACAGGATCTGCGTTTCCGAATTGCCTGCCCTGCCCTTCACGCCCGCGTCCGGCAGCAGGCCGCTGCGCTGGATGGCGACCAGCGCCTGCGCCTGCTGCACGCGCACCACGGCCAGCCGGAGATCGCCGTTGTGCGCAATGGCCTCGTGCACCAGCCGTTGCAGTCCGGCATCGTCGAAGGTGGCAAGCCAGCCGTTGGCGGCGTCACCGGCTGTGGCCGCGTTCGCCCACGTGGCGTGTCCTTCGAGCGCGGGCACGGCCTGGCGCCGAAGGTCCGCGCCCTCGGGCGGTGCCTGCAGGGCGCAGCCGCAAAGCATGGCGAGCGGAAACGCCAGCAGCAAGGTCTTCATTGGTTGAAACGACGACACGGACTTCCCTTTACCAAATTTCTATCGAATCTCTGTCGAACCTCGGATCCAGTGAACCTAGTGAAGCTTGAACACCAGGTAGTTCAGCTTGGAACTGACGCGCAGGAAGACCATGCGGATGATGTGAAACACTTCCATATGCTTCGTATAGATCGCGCCCGCCCCGACTGCCCCGACCGGAAGCATCCGCCCGCGGGATTCGTCGCGCAGGTCGAACTTGACCGCGAAGCGGTTCGGCACCGCATCGGTGGCGCCGGTGTTGGGAATCATGCCGCCCTGAGCAATCTGGCCCTGCGATTGCGCCCACACGACCGAGTTGACTTTCGCCTTGATGATCTCGCCCGGATGTGTCGGCAGATAGAGCTCGGCGAGGTCGCCCGCCTTGACGTTGTAAAGCTCGTTCTGCCGGTAAAAGGCAATGACTTCCTGCTGATCCTCGACAAAGCTGAACGCGGGCGAGAACGGGAACGGCACGAGCATGGTGCCCACCCGTACCTGCAGGTTCACGACGGTGCCATCGGAGGGCGCCCGGTAGACGGTCTGCTCAAGTTCCCAGCGGGCGTTCTCCAGCATGACCTCGGTTTCCGCCCGCTTCGCGCGCGCCGTGGCAATGGCGGCAAATTCGCCCTGGCTCCTGGCCGACAACTTCTGCCGGGCCTCGTCCTCGGCGGCCTGCGCGCTGACCAGTTCGCCTTCCAGTTCACGCTGGCGGGCCAGCGCGTCTTCCCGGTCGAACTTTGAACCGGCGCCTGCCGCGAGCAGCGCCTCATGCTCCTTGACGCGCTGGCGGGCAAGCGACAGCCTGGCCTGCACGGTGCCGACCCGGCCGGCCGCGCCGCGAACCGATTCGCCGAGCTGGCGCGCCGAGGCCTCGGCTTCCGCCAGCGCGGCATCGTCGGCCCGCAGCCTGCCTTCGAGTTGCCTGACCGCGGCCTGATAGGGAGTCGGATCGATCCGCAGCAGGACATCGCCCTTGCTGTAGCGCCGGTTGCCTTCGGCCGGCAGCTCGACGATGCGGCCGCGAACCTGCGGCACAACCTGCAGGACCTTGCCGACCACGCGTACGTCATGGGTGGACGGCGCCACCACATTGAGCGTCAGGATCAGCAGCAGCAGCGCAACCACGGGAATCGTGAATACGATGACCATCGACGTCGTGTTCCACGGCAGCCACTTGAACTTGAAGAAGATCAGCCAGACGGCCAGCGCGTAGACACCAAGCAGCAGTGCATCCATTCAGATCCGCTCCTGTCCGGCGCGCATGCTGCTGGCGATTTCCATCGTCGCGGCTGGCTGCCGGGTGCCATGGTCGGGCGCGTCATCGTCCTCCGGGGCCTTGTCGGTGCCGTACGCGGCGCGGTAGAACACGGGCTTCGTGTGGGCCCAGAGCCAGGCCAGGGGCCACAGCAAGCCGCCGAAGAGAAGCGACAGCAGGCATAGCGAGTGGATGGCTTCCTTTTGCGGATGGCGCTTGCGCTGCGCGATCTTCTCGGGCCAGATATGGAGCATCCAGAACAGGTAGCCCCCTGCCACCGGCACGAAGATCAGGACCACCCAGGAAATGGCGTTGGCCGCGGTCTCAAGGGCCTTGCCGCTCAGTAGGGATGCGAAGGCAGGTTCGCTCGATGCCAGCAGGCCGATGCCCGCCAGCAGATAGGGGCGCAGTTTCATCGAATTGTCTTGAGATGGAGCGTTGGCGCTCGGTTACACAATGCACTGTCCGGTCAGGAGCCGGTGGGGTCGCTGCGCGAGCCGCCCCGGTAGGCGTCCGCGCGCGCGCGTCCTGCGGACCGGCGGGATACTGCCTTGTCCTCGCGTTCGTCCGCTGCCGCACCCTCGACGTACAGAAGGTTGTATTTACTGTTGGCAGTATCGCTGGCAGCGCGGCAGCCGGCGGGCTTCGCGGCAAGTCCGGCTCCGGCGCACGCATCCGGCTGATCTCGCGTCGTTTGCGATTCCAGTCCCCGTGAGTGCTGCGCATAAGCCTGGCCAGCGCCCGCGATCAGCAGCGCAGCGCCAAGGGCCCGGACGGCCGAGCGATGGTTGTTTGTCATGTCTGCAGGTTCCTTCGAATGGATTCGGATGTCGTCGACGTGCGTTGGCACTGCCGCCACATCCCGATGGAGCGCACACGTTATGGCAATGCGTCAGTCGCGGCTATCAAAGAACTTAGAAAGTGCGGGAACGCGGCACCGATCCGCTCCCGGTACGGCGGCGCTTTTCGAATTCCATTGATAGCCCTGACGGCGTGAGCGGCCTAACCTGTCCGCCGTCGTATATCGCTCGGGTGTAGTCCAGACTTGCCCGGCCTGCAGAACCCTATGAATGTTGTTTTTCCGATCCCCGCGAGCCTGGCTGCCGTTGCCGCCGCAAGCGCCCTGTCCGGGTGTGCAATCCCGACCGCCGAATTCATCAGCCCATTCCAGGAACCGTGGCCATGGACGAAGATCGTCGCTGTCAATCGCACCGATCACGACGTGCTGGCGGTGCGCGCGGGCAATTGCGAAACCGGGAGCGCGTTGCGGCAATCGCAATCCACTCCGGCATACTGCTTCCTCGGCACCAGGCCCGAGGGGCCAATCCCGATCACCTGGAGCGATGCAAGCGTCGGCGGGGAACACGCCGCCATGGTGCTGCCGCCGCCGCTATGGCACGAAGACCCCCGCCCCGAAGACATGACGGGCGGCTACCTGTGCGTGTTGCTGGGCAATGACGCGCGAGCGAGCCTGACCGTCGTCGCCACCGCGGAAGCCTGCGCTGTGCTATAGCGTTTCGCGGCGGCAGGGCGTCAAGAGGCCACGGACAGGCGCCCGCACAACTGCCTGAGACTCCGAGCGATATACGCTGACTGCGTTTCGATCTCGTCGTCCCAGCCATCCGCATCCGCGGCGTACTCGCGCAGGTCTTCGCACAGCTCGGCCAGTTCCGACGGCCCGACGACCGCGAGGCTGCCCGCGATGCGGTGCAGCAACCGCGCCAGCCAGGTCACGTCCCGTCCGGACCGGATCGCGTCGTATTCATCGAGATCCGCCCCGGCCTGGGCAAGGAAGGCTTCGGCATACGCGGCAGGGATCCGCGGCAGTTCGGGGAGATCATCGTCACCGCACGATGCGACTGACTGCTCATCCTCATGGCCCATGCCATCGTCGCTGCGTGCTAGTACCGACGCCAGTTCGGCGAGAGATACCGGCTTGGTCAGATAGCCCGTGAATCCCCTCGCCCGTCCCTCGGCGACGTCCTCGGGCCGCGCGCTGGCGCTCACGGCATAGACGGGGATGTCGATGCCGGCGTGCCTCATTTCCCGGAGCAGGTCGAAGCCGTTCATGACGGGCATGTCGATATCGGTCAGCACCGCGTTCACGCGCTGCTCCGCCAGCGCCGCCATGGCCTCGCTGCCATTGCCCGCGACGATGACGCCCGCGCCCAGCGCCCGCAGCTGGTCGCGCAGCAGGTTCCGGTTCAGCAAGTTGTCTTCCGCGATCAGCACGGCATGGCCCGCAAGCGGCGATGCGGGCCGCCCGGCAGGGCCTGCCTCGCTCCGCTTTGGCGGCTGTGCCCCGGTGATGACCGCCAGCGCTGCCGCATGGATGCCGGCAAGGCTGTAGCTGGAAACCTCGCGACCGCCATCCGGCCGGATAGTCGCGACCAGCGGCCCCAGCTGCTTCAGCCAGACCACCGAGGCCGGCTTTGGCCACCAGGCCAGGACGCGCGCAGGATCAAATGCCTCGGTCACCAGCAGGCAGTCATGGCCGTCCCCATCCACGGGCTCGTCCAGGTCTGAGCGCGCCGAAGGCGGGCACGCGCCCCAGTCGAAATGGTTCAGCACTCCCTCGATGCACTCGGGATCGCGGGACAGCACCACCGTCCGGTTCCGCGGCAAGCGCGGGCGCACCGGCGGCGGCGCGTCGGAAACGCCCAGCGGCAGACGAACCGTGACGCGCGTTCCCACGTCCAGGGTGCTGTCCAGCATGATGCTGCCGCCCATCCGTTCCACCAGCCGCATGCAGATCGACAGGCCAAGGCCGGTGCCACCCGCCTGGGCGATCCGCTTGTCGGCGACCTGCGAGAACGGCTGGAAGAGCCGGTCCCGGTACGCATCCGGTATGCCGATGCCGGTATCGGCAATGACGATCTCCAGGTTCCCTTCCAGCCATCGCGCGCGCAGCACGATCTTGCCCGCCGGCGTGAACTTGAACGCATTGCCAAGCAGGTTGTTGACGATCTGGGTCAGGCGCGCCGGATCAAGCTCGAGCTGCGAGGGAATATTGCTGCCGTACACCGCGTGGAAGCTCAGGCTGCGCTGCGCGGCAAGCGGCGCATGGGCGATCGCGATGCGGCCGAGCAGCTCCGTGACGGATACGGGCTGCACCTCGATGCGCAATGCGCCCACATCGATCCTGGAGAAGTCGAGCACTTCATCGACGATCTGCAGCAGCCCTCCGGCCGACACCTGCATCGCATCCACCCTCCTCCGCTGCTCCGGATCCAGCGGCCCCATCGCCACGAGCTCCATGTTCCCCAGCAGCGAGGCAAGCGGCGTGCGTATCTCGTGGCTCATCGACGCGAAGAACGCCACCCGGGCCCTGGCGGCCGCTTCGGTCGCGAGCCGGGCTTCGTGCAGCAGCCGCTGCGCACGCGCTGCTTCCGCATAGGTGCCGGTCAGGAAGCGATAGTTCCAGTAGCGGTACATCGCGAACAGCAAAGCAAGCAGCACCGCGGTGATGGCGCCGATGACAACCAGGTCCTCCATCATCGCCCGCCCCTGATGGCCGATCGGCAGCGCGAAAATCAGGTGCCCGAAATCCGCCACGAGTGGCGGGCGGCGCAGTGCCCAGCCATAGTCCGGGACCCAATGGAACATCCCGTCCTGCCGCGCTTCCAGCCTGGCATCCAGGCGTTGCGCGTTGGACCGTGCGCCGGCCGCGAGCAGCGGCGTGCCGAGCCTGTCGAACACGATCGGTTCGGGGATCGACAGGTTTGGCCCGGCAGGCCGCAGCAGATCGTATAGCGGGATGCGCGTCAGCACCACCGCGTAGAGCGTGTCGCCCTTTGCCACCAGCGATGCGCCAACCATCTCCGGACCGGCGCCTGCGGCGCTGCCCGGGACGCCGAGCCATTCGACGCGTTTCTCCCTCGCGGCCTGCAGGACGTCGATATCGCGACTCCGGAAGCGCTCCAGGATCATGCTGGTGATGAGCGTCGGCGGCATTGGCGGCGGCAGCGGCCGCGCCCCCGATCCCGACGCATCGGGCGATTCATAGCGATACGTCGCACCGCTGGCGATCGAGATCATTTCGATCGACGGCCGCTGGCTGGCGGCAATCAGCGTGCGGACCGACTGGTCGCAACTCTGGTGCAGAACGTCGTCGGCGGGCGCGGACGGAAACACCTGCGTGCAGAGGCCGCCCCTACGGTCCGGTGAGAGCGGAAGCGTGCCATTGGCACGCAACTCCAGGAGCAGGTTGCTGGCGGCCAGGGTGCTCCGGCGTTCGAGGACGGCATCGACGACACCCTGCTCATACAGGCGGGCCACCTGCTCCTGGGCGCGCAGCGAGCCATTGAGCCGGACCCACACGCCCGTGGCGGCGATCGCGACGGCGACCAGCCCCAGCAACGCAATCACCATCGAGAAAACCCGGCGTTCCCGCTTCAGGTTCCGTTCAACGGTGCGCAGGTCGGGCGACGGCTCGAACGTGCCCGCCATCAGGTCAGGCCGTTGTCGCGCGCGTACGCGACAAGATCCGCGTTGCTGGTGATGTTCAGCTTGCGCATGGCCGAGCGCTTCTGTGTCGCCACGGTTGCCAGCGTGCGGCGCAGGTATCCGGCGATTTCGGTGACGGTGCTGCCCGCGGCGAACATCCGCACGACTTCGATCTCTTTCGGAGACAGCGCGCTCGCGCTTGCGCCGGCCAGCGCGCCGGCGCTCGACATCCTGGCCGATACTCCCGGCGACAGGCGCAGGCCCTGACCGGAGACCGCATCCATGCAGATCTGCCGCAGGATGCGTGGATCCTCGTTCTTCCCCACGATGCCGGCGATACCTGTCTCCTGGATACGCGTGAGCAGGCCGCCGTTGGTCAGCATCGTGAAGACGACGATCGGCGTACAGGGGCTGGCCTGCCTGAGTCGCTGGAGCAGGCGAAGGCCGTCATCGCTCTCTTCGGAATGTCCCATTGTGAAATCCGTAACAATGAGATCCGGCCGGTGCGCCTCCAGCGCAGCGAAAAGCTCCCGTCCGGAAGAACACATTGCGGATACGTGGACATTCGGGATCTCGCTCAGGGTGGTCTTGACGGCGAGTTGAATCACCGGGTGATCGTCCGCGATCACGGCGGAGAGGGTACGTGGTGGCATGCGAGACCGGGCTGCATAGGGCTCGCGATTGTACCAACCGGCCCTCACGTCCGTTTTGCAGATCGGGACAGTTGCTTGGCTGATCGTCCCACGGCCCGCACGGGGCAAACAACCAACGAAGGCGCCGCGGCGTCAGCGCCGCTGCCCCGGTACGACGGCGTCAGCCGGCTCGATGCGATGCGCCTCGGCCAGGATCCAGTCCAGAAATGCGTTCTGTGCCGCGCTGCGCGGCCGCTGTGCGTCCACGCAGATGAAATAGCCGCGCCCGGTGTCTACCGGCATGTCAAAAGGTTTCACCAGTTCACCGGCTGCCAGTTCGCGCTCGATCAGGCAGGATTGCGTCAGCGCGATACCCAGTCCGGCCTTGGCCGCGAAGATCAGGTTGATGCTCAGGTCATAGCCAGGGCCCAGCTTCGGCGCGGCCCTGAGTCCGGCCGCCTTGGCCCAGAGCGCCCAGTTCTCCGGGAAGTTCGTATGGTGCAGCAGCACCTCTTTGAGCAAGTCGCCGGGGCGTTTCAGGCGCGGCAGCAGCGATGGCGCGCAGGCGGGAACGAGCTCGCGGCCGAGCAGGTATTGCACCTGCATCCTGGCCGGCCAACGTCGCTTGGGTCGCTTCACCTCGATCCAGATGTCTACGTCGTCGCGGCTGAAGTCCTCGTCATGGCGAAACTGCCGCATCTCGACGTCCACTTCAGGATGCGTCGTCCTGAAGCGCGCGAGGCGTGGAAGCAGCCATTGGGTACCAAGCGTAGGAATCACACTCAGCCGTAGTTTCCCGTCGGCGCGCGGCCCCTGCAGCCGGTTCGCGGCCGCCTCCAGTGCCAGCACATGGCGCTCCGTCAACTTGCGCAACTGGCGGCCTTGCTCGGTCAGTGCCACGCCTTGCGAGGACCGTTCGAACAACAGGCAATCGCCCAGGTGCTGCTCGAGGCGTTGCACCGCCCGGCTGACAGCAGCCTGGGTGACGCAGAGTTCCTCGGCCGCCAGGCGGAAGCTGCGCAGCCGACAAACCGCCAGGAAGGCGTGCAGTTCCACCAGTGAAGGAGAGCGAATCTTCATGCTCAATTACATTTTGTTATCGTGATCAATGGTTTTGTCGTTTGCCTGCGGGTCTGCGTCTGCTTAACCTTGGGACATACTCTAACTCGCACGCCGGCAATGACCATCAATCGTCGCACCTTTCTCAAAGCAGCCGCCCTCAGCAGCCTGAGCGGGCTGGAGCTGCCCGCCTTCGCCGCTGACAAGTATCCTGCCCGTCCAATCTCGCTGGTGGTGCCGTTTCCCCCGGGCGGCTCGGTTGACGTGTCCGGCCGCCTGATCGCCGAGAGGTTGGGCAAGGCGCTTGGCCAGCCCGTGGTGGTCGACAACCGGCCCGGCGCCGGGGGCGCTATCGGCTCGACATACGTATCGAAAGCACAGCCCGACGGCTACACCCTCATTGTCACCTCGCAGAGCACGCATGTCGTGAATCCCGCGATGAACCCCAAGCTGCCCTATGACGCGGTGAAGGGCTTCTCGAATATCACGCTCATCAGCCGGCTGTCAAACGTGCTGCTGTGCAATGCATCGCTGCCGGTTCGCAACTTCGCCGAGCTGGTCAAGTATGCGCGCGCCCATCCGACCGCCCTGAATTATGCAAGTGCCGGAACGGGTTCGGTGTCACACGTCAGCATGGAACTTCTCAAGAATCAGGCGGGTATCCCGATGACGCATGTTCCCTATCGGGGTGCCGGGGCGGCGCTGACCGACCTGCTGGGCGGACAGGTGCACCTGACCTGGAATAACCTGTCCTCCAACCTGGACCACATCCTCCAGGGCAAGCTGCGTGCGCTGGCGGTAGCCGCACCCGCGCGCGTGCCGCAACTGCCGGATGTGCCGACCTTTGCCGAACTCAAGCTGCCTGACCTGAATGAGACTTCATGGAACGGCCTTGCCGCCCCGGCCGGGACACCGCATGCGATCGTGCAGCAACTCTATCTGGCGGTACGCAAGATTCTCGCGGAACCTGCGACCCGCTCGACCTGGGTCGCGAAGGGCATGATCGTGCCGGAAGACATTACGCCAGAGGCCTATACCAGGGAAACGGAGCAGCGTATCAGGTTCTACCAGCGCATCGCCAAAGACAATCGCATTACCCTGGACTGACGATGACCATCGATTCCAAGGCTGGTACAGCGCTTCCCGACCTGCTCCCGCTACACGACGAACTTGCTGCCCTGCGGCAGCATATCCACCGGCACCCGGAACTGGCTTTCGAGGAGCACGACACCGCGGATCTGGTTGCCGGCAAGTTGCAGGAATGGGGCTACCAGGTGACCCGCGGCATCGGAAAGACGGGGCTGGTCGGCCAGTTGCGCGTAGGAGAGGGGGACAAGCGGCTTGGCCTGCGCGCCGACATGGATGCCCTGCCCATCCAGGAAGAGACCGGGCTTCCATACGCCAGCAGCCGGCCCGGCCTCATGCATGCCTGCGGGCACGACGGCCATACTGCCATGCTCCTTGGCGCGGCAAAGCACCTCGCGGCCACGCGCAACTTCTCCGGCACGCTGAACCTGGTTTTTCAGCCAGCGGAGGAGCGCGGGTTCGACAGCGGCGCCAAGTCCATGGTGGCGGACGGCCTGTTCGAGCGCTTTCCTTGCGACATGGTATTTGCCATGCACAACCATCCCGGTGCCCCCCAGGGCCGGTTCCTGATGCGTCCGGGACCGTTTCTCGCCGCGGGCGACCGGGTGTTTATCAAGGTCGTGGGCCTGGGCGGCCACGCCGCGCGCCCTCACCTGGCGGTTGACCCGCTTGTGGCAGCGGCTGCCATCGTGATGGGGCTGCAGACCGTGGTCTCGCGCAACGTCCCCCCCAACGAGTCGGCAGTGCTCACTGTTGGCCGGCTACGGTCTGGGGACGCACTGAACGTCATTCCGGCCGATGCCGAAATCGGCATCAGCGTGCGCTCGTTCAGTCCGGAAGTGCGCGCACTACTGAAGGACCGCATCACAACGCTGGTCCACATGACCGCCGAATCGTACGGCGCGAAAGCGGAAATCCGCTATGTGGAGGGCTACCCGGTCGTCGATAACGCCGCCGACGCGGTAGCCCTGGCGGCCGAAGTTGCCACGGAGCTTGTTGGCCAGGAGGACGTAGACCGCGACTATCCCAGGATGATGGGCAGCGAAGACTTCGCGTACATGCTGCAGGAATGCCCGGGCGCCCTCGTCCGTATCGGCAACGGCCCGTCGGACGGTGGGCGTGGCTTGCATAACCCCCGCTACGACTTCGATGACAGGAACCTGGCCTTGGGAGCAGCGTTCTGGTGCCGGCTGGCGGAGACATTCCTGGTCTGATGCCTGCGCGCGAGGGATCGCTTTGCGGCGATGCCATCCCGTAAGAAGAAGCATTCAGAATTGGAGCATTGCGCCGTTCTCGTCAGTGGACGATGCGGGGAGACGTTTTGGTATTTCTGAACTGATGTCTCACAGCACGAAAACGGCAAGCGCCCATCCAACCAAGGCCATTCCGGCAAGGCAAGCGGCAAGCGCCACGGGATCTAAAGCCGGATGGTAGTGCATGTAAAGGAGCCTCTTCAATTGATCTGGTAATCATCAGCAAGGCGCCGCATCTTTATTCCGTGCCTGCAGCGCGTCCCTGATGTCGATTTTCGTTCGGATTGACGTCGCGAACTCATAATCAAGGTAGGCCACCGGAGGCTGGCACGCTTTGCCTGGTCCGCCGACGGCTTTGCAGTTCATGCCATGTGCGAGGGGAGTCCTCTGCTGGATGTCGCTGCGGCCCTAACCATCAGGCCTTGATCGGCGCGTACCATAGTCGTTCGCTTCGGCCCGCGCGGGCGTCACATCGCTGGTTGGCGGCGTATAGTGCCTACCGGAAGCCCCGCTTGCGCCGGGCTATGCCCAGACCTGCCATGGAGCGCCTTGCAATATGCGCCTCAGATCCGTGCAAGTCCTCGCCGCCCTGGTCCTGCTGGGCGCCTGCGCCGCGAACGACGGCAGCCAGCCCGGCAAGACGGCCGCGGGCGAGCGGCCTGGCATGCCAGCCGGCCCCCCGCGCGACTGCCAGGCAGAGGCCGACGCGCTTCTCGGGGCCGCGCCTCTGTCCGTTGTGCGGGCCGCGTTCTATTCCTGCATGACGGAAAGCCAGGGGAGCGAGCCGGGAAAGTGAGGCCGTGGCGTCTTCGTCCCCTGAAGAACGTCGCCAATGTACTCGCTCTCGCGGGTTGGTCGGTACCAAAGAACACGCTGGCGCGATGCGCGATGATGAGCGGTTCAGTGGCCTGCTGCCCAAGCTCAGGCGAGATCTTGTCGTCGACGAAAAGGGTCTCTATCGCGTGCGACGTCAGCGGATCTTGCAAAAGCCATCAGCCGCCCAGCGGGCGGCGCTATCCCGCGTCAGGCGAAAATCTGGCGGCACCTTGACGGTCGCGATCACGTCCCCGAAGGGATCCACTGCCGTAAGCGTGCCGAAAGGCTCGAACTCATCCGGCGTAACAACGAGCTTGACGGTCACGGTTCCGGATTCGGTCTCGAAGCTGGTCTGCTTGTTGAGTTGGGCGTGCAGTTGCTGCTCATGCCGCCGAATGACTTCGGCGGCGGTCTTGACCAGCGTCTGGTGAGCCGTGGCATCGAGCGGCTTCGGATCGACCTTGTTGCGCCCCATGGTCCAGGGACCGACAAGCGCCGGCTCTGCGCTGCCATCCCGGATCATTTCGACGGCCCAGCCGTCGCCATCCTCGTTCTTGATCACTCGGGCAGTCCAGCCCTTGTCTCGCCACAGTCGGGGTTCGTGGATGGCTGCCGGTTCTTGCTCCGAAAGTGATTCGTCGGTGCGGTGCATATTCTCTTGTACTGATCGCAAAACCAACATTCTATGCCTCGGGGGCCATGTTCTGAGGCCTCGGGCACCGGGGCCGGCTTTTTGCGGCGCCTCCCGGAGCGCTGTCCCCCCAGCGCCTCACCTTCTCCCCTCGCGCCTGAACCACGTCGGCGCATGCCCGGTCCAGCGCTGAAACGCCCGGCGAAACGCCTCCTCGCTGGCAAAGCCAAGCTGCTCCGCAATCCTGCCGATCGGCCAGTTGGTCGTGCACAGGCATTGTTCGGCGTACTCCTGCAGGTTGTGCTCGCGCAGTATCCGGTAACTGCTGCCGTCGGCTGCGAGGCGGCGGCGCAGCGTCGGTTCGCTCACATCGAAGCGCACGGCAAGTTCAGCGAGCGTGGGCAGTCGCGCGCCATGTACCAGCGCTGCATGCAGGATGCCACGCACCTGCTGGCTCAGTGATACGACCTCGACCGGCGCACCGATCAGCCGGTAAGGAAAGTCTTCCAGGAAGGCATCGAGCTCCGCTGCCTGGCGCACGACCGGCCGGTCGAGCAAGGCTTCATCGAACTCGAATCCGTAGGTCTGGGCGCCTGAGGTCACAGCGGCATGGAACAGGCCAAGGAACGGCATGGCGTCCTCACGCCGGGGATGCGCCAGGTAAACGTGGGTCGGACGTATCGGCTGGCCGATCAGCCAGCCGAACAGGAGCATGTAGAAGAAGAGCCCGGTCAGGTCCACCAGGCAAGCCGCAGAGCTTTCTGCGCGCCGCAGTGAATCCATGCGGAACACCGCCTGGCCCGCGCTTTGCCCGAGGCTGAGCGAACCGGCGCGCGGGTACAGCATCACGCAGAAGTCGGCCGCGCAGCGGATCGCTTCCCTTAGCGTCTGGCTGCTCAACACGCAACGGCACAGCAAGTCCACTTCCTGCTTGCGCATCGGAGGGTGGCCGTTGCCTTTGGCGACCAGGGCTTCCAGCTGCTCGATCGCGGCGCGATAGAGCGCGGTGAACTGCGCGGGCGGCGCATGCGCCGATGCGCCGGCGGCAGGCGGCACCTCGACGCCCTGCCGCTTCAACTCGTCCAGCAAGCGCAGCACCATGCCATCCGGAACAGGTACGGGATTCCCCGGTATGTAGGCATTCATGGTTGCTTGTCCTGATTGCTTCGGTAGCGGTTGTTGATCGTCCGGGTAGGGATCCCGTGCGGCGGGGCCTTCCATAATCATCCCGGCACTTCCACCCGCGCGACAGGTTGCGCACGGCCATGGGCCATGGAGGTTGCCACGCCATGAACGCCATGCCCATACGGGACAACCCACGGGAAACCCATGACCGCGCATTCCGCCTGCAAGTCTGCGGCGCCGACATCGCAGCCTCGCTGCACCCTGCCTGCGCCGCGCGAGACACAACCATGATCCACATACTCGATGAAATCGTGCTCGCGCCCCGGCACCTGGCCACTGTGCTGAGCCTGCTGGAGAGCCAGTACCTGCCCGGCAGCGCCGCCAGGGGCCTGGCGCTGCTGCAGCGCTGGGTTTCGCCACCGGTGGCGCTGGAAGATGCACCCAATACGTTGTGGCTGCTGTGGCAAGTGGCTGATGCGCCAGCCTATTACGCCATGCGCGCCAGCATCGACGCTCCGGCCCTCGCCTTCTGGTCAACAGTCAGCACGCTGTGCGATACCCGCCGCCGCCATGTGATGGCCGATGCGGCATGTGGCCTGCCCCAGCGCAAGGAGCCATGCGATGCGGCATGAGACAGCGCAGATAAGAATTCACCCCGGCATCTGCACCGGGGCGAATACACAGGAGCAGGCACTGCTTGCCGGGATCGAAACCCTGCCAGGCCTGCGCCAGGTTGCGATTGGCCGGAACCTGGCGGGAAGCTGGGGCGCTGGCGACTACACGCTCGACCTGCAGTTCGACCCGGTGGCGTCCTGCCCGCCCGGCCACGACCCCGGCCTGGCTGCCGCGCTGGACGGCCTGGCAGAGGTGGATCGCGTGGCCTACAGCCCGATCTCGGACGGACTGCGGGCGCCCCTGTTGCGCCAGGGGATCTGGCGCACGCTGATGTTCCGGGTCAGGCCCGAAGCACCTGACTGGCAGGTCCGCGGCCTTGAGCAGGACCTGCTGCGCATGCCTGGGTACATGCCCGGCATCCTCAACTGGCGGCTTGCCCGCGTCCTGTCGCCCGGCACATGGACCCACGTCTGGCAGCAGGAGTTCGCCAGCGCAGAGGACCTCCTGGGCGAATACCTGATGCACCCCTTCCATTGGGGCCGCGTCGACCGGTGGTTCGACCCCGAGTTTCCCGAATGGACAGTCCAGGCGATCTCCCATGCCTTCTGCCCAATCGAAACCAGCCTGATTGCCAACCACAACCGCACAGAGGAATACGCGCCATGACCGGACACGGGAAACTGACAGGAAAGATTGCGCTGGTGACCGGCGCCAGCCGCGGCATCGGCCGCGCCATCGCGCAGCGCTTCGCGGCCGAGGGCGCGCTGGTAGTTGCCACGGCCCGCCGCGCAGGCCAGTCAGAGGACGAAACCGATACGCTGGCCGAGACAGTTGGCCGGATCAGGCAGCAAGGGGGCCGTGCCATGGCACTGGCGGCAGACCTGGAGGACCCCGAGCAGCGCGACAACCTCGTGGCACGAGCAGCAAGCGCGGCGGGCGGCCTCGATATCCTGGTCAACAATGCTGGCATGGCGGAATACAGCCGCGTCGAAGCTATGCCGCTGGAAGTATTCGACAAGACGGTTGAGCACTACCTGCGCATTCCCTTCATGCTCAGCCGTGCAGCGATCCCGCTGATGCGCACGCGCGGCGCGGGGTGGATCATCAACCTCGGCTCGGTCACCGCCCTGTCGCCCTCACACCCGTATTCAGACTTTGACCGCGCCGGCGGCGTAACGGTGTACGCCGCGGTCAAGGCCGCCATCAACCGGTTCACCGAGGGCCTTGCCGCGGAACTGGAGGGCGAGAATATCGCCGTCAACGCCGTAGCCCCAAGCACGGCGATCCGCACGCCTGGCAGCGCGCGCTATATCCCGGACGGCTATCCAACCGAACCGGTGGAGTACCTGGCGGAAACAGCGCTTGCACTCTGCAGCGTTCCAGCCCGCCTGCGCACCGGCCACATCGCCCATAGCCTGCACTTTCCCCTGGCGCACGGGTTGAACGTTCGCACGCTTGATGGCCAGGGCACGCTGCCACCGCCCGTGATCCCGCCGTGGGCACACCCTGGTTTGAACCACGAAGACCTGTCCGCAAGATAAGCGATGGAGAAAAGCATGCGCGCTGTCGTCATTGACCGTACCGGCGGACCCGACGTACTCAGGTTTGCAGACGTCCCGAGGCCGGAACCCGCTGCCGGCGAAATCCTGATCCGCGTCGCTTGCGCCGGCGTGAATCCAGCCGACTGGAAATGCCGTGAAGGCTATCTGAGCCGCTTCATGCCATACCGCTTCCCGTTCGTGCTCGGCTTCGATGCCAGCGGCGTCGTGGCGGCCGTGGGAACAGGCGTCAAGGATTTCGTCCCGGGCCAGCGCGTGTTCGCGCAAACGGAGGTTGGCGCAGGCAAATGGGGCTCCTATGCAGAGTACGTTTCGGTCTCTCGGGATTGCGTGGTCCCGATCCCCGAGAACCTGGGATTTGCCGAAGCAGCCGCCGTCCCGACACCGGCGCTGGCGGCCTGGACGGGACTCTTCGACGAAGGCGGACTCAAGCCAGGCCAGACGGTGCTGGTGCATGGCGGTGCCGGTGCGGTCGGCACGTTTGCTGTGCAACTGGCAACCGCAGCCGGTGCCACTGCCGCTGCCACCTGCAGCGCGGCTCGCCGCGACGAACTGAGAGCGCTCGGCTGCGACCTGGCGATCGACTATCGCGGCGACATCGCTGCCGCCATGCAGGCATGGGCGCCCGCTGGTGTCGACCTGGTTCTGGACACCGTTGGCTGCGGCACCCTGCCGAACGGCATGGACTTGCTCAGGCCCGGCGGCATCCTTGTCGCCATCCTGACACTGGTCAATGGCGACAACGGCCCGGACCCGGCCGACGCCGCTCGGCGCGGCATGCGCACCGCAGTGGCCTACAGCAAGATGCGAAGCGGCGCGCGGCTGCGCGAGATCGCGTCGCTGATCTCAAGCGAGCGCTTGCGGCCGCCTCGCATCGCATGCCTGCCGCTGGAACAGGCGGGACGCGCACTCGACCTGGTCCAGTCGGGCAAGGCGCCAGGCAAGCTGGTGCTGCGTATCGCCGAGCTGAGCAATGCCTGATCGCAGGCCGTCCCGCGCCAGCCCGTCAGCCCGATGCCGGCGCACGACCATCACGCCATTGAAATCGGAGGAGAGATAATGAAAAGCAAGACCTTAGTGCTGTGCACGATAGCCGGTGCGGTGCTAGCGGCCTCACAGTTGAACGCACCTTCCCTTGCCGCGATGACGCCCGACGAAGTCAGGCGCCTGGACGGCCCGCTCACGCCGATGGGTGCCGAACGGTCCGCCAACAAGGACGGCAGCATCCCCGCGTGGAGCGGAAAATGGCAGGCCGCGCCCGCGGGCCTGACTTTCCGGCCAGGCGACACCTACCCTGACCCCTACGCGTCGGAACAACCGCTGGCGGTGATCACGGCCCAGAACGTGGAGCAATACCGTGCTCACCTGAGCGACGGGCAGCTCGCCATGTTCAGGCTGTACCCGACGACATTCAGGATGGCGATCTACCCCAGCCATCGTGACTTCCGCTATGGCGATGCCGTCTACAAGGCGATCCAGCACCACGCCGCCAGGACGCAGCTGACGACGGACGCGAACGGCCTCAAGGACTATCCGCCCACCGCGCCGTTTCCTGTGCCCAAGAGCGGGCTGGAGCTGATGTGGAATCTCCGCTTCTCTTCCGCCATTGCCGAAGAATCAGCCGTCTACGACCAGGCAGTGGTGTATCGCGACGGCAAGATCGCATGGGGCAAGTGGAAATATGACATCTGGTCACCCGTCAACGGCGCCGCGTTTGAAAAAGGCTCGCCGCTGATCAACCGGACCTTCGCCCGCGTGGAAACCGAACTGCCTTTGCGCGAGCGCGGCAATATCATCGTCTCCCACAACTTCTGGGATCGCGAAGGCTCGGATACGGCCAGGACCTGGCAATACAATCCCGGCACGCGCCGGGTGCGGCAGGCACCCGAGTTCGGCTTTGACCAGCCGCTGGGGCCGGGCGGCTTCCGTACGGTGGACGACGATCGCCTGTTCAACGGCTCCGGCGAGCGCTATGAGTGGAAGATTATCGGCAAGCGGGAAATCTATATTCCGTACCACAACTACAAGCTGGTCGATCCTGGCGTCAGGTACGCCGAACTGCTGGGCCCCAACCATGCGACCCCGGAACTGGTCCGCTACGAACTGCACCGTGTCTGGGTGCTCGAAGCCAGACTGAAGCCAGGCTTCCGGCATCAGTATGCAAAGCGTGTGCTGTACCTGGATGAAGACACCTGGATGGCAGTGCTTGCCGACAACTACGATGCCCGCGGCCAGCTGTGGCGAACCAATATGCAATCGTCGCTTTACGCCTACGATGCGCGGCGCTACTACCCGGCGGTGGCGTTCTACCATGACCTTACGGCCGGCTCCTATCTGGCGGATCGGCTGACCAATGAAGGGAAGCCGGTACGCCTGAACAGCAGCCCGCAGTTTGGCGAAGCGTATTTTTCCCCGGATTCGATCCGGGGGGCGGGACACTGACGCCCCGGTCAGAAAGCCCTGCCGGTTGCGGCTAGCCATTGGCGTCGGCCGCAGCCTCCGGATTGGCTTCGCCGTCCCGGGTAGCGATCAATGCCTTCGGCGCCAGCGGGATCAAGGGGAGGATCAGTGCGTACACGACCGTAGTTGCGATCACGCACCACGTAAAGCCGTGCGCTGCGCCGGTGTTATAGATCCATGAGCCCAACAGGTCGCCGGCGCGCGCCGAGAGCGCGAGAACACCATCGACCAGCATCATCAGGGTCCCTTGCAGGCCCGGTGGACACGACCGCATCGCAAGATCGAAGTATGCCGCCGTGGCTAGCCCGCCCATCAGCCCTATTGGTGCCGCCAATACCAGCGCGAGATCGGCTGACCGAATAAATGCCAGCGGAATCATCTGCGGCACCGCGACGATCGTCCCCCACCACAGAAGCTTGTTCAGCGATACCTTCTTGCATAGCACGCCATACAGCAGGAATGTCGGGATAAACGCGGCAGCGAAGATCCCGTTGTAGTACGAGTAGACGGAATCCGATGCATGCAGTTCATTGGCCAGGTAGAACTGCAGCGGTGTGGCCGCCCCTGGCGCGAAGTTCCACAGAAAGCAGATAAGCAGCGCCGGATAGACGGCCTTATGCTTCACCAGCCGCCTGACATTCCCGACGAAATCCGCGCGCCTGGCTTGCGGCTTGTCGTACGTATTACCGAAGACGGTGGCGGGATTCCAGAGCCCGAACACCGCAATCAGCAAAGTGACCATCGCCACCAGCAAGAAGGCCTCTTGCGGCGCAAGATGATCGGACACGTACCCGGAAGCGAACGCACCCGCCACGACGGGAACGGAGCTGACCACGTTCGACAGCGCACTCAGGCGCCCGGACATGAGCTTTTCCTGGCCCACCAGCGCGATCAACCCCTGGTAGGCGGCGGCGGTAAACCGGGACGACAGCATTGCCAGCAGCATCCCGACGAGCAGTCCAGTGTATGAGATGCCCGCAAACGCCATCCAGACGAATGCCGCCGCGGTGATGGGAGCGAAAATCAGGAAGAAGCCACGGTCGCGCAAACCCAGCGGATTCCAGTGATCGCGCGCGAGGCCAAAGGCAAATGCGATGTACACGGGGATTCCGGTAACCAGCCGGAATGTCGAGATCTCCGTCGCCGTCGCGTGCAACTCATTCTTGAGCAGGTACGACGCCTGGATATCAATCAGGTAGCCGGCCGGCGTTGCCAGATGGACAATCAACGTCAGCCAGCCGAAGTACAGCAGGGTCCGGCTATTGTCCTCGGGGCCATCGTGATCGGAAGCGGCCGGCATCATCGGAGCGCAGCGAAAGACTGGAAATTCGATCCTTGCCGGATTGCCGGCGAGAACTGCCCGCAAAGCCACATCTTCAGTCCGGCGTCGGCCGGGTCCTCGCCATCAGCGTGGACAACAGCTCCCGGCCAATAGCTCCCGGATCTGGGGTGGCGTCGTCCTTGCAAGGATAGTGCGCTAGCCAGGCCCGAACGCCCGACGCTGCGCGACCTAATCGCCACCGAGCGCGGCCTTCCGCACACCACGGCCGATGGTGTGCTTATTTCGACTCCAAAGTCGGAGGTGCCACGGGCTTGCCAACAAGGCTTCGAGAGGCGAACAAATCGCCTTAAATGTATCCCTTTTAGGGAATTACCCTCGCTTTCTTGTTTGCGAATTTCGGACACGTAGGCAAAACAGCTACGCGACGGTATTGTGGAACCGATGTCTATTAAGTAAGCGCATTACGAAGAAAACGCTTCGACGGGCGCTGGTGCAGCAATGATTAGAGCCTTACAGATCCGATCCGCCACCACTGCGGACCTGCCTGGAATTACCACGGTGCTAGACAAATGTGGATTGACGCAGAACGCTTCGTGGTCTCCGGATATGTTCCACATTGCGTTAATGGACGGGCGCATTGTCGCCTGCGCCGGAGCGGAGCGGCACGCGAAAGTCATAGTCGTCTGTTCAGTTGCGGTACTGCCCGGATATAGGGATCGCGGTATTGCCAAGCACCTGGTGTCTGCCGTTCTGGTGCGGGCACGTGCAGAGGGCTGCGAACGCGCAGTCCTTGCTACCGCAAAGTGCCCCGGCTTCTTTTCTCGTTACGGCTTTTCCCTCGTCGCTACGACCTCCCTGCCCGTCAGTGTACGGAATTCGCATACCCTGACGTCGCCGGGGATGCCAGCGGGAGTCTGCATGCAATGCGAATTGAAATAGACTTGCGCGCAGGCAGATCAATTGTCCCGGCCCTGTTCCGGATTTCCAGTGTCGCGGTTCGCGACAGGCCGGCGAACATAATCGGCGACACTCCCCGCCTGGCCGCCTCAGGTTGCTGCGTTGGCCAAACGAATGGCACATTTCTCGCTCTCTTTCGCAGCATCCCACTGCGGGAAAAAGGTGATGGCACCTCATTGAAGGATTTTTTCGGCTCGGCCGGCGCGCTACGGGATATCGCGCTACCAGGGCGTCGATTGCCTGGGTCGACGACTACCGCATCGCGCGCCGCCGGCGTAGCCGGTCAGCCAGCTTGCGACGCACCCAGGGTTTCGCGTTTGATCTTCCTGGCCAGCGACCATTTGTGGACTTCGGTCGGGCCGTCGTAGATCCGGAACCCTCGTACTTCGCGGAAGATCTGCTCGACGATAGTGTCGCGTGACACGCCCATCCCCCCCAGGATCTGCACGCAACGGTCCGCCACACGGAACAGCGCTTCCGAGACGGCCACCTTGGCCATCGAGCTTTCCGCGGTCCCCGACGAACCGCCGTCGAGCACGCCCGCGCACCAGTCGATCATCAGGGCGGCCTGCTGAAGGTCGATCAGGTTATCGGCCAGCATGAAGCCGACGCCTTCATGGTCGATCAGCAGCTTGCCGAAAGCCTTGCGTGTGGTCGCGTACGCGCGTGCGATCTCGTCCGCCCGCGCGGCGCCGCCGAACCAGCGCATGCAATGCGAAAGCCGCGCCGGCGACAGGCGAACCTGCGCATAGCGGAAGCCCTCGTTCGCCTGGCCCAGCACCTGGCTGTGCGGCACGCGCAGGTCATCGATCACGACCAGCGCATGTCCGCCGGGCATGGAACTATCGATGGTGTCGATCAGGCGCTCGATGCGGATGGCCGGGTGTGGCAGATCGACCAGGAACATCGTGGCCTGCGCACGCTCGCCATCTCCCGTACGCGCCATCACGATGCCCACGGCTGCGCCTTCGGCACCGGTGATGAATTTCTTGCGGCCGCGAATCACCCATTCGTCGCCATCCCTCACCGCCGTGGTCTGCAGCATCGACGGGTCCGAACCGGCGCCGCCGTCCTCCGCGGGCTCGGTCATGAAGAACGCGGAACGCGCCTCGCCGCTGACCAGCGGCGCCAGGAATCGTTGCTGCTGCGCCGGGGTGGCCACCTTTCCCAGCAAGAACATGTTGCCTTCGTCGGGCGCCATCGTATTGACGGCAACCGGCCCGAGCGGCGACAAGCCCGAGCGCATGAGCACCGCGGCGGTCTCCCGCTGGCTCAGGTGCGAGCCGTCGGGGAGGATATGCGGCGTCATGACGCCGGCGGCGCGCGCCTTGTCACGCAGTTCGGCAACCAGTTCCGGCGATGGGCCATGGGATTCACAACGCGGGTCACGCTCGTAGGGCACGACCACATCGCGGACAAAGCGCTCGACGCGCTCGCCGATGCTGCGGCTTCTTTCGGTGGGATAGTCGGTGAGCAAGATGTCGGTCTCCTTACAGCGTATTGACCAGATGGCCGCCGTCGACGGCGATCACGGTGCCCGTCATGTACCGGGACGCATCCGAGGCCAGCAGCAGCAACGGCCCGTCGAGGTCCTCCTGTTGCCCGAGCCGGCGCTGCGGGATGCGCAGGATCAGCGCCTTGCCGGCATCGGTCTGCCAGAAGTCCCGGTTGATGTCGGTGTCGATATAGCCGGGGGCCAGGGCATTCACGCGGATGCCGTAGCGCGCCCATTCCAGCGCAAGCGTCTTGGTGAGCTGCACCACGCCGGCCTTGGAGACAGCATAGGACACTACGCCGCCCGCCTGTCGCAGCCCCAGGATCGAGGCGATATTGACGATGCTGCCACCGCCGCGTTCGCGCATGCCGGGGACCAGCGCCTGCGCGAGAAAGAACATCCCCTTGAGATTGGTGTCCATCACCACATCCCAATCGTCCTCGGCGTGCCCGAGCGCCGCGCCCTCGCGCACCAGGCCGGCATTGTTGATCAGGATGTCAACGGGCTCGATATCGCGCACGAGTGCCGCGCGCGAAGCGCCGTCGGTGACGTCGAGCGCCACGCACTGCAGGCGCGCATCCGTTCCGATCTTTTCCGCGACGGCTTTCAGCGCGTCAGTACGGCGCGCGGCAAGCACCACCTCGGCACCGCGCGATGCCAGGACCTGCGCACAATGCGCGCCCAATCCGCCCGACGCGCCTGTCACCAGCGCGCGCTTGCCCCGAAGATCCAGCAATGTGTCCTGCACGGTTGTCTCCCGATCCATTGGATATGAGGATCAGATTGTAGGATGATTTCATCCCATGTCAACGTCCGACAGCTTGCTGTTAGAATGCCCGCGTGACGCCTGCGACATCTTTCCCTCCTTCTTCCCCGCCTGCCGACACCGGCGAGCCTGACCGGAGCGCCTCCGCCACCGTCTTTTTCGGCATCATTGGCGGGCTGGAGCTCGGCAGCTTCGTGCCCGGCCAACGGCTGGTCGAAACCGATCTGGTGACGCAATTCGGCGTTGGCCGCAATTCCGTGCGGGAAGCCTTGCAGCGGCTTGCCGCCGAGGGCATCGTCGAATTGCCCCGCCATCGCGGCGCGGTCATCCGGCGGCTGACCATGCAGGACACCCTGGATGTTCTCGACGTGGCGGAGCGCATGATGGGACTGCTGGCACGCGCGGCAACCCGCGGTTGTGCCGATCGCAACCATGCCCAGGCTCTGCGCGCCACGGTTCAGCAGTTGGCTGCCGCGGAAAAAGCGCACGCTACCGCGGCATTTGCGGGCGCGAGGCGGCAGTTCTACCGGACGCTGCTGGAAATGGGCGGCAACCGCGAGCTGATTCGCCTGTTTCCCACCATCCAGATGCCGATCGTCCACGCCCAGCATCGGCTCGCGTCGCTCCAGCAGATGCGGCTGGCGGACTACCGGCGCATCGCGACGGCCGTGCTGGCAGGCGAGCCGGACGAGGCCGAAGCCACCGGGGTGGCGCATGTCAGGAACGTGCGGCAGGCGATACTGGCCGAACTTTCCGCGTAGCCGGGCATCCGCCAATCGCCCGCCGGATTCCCGCTTACTTGCCGTAGTTCGTCCTGGTTCGCTGCGAAGCGCCGCGTGCCGCCTGACGGCACGATTTTTGCGCCGACCAACTGATCACAGTACGGCCACGAGGCCAAGGGAACCGGCATTTCGCGGACAAGAACGCGCAGATCGGGCAATCCGATGCAGGACCCGGACGGCCGCCCACTCAGTAATGGAAGCGTCCTGTACAAGGAGCAATACCATGGAGAAGGAACTGAAATTCGAACTGGCGGCAAATCAGGGCGCTGCCATGCGCGAATTACCTGCGCTCCTGGATGTGGAACCGGATTCGCAACAGGAACAGGCTCTGGAGAGCGAATACTTCGACACTCCGGACTTCCTCCTGCGGCGAAACGGAGCCGATCTGCGTGTCCGCCGCAATGGCGACCAGATCACGCAGACCCTCAAGTCGTCCGGCGAGCGGCGCGGCGGATTCTTCGAGCGCGAAGAGTACGAGTCCGCGCTGAAAGAGACGAAGCCCGATCTCAAGGCCTTGCGGGCTGCAGTGCCGAAGTCTTCAGCACTCTCTCATCTCTTAAAGAACGGATCGCTGCCGGATCAGCTGGTTCCGATTTTCCGAAGCACGGTCACACGGAAGTTGTGGACGCTGAAGCTGGAAAGCGGCGAGGAGATAGAACTCGCGCTGGACAGCGGGAAAATCACAGCGGCGGCGCAGGCCCGCACCTTCTCCGAGCTTGAACTGGAACTCAAGCAGGGCGAGCCCCGGCGCCTTAGCGAACTCGGGCTGCGACTCATCGACAAGCTACCGATGAGCCTGAGCATGCAGAGCAAGAGCGACCGCGGCTACGACTTGCTGGTATCTGGCGACCGCTCGGCGGTCAAGGCACGGCCGATCGCACTGAAAAGGAATGACACGGTAGAGGAGGCCATCTGCAAGATACTGCAGAGCTGCCTGGACCAGGTACATGCCAATGCCCCGCTGGTAGCCACGGGACATTCACCCGAAGGCGTGCATCAGATGCGGGTGGGACTGCGCCGCTTCCGTTCCGCGCTCGACATGTTCGACGATGTGATCACGCTGCCGGCAGCGCTCGCCGATGAAGTGAAGTGGATTGCCGACGAACTCGGTGAATCCCGGGATTGGTATGTGCTGGCGCATTCGACGCTGCCGCAGGTTGACGCAGGCAAGGACAAGCGCGAGCAGATGGCGGAAACCAAAGCGGCGGCGGCCGAGATCGCGAAGGCCCGCCATGCCAAGGCGACAGCCGCGGTACAGTCGCCGCGCTACGCACGGGTCGCCCTTGCGCTCGATCACTGGATCACGGCGACCCCATGGCGCGATGCGTCCGACGACACACGCAAACAGCTTGGCAGGCCTGCTGCCGTGCTCGCCGATCGCGTCCTGCGCAAGCGTCATCGCAAGCTCGCGCGCCGGGGTCGAGGCCTTCACAAGCTCGATGCCCATCGCCGCCACCGCGCGAGGATCGCGGCAAAGAAGCTGCGCTACGCTGCCGAATTCTTCGCCGACCTCTTCAGGCAAAAGCGCCTGAATCCGTATCGGCGCGTGCTGGCGAAGCTGCAGGATGACCTGGGATGGGGCAACGATATGGCGGTGGCAGATGGCCTGTTAGGCCATCTGCAGCAGCACCATCGCAAGGCCTCCGCCGGCGCGAGCTACGCGCGCGGTTTCCTGGCGGCACGCGTGGCCGACGATCGGGACAATCAGCGAAAGCTGTGGAAGCGCTTCCGGAGCACAGGCCGACCAGTCGGACGACATTGACGGTTTCACGGCCGGCATTCCGCCTACGCGAGTTTTTCCGAACTCTCAAACTTGGCGAACACACGGGCCTGGACTGCGTCCATGACGGCCAGGACCTGCGGATCGGCAGGACCACTGGCCGTGACGCCCGTGGCCTTCTTGGGCTTCGCGCCCAGTGGATAAAAGACGAAAACCGTGTCGAACCTGCCTGCCGACTCCTTTTTCAGGCGCCGGTTGAGCGCTTTCAGATACCGCTTCTTGATGGTCTTGGACATAGGCTTCACGGCTCCCTGTCATTTGTCCTGGCTTACGACAGCTCTATTCACATTCATCCGGGAACGTCGCATCAGGCAAGAATTTGTGCCGGGCGTGTACCTCGTTGCACTGGCTCCTTGCGCAATTTGTGCATTGCACCGCGAAGCGCTCGATGGCTGCGTTCGTCAGCCAGGTGGAACCAGCGTTGCTTTTGGCAGCCGGCCACTGCCGATCAGGACGATAAGATCGTCCACGCGGGCTTCGGCCAGGGCAAAGGCATCCGCTTCCGCCATCGACGGCCGTCCCGCACGAAAGACTGACTGCTGCATTCCCACCATCGTGTGTTGACGGACAAGCACGAATCCCTGGTGCTTGCCGTTGCTTAGTGGCTGGGTATAAGCCTTGAACTCATAGTAGCCAGCGCGCCTGTGGCTTTCCATCATGACTTGTCCTGCTGGCGCAAATAGAGTCCGCCAGCACGCGGGGCGGACTCCGGCTCAGCATTGATTCCTTGAACGGATCGATAACCTGGGGGAGCCGCCCGAACAGGCATGCGCGACCAGAGCGGTCGCTGCCCGTTGCCCCCTGCGGCTATCGTATGGTTTAACGTTAGCATATTGTGGCCTGGCGGGAGCCACTCCCGAAGAAGTAAGGTGCGGCGCGGCTCGTGCTCGTACAGCTGTTCGCGCAAGTTGCCTGGCCCAGGGACGAATGTCAGGTGGACAGTTGTTCTGGCCGAACCTAATATTTCGTCCAGGCAAGTCGGGTCCCCGATGCTGCCTTGCCAGAAGGGTGTCATCGGCCTCGGGCCGCCCGCTCACTGTTGTTGGAACGGTGCTGCACTGCAACGACCGGGTAGAGTCACGAGGCGCTCCGCCAGGCGGACGCCCACACGGGCCGGGTCAAGCGCTAGCCGCGTGAGCAAGTGTCACGAGGCTGAGGGGGCACTATGAGGGCAGAGGACGACGATCAGGTTGTCGCGAGCATTTCACTCAAGACGGGCTTCCCTGTTGAAGTTGTGAAGAAGTGCTACCTCGCGGCACTGCTGGAACTCAGGGCGGATGCGCGAGTTCATATCTACCTGTCGCTATTTGCGGCAAAGCGCGCAGTTGCTTTGCTTCGTCAGGCAGATTCCGAGCGGGAGAGCCAAGGCTCGCCCGAGCGAGAGCCTGCCCGCACGCAGAGGCCGCCAGGCAGTCTGTTGCCGCCCGGAGGCGCATTCCACAGCCAGTCCTCTTCAGAGTCGGACCGAAGCGTATCCGATGCCCTCGAACTCGGCGGTCACGAGGTCGCCCTCGGACGCCGGAAGGATGCCGACCCACGTGCCGGTGGTGACAACCGTACCAGCCTCCACGCGCCGCCCCTCTCGCGTGGCATGGCGCAGCCACGCCAGCAGTCCGTAAGCCGGATCGCCCATTGAATGGGTGCCGCGGCGCTCGATCGCTTCGGCGCCGATGTTTACCCGGCAACGCTGCGTTGCCCAGTCCCGGTCTGCATAGGCTTGCCACTCCCCGAGCACGAGTGCGCCATGGGACTGCAAGTCGGCAAGCTTCAGCAGGGCCGGCGCCGCGAGGCCTTGCTGCCAGCGCGAATCGACCACCTCGATGGACACCGCCATTGCGTCAACCAGCGCCGCCGCGCCGGCGTAGTCAAGACCGGCAGCTTGCGCCGCGTCGACACTGGCCCCGAGCCGCAGCGCGATTTCGGCCTCGATGCCGCGCCATGTGAATGGCCAGTCGCCGGACTGCGCGGGACTGGCCCAGACGCCGGCTGGCGGGAGCCGCGCATGCGTCAGCGTGGCGTCACGCGAGGCGCCTCCTGATTTCCAGTACGCGGTGCCGGCGTCTTCCCAGGCCAGCGTTCGCGCCACGATCGCCTGAACGGCATAGGCCTGGTCCGCATTTTCAAGCGCGGTGGCGATAAGCTCCGCGTCGGCGCAACGGCCCTCGCGTCGCGCGGAGAGCAGCGCCTGCGCAACCCGGTCAATGTTGGATGAATTCATGCCTTTTAGGGTCTCATTGAGAATGATAAACATCGGACGAGGAGCCGCTCGCCCCAGCGTGCCCACAGCGCACGCTGGGGGGAACGGACCGCCCTTACAACCTGCTTGCACTGGCTGCGCTCTCGCCGACTGCCGTGCCGGTTTCATCATCGGCGGCCGTCTCGCCCATCGCACGCCCGAAAGTCTCGGGCGCGAACTGCACGCTCAGCGCGAACACCGCATACATCGCAGCGAGCATGCTGAACATGCCGCCAACGCCGTAGCTTTCAAACACGCGGCCGCTGATCAGCGGCGTCAGCGCTCCCGCCAGCGTGCCGAGGGCCAGGATCAGTGAAGTGCCGAATGCACGCACGTGGGTCGGATACTGCTCCGGCGCAAAAATCCAGATCGAGGTATTCAGCAACACCACGCAGAACGTAAAGGCAGCACCGAACAGCAGCACCAGCGCTACGTTATACGTCAGGAAGCCGAAGCACAGCCCCGCCGCGCAGGCCAGCCCTGCGCCGAACGTCAGCACACGCTTGCGCGGAAAATGGTAGCCACAGTATGACGCCGCCAGCGCCCCGAACAGGCTGCCGCTCTGCATCACCATCGTAAAGAGAAAGCTCTTCGAGATGGTGTAGCCCTGCGACATCAGGATGGTCGGCATCAGCGTCAGCACCGAGATCTGCGCGCCATAGGTCATCGATACCGCGATGCCCAGTGCGATCGTGCGGCGCCCCAGCCGGCCCTTGAAGATATCGCTCAGGCCCACCCTGGTGCGCGGGGCGTCATCGTGCACCGCAGCCTTGATATAGGATGTCGGCTCGCCGCGCAGCTTGCCCAGGCGGCCGGATGCGAGGACGGAGAGCACCCGGTTAGCTTCGTCCACGCGCCCCTTGGACAGCAGGAAGCGTGGCGTTTCCGGGATAAAACGCCGGTAGAACACGACGAAGAACGCCGGCAGCACCAGGCAGGCAAACAGCCAGCGCCAGCTGTCCGGCCCCGGGAACATGGCGAATACGGCCAGGCCGAACGCCGGTGCGAGCATATTGCCCAGCCCGCCGCTGCCAACGCTGACCATGCCCACCGCGGTGCCGCGGAATCGCGTCGAGCACAGTTCGGCCAGCATGGTCACGGCAATGGATATCTCGCCGCCCAGGCCGATGCCGACAATAAAGCGGCCCGCTGCCAGCACGCCATAGTTCGGTGCCAGCGCGCAGATGATGGCGCCCAGCGTGAACAGAAGCAGGTTGGCGCTGAGCATGGTGCGCCTGCCGTAGCGGTCCGCGATATAGCCGGAGCCGATGCGTCCGAGCGCGGCAGCACTGAAGGTCAGGGTATTCAGGAAGCCGATTTCGGCGACCGATATGCCCCACTGCTCTCGCAACATGGGCCCGATCAGGCCGACGGCGTTCTGTTCAAACACGTCGAACATCACCCCCAGCATGATCAGGAAAATGATCTTCTTGTGCGACGCCGTTACGCCGATGCCGTCCATGGCCCGGTCGAGTTCGTGCTGCTGTGGGGAATTCGGCGATTGAACTACGGTTTCTGCGCCCATCTTTGTCTCCTCCTCGTATCGAGGTAGTCGTCGCGGTGTGCCCGCGACCTGGTCGACGCCATGTCTGGCCGGCGTTTGCAGAGCAGCGATAAAACTTCGTTCCGACGCGTGCCGCTATTCCAGGGCGGGTGTCGATTGCGGCGGCCGGCGGGCGCGCAAGGCCTGCTCCGCGGCATAGGCGAGCCGTATCAGCACGGGTTCCGTGTAGGGGCGGCCAAAGAATTCCAGCCCGACCGGCACCCCCTGGGGTGCATTGCCGTCCGGCGGCGAATACCCGGCCGGAATGACAATGGCCGGAAATCCGGTGGCCGACGCGAGCACGCCATTGCGCTCTGCCTGGGTCTCGCCAACCGGCACGACCAGGCGGCGCTGGTGCGGAAACACCAGCGCGTCAAGCCGATGACGCGCCATCAGGTCCAGCAGTCTCTCCCGCAATGCCTGCTGGCGCTGCAGGCGCTCGCGGTACTCCCCTTCCCGCCCGCTTAGCGCGGCAGCGGTATCCAGCGTGCCCGCCACGCTCGGATGGACATTGCCCGCGGCGATAATGTCCTTCATGGAACGAACCGGCACTCTTGATGAAGTGCGCTGCAGGTAAGCGTCGAGATCGCGCTCCATTTCGTAGTGGTGCACCAGCGTGGTGGCCAGCAACTCGTCCGGGCTGATGGCGTCTTCGATTGCGACTAGCCCGGCCCCCTGGGCAGCGATAACGGCAAGCGCCGCCTGCATGACTGCGTTGACAGGACGGTGCACCGCCTGGTCGCCAAAGAAGTGGCGCAATACGCCGATCCGCGCGCCTTTGAGTCCGTCGCGGTCAAGGCTGGCGGCATAGCTCGCCGGAATGTGGGGCGCGCCGGCACTGGTGACAGGGTCGGCCGGGTCATGGCCGGCAATGACATCGAGCAGCCGCGCCGTGTCGGCGACGGTGCGGGTGATCGGGCCAATGGTGTCCTGCGTCAGCCCGCACGGGACCAGCCCCGCCCTGCTGGTCAGTCCCATGGTCGGACGCAGGCCGACAAGGCCATTTGCCGACGCCGGCGAGCGGATCGAGTTGACGCCGTCGGTGCCGATGCCGAGCAAGCCGAAGCTGGCGGCAATGCCGGCGGCGGTGCCTCCGCTGGAGCCGCCGGGCGTGCGTGTCAGGTCATAGGGGTTCAGGGTCTGGCCGGACAAGGTGCTGACGGTCTCGCCACCGGACGCCAACTCGTGCAGGTTGGTCTTGGCCAGTACGATCGCGCCCGCTTCGCGCAGGCGGCGGATGACAAAGGCATCGTCGGTGGAGAAATTGTCGCGCAGGCAGGCGGCACCGGCAGTGGTTGCCATGCCGGCACACTCGATGTTGTCCTTCACCAGCACCGGGATGCCGTGCAGCGGCGCCAGCGCCTGCGCCGGATTGCGCCCGGCCTGGGCGTCGATCCGTCCGGCCTCGTCCAGCGCGTGCGGATTGCATTGCAGGATGCTGCGCAGGGCGGGACCGTGCTGGTCATAGGCCGCGATGCGGTCCAGGCATGCGCTGAGCAGCTGGCGCGCCGTCAGCCTGCCGTCGCGCATCGCGGCATGCGCATCGGCAACGGTGGCTTCCACCACGCTGAACGGCGCGTGCTGGCCCGGCCCGTCCGGCACCGGTTCATACGAGTTTGTCATGAGGGGATCCATGCGCCGGCAAGGGCGCGAAAGGTTGGCGAAGTGAGCGAGAGGCGGGGCTGCGGCACGGTGCCGGCGCCCCGCTTTGCCTGGCTATCGGTTGACCAGCCGGGCGGGTATTGTCCAGATGCAGAAGGCGCCCAGCAGCAGCATCCCGGCGATCATGTAGTACGCGCTGTTGCCGCTCTGGGTCACGTCGCGCAGGTAGCCGATCATGTAGCCGCTGGTAAAGCCCGCGAGGTTGCCGATCGAGTTGCTCATGGCGATGGCCGTGGCTGCCGCCGCGCCGCTGAGGAAGGCCGTCGGCAGCGACCAGAACAGCGGCGTGCAGGTCAGGATGCCGGCTGCCGCGATCGACAGGAACACCAGCGACAGCGCGGTGTTGTGCATCACCCAGGGCAAGGCCAGGAAGCCGATCGCACCCATCATGCACGGGATGATCAGGTGCCAGCGGCGCTCGCGATGCTTGTCGGCACTGCGCCCGAAGAAATACATCGAGACGATCGCCGCCATGTAAGGAATCGCGCTCAGCAAGCCGATATGGAACGGGTCGCTGACCCCGGTGGACTTGATGAAGGTGGGCAACCAGAGCGTGATGCCATACTGCCCCGTGACATAGCAGAAGCAGATCAGGCTGATCAGCCAGACGCGCGGATCGGTGAAGACCTTGCCGACGCGTGCCTGCGGGTCCGCCGCCTTGACATCCTCGGTCTTGGCCAGCTCGAGGACCTGCTTCTCCTCGCCGGTCAGCCACTTGGCCTTGGCAATGGAGTTGTCCAGGTAGTAGAAGCAGAAGCATCCCAGCAACACCGCCGGCACCGCCTCGATAAAGAACATCCATTGCCAGCCGCCCCAGCCGGCCACGCCGGCCATGCTTCCCATCAGGTAGCCGGAGAGCGGGTTGCCGATGATGCCTGACAGCGGCGATCCCATGCAGTAGATGGCCATGATCTTGGCGCGCCGGTGCGACGGGTACCAGCAGGACAGGTAGTACACGATGCCTGGCGTGAAGCCCGCTTCGGCCAACCCCAGCAGGAATCGCAGCGTGTAGAACTGGGCTGGCGTCTGCACGAAGGCGAAACACGCGGAAAGGATCCCCCACGTGATCATGATCCGGCCGATCCAAACCTTGGCGCCGAACTTGTGCAGGGCCAGGTTGCTGGGCACCTCGAACAGGAAGTAGCCGATAAAGAAGATACCGGCGCCCAGCCCGTAGATGGTTTCGCTGAAGCCCAGCTGCTGCGACATCTGGAGCTTGGCAAAACCTACGTTGACACGATCGAGATAAGCGATCAGGAAGCAGACCATCAGGAATGGCACCAGCCGCCAGCTCACCTTGCGATAGGTCGCGTCCTCGAACGACCTGATCCTTTCTCCTGCCTGCAGGGTTGTATCCACAGCGTCTCCTCTCTTTTTTTGTCAGGTACGGCAGTGCTGTGCTGATCCGTTGCGATCAGCCTGGCGGGGGGGCGCTGCGCATGCGCTGCGCCCGCCCCCGCCCCGGATGGAGGTGGCTGCGTCAGGCAGCAGCCTGGAGCGACAGCGGCGTGGTGTGCGCGGCGAGATAGTCCATGGCGGCAGCCGTGCCGCTAGCGACAACCGGCACACCAGAGATCTTCAGGCCCATTTCGCAGCCGGCCAGTGTCGCCATCAGCGTCAGGTCGTTGCAGTCGCCCAGATGGCCGATGCGGAACATGCGGCCCTTGACCTTGCCCAGGCCGGCGCCGAGCGACATGTTGAAGCGCTCGTAGATGTTCCTGCGCACCACGTCGGCATCGATGCCGTCGGGCATCATCACGCCGGTCAGCACCGGGCTGTAGACGGCGGGGTCCGCGCACTGGATCTGCAGGCCCCAAGCCTTGACTGCGCGGCGGCAGGCTTCGCCCAGGCGCTGATGGCGGGCAAAGACGTTGTCCAGCCCCTCTTCCAGGATCATGTCGAGGGCTTCGGACAGGCCATAGAGCAGGTTCGTGCTGGGCGTATAGGGCCAGTAGCCGGTGCGGTTCATCTCGATGATCTCGTCCCAGCCCCAGAAGCTGCGCGGCAGCCGGGCCGTGCGAGACGCTTCGATGGCCTTGGGCGACACCGCATTGAAGCTGATGCCCGGCGGCAGCATCAGGCCCTTCTGCGAGCCCGATACGGTCACGTCCACGCCCCACTCGTCATGGCGGTAGTCGGCCGACGCGAGCCCCGAGATGGTGTCGACCAGCAGCAGCGCGGGATGTCCGGCAGCGTCGATGGCGCGGCGCACGGCGGCGATATCCGACGTCACGCCGGTCGAGGTTTCGTTGTGCACCACGCACACGGCCTTGATCGCATGCGCGCTATCGGCGCGCAGCCGGGCTTCGATCATGTCGGCCTGCACCCCATGGCGCCAGCCCTCCACGCCTGGCAAGCCAAGGAACTCGGGCCGGATGCCGAGGTTCTCGGCCATCTTCTTCCACAGCGTGGCGAAATGGCCGGTCTCGAACATCAACACGGTGTCGCCGGGGCTCAGGGTGTTAGACAACGCCGCTTCCCAGGCCCCGGTGCCCGAAGCCGGATAGATCACCACCGGATGTTCGGTCTTGAAGATCTTCTTGATGCCATCCAGCACCTTCAGGCCTAGCGCGCCGAATTCCGGCCCACGATGATCGATGGTCGGGTAGCTGATGGCGCGCAGGATGCGATCGGGCACCGGGCTCGGCCCAGGGATCTGCAGGAAGTGGCGGCCAGCGGGATGGAAGTTGAGATTGAGCATTTGACTCCTCCGATTGAGTTTTGAATGCAAAATACTTTAGCAGAGGAAATCGTGAGAAATCGGCCTGTCCGAGCTAGCGTTTACCCGCCATAAACCCGGTATTACAAGGGTTTACGCGGGAATTACACGGATTTTTGAGTTTCCGTGATGTGTCTGCTAGAATCGCATGCAAACGCGCGTAAGGAATTTTGAATGCCAAAAGAAGACGCCCGCGGCCTGGATTCGCCAGCCCCGGTCCTGCCCAAGCTCGAACGCCAGCGCCTTCATGACATGGTGGTGGCGCACCTGCGGACATTTATCGTCGAGGGGGTGCTGGAGCCAGGCCGCAAGCTCAATGAACGGGAATTGTGCGAGACCCTCGGCATCTCGCGCACGCCGCTCAGAGAGGCACTGAAGGTGCTCGCCGCCGAAGGGCTGATCGATATCTCTCCCAATCGCGGCGCGACCGTATCCCGGCTGTCGACGGACGAAATACTGGATACCTTCGAGCTGATGAGCGGGTTGGAAGCCTTGTCGGGCGAACTGGCCTGCGCGCGCATCACCGCTGTCGAACTGGCGGAAATCAAGGCGCTTCACTACGCGATGCTGGCGTGCAGGGCAAACGAAGACCTGCCCGGCTACTACAACCTGAATCACCAGATCCACGACCGCATCAACCTTGCGGCACGCAATATGGCACTGCGCCAGACCTATCTGTCAGTGAACCGGAAGCTGCAGGCACTGCGCTTCCGTTCAAACTACCAGAAGCCGAAATGGGACAGCGCCATCCATGACCACGAAGAGATGCTGGTGGCCCTGGAAGCCCGCGATGGCAAGCGGCTTGCCGCAATCCTGCGCCAGCACCTGCTAGACAAGCGCGATGCCGTGCTGCTGATCCAGGCGGGCGCGGCCAGCGGCATGCCGCAGGCCTAGTACCAAGGCGAAGATCAGGCGCCGTCGTTTGGCGGCTCGCCTCCTCTCCCACGAGACACAGCATTGAACTTGCCGGCATCATCGACGGCTACTGACAAGTCCAGGCCCATGCGTATCGCCCTCCTGAATCCCAATTCCAGCCAGCACATCACCGACCGCATGCTTGCAGAAGCCAGGCGGGCCACCGGCGACGCGTGCGAGATTTTCGGCCTGACCAACGCCGCAGGTCCCGCGGTTATCCGGTCGCGCGTGGACAATGCCGCTGCAATCGATGGCTTGCTGAAAATGGCCCGGACGCTGGATGCCAATGTCGAGGCCGTGATTCTGGGGGTTTCGATGGACACTGCCCTTCATGCATTGCGGCAGATGCTTGAGGTCCCTGTTGTCGGAACGACCGAAGCGGCCCTGGCAACGGCAAGCATGATGGGCGGCAGGATCGGACTGTTGACCGTCGGCCGCGCCTTGACGCCGTTGTACGGAGAACTTGCGGCCTCATACGGCTATGCCGGGCGCGTGGCCGGTATCCGCGGCATCGAAACGGCAGCGCCATACGGCGCCGGACTTGCGCAAGAAGTCGGCGCAATGATGCGCGATGCCATCACTTCGCTCAGCCGGGACGACGGCGCGGACGTGGTCGTCACCGTGGCTGCCGCATTGTGCGGCTATGTCCCGGCGGTTGCCGCGCAGGCAGACGTGCCGCTCCTGGACGGCATCGCTTGTGCCGCCGTGCAGGCAGAGGCGCTCGCAAAATTAAGGCCACGCAAGGCCACCTACGGCAGTTTTGCCGCGCCCGGCCACTGAATCAAATCAGGATGCCGCCGTCTGCACAAGCTCGTCGACGCCAGGCTGTTCTTTCGTCCGGCTCTGACTGGTCTTGTTGACGCTGCCCTCCGGAGCGCACTCGCTCGGCATAACGCCTTGGTTGCGAAGGTGGGCGGCGACCGTCTCGCACCAATTGAGCAACTGGTGCTTGTCGAGATCCGCGACTACGTCTTCACCGAAGAGATTCGAAAGCTCAAGCGCGACTCCTGAAAATTCGGCGCCGTCGTCCCGAATGGTCAATACCCCGTCGCCATCCTGGTCGCACATCTCTATCCTTGTGGCAGACATATCCGATACCTCCTGGAGCTTCGTAACCGTCACTTGACTGGTGGCCGCTACTTCAGGCAGTTGCTCGCCTGGCCGGCGTATCAATGCTAGAGGATCGGCTTCCCTGCGACCAAGGGGAGTAACGGGCCTCGCGGTATTCCGCATGCCCGGGGTGGCTTGGCCGCAAGGATCGCCGGCGCGGCGCTAAATCGACGCAGACTTTTCTTGCATCCGTCCGGATACTGTATATATTTACAGTAACTGTATGGATGAACAGTAGGAGTCTGGCCATGGAACACCTGATCCGCGTGCAAAACGACTACGACCGCCAGGTGCTCGCCTGGCTGCGCGGGCGCATCGGCGATGCCGCGCTGCAGACCGTGGCGCTGCGCCTGGGCCGCGAGCGCAAGCCCTACCTGTCGACGGTCTGCCGCAGCCTGGGCATCCGCCCGCCCGGCCGGCGCCAGTTCGCCGCCGAGGCCGCGCGCATGCACCGGACCGTTGGCGACCAGTACCTGGCCCGCATCCGCGAGATCCTGGGCCAGCGTCCGGGCGATTCGGCCAGGGATGCCGCTTGCCGCTAAGTCTCGCCGGCGCGCGACCAGCCCCGCTGCCAATGTGGCGCGGGGCTTATTCTTTTGGTCCGGCCAGCGCACTATCCGCAGCCTTGCCGGCGTGCGACTGACTATGATCAGAGTTATGCGACCGCCCTTGCGCGGCGCTCCGACACAACCACCGGACACTGTCATGAGCAAGATCGGCTTTATCGGGCTTGGCGTGATGGGCAAGCCCATGGCGCAGCACATCGTCGACGGCGGGCATACCGTGTTCGCCCATACCCGCAGCGGCGTGCCGCAGGACCTGCTGGATGCTGGCGTGCAGGCCTGCAGCAGCGCCGAGGAGCTGGCGCGGCAATCGGACACCATCATCCTGATGCTGCCCGACACGCCGGATGTGGAGCAGGTGCTGTTCGGCAAGGAAGGCGTGGCCGACGGCCTTGCCGAGACCGCGGGCGGCGTCACGGTGATCGACATGAGCTCGATCTCGCCGATCGCCACGCGCGAGTTCGCGCGCTGCATCGAGGCGCTGGGCGTTGACTATGTCGATGCGCCGGTGTCCGGCGGCGAGGTCGGCGCCAAGGCCGGCACGCTGTCGATCATGGCCGGCGGCAAGCAGGAAGTGTTCGACCGCGTGCTGCCGCTGCTGCAGCTGATGGGCAAGAACATCGTGCGCGTAGGCGAAGTCGGCGCGGGCCAGGTGGCCAAGGTGGCCAACCAGGTGATCGTGGCCCTGACCATCGAGGCCGTCGGCGAGGCGCTGGTGCTGGCCGCGCGCGCCGGCGCCGATCCCGCGCGCGTGCGCGAGGCACTGATGGGTGGCTTTGCCAGTTCGCGCATCCTCGAGGTCCATGGCGAACGCATGATCAAGCGGACCTTCGACCCGGGCTTCCGCATCGCCTTGCACCAGAAGGACCTGGAACTGGCGCTGTCCACCGCACGCCAGCTGGGCGTGGGACTGCCGAACACTGCCTCGTGCCAGCAGCTGTTCAATGTCTGCGGCGGCCTGGGCGGTAGCGGCTGGGACCATTCCGCGCTAGTGCGGGCGATCGAGCACCTGTCGTCGTTCGCCATCGGCGACACGCCGCCCGCGGCCTAAGCCCAAGCCGCTCTGTCTAGCGTGCATACACCCCTGGCGCGCATGCCGAGTGCGAACACCATCCTGCTGACCACCCTGGCCATGCTGGCCTTCGCCGGCAATTCCCTGCTATGCCGGGTGGCGCTGGAAGGCACCACCATCGACGCGGCCAGCTTTACGCTGGCGCGCGTCGCCGCAGCGGCGGCGGTGCTGTGGGTCATCGTGGTGGTGCAGCACCGCGTGCTGCGAGCGGACACGGCAGCAAGGTTTCCGCCGCTGGCCGGCAACTGGGTCTCGGCGCTGGCGCTGTTCTGCTACGCCGCGGCGTTTTCGTTTGCCTACCTGCGCCTGGGCGCCGGCACCGGCGCGCTGCTGCTGTTCGCTGCCGTGCAGGCCACCATGACGGGCTACGGGCTGGCGGCCGGCGAGCCGCTGCGCATGCAGCAATGGATCGGCCTGGCGCTCGCGCTTGCCGGGCTGGTATGGCTGCTGCTGCCGGGACTGGCCACGCCGCCGCTGTTGTCGTCGCTGCAGATGATCCTGGCTGGCGTCGCGTGGGGCATCTATTCGCTGCACGGCAGGCGCAATGCCGATCCGGTAACGACCACGGCCGGCAATTTCCTGCGCGCGGTACCGCTGGCGCTGGCGCTGTCCGCGGTGATGCAGGCGCAGCGTTCGCTGGATCGTGCGGGCCTGGTGTACGCGCTGCTGTCCGGCGCAGTGACGTCCGGGCTTGGCTACGTGGTCTGGTATGCGGTGGTGCCGCGCCTGCGCGCGGCCACCGCCGCGACGGTGCAGCTGAGCGTGCCGGTCATCGCCGCGGCGGGCGGCATCGTGCTGCTGGGTGAAAGGCTGACGCTGCGGCTCGCCGTCAGCGCGGTAGCCGTGCTCGGCGGCATTGCGCTGGTGATCGCCGGCAAGGCCCGCGGAGCACGGGTGCTGCGCTAGGCCGCGCTAGGCCGCGCCGGCGTCGATGCGCGCCACCCCTTCGCCGAAACCGCCGCCATGGAACACCAGCGGCGCACCTGGCGCTGTGCCATAGGCCACCACCTCGACCACGAACACCACGTGGTCGCCGAGCGAGCGTACCGAGCGGTGCCGGCAGATGAACGTCGCCAGCGCGCCGGCGAGCAGTACCGTGCCGCACGGCCCGGGGCGGCAGTCGACGCCGGCAAAGCGGTCGACATCACGGTCCGCAAAGCGCCGGCACAAGGCCAGTTGCCCGCTGCCGAGCACGTTGATCGCATGGCAGGGCGCGGCGCGCAGCGCCGGCAGGCTGCCGGAAGCGCGCGCCAGGCACCACAGCAGCAGCGGCGGCGCGAGCGATACGGAAGTGAAGGCGTTGATCGTCACGCCCACCGGCAGGCCCTGCGCATCCGCGGCGGTCACCACCGTCACGCCGGTGGCGAACTGCCCGAGCGCGTCGCGCAGCGCGCGCCGTGCCCGGACGTCGTGGCCCATGCCGCCGGAGGCCCCGCCCAGGTCATCGCAGCCGCTGTCGTTGCAGGCCTCGGTGGCAAACGGCAGCGGGGCTGGTGCGGGCATCATTGCGCGGCCTGCCGCACCTCGCCGGGAGGCGCATCGATATCCAGGCCCAGCGCCATGCGCCCCGCATACTCCTGCTGGGCACCGGCCTGCAACGGATGGAAGCGCGCGCCCTGCGCATCGCGGAAGCGGCGCTCCAGCCCGGCGTCGCGATAGAAGCCGGCACCGCCGGCCAGGTCCATGGCCGCTTCCACTGTCGCCAGCACCGCGCGCGCCGCCAGCGTACGCCCGCACATGATGCGGTTGGTGGTCACCGCACCCGGCGCCTGGCCCGCCGCGGCGTCGAACATCGTATCCAGCGCCATGCGCGCGGCTTCCGCTTCGTTGCAAAGGCGGCCGGCCGCTTCCACCGCATGCGCGTTCAGGCGCCGCTGCCGCGCCAGTTGCAGCGCAATGTCGCGCGCTGCCTCGGCAATGCCGACGTAGACCGCATAGATCAGCGGCAACGCGATCATCGAGACCGTATGCATCATCGGATGCCAAACACCTTGCGGGCGGCGCGCGGCGATGGCGGTGTCGGGCACCAGCACGCCTTCGAGCATCACATCGTGCGAGCCGGTGCCGCGCATGCCGAGCGTGTGCCAGTTCGACATCACGCTCACACCGGGGGTCTTCATGGGCAATGCGAAATGCAGCACGGTTGGGCCGGATTCGGGATCGTCATACACCGCGCAGGTCATGAACAGGTCAGCTACCGGCGCGCCGCTGGCGAAGATCTTGCGCCCGTCCACGCGGAAGCCGCCATCGACGCGCGTGGCCTTGCCGCTGCCCTGCAGCCAGTCCGAGCCACCGCTGCCCAGCAGCACCATCTGCTCGCCCGCCACGCGCTTGAGCAGTCCTTCCACCGGCGCCTTCTGGTTGCGCCAGCGCCATGCCGCGGTGGCTACCGGGTGCGTGTGCATGGCAAAAGCCAGCGCGGTCGATCCGCAGTACTTGCCCAGCTCGCGCAGCACGCTGCCCAGCTCCTGGTGCGACAGGCCGGCACCGCCCAGTTCCTGCGGCACGGCGGCGGCAAAGAACCGGTGCGCGCGCAGGTCGTCGTAGTTCGCGCTGACGAACTGCCCGCTCGCGTCGATCTCGGGGGCGCGGGTGTCGAAGGTGCGGCCCAGCGCCGCGGCAAGTGCGAGCCAGTCGGCCTGCGCACCTGCGCTGGCATCGGGGGCGGTAACTGTTTCCATGGTGTTGTCTCCGGCTTGTCTGATCCGTGCCCGGCTGCCGTTGTCCGGCCCGTAGCACGGTGCTAGTATCGGAGCCTGGTCCCCTTGCCCGTATGATCGGGCGTCCGGCTTTCTTGCGCGAAACACCGGATCTGGAGGAAAGTGACCATGGATGCCTTGTCCGACCTGCTGCGCGCCGTGCAACTGAGCGGCGCGGTCTTCCTCAACGGCGAATTCAAGTCGCCGTGGTGCCTGGTGTCTGAAGCGGATGCTGAATTGCGCGCCGCCTTCCTGCCCGGCACCGATCGCGTCGTCTCCTACCACCTGATTACCGAAGGCGTCTGCTGGGCCCGTCTGGTCGGAAGCACGGGGCCGGGCGTGCGCGTCGAGAGCGGCGAACTGCTGGTGGTGCCGCAGGGCGAGCCGCACGTGCTGGGCAGCGACCTGCACCTGCAGCCGGTGCAGTCCGCGCCGCTGGTCGCGGACATGCTGCGCAACAGCCCGGGCGAAGTCATGCGCGTGTCGTACGGCGGCGGTGGCGAGACCACGCGCATGGTGTGCGGCTTCCTCGGATTCGACGACACCATGGGCAACCCGCTGCTGACCTCGCTGCCGCGCCTGTTCAAAGTGGGGCTCGACAACGGCATCGAATCGGCATGGCTTGCCACCGCGCTGGCCTTCGCCACCTCGGAAGCCGCCGAGCCGCGAGCGGGCACCGCCACGGTGCTGGCCAAGCTGTCGGAACTGCTGTTCGTGCAAGCGGTACGGCGCTGCATCGACACGCTACCGGACAACGAAAGCGGCTGGCTCGCCGCGCTGCGCGACCGCTACGTGGGGCGTGCGCTGTCGCGCATGCATGCGCGCCCGGCCTACCCGTGGACAGTGGACGAACTGGCCGGCAACGTCGGCCTGTCTCGCTCGGCGCTGGCGCAGCGCTTTACCGACCTGCTCGGACAGCCGCCGATGCAGTACCTGGCGCACTGGCGCCTGCGCACCGCAGCGGCGGAACTGCGCAGCGGCAACCGCTCGATCGGCGAGATCGCCGGCGCGGTCGGCTATGACTCCGAGGCGGCTTTCAGCCGCGCCTTCAAGCGCGAGTTCGGCCTGCCGCCGGCAAGCTGGCGCCGCAGCCGCACCGACGAAGAACGCGTGGCGGTCACGGCCGCGCACTAGATCCGCGCTCGGAAATTCCCGCGAACGAAAACGGCCCGTGCCTGGAGCACGGGCCGTTGTCCTCTGCGCCTGCGATCGGCAGGCGATTACATTTTCTGCTTGGTGCTTTCCGCCGCGCCTTGCACCTTCTCGCCGCCGCGTTCGATATCCTTGCCTGCACCGGCCATGGTGTTGCAGCCCGTAACCAGCATCACGCCAGCGAGGGCAAACAGTGCGAACAGCTTTCTCATGACGATCTCCTTGCTTCGTGTGGAAGCGGCATGCGCCGCCAGGATGGAATAGCTCGGGATGGCTTGACCGGGCAGCTTCATGCCCAACCGGCAATTGGATCGTAGCAACCGCCAACCGCGCGAAAAGTCGGCTTTCGTCCTACCCCGATGTCAGCCGACGGCGCGACATGTCCACGCGGTGTAGGACAGCGACCGATACCCGCGCGCCGCGGCTTCGCTTAGAAATGTAGGTCCACACCTGTCCACTTCCCGGGAGACCGCCATGACGTCACGCAGCATCCACGTGCTTCCTGCCGCAACCGACAATGACAATGCCGCCCGCGACGGCGAATGGGCCCTGACCATTGAAGGCATGGATGGCATGGATGGCATGGGCGCTGACGAGGAAGCCACGGCGCTGCATTTTCCGACCCAGGAAGCCGCCATCGCCGCGGGCTGGATGCGGGCGCGCCAGGAGGGCGTGTCGCTGTGCATCCATGGGCGCGACGGCCTGGTGCGCGAGCGCAAGATCTACTGCCGCGACCCCAGGGCCATCTCCCGCCTGGGGCATTGAATCCGGTACGGTGGGGCTGGAAACGCCCAGCCCGCTCCCGGCATTCGCTCCCGGCATTTCTCGCCATCGCCGGCAATAGTTCATTGCGCGGTCAACATTGAATTAGATCAACGGCGCAGAAATTGCAGCATGCAATTGACGGGTTCAGTGCCAATACTAAGACCAGGCACTTACAGAGACCCGTCATGTCCCGAATCCTCAGGTTCCGCCCGCTCGACATCTATCCCGACCCGCTCGAGGCCAGGATCGCCGAATTACACGAAATGGCTACCGATGTGCATGCCAGGCAGGCCCGCCGATGGCGCCGCCAGAACGCGGCCGCCGGGGTGGCCGGCGGCGCGGAACACCGGCTTCCATATGGCAATCCGCAAACCCGGCACTGAAGGCCTCCCCATGCTTTGAAAGCCTTCCCTGGACACGCCACAGAATGTGAACAAGTGTCATATCGGGTTGGCAAAGCTATGACCCTTGCGGAAGAATGGATTCCCGCATCCTTATGGCCCCAACGGGTCAGGCGGATGCCCAATCCTCTGACGCAGCGACATGGATCGAACCACCCGGGAATGCGTGCTGGCGCTGATGAACAGCCTGCGTGCCAAGGGGCCCATGCCCCGGCACCGGCTTGCCGCCGCCAGCCGCCTGAGTGCCGCGGAACTGACCCGCGCCCTGAAATCGGCCCGCCAGATGGGCGTCGTCGCTTATGCGGGGGAGCCGGACATGGCCGCGCAGGCCGACAGCTTGCTGGTACTGACCGGCAGGCCGCTGCCGCCGCCGCGCAAGGTCACGCCGGCCGCACGCGACAACTCGCCGCACTTCCAGCCGCTGCTTGACGCCTGGGGCATTGCCCGCCCGGGGCGCCGCCAGGCACCGTAAGAATTGCCTGCGCCCCATGCGCCGGCAGTGCGCTTCTTACAAAAGCAGGTAAAGCGGACACCTGCGGCCAAGCGTTGAACAATCGGCGCACACATGTCGCGGATGCATCGTCCACGCAGCGCGCCCGCCTCACCGTCATTCCCGTAGCGGTGTGCGCCGTTTTCCATCGCGGCAACGCTCCCCGGTCCCCCGGCCCACCCTCCGGTATGGAACTTGCGCGACGCTTGAGGCTTATCCCCCTGAGCGTTCGAAATGTCGCCACCGAATCCGCCTGGCACGGCCACGCAGCCACCGCCGGACACTTCGCATGCATTGCAGGAACCACCCCCGTTCAAGCTGGAACCGGGACGCAACTGCTGGTGCGTCGAACCTTGCCGGCGCTTTGCCATGCTCGTCGACGGGGATGCCTATTTCCGCGCGCTGCGCGAAGCGTTGCCGCGCGCCGAGCACACCATCTTCATCCTCGGCTGGGACATCGACAGCCGCATGGAACTCGTGCCCGAAGGCGCGCAGGACGGCCTGCCCGACGGGCTGCGCGACTTCCTCTGCGCGCTGGCCGACCGCCGTCCCGAACTGCGCATCTACATCCTGAGCTGGGACTACGCCATGGTGATGGCGATGGAGCGCGAATGGCTGCCGTCGGCCAGCGCGCACTGGCAGGCGCACCGGCACCTGTCGTTCCGCCTCGACGGCAACCATCCCCCGGGCGCGTCGCACCACCAGAAGGTAGTGGTGATCGACAGCAAGGTCGCCTTCGTCGGCGGGCTGGACCTGACGCTGCGCCGCTGGGACGACAACAGCCACGCGCCAGGCGCGCCGCTGCGCGTTGCCGAAGGCAAGCCCTATCCGCCCTTCCACGACGTCCATTGCGCGCTCGATGGCCAGGCCGCCGCCGCGCTCGCCATGCTGTGCGCGGCGCGCTGGCTGCGCGCGACGGGCCGCAGGCCGCGCCCGCCGGCGGCAACCTCCTCGGACCCCTGGCCGCCCAGCCTGGCGCCGGAACTGACCGATGTGCGCGTCGGCATCGCCCGCACCATGCCGGTGTGCGAGGACGAGCCAGGCGTGAGCGAGATCCGCATGCTGATGCGCGATGCCATCGCCTCGGCCCGGCACAGCATCTACATGGAGAACCAGTACTTCAGCTCTGGCGAGATCGCCAAGGCGCTGGCCGGACGGCTGGGGCGCGAGGACGGCCCGGATATCGTGCTGGTGTCGCGGCGCAACGAAAGCGGCTGGCTGGAGGCGCACAGCATGGGCGTGCTGCGCGCGCGCCTGTACCGGCGCCTGCGCGCGGCGGACAGCTGGGACCGCTTCCACCTGTACTGCCCGACGATCCCCGGGCTGCTGCCGGAATGCGTCAACATCCACAGCAAGGTCACGGTGATCGACGATGATTTCCTGACCATCGGCTCGTCCAACCTCAGCAACCGTTCGCTGGGACTGGACACCGAGTGCAATGTGGTGGTGACCTCGGGCGGCGACCCGCGCGTGCGCGAGGCCATCGCGGCGATGCGGGCGCGGCTGCTGGGCGAGCACCTGGACGTCACGCCCGAGGCATTCCAGGCCAAGGTGGCCGAAACGCGCAGCCTGCTGGCGGCCATCCGCGCGCTGCAGCAAAAAGATGGCCGCACGCTCGAGGACTATGCGCCGCCGCTGCCGGACGACCTCGATGCCGCGTCGCCGGCCGACCACCTGCTCGACCCGATCGAGCCCATCGACAGCGACCAGGTGCTGGCGGAGTTCGTCAGCCACGAAGCGCGCCCGCGCGTGATGGGCCGGGTCGGCGTGATGGTGGCGCTGGCGCTGGTGCTGGCGGGACTCGCCTTCGCCTGGCGCTATACGCCGCTGCGCGAATGGGCGGATTTCCGCGCGCTGCTGGCCGTGGTCGAGCGCCTGGACGATATGCCCATGGCGCCGCTGGCGATGATGGGGATATACGTCGCCGGTGCCGTGACCATGCTGCCGGTGACGCTGCTGATCCTCGTGACCGTGGTGGTGTTCGGGCCGCTCTACGGCGCCGCGCTGGCGCTGGGCGGCACCATGCTGAGCACCGGCGCGGGCTACCTGGCGGGCCGCCTGCTCGGCCGCAATACCGTGCGGCGCTTCGGCGGCCGGCGGCTGAACCGGGTCAGCCACCAGTTGGGCAGGCATGGCGTGCTGGCGATGGTGGTGCTGCGGCTGGTGCCGATCGCACCGTTCTCGCTGGTCAACCTGGTGGTCGGCGCCTCGCGCATCGGCCTGCGCGACTGCCTGGTGGGCACGGCGCTGGGGATGCTGCCGGGCATCGTGATCTCGGCCTTCCTGGTCGACCGCGTTGCCGCCGCGGCGCGCAACCCGGGGCTGGCGACTTTTGCCCTGCTGGCGCTGGTGCTGTTGCTGCCGGCATCGCTGCTGCTGGTGCTGCGGCGCCGGCGGCGGCGCAATGCCGAACGCAACAAGGCGGAACGGCACCGGCCAGTGAATCAGCAGGACAGCCAACCGGGCAACCAGCAGAACAGCCAGCAGGACGGCGATCAGGACAGCCAGCATGACGACCAGCATCGCGGGCCAGGCGGTCCCGGGCGCCGGATGGCGCGCGTCGCCCACGCCGCGGGTGAGCGCACCTGAGCGTCAGGAGCGGGCGCCGCGCTAGCGCTTGCGACGGTAAGTCGCCTTCATGATCTCGGTCCACTCGCCGTTCTCGCCCTGCATGAACGACGTCAGCGTCCGTTCGTTGTCATCCTTGAAGGCAATTACATCGCGGTACTGGACCGTGCGGCCATTGCCCGAGCAGTCCGGTCCCTCGGCACGCAGCGTCAGTTGCTGGCCGCCCGCATCGAGGTCGCCCTCGTAGACCCAAAGGTGGGTCATCATCGAGCCGATAAAGGTGCCGACGAAATGCTTGCGGGCCGGATCGTAGCCCAGCGTCATCACGGTAGTGGCGGGGCCGCAGCCCGGCATGTCGCCCTGCGCCGTGCCCTGCACCCAAAGCTCGCCGATACCGGTCACGCTCTCGGGGATCTGCCACTTCTGCGCAGGCTGGTCCGGTCCCATCACGGCCTCGCCTTCGGCCATCCATTCGCCCGCCAGCCGTTGCAGCCAGCGGTGTTCCTTCTGTGCTTCGGTCTTCATTCAGGGTCTCCTAGCGTTTGCGGCCACCATCCCCGGCACCGGCATTTGTGGATGCCGTACACATAGACTAGCAAAGGAAATGGACAGCATCCACATTTCTTTGCGGCACACCGCGAAAGGCGGCACTGCCTGGGCTGTCGGCCGGATTTACTGCGGCAGCCGCACCTTGGGCACCACAAACTGGTTGCCCGGCGCGCGCATGACGTCGCACTGGACCTTGGCCTTGCGCACCGCGCCGTCCTGCGCGAGGTACTCGACGTCGCCCACTACGCTGTACGCGTCTTCCGCGACCTTGCGGGTCTTGGCGCCGACCCACTTGAAGCTGCCGGGGTTGGGCAGCGCGGCCTTGACGGCCTTCATGCAGGCGATCGGGGCTTCGGGGGCCTCGTCGCGCCCGCGCGGCTTTGGCGCTTCATCCCCAGCCTGCGCGGCCTGCACGGTTGCCGCGCAGCCAAGCGACAGCAACAGCACGAGCGCGGCGGACAGGGAACGCTGGGAAAGCGACGAGCGCGGCGAAAGCATCTTGGAGACTCCTGGACCGGGGGGCAAAAACTGCACGGGCGCCACATTTTAACGCCGACACCCATGCCGGTCAGTCCGCCGGCGCGTTGTAAAAGTTCCCAGGTCGCCACTGGTGCCCGGCGTGCTACAGTGATCCGCGCACCCCGACCTGCCCGCAAGCATGAAAACGCTGTTGATCGTCTATCACACCATGACCGGCGGCACCCGCCAGATGGCCGAGGCCGCCGCCGCGGCCGCGCGCACGCAGGAAGGCGTCGCCGTGGTGCTCAAGCGTGCGGCCGAAGTCGGCCCGGACGATGTGCTGGCCGCCGACGGCTACCTGTTCGCCACGCCGGAAAACCTCGCCGCCATCGCGGGGATGATGAAGGACTTCTTCGACCGCTGTTATTACCCCGCGCTGGACCGCATCAACGGCCGCCCCTACGCCACCATGATCTGCGCCGGCAGCGATGGCCAGAACGCACTGCGCCAGGTCGAGCGCATTGCCACCGGCTGGCGCCTCAACCCCGTTGCGCCCGGCCTGATCGTCTGCACGCACGCGCAGACGCCGGAGCGCATCCTGGCCCCCAAGCAGATCGAAGCGGACGACCTGGCGCGCTGCGCGGCGCTGGGCGAGGGCCTGGCGGCAGGGGTGGCGCTGGGCGTGTTCTGACCGGCCTGGAGCCTTGGCCAGCGTGACTCCCGTCCGGGAACGGGATTTGCACCGCCATGTCATCCGCCCCCTGGGCGCACCTGCGCGCAGCGCCATGGAAGATCCCGAAGTCACTGCGGCCGAAGCCCGCCGCGATCCCCTGGACAGCACCGCCCGCGGCCCCATGCGCGTGGTCGAGGCGCTGACGCAGACCGCCCTGGTATTGATGGCCGCCACGCTCGCCTGGGTGCTGTGGCGGCGTACCGATGCCTTTGCCTGGTTCGGCTCGCTCGCCCCGGCGGCATGCGCGGCGCTGGCGCTGCTGGCGACGATCGTGGCACTGCTGGGCGTCTGGTTCGGCATACATGCCTGGCGGCGCGTGGGCTGAGGCAACTGCAGGCTGGCGCCACGTGTGGCTAAACCTTACAACGCGGCGGTAAGAATGCCCTCCGCTGCCCGTCCCCGGAGGCCATCGTGGCTGATACTCCCTCTAATTCCCCATCCCCGGCCCGCGCCGGCCTGCTTGCCGTGGTCACCGGTGCCTCGTCAGGCATCGGCTACGAACTGGCGCGCTGCTGCGTGCAGCACGGCTATGACCTCGTCATCGCCGCCGATGAGCCGCAAATCGAAGTGGCCGCCGCGCAACTGCGCGACGAGGGTGCCCAGGTGGAGGCGCTGGTGGCGGACCTCTCCACGCCGGCGGGCGTGGAGCAGCTGTGCGCGGCCGTCGATAACCGCCGGGTCGACGTGCTCTGCGCCAATGCCGGCCGCGGCCTCGGCCACGCGTTCCTGGACCAGGACTTTGCCGACATCCAGCGCGTGCTGGAAACCAATGTGACGGGCACGGTCCACCTGTTGCACCGCATGGGCCAGCGCATGCGCGAGCAGCGCAGCGGACGCATCCTGATCACGGGATCGATCGCCGGCTTCACGCCCGGCACTTACCAGGCGGTGTACAACGCCACCAAGGCGTTCCTGGATTCGTTTTCATACGCGCTGCGGCACGAATTGCAGGGCAGCGGCGTAACCGTGACCTGCCTGATGCCCGGCGCGACCGAGACCGAGTTCTTCGAGCGGGCCGACCTGCTCGACACCAGGATCGCCCAGCAGAAGAAGGCCGACCCGGCCGATGTGGCACGCAGCGGCTTCGATGCGATGATGCGCGGCGAAGGCGAGGTCATCACCGGGTGGCAGAACAAGCTGCGTGCGGCGATTGCCATGGTCACGCCGGCCGACGTGCTGGCCGAGCGGCATCGCCGCATGGCGCAGCCGCGCAGCGAGGCAGACGATCGCTTGCCGCCGGAGGAACCACTTAAAGGAGCAGCAGGAGGAGCGCGCCGCGACGCTTGAGCCAGACGGCAGAGGGGCCGCGCCAGCGGCGCGCCCCTTCTCATCGCCTATCGCAGATAACGTGGCAGATCAGATGCGCGTCGTGCCGCCGGTGCTGTCCCGGCCGGCACCCGGGCCGCCGCTGCCCGCCTCCATGCCGCCGCCATAGCTGCTGGCGCTCGACCCGGTCGCGCTGCCCGAACTGCTGACACCGCTGACATGGCCGCGCCCGCCTGCGGCGGACCCGGTGCGGCGCATATCCCCTGCAGCCTCCCTGACACCCTCTGAAATCCCCGAGACGCCGAACGGCCCGGCCGCGCCCATCCGGATCCCGTTATGGACCTCGCGCACGCCGAATACGTCGTCGGCGATGTCTTCGATGCAGTATTTCTGGTGGCGATCGCGGACATTCCCGCTCAACCGCACCACGCCGCCCTCCACGTCGACCTCGACGTCCTGCACGTCGACATGGCGCGCATGGGCCAGCCGTTCGCAGATTTCTTCGCGAATACGCTCGTCGCTGCGCTGGTAGCCCTTCGGGCCGACGCGGTCGCGCCCACGCAACGGCTGGCCAGATCTGCCTTCGCCCCGGTCATACTCGCTTCGGTGCGAGGCCATGCCGCCCTGGCGCCCGGTCATGGCCTGGCCGCCGCGGCGGCTTTCGCCCCACTCGTCGCGCACGTTTCCGCCCTGGTCCGGGCCGCTGGCGCGCCACGCTTCATCTTCGTCCCACGGCGCGCGCTGGCCGGAACGCTGCCAGTCTTCGCGGCCACCCTGGCGGCTGCCGTAATAGCCCTGCCCACGCACATCGTCGCCATGGCGCTGGCGGCCTTCGTAGCGCCCTTCGCCATAGTCGCGGGCCGGCCCGCCAGACTGCCCGTAGCGGCCTTCGCCATAGCCGCGCGGGTCGTCCGCGCCTTCGCGGTGCGGCGCCTCTTCGTCGCGCCACCAAGAGCTGCTGCCTTGATTCCGGAATGGATGCATGGTTCGTCTCCTGCCGATCGGAACTGCGGAATGGAAACTGCGGCGCCGGCATGCAGCGGCGCCGCACCGCTTGCCTGAGGGCGCAAGTTCCGTTCCACTGCGGCAGGCATGTCGCGCGGCCGCGCGCGGCTTGCAGTTCACGCCGGCGCAAGCCAACGCAAAGGCGGGCGCCCTGTAAAAAGCGCCCGCCTTTGTAAGGCATCCTTGCGATGCCGGAGAAACCCCGGATGTTCCTGCAAGGGACCCGGCCTGGATCCCGATGATGCATCGCCTCAGGCGGCGAGTGACTCCGCAAAGTCCAGCGCGGATCCGCTGCCGTCCTGGTCTTCCTGCATGATCAGCCCGACGCCACGCCGCTTTGCCGCGGCTTTGCCGATATTGACGGCGACGTCCCGATCCTCGCAATGAACCAGGCCCTTGCGTGCACTTTCGACCGTCAGTTCCCAGCCTTGGGGCGTCTGCCTGATGAGGAAGTTCGCAGCCATGGGTCGCTCCCGAGTCGTTTACGTGTTCTTGAAGGGTAGCGCATGGGTGCCACGGCAAAATCGGCGTCCGTCCTATAGCGTGTGGGCACTCCTCCTACACGCCCGGCATGAAAGCGCCTCTTGATTCATATCAGAGTCATAACTAAACGGAGGTCCATAAAATCCATCGCAATTCAGCGAAAACAAACCTGGGAGACGATGGATTTGCGCACTGCCACAACCCCGCCGTCCGCCGCCAGGAGCGTGCTGCATGACGTGGAGCAGACCCAGCTGGCCATCGAACTGATCGGGCTGGGCGCGCGCCTGCAGGTGCTGGAATCGGCGCTGTCGTTGCCGCGCGGGCGGCTGGTCCGGTTGTACAGGGAATTGCGCGGGACATCGCCGCCAAAGGGCATGCTGCCCTTTTCGACCGACTGGTTCGTGACGTGGCGGCCCAATGCGCATGCGTCGATGCTGCTCAATGCCTACCGCTTCATGCGCGACGCCGGCGGGCTGGCGGGTATCCGCGCGCTACTGTCGGGCTACCGCGTCTACCGGGAGCAGCTCTCCGTCACCGGGGAAACCGCGGAACTCAGCTTCACGCGCGCCTGGACGCTGGTGCGCTTCCACGAGAACGGCATGCTGCAGCTGGCACGCTGCCGGCGCTGCGCAGGCGACTACGTGGTCCAGGCGAATGGCCCGCGCCGGCACTACGTTTGCGGCATGTGCATGCCGCCCGCGCGGGCCGGCAAGGGCCGCAAGGCGGCCGCGAGCACGGTGGCCTGAGCGCGCCGGTGGCAGGCATTGTCTCCTGCCGCACTGTCAGCGCCGCCGCGCCCTCCCAAGATTGGCAAGCCAGCCAAACCGGCCAGCCGCGCGCATGCACGCGGTCTTCACGATTGCCTCGGGAGCCCCGCCGATGTTCAGGATCAACCTGCTGTCCCGCATACTCGGCGCCGCTGCGCCCTCCCAGGCCGCCAACGATGCCCACAACCTGGCGCCAGCGCCTGCCGTGCCGCCCGCGCCTGCCGTCACCGCGCCCGCGGCGCCGGCCAACCCGGACCTGCTGGCCACCAACCTCAAGACCCAGGGCGATGCCATGGTGCAGTATGGCGCGCGCCTGCTGGTGATACGGGAACTGCTCGCCGCCCTGGCCGCCGGGCTGCCGCCGGCAGCCCAGGCCGGGGTGGAACGGCGCTTCCGCGTGCGCGTCGACCAGTTGCTGGCGCTGACCGACGACCGGGGCCTGCCGGCGGAATTCCACGACACCCTGCTGGCTGAAATCAACTACTACCTGGGCGAACTGAAGCACTGAGGGCGCAGCGCTTCAGCGGTGCGACAACGCAGCCGCCAAGACTATGCCCCGCCACCGGTGCGTGGCGGACACTTTGTCGACGTTGTAACACCTCGGTACAAGCCAGCTTGGCGCAACGTGCTACAGTGCGCCCTTCGCACCGGGCCAGCGCAACTGTGCGCCTTTGTCCCCGTTCCGACATTTCCGGCGCGCACACCGTGCGCGCCAGGCGTTGCCCAATCGACGTGCCGGGCCGCCAGCCTTCGCTCTTGCCGACCGCGCGCGCCCCGCCCGCCCTCGTCCGCCACCTGCCGTGGCGCCCAATCATCGCTGTGCAGCCGCGCGCCGGAACGCCGCGCTGCCGCCATCGCTCCACAGGATCCTCATGACCCATCGGCTCCGGGCCGCACTTGTCGTCGCTGTCTTCAAATTCTTTGCCGCGCTGCCTTACGGCGTGACCGCGCGCCTGGGAGACGGCATCGGCAAGCTGCTGTACCAGATCCCCAGCCGCCGGCGCCGGATCGTGCTGACCAACCTGGCGCTGTGTTTCCCGGACATGGATGAAGCCGCCCGGCATCGGCTGGCACGGCGTCATTTCGGCCATGTCATGCGCAGCTACCTGGAGCGCGGCGTGCAATGGTTCGGCGATGCGCAGCAGCTGGACAAGCTGATCGAACTGGACAGCCGCATCGACCTGGCCACCTGCACCGGGCAACCGACCATCTTCCTGGGTTTCCACTTCGTCGGCATCGAAGCCGGCTGCATGTTCTATTCGATCCGCCACCCGGTCGCATCGCTGTACACCAGGATGTCGAGCCCGATGCTGGAAGAGATCGCGCGCGCGCAGCGCGGGCGCTTTGGCGCCGAGATGATTCCGCGCAGCGGCAGCGGCAAGCAGGTGGTGCGCACGCTGCGTGCCGGCTGCCCGGTGATGCTGGCGGCTGACATGGACTTCGGCCTGACCGATTCGGTGTTCGTACCGTTCTTTGGCGTGCCGGCCTGCACGCTGACGTCGGCCTCGCGGCTGGCCAGCATGACGGGCGCGCGCGTGGTCCCGTTCACTACCGAAGTGCTGCCCGACTACCGCGGCTATCGCCTGCGCGTGTTCGACCCGCTGGAGGGCTTTCCGTCCGGCTCCGTGGAGGAGGATTCGCGCCGCATGAATGCCTTCCTGGAAAAGCAGATCGCGACCATGCCCGAGCAGTACTACTGGGTCCACCGCCGTTTCAAGAACCGGCCCGCCGGCATGGCGCCGGTGTACTGAGCCGGCGCTAGCCGCCGCCGGCGCGCTGCCACGCGGACTGGATATCGTCCATCAGCCGCGCCAGCTTTGCCGCATAGCGGGCGTTGTCGCGCCTGCGCTCGCTGGCTGAATACGGGAAGCTGATGTTCAGGCCATAGAGCTGCTGGTCGGGGCCGCGGAACGCCGCGCCCACCGCCAGCAAATGCCCCTGCTGGTAGGCGGCGGTGCAAAAGCCGCGTTGCTGCGACTGCCCGATCGCCCGCAGCACGCGCGCCCGCATGGCCGGCCAGGCCTCGCCCTGCCGCGCCGCGATGCCTTCAAGCATGTCCTCGCGCACGCCGTCCGGCTGTGCCCCCAGCCATGCCAGCCCGATCGATGTCAGCTCCATCGGCACGCGCGTGCCCGGCACCACGCGCCGCGTGCGCGAAACGCTGTCCAGGCTATGCCGGATCGAGGCCAGGTACACCATGTCGAGCTTGTCGCCCACCGCCAGTCCCACGTTGACCTTGTCGGCCTCGGCCACCTTGCGCATCAGCGGCAGCGCGATTTCCGCGGCGCGGTTCGCATGGCGGAAGGCATCGGCCAGGCTCAGCACCACCGGCGCGAGCCGGTAGGCGCGTTCGTTGACGTCGTAGCGCAGGAAGCTGGCGTCCACCAGCGAGCGCGTCAGCCGGCTGACGGTCGGCCGCGGCAGGCCGGTGCGCGCCGCCAGTTCCGCATTGGTCAGGCTGGTGGTCCCGACGCGGAAAGCGCGCAGCAGCACCAGCCCCCGTTCCAGTGACTGGCTGCCGGCGGTATCGCGGGTAAAGCGGCCGGTCTGGTGGGTCACGCGGCGCGTCGACACCGCTTCGGGGGCTTCGGGTGCTGTCCGGGCCATCTCCGCATAATTTCAGTAAGCGAAATCCGAGTATAGCGGCGACGCGCCGCAGCGCGAATACTGTGGGCTCCGCCGGCTCTTGCACCGGCCCACAACACAGAGGAGCGCCCCGCATGTCATCCGCCGCCGATATCCAGCTCAGCCGCGACGGCCACGTCGCCCGCATCGTTCTGTCCCGTCCGCCGCACAATTTTGTCGATGCCGACGTGATGCACCGGCTCGCGGACACGCTGCTGGCACTGGACGACGACGCCAGTTGCCGCGCCATCGTGCTGGCCTCCGGCGTCAGCGCCTTCTGCGCGGGCGCCGACTTCAGCGGCGCCGGCCAGGGCGAGATCGCCAACGACCCGGCCGGCTTCTATGTACAAGCGATGAAGCTCTACCGCAACCGCAAGCCCATCGTCGCCGCGGTGGAAGGCGCCGCCGTCGGCGCCGGCCTGGGCCTGGCACTGGTGGCCGACTTCCGCGTAACCTGCGCCGAGGCACGCTTCAGCGCCAATTTCAACCGGCTGGGCTTCCATCCCGGCTTCGGCCTCAGCGTGACGCTGCCGCGGCTGGTCGGCGAGCAGCAGGCCGCGCTGCTGTTCTACACCGGCCGCCGCATCTCCGGCACCGACGCCGTCGCCATCGGCCTGGCCGACGAACTGGTGGCCAAGGCCGAAGTCAACGACCGCGCCATGGCGCTGGCGCAGGAAATCGCCGCCTCGGCGCCGCTGGCGGTGGAAACCACGCGCGCCACGCTGCGCGAGGGCCTGGCCGACCGCATCGCCGAGGTCAACCAGCGCGAACTGGCCGTCCAGCGCGGGCAGTTCCGCAGCGAGGATTTCCGCGAAGGCGTGGCCGCGATGGCCGAGCGCCGCACGCCGGTGTTCCACCGCCGCTAAGGAGCCAACCGTGCCTGGACAACACACCCCTGCCACGCCCGCCGGCCCGCTCGACGGCATCCGCGTGCTGGACCTGACCGCGGTCGTGCTCGGTCCGCTGGCCACGCAGGTGCTGGCCGACTTTGGCGCCGACGTGATCAAGATCGAAGGGCCGGAAGGCGACCTGATGCGCGCCAACGGCGTGTCGCAGCACGCCGGCATGAGTTCGATCTACCTGGCGCTGAACCGCAACAAGCGCTCGGTCGTGCTCGACCTGAAGACCCCCGAGGGCGCCGAAGCGCTGCGCGCGCTCATCGCCGGTGCCGACGTGCTGGTGCACAACATGCGCGTGGCGGCGATCGAGCGGCTGGGCTTTGGCTACGAGGCAGTCGCCCGCATCAACCCGCGCATCGTGTACTGCGTCGCAACCGGCTTCGGCCAGGACGGCCCGCACCGCGACAAGCCCGCCTTCGACGACATCATCCAGGCCGGCTGCGGACTCGTGGCGCTGGGCGCGGGCAATGGCGAGCGTCCGGAATACGTGCCCAGCCTGATCGCCGACAAGACCACCGGGCTGGCGCTGGCCAACGCGGTGCTGGCCGCGCTGCTGCACCGCGAGCGCCATGGCGTGGGCCAGTCGGTCGAAGTGCCGATGCTGGAGACCATGGCCGCCTTCGTGATGACCGAGCACCTGGGCGGCCTGACCTTCGAGCCCGCTCCCGCCGGCGCGGGCTATGCGCGGCTGCTGCAAGGCGGCCGCCGCCCCGCGCCGACGCGCGACGGCTGGATCTGCGCGCTGCCCTATACCGAACGCCACTGGCAAGCCTTCTTCCGTGCGGTCGGCCGCAACGATCTTGCCGACCGCTACGAAGTCGGCGACCGCGCGCAGCGCAATGCCAATATCCGCGCGCTGTACGGCCACCTGGCCGAACTGACGCCCGAGCGCAGCACCGACGAATGGATGGCGCTGTTCGAGTCGCTCGACATCCCCGCCACGCCGATCTACGGGCTCGATGCGCTGGTCGACCATCCGCACCTGCAAGCCGTGGGCCTGTTCCAGGCCACGCAGCACCCAACCGAAGGCGCGTTGCGCGAAGTGCGCCCGGCCGCGCGCTTCTCGGCCACGCCGCTGTCGTTGCGCCGGCATGCGCCGGCACTGGGCGAACACACCGCCGAGGTCTTGCAGGAAGCCGGCATCGCCCTACCCGCCGCGCATGCCGGCACACCCGCCGGCGCTCAGGAATAACAAGGAGACACGCATGAATTTCCAGCTCGACGAAGAACACCGCATGCTCAAGGACCTGGTCGCGCGCTTTGTGCGCGAGCAGCTAATCCCGCTGGAGCCGGCGGTGCTGGCCCGCGAGGCCGGGGGCGGGCAGCACGCTCTGCTGCCGGAAGAACAGGCGCGGCTCGATGGCCTGTCGCGCGAGCTGGGCCTGTGGGGACTGGACGCGCCCGCCGAGATGGGCGGCGCCGACCTGCCCGTGGTAGCGATGGTCGGCGTCAACGAGGAACTCGGCAAGACCATCACGCCCTATGACCTGCCGCCGGATTCGCCCAACCTGCGCATGCTGATGCTGACCGCGAACGACGCCCAGCGCGAGCGCTACCTGGACCCGTATGCGCGCGGCGAAACGGTATCGGCCATCGCCATTTCCGAGCCCGGCGCCGGCGGCGACCCGGCCATGATGACCACACGCGCCGAACGCGACGGCGACCACTGGGTGCTGAACGGCCGCAAGATCTGGATCAGCCGCGCGGCGCGCGCCGACTGGACCATCGTGATGGCCGTGACCGACAAGGCCTCGGGCGCGCGCGGCGGCATTTCGGCCTTCATCGTCGAGCGCGGCACGCCCGGCCTGCGCGTGGAGCGCCGCATCCCGATGATCGGCGGCCATTCCACCTATGAAGTCGTTCTGGAAGACTGCCGCGTCCCCGCCACGCAGCTGCTTGGCACCGAAGGCCAGGGCTTTGCGCCGATGCAGGCACGCCTGTCCACGCGCCGCGTGCAGATGGCCGCATGGTGCATCGGCCGGGCGCAGCGCGCCCTCGACATGATCTGCGAATACGCGCCGCAGCGGCAGACGTTCGGCGCGCCGCTGGCACAGCGCCAGGCGATCCAGTGGTGGGTGGCGGACGCCGCCACGCGCATCCACGCCTGCCGCCTGATGACCTACGAAGCCGCCAGCCGCATCGACGCCGGCGAAGAGGCGCGCACGCAGGTCTCGATGATCAAGGTCTTCGCCACCGAAATGGCGTGGGAAGTGATCGACCAGGCGATGCAGACCTTTGGCGCGATGGGCATGACCAAGGAGCTGCCGCTGCAGCAGATGGCCAACGAGACCCGGCTGATGCGGATCTACGAAGGGCCCAGCGAAGTGCACCGCTGGGTGATCGCGCGCGACCTGCTCGGCCTGCGCCGCTGATCTACTGACCACTTTGCACCGGCGGGAACACGCCGGGCTTTTTCGACCGAAAGGAGACACCATGCAACAGCCTTACCGTTCGCGCCGCCGCTTCCTGGGCCTCGTCGCCGCAGCGCTGGCAGGCATCGCACCGCTGCCGGCGTTTGCTGCCGACGATGCCTTTCCCTCGCGCGCGATGCGCTTTATCGTGCCGTTCCCGGCGGGCAGCGGCACCGACACCACCGCGCGCCTGTTCGCCAGGAAGATCGGCGAGCTGACCGGACAGGGCGTGGTGGTCGAGAACAAGCCCGGCGGCAACGGCTTTATCGGCGTGCAGACCGCGCTGAACGCGCCGGCGGACGGCTACACGGTGTTCATCGGCAGCAATTCCACGCTGTCGACCAATGCCGCCACGTTCCGCAAGCTGCCGTATGACCCGCTGACGGATTTCGCGCCGATCACGCTGCTGTCGCGCGGGCCGTGCGTGGTCATCGTGCCGGCCGGTTCCCCCTACCGCACGCTGGCGGAACTGCTGGAAGACGCGCGCAAGCGGCCCGGCGCGCTCAACTACGGCACGGGCTCGATCTCGTACACGCTGTACAGCGAATGGCTCAACGAGCTGGCCAGGATCAAGACCACGCCGGTGCCGTACAAGGGCGCTGGCGATGCGATCAACGGCGTGATGGCGGCCAACGTGGACTTTGCCGTGGTCGATGCCACCGGCGCGATCGAACTGGTGCGCGGCGGCAAGATCCGGGCGCTGGCCTATACCGCGCCGCAGCGCTCGCCGCTGTTGCCGGACGTGCCGTCGATCGTCGAGGCCGGCCTGCCCGATTTCCTGGCCTACAACTGGGTGGCCGCCGCGATTTCCGCCAAAACCCCGCCGGCGGTGGTGAAGCGCCTGCAGGACCTGTTCACGCAGGCCGGCAACGCGCCCGACGTGCGCGAGTACTACACGCGCCAGTCGACCAGGCTGATCCTGTCTTCGCCGGCGGAAATGCTGCAGTACCAGAAGGACGAGATCGTGCGCTGGAAGCGGCTGGCGGCGGTGGCCAAGATTCCGCTGCAATGACTTCAGGGCGCTCAGCGGCTGTGCTCGCGCAGCAGCGTCGTCAGGCGCTGCGCCAGCGGCGACAGATAGGCGCCGCCTCGCGTCAGCACGCCGATTTGCCGGCGCAGGTCCAGCTCTTCGACTTCCAGCGGCAGCGGGCTCAGGCCGTGCTGCATGGCGTCGCCGCCCTCGTTGGCGATGCTTAGCATCTGCGTGCCCTGCATCAGCGCGAACAGCGAGGGGCTGCCGAAATCGATCTCGACGCGCGGCTGCGGCGCCGGCAGGCCGCGCTGGCGGAAGGCGGCGTCGACCTGCTGCCGCAGCGTGATATGCCCCTCCGGCAGCAGCCATTCCTGGTCGGCCAGGTCCGCCAGCCGCAGCTTGCGCCGGCGCAACAACGCGTGGCCCTGGTCCGCTACCACTACCAGCCGGTCGTCGAACAGCGGCTCCACCGCAAAGTCCGTTGACGCCTGCACCGGCGCCACCGCGAGATCGAGCTCGCCCGCGGCCAGCAGGTCCAGCACGTCCCGCGCCAGCCGGCGCCGCAAGCGCAGCCGCGCGACCGGGCGCTCGCGCATCAGCTGCTGGCACGCGCCCAGGATCACGCCGCCCGGAATCGACGGCGAATAGCCCACCCGCAGCACGCCCTGCTCGCCGGTGCGGATGCCGAGCATTTCCTTGATGCCGTCCTCGTATTCCAGCCGGATGCGCTGCGCCCGCTCCAGGAAACGCGCGCCGGCGTAAGTGGCGGTCATGCCGTTGGCGGTCCGCTCGAACAGTGGCAGCCCGGCCTGCGCCTCCACCCGCTGCACCGCCTTGGTCAGGGCCGGCTGGCTGATCCCGAGGGCCTCCGCCGCCCTGCCGATGCCGCCGTGCGTGGCCACGGCGAGGATGTATTCCAGGTCCCGCGTCTCCATTGCCTCACATTCCTGATGGTTATGGCTTTATATCCAGCGCCGCATTGTGGTGATGGGCGTCATCTTACAGACTTAGGCGCAGAGCCGTAGCACAACACCATTCGCATCACGGAGACAGCATGAGTTTCGCGTACTTCCTGCGCCGCGCCGCGCGCTATTGGGGCGACCAGCCCGCCATCCTCTACCAGGACCAGGTGGTGACCTACCGCCAGCTGGAAGAGCGCTCCAGCCGCCTGGCCAACGCGCTGCTGGCGCTCGGGCTGCAGCGCGGCGACCGCGTCGCGGTGCAGGCGCGCAACCGGCCCGAGCTGGTGGAACTGGAGTGCGCGCTGTACAAAGCCGGCCTGGTCAAGGCGGCGCTGAATCCGCGCTTTACCGCCACGGAAGCCAGTGATGTGGTCGAAAACTGCACGCCGCGCGTGCTGATCGCCGGCCCCGGCTACACCGGCTACTCGCGCGCCACGCCGGGTTTTGGCAGCGTGGAGACGTTTATCGCCATCGGTGAAGCACCAGCAGGCTATGTCGGCTACGAATCACTGCTGGCCAACGCCGGCACCACGCCGCCGGACATCGCGCCCGCTGCCAGCGATCTCGCGGTGCTGCACTTCTCGTCCGGCTCCACCGGCAGAATCAAGGCGGCGATGCAGACCTACGGCAACCGCATGGCGGCGCTACGCAAGATGGTGGCCGGCATGGACCGCCCCGCTCGCCCCGGCGACCGGCTGGCGCTGATCGGCCCGGTCACGCACGCCTCCGGCATGCTGATGCAGCCCTACCTGTACCTGGGCGCGACGCTGGTGCTGTTCGACAAGTTCGAGCCCGCGCACTTCCTGGCAGAAGTGGCGCGGCTGCGCATCACGCACGTGTTCATGGTGCCGGCGATGATCAACATGCTGATGGCCGAGCCCTCGCTGGCGCAGGCCGACCTGTCCAGCCTGAAGACGCTGGCCTACGGCGCCGCGCCCATGGCGCCGGCGCGTATCCGCGAGGCGTGGGAGCGCATTGGCCCGGTCCTGTCGCAAGGCTATGGCGCCAGCGAATCGACCTCCGGCGTCACGCGCCTGTCGACCGCCGACCACGCCGACGCGATCGCGAACCACCCCGAGCGCCTGGCCTCGTGTGGCCGCGCGCTGGGCGAGACCGAAGTACGCGTGGTCGACGAACATGGCCGCGAGGTCGCGGCCGGCGAGATCGGCGAACTGGTGATCCGCGGCGAAGACGTGTTCCAGGGCTACTGGGGCGAGCCCGCGCTGACCGCCGAGACCATCGTCGATGGCTGGCTGCACACCGGCGACATGGCACGCGTGGACGACGCCGGCTACCTGTACCTGGTCGACCGCAAGAAGGACATGATCATCTCCGGCGGCTTCAATGTGTACCCGACCGAGGTCGAAGCCACGCTGTACCAGCACCCCGACGTGCTTGAAGCCTGCGTCATCAGCGTGCCCGACGACACCTGGGGCGAGAGCGTCAAGGCCGTGGTCACGCTGCGCCCGGGCCGCGAGGCCAGCGCGCAGCAGCTGATCGCGCACTGCCGCGAGCGCATCGCCGACTACAAATCGCCGCGTTCGGTCGACTTTGTCGCCGAACTGCCCAAGAACGCCAGCGGCAAGCTGGCCCGCAAGATCGTGCGCGAACGCTACTGGCAAGGCGTGGCGCGCCGCGTCAACTAAGGAGCCCGCCTGTCATGTTCGATCACCTGACCAACCCCGTGCTGGTGGAAACCCGCGCCGGCATCCGCCGCTTTATCGACGAGGAACTGCGCCCGCTGGAGCAGGAGCTGGGGCTCGGCTCCGAAGACCCGTGGCCGCGCGAAGTGCTGCGCAAGGTCTGGCGCCGCTCGTACGAACTGGGTTTCTATGCCGCCTGCCTGCCGGAATCGCTCGGCGGCAAAGGGCTGAATATCCAGGAGCAATGCGCGCTCAAGGCCGATCTTGCCGCCAGCGGCTCGACGCTGGCCGCGCATGTGCTGGGCGACCTGGGCGGCCCGCCGCGCGTGGGCAACATGCTCAAGTACGCCACGCCGGCGCAGCTGAAGCAGTACTTCGAGCCGGTCATCCGCGGAGAGAAGTCGACCTGCTTCGCGCTGACGGAAACGCATTCCGGATCCGACGCGCAAAGCATCAAGACCACCGCGGCCGCCGACGGCGACGAGCTGGTGATCAACGGCGGCAAGCACTACATCAGCGGCGCGCCGTTCGCGGACTTCGCCATCGTCATGTGCGTGACGGATGCCACCACGACGCCGCCGGCGATCAGCGCGGTCCTGGTCGACCTGAACCTGCCGGGCGTGACCGTGACCAACGAGTACGTGCCGATGTCGGGCCAGCATATCGACGGCGATATCCGCTTCGACAACGTGCGCGTGCCGCGCGCCAATATCTTTGGCGGCGAGGGCAACGGCTTCAAGCTCGGCATGTCGCGCATCAACGTGAACCGCTTGCTGCACTGCCCGTCGATGCTGGGGCTGGCCATGCGAGCCTATGAGTCGTCGGTGGAGTACGCCGGCAAGCGGCGCCAGTTCGGCGGCCCGATCGCGCGCTTCCAGGCAATCCAGCACATGCTCGCCGATATGGCCGCGGCGCTGTGGGCCTGCGAAAGCATGATCGCGCACACCGCGGCACTGGCAGACGCCGGCGCCGATCTGCGCATGAAAGCCGCGGCGTGCAAGCTCTTTGTCTCGGAACGCTGTTTCGAAGTGGCCGACAAGGCGGTACAGATCCACGGCAACGTGGGCGTCACGCGCGGGCATCCGGTCGAGCAGACCTTCCGCAAGCTGCGCATGTTCCGCATCTTCACCGGCACGAGCGAGATCCAGCGCAACACCATCGCGCGCGCGATACTGGAGCCGCTGCAGCAGCAGGCGCAGCCGCCGAAACAGCAACAGGCATGACCGTGCCGGCGGCACGGTCGCCGCCGGCATCAGGACACTACAACAAGACCACGGAGACCTAGCATGAACCGCCGAGAATGGCTCGCCACCGCTGGCGCCGCCGCACTGGGAAGCGTCTTTCTGCCCGCCCGCGCCGCGGCCCCTGCCAACTATCCCAACCGGCCGATCCGGCTGATCGTCCCGTTCATCGCCGGCAGCACGCCGGACAATACTGCCCGCACGCTGTCGGCGGAGCTTGGCCAGAAGCTCGGCCAGCCGCTGGTGGTCGAGAACATGCCCGGCGCCGGCGGCATCATCGGCGCCACCGCGCTGCGGCGTGCCGTGCCCGACGGCTACACGCTGGGCATCCTCGCCAACACGCACGTGATCAACGTGCATATGTACCGCAAGATGCCGTACGACCCGGCGCGCGATTTCACGCCGATCACCGCGCTTTCCGGCGGGCCGACCGCGCTCGTCGTGCCCACATCGTCGCCGTACAAGACCGCAGCCGAGCTGGTCGCCGCCATGAAGAAAGCGCCGGGCAAGTTCAACTACGGCTCCGGCGGCAAGGGCAGCATCGCGCATCTGGCGGTGGAAACCATGCTCCACCAAGCCGGCTGCGACGCAGTGCACATCCCGTACAAGGGCGCGCCGGAAATCATCACCGCCATGCTGACCGGGCAGACCCAGTTCGGCATGCCGGTGCTTGGCACGGCGACCCAGTATGTGCGCAACCAGCAGGTGCGCGTGCTGGCCGTCACCGCCGCCGCGCGCTCGCCGTTCTTCCCGGACGTGCCGACCATGGCCGAAGCGCTGCCGCCCGGCTTTGTCATCGACAACTGGAGCGGGCTGTTTGCACCAGCCAACTTCCCGGCCGAGCTAACCCAGAAGCTCCATGCCGCCGTCGCCGCGCTGCAGAATGCCGGCGTGTTCGACGCGCAGCTCAAGGCCAACGCGGGCGAACTGCGCCGCAGCGCAACCCCGGCCCAGTTCGGCACGGTCGTGGCCGCGGACAACTCGCGCTATGGCGAGCTGATGAAGTCGATCGGCATGGTCGGCGACCTGGGCTGAGCGCCCTGCTTTCAAACCGGGATTGCAAATGAAACCAGAATGGTCCTGCCTGAAGGACGTCACCATCATCGACGCCAGCCAGCTGCTGCCCGGCCCGCATGCGTGCAACCTGCTGCGGCAACTCGGCGCCGATGTGATCAAGGTGGAACAGCCCGGCAGCGGCGACTCCATCCGCCAGCTCGGTCCGGCGGCGTATGCGCAGTTCAACCGCGGCAAGAAGTCCATCGCGCTGGACCTGAAGACCGACGCCGGCCGCGAGGCCTTCCTTGAACTGGCGCGCAATGCCGACGCCGTGGTGGAAGGCTTCCGCCCCGGCGTCATGAAGCGGCTGGGACTCGACTATGCGGCATTGGCCGCCGTCAATCCGGCCATCGTGCTGTGCTCGGTGTCGGGCTTCGGCCAGACCGGACCGTACGCCAGCCACGCGGGGCATGACCTCAACTACCTGGCGCTGGCCGGCTACTGGGCGACGCCGGTGCAGGTGCACGACAAGGTCTCGCGCCCGCGCGTGCGCGTGTCGGACTATGCCGCGTCAGGCTATGCCGCGCTGTCGCTGGCCGTGGCCATCATGAGCGCGCGGCAGCACGGACGCGGGCAGCATCTGGACGTATCGATCCACGACGCCATCCTGTCATGGACCGCCCACGGCGCCTGGGCAGCGCGCGGCCATGAGGCGGCGCCGCAGGAATCGCCGACTGTGATGCCGGAGAACGACCTGTTCGAGACGCGCGACGGCAGGCATCTGGCGATGGGGATTCTGGAGAACAAGTTCTGGGTCAACCTGGGCGAGGCGCTTGGGGAGGAATTTCCTGCGCTGCGCGATCCGCGATATGCCACGCGGGCCGGGCGCTATGGGCACAAGCTGGCGGTCAATGACCTGCTTGCGGCGGTGTTCCGGACGCGCGACCTTGACGATTGGGAGGCTTTCTTCGGACCGCTGGATATACCGTTCTCGCCGGTGCTGGGGGCGGGGGAATTGTTTGAGGATGCGCACGTACGGGCGCGAGGGGTGGTGCGGCGCCCAGCAGGAGAAGACGGGATTGCGGTGAACTTCCCGGTCGGGTTCTCCTTAGGGTTGCCAGAGGGGGACGACTTTGTGGCCGGTCTCGGAAAGGGAACGGCGCGCTAAACGGCTCAAAAGAATTCTTTTCGTCACTTTACACCGATACGAAGCGCTGAGCCCTAACGGATTAGCGAGAATTATTGCTCGGCTATAATTATTGGAATCCAATAATTTCCAATAAGTGCGCCATGACAAACATCTATCGTCGCCCGGCCCTTGCAAGCCAGATGTCGAAGCAGTTGCTCCACCCCGGCGTGCTGGACGAAGGGCTGCGGTCAGGCTTATTCCTGTCGGGCTTACGGCGCACCGGAAAAACGACGTTTCTTATCAACGACCTCGTTCCAGCCCTCGAGGCCGACGGTGCGATCGTTATCTACGTTGACCTCTGGAGCGACACTCAACGCAGCCCTGCGTCCCTCATCCTTGCCGCGGTAAAGAAGACGCTTGCCGAACTGGAGCAGCCGGGCTCCGCCGCCCTCAGGCAGCTCAAGCGCGTGTCGGGGGCCGACCTTGGCGCCTTTGGCCTCAAATTCGGGTTCAAGCTTGAAAGCGTTGGCGAGCCCGGCGGTGCCACGCTGGCCCACGCCCTTGCCGAAGTCGTCGACAAGGCCAAGACCAACGTGGTCCTGATCGTGGACGAGGTCCAGCACGCCATCACCTCCGACGAGGGCAATCGTATGCTACTGGCACTCAAGGCAGCCCGCGATGCCGTCAATCCACGCCCCAATACGCCTGGCTACTTCATCTTTGTAGGCACTGGCTCGCACCGGGCGCTGGTTGGCGAACTGACAGCGCGCCGCAACCAGGCCTTTGCAGGGGCTACCTCGGTCTCCTACCCCGTGCTTGGTGAAGACTACATCGCACATCTGCTGGAACGCTTGTCGGCAGAGGGATTCAGCGCGCGTCCATCGCTGGACGTTGCCGTCCAGGCGTTCCGCGCACTGGGCAACCGGCCGGAAGAGATGATCAAAGCCTTGCGGCAACTGCATTTCCACTTGCCCCCAGGCAGCAATCCGGACGAGCACCTGCCGGTCATCGCCAACACGCTCCGCTCGACCGCTGCCGACCTTGAACTGATGAAGCTCGAACAGCTGGGTGGACTGGCTACCGCGATTTTCGATCGCATCGCCTGCGCAGATGGTGACGCCCGCGGCTTGTTCTCGGCCGAGTCCGCCGCGGCATACTCCGCTGCCCTGGGACGTGAAGTCCGAATCGAGGAAGCACAGCCTGTGGTCAACGAGATGATGGCGACGAACCTGATCATGCGCAAAGGGCACGGGATCTATGGCGTGACTGACCCGTTCGTGCAGGAGATCTGGCTGGAGCGCAAGTCGCTTGAAGGCAAGCTGTAGCGGGAAGCAAGATAGCCGTCGCCTTTCACAGCTCGCCTTCATCGCAATTCGTGCCGGCACTGGCCGGGTGGAAACCAGCAGAATTGTCCCTGTCCGCTACTGCCCTTCCTTGCTACTTTTCTCAAAGTCAAAGGGGCCGATTGTGCCAAGGGGAGTCAGAGCATGAAGACCATCGGACTGATCGGCGGCATGAGCTGGGAGTCGTCCGCCGAGTACTACCGGCTGATCAACCAGGACATGAAAACGCGGCTGGGCGGGCACAACAATGCCCGCAGCCTCATGGCCACCGTCTGCTTCGAAGAAATCAAGGCACTGCAGCACGCGGAGCAATGGGATGAGCTTGGCCGGCTCATGCAGCAGGCCGCGCGGCAGGTCGAGGCCGGTGGCGCGGACTTCGTGCTGTTGTGTACCAACACCATGCATCGCGTGGCGCCGGCAATCGAGTCAGTGCTAAACGTGCCCTTCATCCATATCGTCGACCCGACGGCGCACGCGTTGCGTCAGGCCGGCATCCGGCGCGTCGGCTTGCTCGGAACCCGCTTCACGATGGAGCAGGATTTCTACCGCGGGCGGATGCGCGAGCTGCATGGCATCGACGTCTTGGTGCCGGAGCAGGCCGATCGCGAACGCGTGCACGATGTCATCTATGAAGAGTTATGCCACGGCATCGTGCGAGATGAGTCAAGGGCCGAATACCAACGCATCGTCGCCGCGCTCGCGGCGCAGGGCGCCGAAGGCGTGATCCTCGGCTGCACGGAAATCACGCTGCTGCTCAGGCAGGATGACGTGGCGTTGCCGGTGTTTGATACCACGGCGCTGCATGCGCAGGCTGCGGTGACGCTGGCGCTCGGCTAAGCGGCCCTGCCCTATCTTGAGCGATTTCTGAGGTGCTGGCCGGCGTGATCCCAGCACGCCTGCTGCGCCAAGTATCGCCTTTCTGCCCTTCTCCATCGCCTGCACCGGTTTCAGGACTCAGCGATTTCCTAGCGAGCCGCGTTCCTGCAAGCTTCGCTTTCCCAATGGGAATGCGACATCTCTTATCGCCTTCGTGGCGCATCCACGAAATACTGGTTGCGTCATCGGATTGCCGGTGACCGGGCGTGGAAACCCGAGCAATTGACGCGAACAGACGTTGCCGCACCAATGGGCAACGTCTGTGTACTCGCACGGACCGATTGGTTCCATGGCGGGTCGAGCGGGGCAGCCGCAAGGCTGGGCCGGTTTTTCGCGTTCTTCCGGTATTTCCACCCTCGCTTTTGACCCGCCGCCCTCACTGACTTGGGTGGCGCAACCACTTAGTGAGGTGTCATCCATGACGATCGAACCAGTCGAAACCAGTGTTTCCCTGCATCAAATCCGCGCCGGCATTGAAGGCGTGCTCGCGCTTTTGGAACAGCTGAGCGTACGTTCCGAAGAGTGCTTCAGCGCGCTATGCCTGCTGGGGATGGTGCAGGCTAAGCTGGCCGAGTTGATGGACGCGGACCCGCTCACAGCGTAGCGGCGCATGCGTTGGCGGCGCTTCGGCATCCGCCAGCGCATAACCTCAAGCTTGACGACAACAACATGACCACGACCAGTGCACTCCCCGACAGCCAGGCATACGCGCTCATCCAGCGAGAAGTCGTGGCATTGCTGGAATCCGCGCGAGGTGCAGCCGCAAGAAGCGTGAACGCCCTCATGACCGCTACATACTGGGAAATCGGCCGACGCATCACCGAGTTCGAACAGGCAGGACAAGAACGCGCCGGGTATGGCGACGCATTGCTCGGACGTCTGGCATCCGACCTTTCCTCCCGGTTCGGCCGAGGCTTCAGTAGGCAAAACCTGCAGCAGATGCGCACCTTCTACCAATTTTGGCCGGCAGAGAAGATTTGCCAGACACTGTCTGGCAAATGTGTGCACGAAAAGCCACTTCACCTTACCGTCCTGCGCAGGCCTTCCGTCTGCCCTGGTCCGCCTATGTGCGCCTGATCTCAGTCAAGAGCCACTACGCGGGACTTCTACGAAACCGAGGCATTACGCTGTGGCTTGTGGATCTCAAGGTTGGTAAGTTCAGCTATGCCGACGCAGGCCAAATGCACCTTTACCTGAACTATGCGCGCGAGAATTGGATGAAGCCGGGGGAGAATCCCCCGGTTGGTCTGATTCTGTGCACGGAACTGGGTGCCTCGGAAGCGCGCTACTCACTCGAAGGTCTGTCCAACACAGTGTTGGCCGCCGAGTATCGGACTGTACTACCCGATGAACGATTACTTGCCGAGAAGCTGGATCAGACGAGACGCGAGCTGGAAGCCCAGCATAGCGTCAGCAGGATAGAGAAGACCGCAGCCTCCTGACCATGGGACCCCTCCGTCCGTAGCTACTCCAGGCTTATCCACGTAGTCTTCAAATCGGTGTACTTGTCCAGCGCATGCAGCGACTTGTCCCGACCCGACCCCGATTGCTTGACCCCGCCGAACGGCACCGTGATATCCCCATCCATATAGCAGTTGACCCACACCAGTCCAGCCCGCAGCCGCCGCGAGACCCGGTGCGCACGCGACAGGTTGGCGGTCCACAACCCAGAGCCCAGCCCATAAGGCGAATCGTTGGCCATGCGCACGACTTCGTCCTCCGTGTCGAACACAGTCACGGCCAGCACCGGACCGAAGATTTCTTCGCGCACGATGCTGAGCGACTGGCTCGGGCATTCGAAGATGGTGGGCTGCAGGAAGTAGCCGCCGGTGTCCGTGCGGACGCGTTCGCCGCCCAGGCGCAGCCGCGCGCCTTCGCGTTGGCCGCCGTCCACGTAGGACATCACGCGGTCGAGTTGGCGCGCATCGACGATGGCACCCATGGAGGATGCCGGGTCGAGTGGATCGCCTGGCTGCATTGCTCGGGCATACGCCTCCAGCTTCTCCATGAACGGCTCATAGATGGCGCGCTGGACATAGAGCCGCGAGCCGGCAATGCAGATTTCACCCTGGTTGTTGAAGATGCCGATGGCGGCCGCCTGCGCGGCACGGTCGAGGTCGGGGCAGTCGTCAAACACAATGTGCGGCGACTTGCCGCCGCATTCGAGCCAGACACGCTTCAGGTTGGACTGGCCGGAATATTCCATGAAGCGCTTGCCGGTGGCCGTGGAGCCGGTGAAGGCGATGCAATCCACGTCCGGATGCAGGCCGAGCGCCTGCCCGGCCTGTGCGCCCAGTCCGGGCACGACGTTGAAGACACCGGGGGGAATGCCAGCTTCCGCGGCCAGCTCGGCGAGCCGCAGCGCGGTAAGTGGCGACTGTTCGGCAGGCTTGAGGATGACGCTGTTACCCGCAGCCAGCGCAGGCGCGACCTTCCAGCTCCCCATCAGCAACGGATAGTTCCACGGCACCACGGCCGCCACCACGCCGAGCGGCTCGCGCGTGATGGTGGCGAGCACGTTGCCGCCGGTGGGGGCGATCTCATCGTAAATCTTGTCGATGGCTTCGGCGTACCACGCGAAGGTGCGCGCCGCTTCCGGAATGTCGTAGGCCAGCGTATCGCCGATGGGCTTGCCCATGTCCAGCGTTTCCAGCAGGGCCAGTTCCTCGTGGTGGGTTTCGATCAGCGCGGCCAGCCGCAGCAGCACGGCCTTGCGCTCGCGCGGTGACAGTCCGGACCAGACGCCTTGTTCGAAGGCCTGGCGCGCCGCCGCGACGGCACGGTCGACGTCGGCCGCGCCGCATGCCGCCACCTTGGCCAGCACCGCGCCGGTGGCGGGGTTGATGGTGTCGAAGGTGGCACCGTCGGCGGCATCGGTCCATGCGCCGCCGATGCAGGCACGGCTTTGCGGGCGCAGTGCGGCTGCCCGGGCCTGCCAGTAAGACAGGTCGCGTGTTTCGCTCATGGGGTTCCTCGTTTGGTTGACAGGGCCGCGGGCGACGGCAGCGTCTGCGTCAGGCCAGCGACCACGATCAGGGCGATGCCGGCCAGCGCCAGCGCGTCGGGCCAACGGCCGAACCACAGCGCGCTGTAGACCAGCGCCAGCAGCAGGTGGAAATAGTTCAGCGGCGCCAGCCGCGATGCCGGGGCGCGCTGCAGCGCCAGGATCAGCAGCACCTGCGCCGCCGCGCTCATCAGGCCCATGGCCAGGATCGCCAGCCAATCGGCCAGGTCGGGCCAAACCGGGGGCGGGAAGAACGGTGCCGGCACGCCGGTGGCGACCATGCAGATCAGCGCGGCAAAACCGTATTGCACGCGCGCATCGACCTGCCCCGCCATGCGCCGGGTCAGCAGTTGCAGCATGGCGTAGGCCAGCGTGGCGGCCAGCATCAGCACGGTACCAAGCCACGACACCGCGCCGCCGGGGCGTACGATCAGCAGCATCCCGCAGAAGCCTGCGCCTACCGCCAGCCACTGGCGCGAGCCGACCTTCTCGCCCAGCATCCACGACGACAGGCCCACCACCATCAGCGGCGCCATGAAATAGATGGCGGTGGCTTCGGCCAGCGGCATCCACAGCAGCGCGGTCATGAAGCAGGTGCCGACCACCGCGAGCATCAACCCGCGCAGCAACAGCAGGCCGCGGTGCGGGGTGCGCCAGAAGCGGATCTGTCCGCGCAGTTGGCCGGACATAGCGAGCATGGCCACTGCTACCGCCAGCGTGGCGCCGTAGCGCACCGCGTTGAGAAACGGCGCGGGATAGCGGCCGACCAGGTGCTTGGCGGTTGCGTCCACGGTAGCGAACAGCGTCACCACGCACAGGAACAGCAGCCCGCCACGCCACCAGTCGGGCGCGCCGTGCGCCGCGGCGGTCATGCGCCCGCCTGCGCGACCATCGCGCCGAGCAGCACGTTGGCGCCGGCTTCCAGGTGCTCGGGCCGGGCATCTTCCACTTCGTTGTGGCTGATGCCGTCCTTGCAGGGCACGAAGATCATCGCGGTCGGGGTGACGCTGGCCATGTACACCGCGTCATGACCAGCACCGGTGACGATGTTCTGCTGGCTGTAGCCGCGCGCCACGGCCTCGCGGCGCACATGGTCGACCAGTTCCGGCGCGAACGGCGTCGGCGGGAAGTACTGCACGTCTTCGACCTTCACGTCGAACGTGGCACCAGTGGTCTGGCCCTGCGCCAGCGCCTCGCATGCGGCGCGGAAGCGGGCGTCCATCTCGGCCAGCTTGCCGGCGTCTTCATGGCGCAGGTCGACCGTGAATTTGACCGCGCCGGGGATCACGTTGCGCGAGCCGGGGTGGAGATCGACCACGCCCACCGTACCGCGGCCGTGCGGCGCGAAGTCATGCGCGATGCGAACCACTTCCTGCATCACGTGGGTGGCGCCATAGAGCGCGTCGCGGCGCAGCGGCATCGGCGTGGGGCCGGCGTGCGCTTCCATGCCGGTTACGGTCACGTCGTACCAGCGCAGCCCCAGCGATCCCGTGACCACGCCGATTACGTTGTCCGCCGCTTCCAGCACCGGGCCCTGTTCGATATGCGCCTCGAAATACGCCCCCACCGGCCGCCCGCCCACCTCGTCAGGACCGGCGTAGCCGATCGCCTGCAGTTCGTCGGCCACGCGCTTGCCTTCGGTATCGGTGGCGTCCAGCGCGGTCTGCAGCGGGAAAATCCCGGCGAACACGCCCGAGCCCATCATCACCGGCACGAAGCGCGTGCCTTCCTCATTGGTCCAGATGGCCAGTTCGAGCGGCGCTTCGGTGGTCACGCCATAGTCATTGAGCGTGCGCATGACTTCCAGCCCGGCCAGCACGCCGAAGCAGCCGTCGAACTTGCCGCCGGTCGGCTGCGTATCGATATGGCTGCCGGTCATCACCGGCGGCAGCGCATCGTTGCGCCCGGCGCGGCGGCCAAAGATATTGCCGACGCGGTCCACCGTCACGGTCAGGCCCGCGTCGCGCATCCAGCCGCACACCAGGTCGCGGCCCTGGCCGTCGAGCGCGGTCAGCGCCAGGCGCGCGTTGCCGCCCTTCGGCGTGGCGCCGATCTGCGACAGGTCCATCAGCGATTGCCACAGGCGCTGGCCGTTGATGGCGATCTTGCTAGTCATTGCAGTTCTCCTGGTATTGGTGATTGCACCATTCAGCCTTATGCGGTCGCAGGTGCGAAACCCGCCAGGAATGCATCCAGCCCGCGGCCGATCGCCTCGACCTCGTAGCCGCCCTCCTGCACCACCACCGTCGGCAGGCCCAGCGCATGGATGCGCTCGCCGATGCCGCGGTAGCCATCCATGCTGACCTTCAGGACGCTGATGGGATCGTTCTCGTAGGTATCGAAGCCCAGCGCCAGCACCACCGCCTGCGGGCGATAGTCGCGCAGCGCGTCCAGTGCGCCGTCCAGTGCCGACAGGAACTCGGCGTCGCCGCTGCCGTGCGGCAGCGGGAAGTTGAGGTTGTAGCCATAGCCCGCGCCATAGCCGCGCTCGTTCGCATAGCCGGTGTAGAACGGGTAGTAATCGGCCGGATCGGCATGCAGCGAAATCGTCATCACATCTGAGCGGTGATAGAAAATCTGCTGGGTGCCGTCACCGTGATGCGCATCGACGTCGAGCACCGCCACCTTGCCGAAGCGGGCCAGCAGCGTTTGCGCCGCGATGGCCGAGTTGTTGACATAGCAGAAGCCGGCCGCGCGGTCGCTGTGGGCGTGGTGGCCGGAGGGGCGGCACAGCGCATAGGCCATGCCGGCGCCGTCCTGCCGCTCGCACACATGGCGGGCCGCCGCGACCGCGCTGTGCGCGCCGCGCAGGATCGCGCGCCAGCTGTCCGGCCCGAGCGGGCAGCTGAGGTCGCCCAGGTAGTAGCCGGCCTGGGCGATCACCGAATCGTTGGGACACACGGGACGGCGCGGCTCGCCGACCTTGCCGTTGTGATACGGCGATAGATTGGGCAGGACTTCGATGCCGGGCTCGAAGCCGGGTCGCGCCAGTTCCTGCCAGCGCGCCCAGGCGCTGGCGAGGAAGTCGAGATAGGCCGGACTGTGCACCGCTTCCAGCGGCGCGCGCCCGCAATCGGGTGGCGCCGCCAGTTCGATGCCGCGCGCGGCGAGCGCGCGCTGCAGTGCCGCCGCGCGGGCCGGCACGTCGGTCGGCGCGCACAACCGCCCCGCGCGCATGAACTGGCGGGGTTCGTGCAGCAACTGATCATCCGAGAAGAAGGCACGCATGGTGTAGGTAGGTTGTAAAAGGAAGCGCCGGCTCAGCCTGCCGCCTGGCGCGCCAGTGCCGCCGCGCGGATGCCGGACAGGGTCATGCCGGGCGCGATGCCGTCGGGGTCGTAACGCAGCTCCAGCAGCGCCGGCATGCTGTGCGTACTGGCAAAGTCGAGCGCGCGATCCAGCGCGGGGCCGAATTCGGCGTCGCTCGACACCACCTCACCGTAGCCGCGGTAGGCGCGCGCCAGTTCGGCGAACTCCGGGTTCTCGAAGCCCAGCGCGATGGTCCGGCCGGGGAATTCGCGTTCCTGGTGGGCGCGGATCGTGCCCCAGATGCCGTTGTTGAACACCAGCACCACGATGCCGAGGCGGTACTGCATGGCCACGCCCAGCTCCTGCAGGTTCATCTGGAAGCAGCCGTCGCCCGCATAGCAGACCACGGTGCGTTCCGGATGCTCCAGCTTGGCCGAGATCGCCGCCGGCAGGCCATAGCCCATCGAGCCGACAGTCGGCGCCAGGCTGGTGCCGACGCCCTTGTAGCGGTAATAGGTGTGCGGAAAGACCGCGTAGTTGCCGGCGCCGACGGTAATGCAGGCATCCTCGGGCAGGCGCTCGCGCACAAGACAGGCGGCCTGGTTCAGATTCAGCGGACCTGGCGCGGGCAGCGCCTTCTGGCTGTCGAGGTAGTCGCGCCGCGCGCGCTCCACCAATGCCGCGCGGTTGTGTTCGCGCGCCGGGCGCAGGCCGTCCACCGCGGCCGCGAACGAGACGACGTCAGCAACGACAGGCACCTCCGCGCGGAACACGCGGCCCAGCTCCTCCGGATCGGGATACACATGCACCAGCCGCTGGCGCGGCAGCGGGCTTTCCACCACGGTATAGCCCTCGGTGGTGGCCTCGCCCATGCGGGTGCCGACGGCGATCAGCAGGTCCGACCCGCGGATGCGCGCGCGCAGTGCCTCGCCCATGCCCCAGCCGACATGGCCGGCATAGTTGGGATGGTGGTTGTCGAAGCACTCCAGCCGGCGCCACGCCAGCCCCACCGGCAGGCCGAAGCGTTCGGCAAAGCCTTCCATCTGCCGCATCGCCTCGGGGGTCCAGCCGGAGCCGCCGATCATCAGGAAGGGGCGCTCGGCCTGTTCCAGCATCGCGGCCAGCGACGCCAGCGCGTGCGGCGCCGGAGCCGAGTGGCTGCGCACGTAGCGCGGCATGTCGGCCACGGTGGCCTTGCCCCACAGCGTGTCCTCCGGCAGCGCCAGCACCACCGGGCCGGGCCGGCCGCTGGTCGCTACCGCGAAGGCACGTGCGATGAACTCGGGAATGCGGTCGGTGCGGTCGATCTGCGCGACCCACTTGGACATCTGGCCGAACATGCGGCGGTAGTCGATTTCCTGGAAGGCTTCGCGCTCGTAGAAGTCGTTGCCCACCTGCCCCACGAACAGGATCATCGGCGTGGAGTCCTGGAACGCGGTATGCACGGCGATGCTGGCATTGGTGGCGCCGGGGCCGCGCGTGACGAAGCAAACGCCGGGCTCTCCCGTCAGCTTGCCGTGGGCTTCGGCCATGTAACCGGCACCGCTTTCCTGGCGGCAGACGATCGGCGTGATCGCGTCCTGGTGGTCGTACAGCGCATCGATGCACGGCAGGTAGCTTTCGCCCGGCACCAGGAACACGCGCCGCACGCCCTGGATGCGCAACTGCTCGACAAGGATCTGCCCGCCATTGCGCTCGCGCAGGGTGGGGTTGGCTTGGCTCATTGGCAACCTCCTCCGCCCGCGGCGCCGGCCGCCGGCTTGATCTCGATTTCCACGAACACGCATTCGCCTTCGTGGGCATTGATGACGTTGTGCTCGACCCCGGCTGGGCGGTAATAGGCCTGGCCGGCAACGAGCTGGCTGGTGGCCTCGCCAGCCGGCGTCTGCAGGCGCAGCGCCCCGGTGGTCATCGGCACCACCACGTAGTCGTAGCCATGGCGATGCTGCCCGGTCTCGGCGCCGGGCGCGAAGCGCCACTCCGTCACGATCACGCGTTCGTTGTCGACCTGCACGGTGCCGACGGCCTTGGGCCGGTCTTGCGGCGCGCTCACCGGTCCACCCCGCCCATGCACAGGTACTTAGTCTCCAGGTATTCGTCGAGGCCGTACTTCGAGCCCTCGCGGCCCAGGCCCGACTGCTTGACGCCGCCGAACGGCGCCACCTCGTTGGAGATCAGGCCGGTGTTGATGCCGACCATGCCGTACTCCAGCGCCTCGGCCACGCGCCAGACGCGGCCGATATCGCGGCTGAAGAAATAGGAGGCCAGGCCGAATTCGGTATCGTTGGCCATCGCGATCGCTTCCTCGTCGGTGGAGAAGCGGAACAGCGGCGCCAGCGGGCCAAAAGTTTCCTCCTTGGCCACGCGCATGGCGGGGGTCACGTCGGCCAGTACCGTCGGTTCGAAGAACGTGCCGCCCAGCGCATGGCGCTTGCCGCCGGTCAGCAGGCGCGCGCCCTTGCCGAGCGCGTCGGCGATATGCGACTCAACCTTGGCCACTGCGTCCTCGTTGATCAGCGGGCCTTGCAGCACGCCCGGCTCAACCCCGTGACCGACCTTCAGCTTTGCCACCGCAGCCACCAACTTCTCAGCGAACTCGTCATAGACCTTGTCGTGCACATAGAGCCGGTTGGCGCAGACGCAGGTCTGGCCGGCGTTGCGGTACTTGGAGGCAATGGCGCCCTCCACCGCCGCATCGAGGTCGGCGTCGTCGAACACGATGAACGGTGCGTTGCCGCCGAGTTCCAGTGAGAGCTTCTTGATGGTGTCGGCGGACTGCCGCATCAGGATGCGGCCCACCTCGGTCGAGCCGGTAAAGCTGAGCTTGCGCACCACGGGGTTGGCAGTGAGCTCGGCGCCGATTGCGATGGCGTCGCCCGTGATTACGCTGAACAGGCCCGCCGGCAGCCCCGCGCGCTCGGCCAGCACGGCCAGCGCCAGCGCCGACAACGGCGTGTCTTCGGCCGGCTTCAGCACCATGGCGCAGCCCGCGGCCAGCGCCGGGCCGGCCTTGCGCGTAATCATCGCGAGCGGGAAATTCCACGGCGTGATCGCCGCGCACACGCCAACCGGCTCCTTGACCACGACCAGCCGCTTGTCGTTGGCGGGCGTGGCCAGCACGTCGCCGCTGACGCGCTTGGCTTCCTCTGCGAACCATTCGAGGAAGGAAGCGGCATAGATGACTTCGCCCTTCGCTTCCGCCAGCGGCTTGCCTTGCTCGGTGGTCATCAGCAGCGCGAGATCGTCGGCATTGGCCAGCATCAACTCGTACCAGGCGCGCAGCACCGCGGCACGCTCGCGCGCGGTCTTGCGGCGCCAGTTGGTCTGTGCCGCCTGCGCGGCGTCGATGGCGCGGCGGGTTTCGGCCGCGCCCATGCTGGGCACGGTGCCGATCAGGGCGCCGCTGGCGGGATCGGTGACGGTGAAGGTCGCGCCGCTGTCGGCGTCCTGCCAGTTGCCGGCGATATAGGCCTGCGTGCGCAGCAGGCCGGTGTCCTTGAGTTGCATGGGTAATCTCTGTGGAATCAATGAAAGGGGACAGGTCAGCGCGTCAGTGCCTCGGCCAGGATGTCCAGGCCTTCGTTCATCACTGCGTCCTGGATCGTCAGCGGGAACAGGAAGCGGATCACGTTGCCGTACACACCGCACGACAGCAGCAGCAGGCCCTTTTCCAGCGCGCGGTTCTGCACCGTGCGCGTAAAGTCGGGATCGGGGCTGCCGTCGGCCTGGCGGAATTCCACCGCCACCATTGCGCCGACGCCGCGCACTTCGGCGATCTGCGGCACGCGCGGGCGCAGGCTTTCCAGGCGCGTCATCAAACGCTGGCCCAGCTCGGCACCGCGTTCGATCAGCTTCTCGCCTTCGAGCACGTCCAGTACAGCCAGCGCAGAAGCCACCGCAAGCGGGTTCCCGGCATACGTGCCGCCCAGCCCGCCGGGCGCCGGCGCGTCCATCACTTCGGCGCGGCCGCACACCGCCGACAGCGGCATGCCGCCGGCCAGGCTCTTGGCCATCGTGGTCAGGTCCGGCGCCACGTCGTAGTGTTCCATCGCGAACAGCTTGCCGGTGCGGCCGAAGCCGGTCTGCACTTCATCGGCGATCAGCAGGATGCCGTGCTCGTCGCAGACCGCGCGCAGCGCCTGCACGAAGTCGGTCGGCGCGACGTTGAAGCCGCCCTCGCCCTGCACGGGTTCGAAGATGATGGCCGCCACGCGCTTGGGATCGATGTCCGCCTTGAACAGGTGCTGCAGCGCCTTGAGCGAGTCGTCGGTGGTGACGCCGTGCAGCGCGCACGGATACGGCGCGTGGTAGACCTCGCCCGGGAACGGCCCGAAGCCGATCTTGTACGGCGCGACCTTGCCGGTCAGCGCCATGCCCATCATGGTGCGGCCGTGGAAGCCGCCGGAGAACGCGATCACGCCGGGCCGGCCGGTGGCGGCGCGGGCGATCTTGATGGCGTTCTCCACCGCCTCGGCGCCGGTGGTGAAGAAGGCGGTCTTCTTGGCCGAGCGGCCCGGCGCACGGCGATTGATCTTCTCGGCCAGCTCGATATAGCTGGCGTAGGGCACGATCTGGTAGGCTGTATGAGTGAAGCGCCCCAGCTGCTGCTCGACGGCTTCGACCAGGCGCGGATGGCGGTGGCCCGTGTTGAGCACGGCGATACCTGCGGCGAAGTCGATATAGCGCTTGCCCTCGACATCCCAGATCTCCGAATTCAGCGCGCGCTCGGCGTAGAAGTTGCACATCACGCCCACGCCGCGCGGGGTGGCGGCGTCCTTGCGGCGAACCAGTTCGGCGTTCTTCATACTTCTCTCCAGTTATCTTTGTAGTTGCGACGTGGTTGGTGCCCGTGCCGCTCAGGCGGCGGCGCGGATCAGTGTCGGGTCCCATGCCTTGCCGGGAATCGCGCCGATCAGGCGCTGGGTATAGGCGTGCTGCGGGGCGTCGAAGATCTGCCCCGGCGGGCCGGACTCGACCACGCGGCCCTTGTGCATCACGATCACGTGGTGGCAGATCTGCGCGGCCACGCGCAGGTCATGGGTAATGAAGATCAGGCCGATGTTCAGGCGCTTCTGCAGGTCGGCCAGCAGCTCCAGCACCTGCGCCTGCACCGAGACATCGAGCGCGGAGACCGATTCGTCGGCCACCAGCAGCTTGGGTTCCAGCGCCAGTGCCCGCGCGATGCCGATGCGCTGGCGCTGGCCGCCGGAGAACTGGTTGGGATAGCGGTCGAACGCGGAGGCCTCCAGCCCCACCAACTGCAGCAGTTCGCGCGCGCGCGCCTGCGCGGCGGCCAGCGGCACGCCGTTGGCGACCGGACCATCGGTGATGATGCGACCGACGGTATGACGCGGATTGAGCGAGGCAAACGGATCCTGGAAAATCATCTGCACGTCGCGGCGCAGCGGACGGAACTGGCGCTCGGAAAGGCGGGCGATGTCCTGCCCATCGAACATCAGCGCGCCGCCATCGATATCCATCAGGCGCAGCAGGCATTTGCCGATGGTCGACTTGCCCGAGCCCGACTCGCCGACGATTCCCAGCGTCTCGCCGCGGCGTACCGTGAAGCTGACGCCATCCACCGCATGCACCACGCGCTTCCTGGTGAAGAGACCACCGCCGGTCACGTAGGTCTTGCGCAGGTCCCGCACTTCCAGCACGGTCTCGCTCTCGTTGCGCCCGCGCTCTCCGGCACGGCCATGCGGCACCGCGCCGATCAGGCGCTTGGTATAGGCATGTTGCGGGCGGTTCAACACCTGGTCGGCGCTGCCCATCTCCACCAGCACGCCCTTCTCCATCACCGCCACGCGATCCGCGATCTCGGCCACTACGCCGAAGTCATGGGTGACGAACATCACGCCCATGCCCTTCTCGGCCTGGATGCGGCGGATCAGGTCCAGGATCTGCGCCTGCGTGGTGACATCGAGCGCGGTGGTCGGCTCGTCGGCGATCAGCAGCGCCGGTTCGAGCGCCAGCGCCATCGCAATCACCACACGCTGGCGCTGGCCGCCAGACAGGCGGAACGGATAGGCATGCATCAGCGTGGCCGGATCGGGCAGGCCGACGAACTCCAGCAGTTCGAGCACGCGGCGCGCACGCGCCTCGCCCGGGTAGGCGTTGTGCACGCGCATGACCTCGCCGATCTGGTCGCCCACGGTCATCACGGGGTTCAGCGCAGACAGCGGCTCCTGGAACACCATGGCCATGTCCTTGCCACGCATGCCGAGCAGCGTGGCTTCGTCCTGAGTCAGCAGGTCGCGGCCCTTGAACAGGATCCGGCCCTGCTCCGGCTTCAGGTAAGCAGGTAGCAGGCCCATGATGGCGTTGGCGCTCATCGACTTGCCCGAGCCCGATTCGCCGACGATGCAGAGGATCTCGCCGGCATGCAGGTCATAGGAAATATCGCGCACCGCGTAGGGCCGGTCGCCGCCCGCGGGCAGCGCGATCGAAAGATCGCGGATCGACAGCAGGGGCGCTTGGTCGCTGGTCTTCATCACTTTGGTCCTTTGCTAGTCCAGGCGGGCGCTCATTCGCCGCGGCGGCGCAGCTGCGGGTTCATGGCGTCGTTCAGGCCCTCGCCGATCAGGTTGATCGACAGCACCGTCAGCAGGATCGCCACGCCGGGCCATACGCTCATCCACCACGCTTCGCGGATCATGGTTCGGGCCGCGCCGATCATGAAGCCCCAGCTCATCATGTTGCGGTCGCCCAGCCCCAGGAAGGCCAGCGCCGATTCGGTCAGGATCGCGGTGGCAACCATGAACGAGGCCGACACGATGATCGGCGACATGGCATTGGGCAGGATCTGCGTGGCGATGATGCGCACCGGCTTCTGCCCGATCACCACCGCGGCCTGCACGAACTCGCGCTGCTTGAGCGACAGGAACTCGCCGCGCACCAGGCGCGCCACCGGCGGCCACGACACCACCGAGATGGCGGCAACGATGGAATAGATCGACGGATTGAAGATGGCGACGATCACGACAGCCATCGCCAGCTGCGGAATGGTCTGGAAGAACTCGGTGATGCGCATCAGCGCATCGTCGACACGGCCGCCGCAATAGCCCGCGACCGCGCCCACGGCGATGCCGACGGCGAGCGCCACCGCGGTGGAGATCACGCCGACCAGCAGCGAGACCCGCGCGCCGTACAGCATGCCGGCGGTGATGTCGCGGCCCAGCATGTCGGTGCCGAACGGCAGCGCCGGGTCGGTGAACGGCTGCACCAGCGGCTCGGCCACCATCAGCCACGGCGACTCTTCGTAGAACACGGGCGCGAGCAGTGCCAGCGCCAGCACTGACAGCAGCACCAGCAGGCCGATCACCGCGCCATAGTTGCGGCAATAACGTTGCAGGAAGGCTTTCATGCGGTGGCTCCCTTGCCGCCCGCGGCGATGCGCGGGTCGATAAAGCGGTAGATCACGTCGGTCACCAGGTTGAAGAACACCACCATCGCCGAGGTCACGAAGAAAATGCCGAGCAGCAGCTGGTAGTCGCGCTGCAGCAGCGCATCGAACATCAGCCGGCCGATGCCCGGCCACGAGAACACGGTTTCGGTCAGCACCGCGCCGCCGGCCATCTGGCCCAGCTGGATGCCTGCAAACGTGATCACCGGCAGCAGCGCGTTGCGCAGCACATGCACGCGGATCACGCGGCCGGCCGGGACGCCCTTGGCGCGCGCGGTCTTCACATAGTCCATGCCCATCACCTCCAGCATGGAAGCGCGCGTCAGGCGCACGTACACGGCCATGAAAAAGCAGCCCAGCGACACCGTCGGCAGGATCATGTGCAGCGCCACGTCCTTGACGCGGGCCAGGCCGGTGTAGCCGGCGCCGATGGTCTCCATGCCGAAAGCCGGCAGCCAGCCCAGCACCACCGAGAACAGGATGATGGCCATCAGCGACAGCCAGAACAGCGGCGTCGCGTACAGCAGCAGCGCGCCTGACATCACCGCGCTGTCGATCCAGCGGCGGCGGTTTTCGTAGCGGGTGCGCGCCGCGATCACGCCGAGCAGCACGCCCAGCACGATGGAAAAGAGAAACGCCCCGCTCATCAGCAGGAAGGTCGCGGGCAGTCGGTCGAGGATCAGGTCCAGCACCGGCAGGTGGTTGCGGTAGGAGTAGCCCAGGTCGAGCTGCGCCACGCCCTTCAGATAGATGCCGAGCTGGGTCAGCACGGGCTTGTCCAGCCCGAACTGCTCGCGCAGCTGGTTGACGAAGGCGGCGTCGCCGGCGCCGGCTTCGCCCGCCATCACGGTGGCCGGGTCGCCCGGCGCCATCCGGATCAGGAAGAAGTTGATGACGACCACGCCAAGGACGACCACGACGGCCTTTCCGAGACGGGCGCCAAGAAAGGATAGAAAGTTCACGGCTTGCTCCACGCTGGCGGCCGGGCTGGCCACCGCGGCACTGGGATGCAGCTGGCCCTCGCCGTTCCCATGCGGGGCGCGGCGATGGCAACGGATTTCAGGCTTCAGGTCTGGCTGCCCGCGCCGCCTCAGGCGCGGGCAGTGGCTCCGGTCTCGCTCAGTTTTTCTCGATCGAGACGTTGTCGAAGGACTCGTTCAGGCCGATGGCGGTGGTCACGAGGTTCTTGACGTGCTTGCGGTACAGCGTGGGGAACTCCACCTCGAACAGGTTGGCGTTGGCCACGTCGGTCACCAGGATCTTCTGCAGCTCGCTGTACAGCTTCTGGCGCTCCGCGATGTCCATGGTCGAGCCGGCCCTGGCCCACAATTCGTCAGCCTTCGGATTGCTGTAGCCCTGCACGTTGGCGAACGGCGTGCCCTTGACAATATTGCGCGTCACGTAGAGCCGCTCCACGCCCAGCGCGGGGTCGCCGTACTGGTAGGTGTAGGTGGTGGTCAGGTCGAACTCCCAGTTGCTGACGCGCGCCGACCAGGTGCCGGCATCGGCCGACTCGATGCTGACCTTGAAGCCGAGCTGCTCGAGCATCTGCTTGACGTACTCGTCCAGGCGGTCCCAGTTGGCGCCATACGAGGTCGACAGGATCTTGACCGGGTACTTGCCCACGTCCACGCCCGATGCCTTGACCAGCTCGCGCGCCTTCTTCAGGTTGAAGTCGTACTCGGGCATGTTCTTGTCGAAGAACAGCGTGGTCGACGAGAACGGGCTGACCGCCGGCTTGCCCATGCCGAAGAAGATGTTGTTGACGATCATCTTGCGGTTGAGCACGTGCATCACCGCCTGGCGCACCTTCACGTTGTCGAACGGCGGCTTGCGCTCGTTGAGCAGCATGCTGGCCATCGGCGAGAACATTTCCCAGCCCTTGGTGGTGTACTCCACGTTGGGCAGTGCGCGCAGGCGCTTGACGTCGACGTTGTCGATATCGCCGCCGCGCAGCACCTGCACGTCGCCCTTCTCGAAGGCCACGGCGCGCGAGGCGGAATCCGGGATCACGTAGAACACCAGCTCATCCAGGTAAGGCTTGCCCGCCTTCCAGTAGTTGGGGTTCTTCGCCAACTTGATATAGGCGCCTTTCTTCCACTCCTTGAACATGAAGGGGCCGGTGCCGACCGGCTTCTGGTTGGCCGGGTTGTTGCGGTAGTCGGTGCCTTCGTAGATGTGCCTGGGCATCATCGGCATGGTGCCGGTCTCGAACATCGAGATAAACGGCGGGAACGGCTCCTTGAGCTTGATCTCGACGGTGCTGTCGTTCACCGCGCGGATCGAGGCCATGTACTTGTTGATGACCGCGCGCGTGCGCACGTGCACGTCGCGCAGCATCTTGTCGATCGAGAACACCACGTCGGCCGAGGTGAAGGGCTTGCCGTCATGCCACTTCACGCCCTTCTGCAGCTCGAAGGTGTAGGTCAGGCCGTCCGGCGAGATGGTCCACGACTTCGCCAGTTCCGGCTGCGGCTTCAGGTCGGGGCTGTAGGTCAGCAGGCCCTGGTAGATCTTGCCGGCGACGTACTGGGTCGGCGCCTGCGAGTTCATCGCGCTCACCAGGATCGGCGGCTCGGGCTGGACGATACCGGACAGCGTGCCGCCCTTGGTCTGGGCGATGGCATGGCCCGCAGGCAATGCCAGCGGCAGCAGCGAGAGGCCGGCGGCGGCAAAGGCCATCGACAGCACGCTCTTGGTCAGTCGCATCGTGAATCGGTTCATCGGGCAGTTCCTCAGTTTGGCTCGTTTTTGGTGATGGCTTCGGGATGGCAGCGCCGGTTGTGCTTGCGCGCGGCTTCTTCAGGCCGCGTCGCCGGCCGGTTCCACGCCGCACCAGTCCACCAGGAACTGGGCCAGCGTCGTGGTCACTCGCACCATGCTGTCCAGCGACACCGATTCGTCGATGCCGTGGATATTGCGGGCCTCGGGCCCGTAGCAGGTCACCGGCGTTTCCAGGCCGATGCGGAAATGCCGGGCATCGGTGGTCGCCGTGGTCGCCTCGCGGCGGATCGGCGTGCCGTTGACCTTGCGGTGCGCTTCGCCCAGCGCCTGCATGCTGGGCACGTCAAGATCGAATTCGCAGCCGGGGGCGTGGAAGCCTTCATAGCGGATGCGCAGCTCGAGATTGCTGGCCAGGCGTTCCACCGTGGCGCGGATGCGCGCTGCCACCGTGGCCTTGGCCTCGTCGATATTCATATTCGGGAAGAAGCCGATGCGCACGCCCAGCGTGCAGGTGCACGGCACCGAAGAGTTCCACTCGCCGCCCTGGATCTGGCCGAGATTGAAGTTGATCGGGTGGGCGTGGTCGCGATATGCGGCCGGCCGGTGTTCCGGGCGGTTCCACTCCGCCTCCAGCTGGCGCAGGTCTTCCATCACCGCGATGCCGGCCTCTACCGGGTTCACGCCGCTGGTCATATAGGCCGCGTGCGCCGGCTTGCCGGTCAGCTCGATGAACATCCAGAACACGCCGACCTGCGCGCTCATCAGGCTTTCGCCCAGCGGCTCGGGAATGATCACGGTGTCGAAGGACGCCAGCTTGCCGGCACCGACCGCGCTGCGCAGCGCCGCCACCGTGGCCAGCGCGCCGTTGCCGGTGTTCTCTTCTTCCAGCACGGCATTGAAGCCGACCGCGCCGGCCGGCTGCAGGCCCAGCCTGGCAAGCGCCTTGAACGCGGCCAGCGCGCACACGATGCCGCCCTTCATGTCGCCGGCGCCGCGGCCGTAGAGCCAGCCGTCCTTCACCACCGGCGCGAACGGCGACTGGCTCCACATCGATTCCGGACCGGTCGGCACCACGTCGAGATGGCCGTTGAACAGCACCGAGCGCCCACCCCTGCGGCTGGGCCGGTGCGTCGCCAGCAGGTTGTAGCGGCCGCCATCCGGGCAGCAAGCGGGCGAATACATCGGCAGGTGGCAGATGTCCTCGGTGCGCAGCGCAATGCGCTCGGAAGCCAGGCCCAGTTCGGCCAGCGCGCCTTCGATGAAGTCCGCCGCGGGCTGCTCTTCGCCAGACGGGCTTTTGGCCGCCACAAAGCCGGACAGCGTCTCGACCATATAGGGCAGGAGTTCGCGCACGGCCTGCGAGAGTTCAGCGGTGGTGGGTACCGCGGCCGGTACGGAGGCCGGACTGACCGTGAGGGAATCGGGACCTGACATGAAAACTCTCCTGGCGAGGGGAACGCATGAAGGGAACGCAATGCCAACGCATCGGGCGCCACTGACAAAAACTTCGCGATGACGCCGACCACGGATGGAAAATTAAACGATCGTTGGTACCATAGGTAGGTCCATATTCACGATATTTGCTGGAGCCACTTTGAAGGAAACGATTCTGTCCGAGTTGTTGCTGCAGCGGCTGGAACGTCCGGCGGGGACGCAGGCGGAGCGCAACGGGACGCATATGAACCGCCAGCTGTATGAGCTGATTCGTCAGGAAATCCTTGCTGGCTCTATCTCCGCGGGCAGCAAGCTGCCCGCGTCGCGGCTGCTGGCGACGGAGATAGGTGTTTCCCGCAATACCGTTTTGTACGCGTATGAGCAGTTGCTGGCGGAAGGCTATGTCACCGCATCGACCGGACGTGGCACCTTTGTCTCGCAGACTTTTCCCGACCATAGTGCATTGCACAAGGCCGGTGCCGGGATTGGCACCACGACTGTGCCTGCAGTGCAGCAAAACTCGAACCGCTTCGATCTGTCGCGGCGCGGGATGCATCTCGTGTCCAATGCCGGTGCGTCGGACCGGCAATGGGGCGCATTCATGGCGGGCGTGCCCGATGTTTCGCTATTTCCGCATGCGACCTGGGCCCGGCTGCTGAACAAGCACTGGCGCAATCCGCGTCCGGAATTGCTGACTTACGCCCACCACGGCGGCTATATGCCGCTGCGGCGCGTGCTGGCCGAGCACCTGCGGCTGGCGCGCGCGGTGCGCTGCGAGCCCGAGCAGATCATCCTGACCACCGGCATCCACCAGGCCATCGACCTGATCGCGCGCCTGCTGGCGGATCCGGGCGACAAGGCGTGGATGGAGGACCCGGGCTACTGGGGCACGCGCAGCCTGCTGACCAACGCGGGCGTCGACGTGATTCCCGTGCCGGTGGATGACGAGGGCATCGCGCCCGACGCCGCCACGCTGCAGGATCCGCCGCGCTTTATCTTTGCGACGCCCTCGCACCAGTACCCGCTCGGCACCGTGATGAGCCTGACCCGGCGGCGCATGCTGCTGGAATACGCGCGGCAGCGCGGCGCGTGGATCGTCGAAGACGACTATGACAGCGAGTTCCGCTTCGAGGGGCGGCCGCTGGCTTCGCTGCAGGGCCTGGACGAACACGACCGGGTGATCTACATGGGCACCTTCTCCAAGACACTCTTTCCCGGGCTGCGCATGGGCTTCATGGTGCTGCCCAAGCCGCTGGCGCCGCACTTCGCCACCGGCCTGTCGGAACTGTTCCGCGAGGGGCAGCTGATGCAGCAGGCGGTGCTCGCCGACTTTATCGAGGAAGGCCATTACGCCACGCACCTGCGCCGCATGCGCCAGCGCTATGCGCAGCGCCAGGGCCTGCTGCGCGAGGCCATCGCCAAGCGCTTCGGCCAGGACTGGCCTACTTCCACGCACGAGGCCGGGCTGCACCTGGTGATGCACCTGCCGCCGGGCGCCGACGATCTCGGCATCAGCATGGCGGCGCGCACGCAGGGCCTGTCGGCACGTCCGCTGTCGCGCTACTACAGCGACGAGCAGCGGGCACGGCAGGGGCTGCTGCTGGGCTACGCCTGCGTGCCGGAGGACGACATCGGCCCCGCCTTCCACAAGCTTGCCGAAGTCATCGAGCCTGCCCTGGAGCACCTGGCCCGCACGCGCCAGCCGCCGCGCGAGTTCAGCGCGCGCATCAACAACGAAGCATGGAGCGGTGCATAAGATAAGCACGTGAAGCCGGGGCGCGAGGCGTGGTGCCACCGTGCCGGCGCCGATTGGCTCTTATCATCGTGCGCGGCCTTGCCCTAGCATTCTCCGCTGCCCCTGAGCCCTCTTCCCCGCTCTCGCAACTCTACCGACTCCCTTAACCGGAAAGACCCCGATGGCACCCGTGCAAGACCCCTCCGCCCTGCTGGCCGAACTGGCCGGCGTCCTCGATCCCGCCGGCCTGCAAATTGGCGATGCCATCGAAACCCGCTTCCGCAAGGACTGGTACGCGCCGCTGGACCCGCAGCCGCCGCTCGCGGTGGCGCGGCCGCGCAGCACGGCCGAGGTGTCGGCGGTGCTGGCCATCTGCAACCGCCACCGGCAGCCGGTGGTGCCGCAAGGTGGGCTGACCGGCCTGGCGGGCGCCGCCACGCCTGCCGGCGGCGAACTGGTGCTGTCGCTCGAGCGCATGCGCGGCGTGGAAGAGATCGATGCGCAGGCCGGCACCATGACCGTGCTGGCCGGCACCACGCTGCAGGCCGCGCAGGATGCCGCGCGCGCGGCGGACTGGCTCTTTCCGGTGGAACTGGGCGCGCGCGGCAGCTGCCAGATCGGCGGCAATATCGCCACCAATGCGGGCGGCAACCGCGTGATCCGCTACGGCATGATGCGCGAGCAGGTGCTCGGGCTGGAGGCGGTGCTGGCCGACGGCACCGTGGTCAGCTCGCTCAACAAGATGCAGAAGAACAACGCCGGCTACGACCTGCGCCAGCTATTTGTCGGCAGCGAAGGCACGCTTGGCGTGATTACGCGCGCCGTGCTGCGCCTGGCACCACTACCGAACTGCACGCAGACCGCCGTGTGCGCGCTGCGCAGCTACGAAGACGTGGTGGCGCTGCTGCGCCATGCGCAACGCCGCCTGTCCGGCCGCGTCTCGGCATTCGAGGCGATGTGGGCCGATTTCTATGAACTGGTGACGACACGCGTGCCCGGCGTGCGCGCGCCGCTGCCGGCAGGCTCGCCGTTCTATGTGCTCGTGGACCTGCAGGGCAACGATGCCGAACAGGATGGCGCGGCCTTCGAATCCATGCTGGAAACGGCGATGGAAGCCGGCCTGATCAGCGACGCCGCGGTGGCCTCCAGCGAGAAGGAGGCCGAGAGCTTCTGGAAGCTGCGCGACGCGGTCGCCGAGTTCCCGGTGATGTGGGCGCCCAATGCCGCCTACGACGTGAGCCTGCCGATCGGCCAGATCGGCCGCTTCGCCGAGAGCCTGCGCGGGGCTGTGCTGGCGCGCTGGCCGCACGCCGAACTGGTCAACTTCGGCCATGTGGGCGACAGCAACCTGCATGTCAGCGTTTATCTTCCCGGCGCGACGGCCGAGGACTTTCCCGAGCATGAGATCAGCGAGGTGCTCTACCCCACGGTGCGCGAGTTCGACGGCAGCATTTCCGCCGAGCATGGCATCGGCACGCACAAGAAGCCATTCCTCGGGCATTCGCGCACACCTGAGGCGCTCGGGTTGATGCGGCTGCTCAAGCGGTCGCTGGATCCGAACCTGATCCTGTGCCCGGGGCGGGTGATTGACGTGGGCTGATAACGAATCAAGCTTGCCACGCACCAGCGTTTCCTGCCGCCATGGCAGGGTGTTCCGGGGAGCTGGGCAGGCGAGACGCGTGGCGCCTTTTCGCTGAGCGAGGCGCCGACGCGAAGGTGAGAGGTTGTCCGACAGACAGATCACCCACGCTCGCCTAGAACACATTTAGGCATCAGGAGATGCCACCATTCATAGCCAGCGTTGTCCGGTGGTCTGCCAGTTGGCGACGATGGTCTCAGAGGACGAAAGCAACGAAGGCAAATTGGGGCCGCGACCGACCGCTCATATATTCATGGGGGCTAAATTGCCAACTTTCGTCCCGCCCAAGACGGCTCGGAGAAGGACAGCCCTTCTCACTTCGAGGCGTCACCGTAAGATGGCCGCCTCAGCGCACGCCTATGTCCGTGGCAGCACCGCACGCTTCTATGAATGGGTGAATGAAACCGCTGCCTCCAACCTGCCCGAGGGCCCTTCTGTCTGGATTTGCGGAGATTGCCACACCGGAAATCTCGGCCCAGTGGCCGCTGCTGACGGCAAAGTGGAGATCCAGATCCGCGATCTCGACCAGACTGTCATTGGCAATCCCATCCATGACGTGCTGAGACTGGCTTTGTCTCTCGCCACGGCGGCGCGCGGCTCCGATCTGCCGGGCATCACCATACTGCAGATGATGGAGGCGCTGGCCGAGGGCTATGAGAGTGCCTTCGGCCCTGGTGCGCAGCGCCAGGACATTAGCGAAATGCCCCCTTCGCTCAAGGTTACGGTAAGAAAAGCCTTGCACCGGACATCGCAGCAACTTGCCCGGGAGCGAATCCGGGATACCACTCCGGAAATACCGCTAGGCAGGCGATTCTGGCCCCTTGGCAGTGCGGAGCGCAAGGCACTGAAGGCGTTGTTTGAGCAAAGCAAGCTGGCCGCGCTGGCCACGTGCCTGAAAAGTCGTCTCAATGGATGCGACGTGTCTGTCCTGGACGCCGCCTACTGGGTGAAAGGCTGCAGTTCCCTTGGACGGCTGCGATATGCCGTATTGCTGGACGTCGACGGTGAGATGCTTGATGGGGACGATCTGTGCCTTATAGATATAAAGGAAGGCGTTTCAGCCGCCGCGCCTCGGGTCAGAAATGCAGAGATGCCTCGCGACAACGCTGAACGTGTTGTTGCCGGCGCCGTTCATCTTTCGCCATTCCTTGGTACACGCATGTGCCCGGCACGGCTCCTGGAACGTTCGGTCGTTGTACGGGAGCTATTGCCTCAGGACCTGAAGCTCGACATGGAGCAGCTCGCACGCCGGGAGGCCATGGAAATCTCGCGTTATCTGGGCGCGGTCGTTGGAAAGGCCCACGCACGCCAGCTAGGGGCAGACGACAGGCGTGCGTGGCGAAAAGCGATGCATTCCGCCCGGTCGCGATCCACGAATATTCCGAACTGGCTGTGGAAGAGTGTGATTGAGCTGCTGGCAATTCATCAGATCGCCTATCTGGAACATTGCCGCCGGCATGCGAAAAGTTGTCTGCGGTCTTGGCGTTGAGTTCCGCTACTGTTGCTGCGGATCGCTATTTCGGCTGGGTCGCTGCGATCCCGGCCAGGATCGAAGATTGAGGACGAGGGGAAAAATGAACGCTTGGCTGTTGGCCGTGAGTCTGATTTGCCTCGCTGCATGTGACCACCGGCCCGCTGATCCAGCGCGATCCAGCGCAACAGGCTCCGCAGCATCAGCGGCGGCAGCGTCAGCCGAGGCACGTTCCCCTGCTGTGCTTGACTGGAATAAGTTCAAAGCCAAGGCTGGATTTGAAAAGGCCACTCCCGAAGAGCAAGTTCTTATCTGGGAAACTTACCGAGACCAGTTCTTGCCAGCCATTGCGGCCGACCAAGGCGTGGCCGTCGCTGAAATGAAACGCCGGTTCGACACTCACGTGCCCCGCCCGACGCAGGCCGAAGCCGGCGGTGAAAGTTTCTCAGGTTCCCGCTGCGCGCAGGACTGCTCTGGGCATGAAGCCGGCTACTACTGGGCGGCGGACAACGATATCTCAGATCCCAACGACTGCACCGGCGACTCCCAAACCTTTGTTGAGGGCTGCCAGGAGTATGTGGAGGAGCGCCGGGAGTCCAGCAGCAAGTCCGGGAATTGAATGCGCGTCTGCCAGCATCTGCTGGCGCGGCTGGAACCCCTGCCGTCATTGGCATCGGCACGAACTAACCATGCACAAGCACGCTTCCTTTCGCCGGCGACGAGGTCTGCAATGCCACAGTCCGTCCCGCCAGACATGCCCCGGCACTATATTTAAGGACAGCAGCCAGGTCAGACCGCCAGCTTCCTCTCCGCCGCCCTTTCCCGCCTGACCACCCCCAGCGAGAACATCGACATCCCTGCCACCAGCGCCGGCACCCCGACCAGCACGAACAGCGCCGGCATCCCCAGCCCCATAGACAACATCGTCGCGCCGCCCACGGAACCCACCACGGAGCCAATGCGCCCGACCCCGTTGGCCCAGCTCACACCGGTCGCGCGGCAATCCGTCGGATAGAAACTGGCCGACAGCGCATTGGCACCCACCTGCGACCCGGAGATGCAGAACCCCGCCAGGAACACCGCAATGCCCGCGGCAACCGGCTCGGACGCAAAGCTGCCCACCGCCGCGATGCACACCGCTGCCAGCGAATAGCTGGAAGCGAGCACATAGTGCGGATTGATCCGGTCCATCAGCCAGCCCAGCGCGATCGCGCCCACGGTGCCGCCGACCTGGAACATGGTAGTGACCAGTGCCGCGGTGCGCAGCGAATGCCCGGTGCCGCGCAGCAGCGTCGGCAGCCAGCTCGACAGCAGGTAGATCACCAGCAGGCTCATGAAGAACGTCAGCCAGAACAGCAGCGTGCCGCGCAGCAGCTCGGGGCGGAACAGGTGCCGCACCGGCGAGGTGGTGGCGCGCTGCTCGCTGATTGCGAAGGTGGCGCTGCGCAGGTCTTCAAGCGGGGCGATCTTCTGCAGCGTGGCGACGATGCGCTCGCGCGACTTGCCGGTCATCACCAGGTAGCGCACCGATTCCGGCAGCATCCAGACCAGCGCCACCGCCAGCAGCAGCGGCAGCACGCCGCCGGCGACCAGCACCGAGCGCCAGCCGAAGGCGTCGATCAGCCCGGCCGAGGCCAGGCCGCCCAAGGCGGAGCCCAGCGTGAAGCCGCAGAACATGGTGGTGACCAGGAAGGAGCGGCGTTTGTCCGGGCAGAACTCGGAGGTCAGCGTGATCGCGTTGGGCATGGCGCCACCGAGGCCAAGCCCGGTCAGGAAACGCAGCAGCACCAGCGTCCACAGGTCTTGCGACCACGCCGAAGCCAGGCTGGCCGCGCCGAAGAACAGCACCGACAGCACCAGCACGCCCTTGCGGCCGAACCGATCGGCGAGCGGACCGAACAGGAAAGCGCCGGCCATCAGGCCGCCCAGCCCGGCGCCGAACAGCGGCGCGAGCTGTGCCGGCGTCAGCTGCCATTCCGCGCGGATGGCGGGCGCGATAAAGCCGATCGCGGCGGTATCGAAGCCGTCGACGGCAACGATCAGGAAGCACAGTACGACGATGGTCACCTGGAACGCCGACAGCGGCTGGCGGTCGATGAACGCGGTGACGTTGAGCGGTTGGCTGGCAGGCATGGTGTCTCCTCCTTGTTGCCAGATTCAGGGCGAGAGAGGGCCGGCGGCTTCGTCGGCGGCCAGCTCGCTATCAGGGTTTTCAGCGCGGAAAGAAGGCCGCGTTCAGTGCTTTACAGCCAGGGTGTGGGGCTCAGGCATTTGTCGGCGCGCCAGCCGTGCAGCCATTGCAGCGCGTCGTAGAACTGCGCCTGCGTACGGCCCGTCCACAGGCTGTTGCGCACCAGGCGGTCGACGCCCTTGGCGTGGTAGACGCGGCCCATGTCGCGCGCGGCATAGAGCACGCGCGCGGTGCGCGGGATGCGGGCCTGCTCGTATAACTTGAAGGCCCCGGCGTAATCGCCATCCGCGGCTTTCACCGCGGCGCCCAGCGTCACGGCATCTTCCAGCGCCTGGCAGGCGCCCTGCGCCACGTACTGCGTCATCGGATGCGCGGCATCGCCAAGGATGGTGGCGCGGCCGAAGCTCCAGCGCTCGACCGGGTCGCGGTCGGCGGTGGCCCAGCGCTTCCATGAAGTCGGGCGGTCCAGCATCTGGTGCGGCAGCGGGTGGATGCCCTCGAAGTACGACAGCACTTCTTCCTTGCTGCCGTCGCGCACGCCCCAGCTTTCCTGTTCGCGGCTGTGGAAGGTCACCACCAGGTTGTATTGCTGGCCGCCGCGCAGCGGGTAGTGCACCAGGTGGCAGTGCGGGCCGGCCCACACCACCGGGGCGTTGACCTGCAGGTCCTGCGGCATGTTGGCCACGTCGACCACCGCGCGGTAGACCACGTGCCCGGTCACGCGCGCCTCGTCGCCGATCAGTGCCTGGCGGATCGCGGACTTGACGCCGTCGCAGCCGATCACCGCGTCGCCGCGGTGGTGCTCGCCATGCTGGTCGATCACGGTGACGCCGTGATCGTCCTGCAGCAGTTGCTCGACCCGCGTGCTGGTGCGGAAGGTGATCAGCGGGTGGTCCTGCACCGCTTCCAGGATCGACAGGTGGATGTCGGCGCGATGGATCACCGCATACGGGTTGCCGAAGCGCTCGCGGTACGCCTGTCCGACATCGACCTGCGCGATGACGCTGGTGTCGATGGCGTCGCGCAGGCTGAGGTAGTCGGTAAAGACCGCGCGGCCGCGCGCGGCCTCGCCCACGCCGAGCGCATCGAGCGCGGCGAAGGCGTTGGCGGCCAGCTGGATGCCGGCGCCGATCTCGCCGATCTGCTCGGCCTGCTCCAGCAGTTCGATGCGGATGCCCTGGCGTGCCAGCGCCAGCGCCGCGGCCAGGCCGCCGATGCCGCCGCCGATGATGAGGACCTTGCCGGTCGCGTTATTGGTCGCGTTGAGGGTGCTGCTCATGTCTGTCTCCTGGCCTGCGCCGCTGGCGTTAGGCGGTGCTTAGGCGGTGCTTAGGCGGTGCTTAGGCGGTGTAATCGGGCTGGCGCGCGGGCGCGGCCTGGGCAAAGGCGGGATGGACGCTGGCATGGGCGTAGACGGCCATCGCGCGCTCGTAGCGGCCGAGGTCGCAGCCCATGCGCAGCGCGTTGGCCACCTGCGGCACCAGCGAGACGTCGGCCAGTGTGGGCGCATCGCCGAAACACCAGCTGCCGTGGCCGTGGCGTGCCAGCAGCCGCTCGACGCCGGCCATGCCTTCGTCGATCCAGTGGCGGTACCAGGCGTCCTTCTGCCCGGGCGTGACCTTCAGCGTGTCCTGCAGGTAGCGCAGCACGCGCAGGTTGTTGACCGGGTGGATATCGCAGCCGATCAGCATCGACAGCTCCAGCACGCGTGCGCGTTGCCCAGGATCCTGAGGCAGCAGGCGCGGCTCGGGATGGCGCGCGTCCAGGTAGTCGATGATCGCGAACGACTGGCCCAGCGTGAATTCGCCATCGACCAACGCGGGCACGGAAGCGGACGGGTTGATACCATCGACATACTCCGCCTCACAGTGCTGGCCGGCGCGGATATTGACGCCGAGGTAGTCGTACGGCAGGCCCTTGAGGGCCAGCGCGATGCGTACGCGATAGGACGTCGAGCTGTTGAAGAAACTGTAGAGCTGCATGATCGGATTGCCTGTGTGCTGTGCGTGGCGTGAAGTCAGACCACGCGCACGGTCAATTCGCCCAGCCCGTCGACGCCGGTGACCATGGTGTCGCCGGCCTTGACCGCGCCCACGCCTTCGGGCGTGCCGGTGAAGATGACGTCGCCCGGTTCCAGGCGGAAGAATTGCGACAGGTAGGCCACGGTCTCGGCCACCGACCAGATCAGGTGGGCGACGGTGCTGCGCTGTTTGGTCTCGCCGTTGACCGTCAGCCACAGGCCGGCCTGCTGCGGGTGGCCGATGTCGCTGGCGCGGTGGATCGGGCCGACCGGCGCCGAGGCGTCGAAGGCCTTGCCGATTTCCCACGGGCGGCCCATCTCGCGCATCTTCATCTGCAGGTCGCGGCGGGTCATGTCGAGGCCGACGGCGTAGCCCCACACGTGATCGAGCGCCTGCTCGACCGGGATATCCGAGCCGCCCTTGCCGATCACGGCCACCAGCTCGGCCTCGTAGTGATAGTTCTGCGTCTGCGCGGGGTACGGCAGGTCGAGCGTGGTGCCGGCCTGCACCGGGACAATGGCGTCGGCCGGCTTGCAGAAGAAGAACGGCGGCTCGCGGTCGGGATCGAAGCCCATTTCGCGGGCGTGGGCGGCATAGTTGCGGCCCACGCAGTAGACGCGGCGCACGGCGAACTGGTCATCGCTGCCGGCAACGGGGATGGCAACGGTGGCGGGGGGCGTGAAGACGTAGGACATGTTCAAGGCTTCCAGGGATCTGTCGGGTGAGCACCGGCACGGCGGTGCCGGCCGGCACCGCGCGCGGCGGCATTGGTCAGGGTAGTCGGGGTGGTCGGGTTCAGGTGCGCGATTCGCGCAGCAGGTTCAGCGCGGACAGCACCGGCCGGTCGGAATAGCTGAACAGCACGGCGTCTTCCAGCGCGCCGAGCTGCACCGGCGCCCACGACGGCGCCACGAACACGTCGCGCGGCTCGAACTGGAACTGCGCATCGCCGATGCGCACCGTGCCGCGCCCTTCCACCACGCTGTACACGGTGGCGTCGGTGCTGCGGTAGGTCTTGCCCTGGAAGCCCGCGGGCAGGTATTGCATGAAGGTGGCGATGGTCGGCATCGGCCAGCCGCCGGTGGCCGGGTTGACATAGCGCAGCTTGACGCCGTCCCAGGGATCGAGTTCGCCGTTGCGGTAGAGCTGGTCCAGCGCTTCGCGCGAACGGGCATACGGGTAGCTGAAGACAGGCGAAGTGGGATCGGTCACGCGGTGCCGCACCGGCACCATGTTGTGGCCGAAGCGGGCAAAGCTGTCGCCTTCGGCGCGGGTCACGGGCTGCTGCGACTCGGGGTAGTTCTCGGCAAAGCCGGCGTCGAACTGCTGCACCAGCGGAATGTCCAGGCCATCGAGCCACACTACCGGCTCGCCGCCGTCTTCCACGCTGGGGTTGCCATGGTCATGCCAGGTCCACGACGGCGTGATGATGAAATCGCCGGGATGCATGGTGGTGCGCTCGCCGTTGACGGCGGTCCAGGCGCCCTTGCCTTCGACGATAAAGCGAAGCGCCGACTGCGTATGGCGGTGGCTGGGGGCAATCTCGCCCGGCAGGATCAGCTGCAGGCCCGCGTAGAGCGTGGAGGTGATGCCGGACTTGCCGGGGATGCCAGGGTTCTCCAGCACCAGCACGCGGCGCACCGCTTCCTCGGCGCTGATGACGCCGCCGGCCTGCATTACCAGCGGGCGGATCTGCGCGTACTTCCAGATGGCGGGGACGATCTGCGGGCGCGGCTGCGGCGGCACCAGGGCGTGCAGCGACTCCCACAGCGGGGTCATGTGGCTGCGGCCGATTTCTTCGTAGTAGGCCACGCGGGCCGGGTCTGGGGTGTGCTCGGACATGCTGTCTCCGTAACTTGTGCTCGGGTATGTTCGGGAGCGCTTTTGGGTGCCTGTTTGAGTGCGCACCGTCTTGTTGTCGTTATACGCCCGGCCCTATAAGATTTGAAATGAAGTTTTAATCTTATCGATACGATTTTACGTATAGGTCACACCGATGGATTGGACCCAGAGACTGCGCCTGCGCAACCTGCAGATGCTGCTGAGCCTGGCCGAGACCGGCAATATGAGCCAGTCCGCCGCCATGCTGAACACCACCCAGCCCGGGCTTTCCAAGTGGCTGAAAGACCTGGAGGACGATATCGGCCTGCCGCTGTTCGAGCGCCAGGCGCGCGGGCTGCGGCCCACGCCATATGGCGAGTCGCTGATCGAGCACGCGCGCCGGATCGAGGCCCAGCTCGACACCGCCCGCGACGACCTGCAGGCCATGCGCGACGGCGGCAGCGGGCTGGTGGTGGTGGGCACGTCCGGGGCCTCGGCGGCAGACACGGTGCCGCTGGCCGCGCTGCAATTGCTGCAGCAGATGCCGCGCGCCAGCGTGCGGCTGCTGGAAACCACCATGGACCGGCTGATGGGGCAACTCGCGCGCAGCGAGCTGGATATCGTCGTGGGCCGTTCGGCGCCGGAGTTGCAGGATGCGCAGATGCGGACCGAATCGCTCTACATGGAGCCCATCCACTTCGTCGCCCGGCCACGGCACCCCCTGCTGCAGGGCGGCAAGGTGGCGTGGGAAGACCTGTACCGCCACCGCTGGGTGGTCTGGCCGCGCGGCACGCCGATCCGCAATGCGCTGGAAGGCGCGCTCGCCAGCGCCGGGCGCGCGCTGCCGGCGGACTGCGTCGAGAGCAATTCCACCGTGCTGAACCTGACCCTGTTCAACAACAGCGACATGGTCGGGCTGGCTTCGCACCGCACCGCGCGCCGGCTGGAAGAACTGGGCGCGCTGCGCATCGTGCCGCTACGGCTGGCGGGGTTCGGCTCGGTGTCGATGTACTGGCGCGCGGATGGCGAGTCGCGCGCGGCGGTGGCGGCGATGCTGGACTGCCTGCGGCGGGCGGCGGGGGCACAGCAGGTGCCGGCGGAGGCGCCGCTGGCGTAGGGGCGATAACCCATGGATAACCCATAGGAATGTCGCCCGTGCCCGCGGCGCTCAAGGTTGGGCGGCCGCGGCCGTCATTGGGTGTTGGCGGTCATCCCGCCGTCTCTCCCCACCTTCGCCAAGGAAACCCTCTTCATGGAAATCTCCAACGTTACCGCCGGCCTGGCTGGCGATCCGGGCGCCGATCCGGTCAGCCTGCTGATGCTGCGCAAGTCGCTGGACATGCAGGCACAAGGCGTGGCTGCACTGCTGCAGGCCATGCCCCAGCCGGTCGCGGCCAGCAACCCGCCGCACCTGGGCCAGACCATCGACGTCAAGGTCTGACTTCGCGCGGCGCAAGCCGACGCGGCGCGGGCGTCGCGGCACCGCGGGCCGGGCACTTGGGCGCTCGCCGACGCATAATGTCGGCACCTGCACTCTCCGGTGCCCGCCATGCAGCTTCTCGACGCCCGCGTCCGCGACCTGCTCCGTCATCCGGGGCGCTTCATGTGGCGCACGCTGGTCCAGTTCCGCGCGAACCAGGGCCTGTTGCTGGCCGGGGCGGTGGCCTACTACGCGCTGCTGTCGATCGTGCCGCTGCTGATCCTGATGGTGATCGCGCTGTCGCATGTGATCGACCCGCAGCTGTTGCTGTCGACGCTGGCACGCTACCTCGAGTGGGTCGTGCCCGGACAGTCCCGCGCGCTGGTGCCCGAACTGGCGTCGTTCCTGCGCACCCGCGCCACGGTCGGCTGGGTCTTGCTCGGCACGATGCTGTTCTTCAGTTCGCTGGCGTTCACCGTGCTGGAAAACGCCATGTCGGTGATCTTCGTCCATCGCGTCGCGATCCGGCGCCGGCATTTCCTGATCTCGGCGGTGCTGCCTTACTGCTATATCGCGGTGCTGAGCCTGGGGCTGCTGCTGGTGACAGTGGTCTCGGGCGGGCTGATTGCGATCGGCGAACGGCATGTGGAAGTACTGGGCCATGAATGGTCGCTCGACCGGCTTTCCACCACGCTCCTTTACCTGCTCGGTTTCCTGGGCGAGATCCTGATGCTGACCTCGATCTACATGGTGATGCCGGTCGGCCGGCTGTCCTTGCGGCATGCGCTGTGCGGCGCGGTGCTTGCCGCGGTGCTGTGGGAGATCTCGCGCCATGCGCTGGTGTGGTACTTCACCACGCTGTCGCAGGTGGGGCGGGTCTACGGCTCGCTGACCACGGCAATCGTGGTGCTGCTGAGCCTGGAGATCGCGGCGACGCTGCTGTTGCTCGGCGCGCAGGTGATCGCGGAATTCGAGCGCAGCGGCTGGGAGCGGCCGCCTGCTTCGGATGCTCCCACCGGCGAGTTCCATACCTGACGTGCGCCACGAGGATTGCAGGGGTGCGGCGCGGCGGCTTATGCGAATCCCCCGTTTGCGCGCAGCACCTGCCCGTTGATCCAGCCACCATCCTCGCCAGCAAGGAACGATACGACGCGACCGATATCCTCGGGCGTCCCGAGCCGTTCGAGCGGAGCGAGCCGCGCGATCTGGTCGATCTGCTGCGCACTCTTGCCATCGAGAAACAGCTCGGTGGCCACCGGTCCCGGCGCAACGGCATTGACGGTGATGCCGCGCCCGCGCAGCTCATTGGCCAGTACGCGGACCAGCCCTTCCACGCCGGCCTTGGACGCAATGTACGGCCCATAGGACGGGAATGACCTGGCGATGACGCTGGTTGATACCGCAATGATCCGTCCACCCGCGCCGACGTTTTCGGCCGCCTGAGCCAGCACCAGGAACGTGCCGCGCAAGTTGGTCGCAATGACCTTGTCAAAGTCGGCCAGGCTGCCGGGCGCGATCGGTGCCAGCGGCATCACGCCGGCGCAGTTGGCGACCACGTCGATGCCGCCGAATGCCGCCTTTGTTTCCTCAAAAAGCCGGGCTACATCATCGGGGCTTCCGACATCGCCCCGGATCGCGATGGCCCGGCCGCCGGCCGCTTCGATCGCCGCGACGGTGTCCCGGGCGTGCGCCACGTTGCCGGCATAGCCGACCGCAACGGCAAAGCCGTCGGCCGCGAGACGCAGGGCCACGGCCCGGCCTATGCCGCGCGATCCGCCGGTGACAATGGCCGCTTTGTTGGTGTTCGTAGTCAGGGTGTTCATGGGAAGGGCTCCAGGAGGGACAAGGCGACATGCCGTTGAAGCCAATTGTGGTTGTTCGCCTCTGCTAGATAAATGGTGCAGAATCGCCATATCAATTCAACCAGCCTCAACAATTGCCTTCCCGTGGACCGCTTCGATTCCCTGCAACTGTTCACCCGCATTGTCGAATTGGGCAGTTTCAGCCACGCTGCGGCGGCTCTCGATATGCCGCGCGCCACCGCCACCCATGCCATCAAGGCGCTCGAGACGCGGCTCGGGGTCCGGTTGCTCGAACGCACGACGCGGCAGGTCAGGCCGACGCTCGACGGCCAGGCGTTCTACGAGCGCTGCGTCCACCTGCTGGCTGAACTCGACGACGCCGAGTCGGCTCTGCAGCATGTGGCGGCGAATCCGCGTGGCGTCTTGCGTGTCGACATGCACGGTACCCACGCCACGCAGATCGTGCTGGCGCGCATCGACGAATTCCGCGCACGCTATCCGCGCATCGATCTGGTGGTATCCGGCGGCGACCGTCTGGTGGATCTTGTACGGGAAGGCGTCGATTGCGTCATCCGCGCGGGTACGCCACGAGACTCTTCACTGATTGCGCGGCGCCTGGCGCTCATGCCGCAGGTCGTGTGCGCCAGTCCGGCGTACCTGAAGGCGTTTGGCACCCCGCAACATCCCGACCAGCTCTCCCGGCACGAAGTCGTGAAATTCTTCTCGCGTAGCGGCGCGCCCGGCTATCCGGTGGAGCTGCACGTCAATGGGCAACTCCAGTCGTATTCACTGGCCGGATGGATGTCCGTCAACGATGCCGAGAACTATGTCGTGGCCGCCTTGCGCGGCTGCGGGCTGATCCAGGTGCCGCGTTTCCACGTCGACGACGCCTTGCGCGAAGGGCGGCTCGTGGAGGTCCTGAGCGACTGGCCCAGCCCGGACCTGCCGGTGTCGGCACTGTATCCGCATCACAGGCAACTGTCTCCGCGCGTGCGTGTGTTCGTCGACTGGCTGGTGGCTCTTTATGCGGAGACGTTTGGATAGTGCCGGCTGGCCGCTGACCTGCCCATCACCGCTGATGTATGCTCCCGCTGATTCCCAGCTCAAACCCGGCATGACCGATTCCACGCCAGACCGCCCCCGCCGCCTCACCATTCACGACGTCGCCCGTGCCGCCGGCGTGTCGCTGACCACGGTCTCGCACGCGCTGAACGACCGCGGCGTGCTGGATCCCGCCACGCGCGCGCGCGTCAAGCGCATCGCGGCGGAGCTGGGCTACCGGCCCAGCGTGCGTGCGCAGCGGCTGCAGTCGGGCCGCGCCAACTGCATCGCGCTGCTGTCGTCGATGCCGTTCGCGGTGGCGGGCGGGACGTCGCGGCTGGGCTTCATGATGGAAGTGGCGGCGATCGCGGCGGAAGCGGCGATGGGCCGCGGGCTTGGCGTGGTGCTGGTGCCGCCGCTGGAAGGCGCCAGCGGATTGCTCGATACGCTCGATATCGACGGCGCCATCGTGATCGAGCCGATTGCCGCCGATCCGCATATCGCGCGGCTGCGCGAGCGCGGCGTCAGCATCGTCTCGATCGGGCGGGAGCCGCTGACCGATACGCCGGTGCCTTGCGTCGACCTGCAATCGGCCGAAACCGCGCGCCTGCTGCTGGAACACCTGCACGGCCGCGGCCGCCGCCATATCGGCCTGATGATCGGCGCCGCGCCGCGGCAGTCATATGTGGAGACCGAGCGCGCCTATCGCGAGTTCACGCAGGCCGCCGGCCTGCCCTGCCATATCGTCAAGGCGCCCGAGGAACGCGGCGAAGCCGGCGGTGCCGATGCCTGCGCGCAGCTGCTGGCGCAGATGCCGCAGCTCGATGCGCTGTGCGCGCCGGTGGATGCGTTCGCGGTGGGCGCGATGGCCCACCTGCAAAGCCTGGGCAAGCGCGTGCCCGACGACGTGCTGGTGGCCACGCGCTACGACGGCATCCGCGCCCGCGGCGCGCAGCCGCCGCTCACCGCGGTCAACCTGCATCTGGAAAGGGTGGCGTCGCTGGCGGTGGAGCTGTTGTTTGCCCACCTGTCCGGCGACCGCAGCCGCACGGTGATCGCCGGGCCCGCTCCTGAACTGGTGATACGGGCCTCGTCTACGCCGGCTGCCTGACCATCTAGCCGCGCAGCAGCACCACCGCGCCCGACACCAGCGCGAACACCAGCACGCCGATGCGCAGCATGCGCTGGTTGATGCGCCGGTGCACCAGGTGGCTGGCCACCATGCCCACGCCCAGTACCGGCAGCAGGCCAGCGGCGTAGAACACCTGCTCCATGCCGAGCTTGCCGCTCAGCGCCAGCACCACCAGCGAAATCACCTCCCCCACCAGGAAGCACAGCGCCACGGTCGCGCGCAGCGTTGCCACGGGCGCGTGCTGGTAGGCCAGCGCCAGCGGCGGCCCGCCCACGCCGGTTGCGGTCTCGGTCACGCCGGTGATCAGCCCGGTCGAGGCAAACGTCAGCCGCCCCGGCGTAAAGGCCGGCGCCAGCAGCGACGCCAGCGCGGCGGCGATGGTGCTGCCGCCGACCAGCGCGTTGAGCCACGCCATCGGCATCGCCACCAGCACCCACAAGCCGCCGAAGGTGCCCGCCAGCCGCCCGGCGCTGATCCAGCCCGCGCCGCGCAGGTCGATGGCCTGGCGCTCGCGCCAGGCCACGTAGGCGTTGAGCGGCAGCATCGCCAGCAGCAATGCCCCGGGCAGCATCGCCGGCGCGGCCAGCGCCAGCACCGGCACCACGATCAGCGCGAAACCCATGCCGGTCGCGCCCTGGATCAGCGCGCCGGTAAAGACCGCCACGCCGACGCTGAACCACGTCATGTCCATCGTCACGCTGCCTCGCCGGTTGCGACGCCGGCGGCATGGCGCGCGCGGTGCACGTCGGCCGCTTCGTGCAGCTTGCGGATCGGCGCGTTGGCGACGGTATCCGCGGCGATTGCGTGGATGGCCTGCATCAGCGCGCGCGCATCCCAGTCGGTGGGCCAGCCTTGCCACAGGCGCAGGCTGCCATCGACAAAGACCGCGCGGATCTGGTCGCGGTTGGCCAGCCGCACCAGTTCCCAGGTCAGGTCCCACGACGGCGCCAGCTCGGGCACGTCCAGGTCGACCAGCAGGAAGTCAGCGCGCTTGCCCGCGGCGATCTCGCCGGTCAGCGCGCCCAGTCCCGCGACCTCGGCAGCATCGTGCGTGGCCATGTCGACCCAGCGCCAGCCGGCGCCGCACGACGAATCTCCCACGCCGATGCCGAAGGCAAAGCGCTGCGCCGCTTCGGCGTAGTCGAGCAGGCGGAAAGCGTCGCTGCGGGTGCCGTCGGTGCCGAGGCCCAGGCGCACGCCGAAGGTCGCCATGGTTTCGGCGGGCGCTACCGCGTTGCCCTTCCAGGCGCTGGCCACGGGGTTGTAGGCCACCGCCGCGCCGGTATCGGCGAGCAGCCGGATCTCGTGCGGCGTCACCAGCGTGGCATGCGCCAGCAGCGCCGCCGGGCCCAGCGCGCCGACCGCGGCCAGGTGTTCGATGGGCCGGCGGCCGCAGGCGTTGAGCGAGCGCTCCACCGCCGCCAGGTGCTCGTTGGCGTGGGTCTGGAAGATCCGGCCGGACTCGGCGCAGAGCTGGTAGACGTGGTGCAGCATCGCGTCGGAGGCCACCTCGGGGATCGAGATTGCCAGCGACGGCGCCACCAGCGGGTCGCCGGCGTACTTGTCGAGGTGCGCGGCGGCGCGGCGCAGGATCGGCGCGGCGTCGAGCGTTTCGGCGCCCGGCTTGTCGTTGCAGATCAGGCCCAGCACGCAGCGCACGCCGGCATCGGTGACCGCGCGCGCGATCGCATCCAGCCCCGCGTCGCTGCGCGTGCCGGCATCGACCACGGTGGTAAAGCCGCCGCGCAGCGATTCCAGTGCGGCCAGCTTGGACGACAGGTACAGGTGCTCCGTCGTCAGGCTGCCCTCCAGCGGTACCCACACCCGGCGGAAAATCTCCGACGGCTCGCCGAACACCAGCGACTTGCCAAAGGACTGGGTCAGGTGATGGTGCGTGTCGATCATGCCCGGCATCAGCAGCATGCGCGGCAGCGGCAGGGTTTCCAGTTCCGGGAAGCGCGCCTTGACCTCATCGGCGCTGCCCACGGCCGTGAAGCGGCCCTCCTCCACCACCACCGCTTGCCCGCGCACTGCGCCCTCGCGCAGCAGCGTCCATTCCGGCAGCAGGATGCGGGGTTGCCTGAACAGGTCCGGCTGCAGGGCCGGCGCATTTTCGCCGGGCCAGGCCGGCAGGGTTGCATCGTATCGAGTCATTGCAATCGAGGAAGCGGGATCAGTGCGTGGCGGCGGCATCGTCGCCGACCGCGGGGGCCGGGGCCGTGGCACGCAGGCCCGTGTGGAAAAACAGGAAATTGAGCAGCGCTGCGGTGATGGCGCCCATGGCCACGCCGTTGCCGACCAGGATGCGCAGGTTGGCCGGCAGCCCGCCGTAGATGCCGGGCACCAGGATCGGCAGCAGGCCCACGGCCAGCGCCACCGCGACGACATACATGTTGGCGTGATGGCGCAGGTCGACCTTGCGCAGCATGTCGATGCCCATGGTGCCGACGATGCAGAACACCACCAGCCCGGTGCCGCCCACCACCGCCTCGGGGATCGCGCTGATCAGCGACGACACCGGCACCAGCAGCCCGAACACCACCAGGATCGCGCCCGACACCGCGGTGACGAAGCGCGAGCGCACGCCGGTGGCGCGCACGATGCCGATGTTCTCGCCGCTGGTGATGATCAGCGAGGTGCCGAACATCCCGCCCACCAGCGAGGTCAGCGCATCCGCACGGATGGTGCGCGGCACGTCGCGCTGCTGGTCCACCGGCTTGCCGACCGCGTCGCTGATCGCCAGCGTCTGGCCGGTGGCCTCCACCATCGAGATCACCGCGAACACCATCAGCGGGATCGCGGCCACCACGTCGAAGGTCGGCATGCCGAAGGGGAACGGCGTGGGCAGCGCGATCACCGGCGTCATCGACACATGGCCGACTTGGAAGGCACCCGTCAGCACCGCCACCAGCGCGCCGCCCAGCAATCCGAGCAGGATCGCCAGCTGCGCGAGCATGCCCGTCAGCAGCCGCGACGCGGCGACCGTGCAGGCGATGGTGGCAAACGCCAGCAGCAGGTTGAGCGGATCGACCGTGGTGCCCGCTGCCGGATGGCCCGCGATCAGCCGTCCCGATACCTGCGCCAGGTTGATCGCCACCAGCAGCAGCATCGTTCCCACCACCACCGGCGGGAAATAGCGCAGGCAGCGCCGGAACACCGGCAGCACGCAGAAGTAGAAGACGCCGGTCAGGATCACCGCGCCGGCCGCGGTCTGGACGTCGGTCTGCTGTGCGATCAGGATGAACAGCACGATCGGCGCGCCGCCGGGCAGCATCACGAACGGCAGCCTGGCGCCGATGCCGCGCTTGCCGAGCGACTGCAGCAGCGTGCCCAGGCCGCAGATCACGAAGGTGGCGCTGAGCAGTTGCACCGCCAGCGCCGGCGGGAAGTTGAGCGCCTTGCTCATCAGGAACACGGACGCGATCGGCGACGCGGCCATGACAAGGACATGCTGGAGGCCGAAGACGAACAGGCGCCGCCATGGCAGCAGTTCGTCCACCGGCGCGGGGGCGGCGTGGGACATGAATAGGCTCCTCGTTTGGTGTACGGGCGTTATGCGGTGGCCGGCGGCCAGCCGCTGCGTCTGTGCGCAGTTCGCCTCGAATAGTATGGATTTCCGCTAACAAAAACGTTTTTGTTAGTGTAGGGAAACGGAATCTGCGTTGCAAGCGGTTTCTCCGGCCGTCGCAGCGGTATTTCCCCTATATCGACTTAATCGATAAGCCCTAGCAGGAAAACCCGTTTCACAAGCTAACTGCCGTGAGGGCAAAGTGAGCGCCACAACGCATCGCGCACGCCCCCGCGAGCGCCAAGGAGACGCCCCCATGCGAGACAAGAACACGCCCGCCGGCCTTGCCGGCGCCCCCCAGCCTGGCCCCACCCGCCGCCGCTTCGTCCGCCATGCTGGCGGGCTCGCGCTGCTCGCCTCGCCGCTCGGCGCCCTTGCCGCAAAGGCGACCGACGGCGTCACGCTCGCCGACGGCCCGCGTCCGCTGGTGCGCTATCCGGGCAAGCGCCCGCTGGTGCGCGTCAGCACCCGCCCGCCGCACCTGGAAACGCCCTTCTCCACGTTCAACGAGGGGCCGATCACGGCCAACGACGCCTTCTTTGTGCGCTATCACCTGGCCAACATCCCGCTGTCGGTAGACCTGAACACTTACCGGCTGAGCGTGGGCGGCCATGTCGGCAAGCCGTTGCGGCTGTCGCTGGACGAGCTCAAGAAGCTGGCCGATCCCGTCGAGGTGGTGGCGGTGAACCAGTGCTCGGGCAACAGCCGCGGCTTCAGCGAGCCGCGCGTGTTCGGCGCGCAGCTGGCCAACGGCGCGATGGGCAATGCGCGCTGGACCGGCGTGCCGCTGCGCAAGGTGCTGGAGCATGCGGGCATCAAGGCTGGCGCCAAGGTGGTGACCTTCAACGGCATGGATACGCCGGTGCTGCCGAGCACGCCGGACTTCCGCAAGTCGCTCGATATCGCGCATGCGATGAACGGCGAGCCGCTGCTGGCCTGGGGCATGAACGGCGAAGACCTGCCGCTGCTCAACGGCTATCCGCTCAAGCTGGTGGTGCCGGGGTATTTCGGCACCTACTGGATCAAGCACCTGTCCGAGATCGAAGTCCTTGACCACCCGTTCGAGGGCCATGACGCGTTCTTCATGACCAAGGGCTACCGCGTGCCGGACAACGATTGCCAGTGCGTGGCCCCCGGTACGCCGGCCGCCAAGACGCGGCCGATCTCGACGCTGGCCGTGCGCAGCTTTATCACCAGCGTCGAAAACGGCGGCAGGCTGCCGGCCGGCCGTACCGTCGAGCTGAAGGGCATTGCCTTCGACGGCGGCTCGGGCATCCGCACGGTCGAGGTTTCCGTCGATGGCGGGCAGAACTGGCAGGCGGCGAAGCTCGGCGAGGACCTGGGCCGCTTCTCGTTCCGCGCGTGGCACTTGCCGGTGAAGTTCGCCCGCAAGGGCCCCGCGGTGCTGATGGTGCGCGCCACCAGCAACAAGGGCGAGACCCAGCCGGCCAAGGCCAACTGGAACCCCGCCGGCTACCGCCGCAATGTCATCGAAGCCACGCCGGTCACCATCGCCTGAGGAACGCGCCATGAAAGCAACCATCGCCCCCGCGCTGCTGGCGCTCGCCTTGCTCGGTGCCGGCCATGCCGGCGCCGCGCCGCAGGACATCAAGCTGCCGGCGGAAAACGTCAAGCTCAAGCCCGCCAGGCTGCCGGGCTACGGCATCGCCATGCAGAAATGCGCGATCTGCCATTCGGCCGACTACGTCTCCTACCAGCCGCCCGGGCTAAGCCTGGCGCAGTGGACCGCCGAGATGAAGAAGATGCAGCAGGCCTACGGCGCGCCGATCGACGATGCCGAAGTCGAGCAGCTCGGCGCCTACCTGGCCGTGGCCTATGGCTCGGCCAAGGCGAAGGATCCCGAGATCGTGGCGATCGCGCAGAAGGCCGGCAAGCCGGCTGCAGCGGCGCCTGCTCCCGGCGCCGCGGCCGCGAGCGTCGACGTGCAGGGGCTGCTGGCAAAGAATGCCTGCCTGAGCTGCCACAGCGTGACGCAGAAGGTGGTCGGACCGGCCTACCATGAGGTCGCCGTGCGCTACAAGAACGATGCGCAGGCCCAGGCGAAGCTCGAAACCAGCATCCGCGGCGGCAGCAGCGGCAAGTGGGGTGCGGTGCCGATGCCGCCGTTTGCCAGCCTGAAGCCGGAAGAAGTGCGCGCGCTGGCGGCATACGTGCGCCAGCAATAAATTTCCACCTGCCAACTCGCGCCCCGGCCATTGCCGGGGCGTTTGCATTTTTCTCCTTGCCAGACGCGCCGTCGCCACGAAGACGATGGCACGCGCTACACCGCGCGCGTGATGCATCCGGACGAAGCCACGCGCAAGCAGCATGAAGAGCTGGGCTTCCACGAGGGCTGGAATACCTGCTTCACGCAGCTGGAAGAATTTGCTGCGCAGCTGAAGTGAGCCGGCAAGGAGGTTGCCGCAGGCGCGCGGCGGCGCGCGCTTCAGTGCGAGAACAGCACCGGCACGGTCATCGACTGCAGCAGCACGCGGGTCACGCCGCCGAGGACCAGTTCGCGCAGCCGGCCATGGCCGTAGGCGCCCATCACGATCAGGTCGGCGCCAAAGTCCGCGGCGCGCGACAGGATCAGCTCGCCAATGGTCAGGTCAGCGCCGCCGGGGCCGTGCTCGACTTCGACCGAGGCGCCCTGCCGCTCCAGCACCCGCTGCGCGTGGCTGACCGGCGTGGCATCGGCACGCAGCTCCTTGGCGGGGGTATGGGCGCCGAGCATGCGGACTTGCGCGCCAGCCAGCAGTGGTAGCGCGTCGTGCAGGGCGCGCGCGGCCTCGCGGCTGCCGTTCCAGGCCAGCAGCACGCGCGTGCCGATGGTGCTGAACTCGCCGGCGCACGGGACCACCAGCGTGGGCCGGCCGGATTCCAGCAGCAGCGCTTCCAGCAGCTGCCGGGCCACCGGGCCTTCGACGTTGTCGCCATCGTACTGGCCGGACACGATCAGCCCGGCCTCGCGCGCTTCGCGCAGCGCCAGCGTGACGGGGTCGCGATCGACCGCGCGCCAATCGGCCACGACCCCCAGTTCGCGGGTGGCGGCCTCGAAGGCGCAGTGCATGTCTTCGCGCTGCAGCCGGCGGCGTTCCTGGTCTTCGGCCAGACAGCGCTGGGCATTGTCCATGCGGTAGGACCAGCCGGGGTCGGGCACGCGCCCGGCCAGCAAGCCGATCAGCGGGCAGCCGGCGGCGCTGGCGAGGCGGCCGGCAAGGTGCAGGCGGCGGGAGGACTGTGGATTGCCGTCCAGGTGGACCAGGATGCTGTCGTAGGCCATGATGCCCTCGCTTCGGTCTTGCTTGCATCCAGTCTAGGCCGCAAGACCGATTGGGCCTTGACCCGAGTCAAGGCGGCCGGAACCCGCGCTTAATCCGGCCGGCACGGAAAGCGACAAGAAACGGACGGCAGGCGCCATCTGCCACCAGCATCACTCAGTCGTCGTGGTCTTCGTGCCAGCGGCGCCATTCACGCTCGCGCCGCCTTTGTTCGCGCCATTCGCGCTCGCGCCACTTGCGCTCCCGCCATCGTTGTTCGCGCCAGTCGTCGTAATAGGCCGGCGCCACGACCACCGGCTGCGGCGGCGCCACGTAGACCGGCGCCGGCTCGTAGTAGACCGGGGGCGGCGCCACGGCATAGCCGGGAATGCCGATGCCGATATCGACGTTGACGCGGGCCTGGGCGGTGCCCGGGCCCATGACTGCGATGCCTGCCAGAGCGCAGGCGGCCAGGATGCTTCGCATGGTGATGTCCTCCTGGCCGGCAATGTAACGGTGCGCCGCGGCGGCAGGTGTTCGCAGAAGGTTAGGCACGTAGCAACGTGTAACCGCACCGGCGCTTTTGTGGCGCTGGTGGCGCCCCGGCGCGCTGTCGCACTCCCCGTCGGCCAGCACGCGCACTTCGGGCTCAGGGTGGAGGGGCAAGCGGTGGCGCTGGCATCGCGCGCGTAATTAACCCGCTCACGCGTGCCTGGCAAGGCTGGTAAATCACCGTTGCAAAAACAAACAGAATGTCAGGTGCCTCGGCGCTAAAGTGGTCTTTCCCATGCCTGAAGGCTAATTTGGAGGTACACGCATGAAGCAACATCTGGCGAAATCCCTGTTGATGGCTGGCGCGATGGTCGCGTCCTACCCGCTGTTCGCACAGCAGGCCCAGCCCCTTCAACCGGCCCAGCCGATGCAAGCCACGCAACCGATGCAAGCCACCCAGCCGGCGCCGTCCGCGCAACCGATGCAAGCCATGCCGGCCCCCGCACCGTCCGCACCATCCGCCCAGGTCGCACAGGCCCCGGGCGCAGCCAGCCCGTACGCACCCGCAGGCCAGCCCGCGCAACCGGGCATGGCGCCGGCCCCGGTCGACCCGATGCAGGCAGCCGCACCTGCCGGCGCCGTCGATCCCGCCAGCATGAGCCTGGCCCCCGATGCGCTCGGCACCCGCCTGGGCCAGCGCAGCGGCTTCCTCGACGGCGCCTGACGCCAGTCCCCGCGCGCTAACGCGCGGACCGGTGGCGGACCGGCGGGCGCAAGCTGTGGTAGCGTAGCGCCCTGCCGATTTGACGCCACCATGACTCCGTTCGATTCCGACGCACTGAAGCGGCTGGTCAGCGTCGCCATGCCCTATGGCAAGCACAAGGGCACGGTGATTGCCGACCTGCCGGGCAACTACCTGAACTGGTTCGCCCGCGAAGGCTTCCCGCCAGGGGAGATTGGCGGGCTGCTGGCGCTGATGCACGAGCTCGACCACAACGGCCTGTCGCACCTGCTCAAGCCGTTGCGCGGGCGCGGCTAGCACCGCGCCGGCTACAGCCCCAGCGCGCGTCCGTCGCTGCGCGGGTCGTGCGCGCCGGCAAGCTGCCCTTTCGGTCCGATCCGGATCGCGCCCGGATGCCCGGCCAGCTGGCTCTGCGCCGGGATCGGGCTCAGCTGGTGGCCGCGCGCCGCCAGCTCACTGAACACCTGCCTGCCGGCGTCCTGCTCCAGCTTGAGGCTGTCGCGGCTGTCGGAGAAAGTCTTGCCCAGCAGGAAGCGCGGCCGGCCGAGCGCGGTCAGCGGGTCCATGCCGTAGTCGATCATCCGCGTCAGCACCGCCGCCAGCGTCTGCGGCTGTCCGTCGGCGCCCTGCGTGCCATATAGCAGCCGGGGGCGGCCGTCCTTGAGGTAGATGCCCGGGTTCAGCGTGTGGAAGGGCCGCTTGCCGCCCTGCAACACGTTGGGGCTGGCGGGATCGAGGCTGAACGATGCGCCGCGGTTGTGCCAGAGTACGCCCGTGTCGCCCACCACCACGCCGCTGCCCCAGTCGAAATACACCGTCTGCAGCATGCTGACGCAGCGGCCCTCGCGGTCGGCCGCGCCGATGTACACCGTATCGCCGGGCTGGTACACATGCGGCCACGGCATGGCCCGTGCCATGCGGATGCGTTGCGCCTGCGCATCGAGGTGCCGGCGCGACAGCAGCCGGTCCACCGGCACGTCGACGAAATCGGGATCGGCGACGTAGCGATTGCGATCCAGGAACGCCAGCTTCACGGCTTCGACCAGCAGGTGGTAGTAGTCGGCGCTGCCCTCGGGCACGGCCGACAGGTCGAAGCGGTCGAGGATCCCCATGATCTCCAGCGTCGTCACGCCCTGCGTGGGCGGACGCAGGCCCAGCAGTTCGCCGCCACGGTAGGCCACGCGCAGCGGCACTTCCTCGCGTGCCTGGCAGCGCGCCAGGTCGCCAGCGCGCAACGGCGAGCCGGCCTGCGCCAGCCCTGCCGCAAGCCGGCCGGCGATGTCGCCCTCATAGAACTCCCGCCCGCCCTGCGTCGCCAGCCGCTCCAGCGTGCGCGCCAGTTCGGGCTGGCGGAACATTTCGCCCGGCTTCGGCATGCGCCCGTCGGGGGCGAACACGCGGCCGAAGCCGCCCCAGGCCGGCAGGTCCGCGGCGCGGAACTCCTGCCAGAAGCATTGCGACGGCGTGACCGGGAAGCCGTTGGCGGCGTACTCGGTGGCGCGCCCCAGCAGCGTCGACCATGACTGGGTACCGCCCCACTGGCTCTTGCCGAAGGCAAAGGCGCGGTCCCAGATCGCGACCGTCGCGGCCGCGGTCAGCGCGGCGCCCGGCCCGCGCAACGGGATGGCGCCGCTGTAGCCCGGCGTTTCGGCGGCGGCCTGCCCGATCCCGGAGAACGAGCGCACGTTGCCGTCGCGGTCGCTGGTCACCAGGAAGGCATCGCCGCCCAGACCGGTGAAATGCGGATAGGTCACGCTCAGCACCGCGCCGATCGCAATCGCTGCCTCGATCGCATTGCCGCCTGCCTTCAGCACTTCCAGTCCCGCCTGGCTGGCGAGCCCATGCGGGCTGGTGACCATGCCCGCATCCGAATGCGCCAGGACGCCGCGCGCCGCGGGCGCGGCGTCCTGCGCCGCCTCGGCGCTTGCGGGCGCCAGGATCGTGCTGCCCGCCAGCGCTGCTGAACTTGCCAGGAAAGCCCTGCGCGAGGTGCCGCCGCAGGGGTCGACTTCAATCGTATGTTTCATGCCGCTGTTTTCCATGCCGCTGTTTTCCATGCCGCTGTGTTCCACGCCCTTGTGTTCCATGCCCGTTCCCCCGGAAAGACCGGCTGCCCCGTGCTGTCGCCGCGCGGGCAGCCGCGATGATGACGATGCGATGGCGGCTCAGGCTTCGCGCTTGTGCGCCTGCCACGACCGCTCGACCAGGCTTTCCGGCGCCGAGTAGCGCGCCTTGATCCAGGCATAGGCCGGGCCCATTGCATTCATGGCAATGACGGCACCCAGCGCGGCGACGGGATCGCCCGGCGTGGGCCCGAAGCCCCCGAACAGCGTGGCGAAGTAGGAGGCAAAGCCGAAGAACATGCCGGGAATGAAACGCAGCGTGTAGAACACGCGCGCCAGGAACATCATGCCGGCGTTGAGCATGAACAGGATCACCATCTCCGCCGCGATCAGCGCCGGCCCCGAGTACTGCTCGGCGGCCTGCCGGAAGCACAGCACGATCACGAACGCGAACAGCGACCCCACCGGCAAGGTCGGCCAGATCTTCTTCAGGTTCTCCGGCGTGGGCCCGCCCATGGCAAAGGTGGCGGCCCAGCTGATAAAGATGGCCCACGGCGGCAGGTGCGACGCATGCGCGGCAATGGGAACGGTGGTGATGGCCAGCAGCGAGGCCACGACTTCGGCAGGCAGCTTCTTCATGATCGTCTCCTGGAAAGCCTTGAAAGGGTTGGGGCGGTTCAGTGCGCGCAGCAATGGTGCCGGCGGATGTCGCAGCGGTGCTGCGTCACCACCGTGATCCGCCCGCGCTTGACCACCCACAGGCGCGGCGGAATGTCGATCAGCGCGTCCGCCACCTTGAAGGTGTCGAGGATCACGATATCGGCCTGCCGGCCCACTTCCAGGCCATAGCTGTCCTGCAGCCCGATCGCGCGCGCGGCGTTGTGCGTGCCCATGCCGAGCACAGCGAGCTGGTGCTCCGGCACGCCGAACTGCGCCACGTGCGCGAGCATATTGCCGATCTGCAGCATGTCGGCCTTGCCGAACGGCGTGAAGGCATTGCGGATATTGTTGGACGAATACGCGACGTTGAGCCCGCCGTGATGCAGCGCCTTCACCGGCGTCAGCCCGCGGCGCTGGTTCTGCGCGTCCTTGCGCCCGCCCAGGTACAGGTCGGTCGCGGGCAGGGTCACGATGCTGATGCCGGCGTCGCGCAATTGCGCCACCAGCGGCTCCAGCTGCGCCGTGTCGAGCGCGCCCAGGCTGGTCACATGGCCGAGCGAGACGCGGCCCTGGTAGCCGCATTCGATGGTCTTCCGCGCGATGTACTCGACGGCGGCAAAGCGCTGGTCGGCGGTGTCGTCGGCAAAGTCGGCATGCATGTCGACCGGCGCGTCATAGCGTTGCGCCAGCTCGAACACCATGTCGATATGGCGCATGGTGTCGGCCCAGCTCAGCTCGTTGTAAGGGCAGCCGCCGACCACGTCGGCGCCCATGTCCATGGCCGCGATCATCAGCTCGCGCGTGCCCTGCGACTTCAGGATGCCCTCCTGGGGGAAGGCCACGATCTGCAGGTCGAGCAGGTCGTGGTATTCCGCCTTGAGCTCCAGCAGCGTCTCCACCCCGATCAGTCCCTGTATCAGGTCGACGTCGGGATGGGCGCGGATTGCGACGGTGCCATGCCGGACCGCCATGTCCAGCACTTGGCGCGAGCGGTCCAGCACGTCGTGCCGCTGCTGCTTGCTCTTCAGGATGCCGGTGACGCGGATGGCCTCGTCCAGCGTGCCAAGCCTGGCGGGCAGCCGGCGATGCAGCAGTGCCTTGTCCAGGTGCAGGTGCGGTTCCACCAGGCCCGGAATGGCGGCACGGCCGCCGGCTTCGATCACTTCGTGCGCCGGCGCGTCGATGCCGGGTTCGATGGCGGCAATGCGCCCGTCGCGGATGGCGATGTCGGTCAGGGGCGCGTCGTCGCGGACGCACGCATCCCGGATCAGCAGGTCCAGCTGCATGGCGTGTCTCCTCAGGTCTTGTCGTTCTGCCGGAGCCGCTGCCCCGTGACCTGAAGCGTAGGTGCCGGCGCGCGCCGGCTGCATCAGGATCGGCTGAATTCGACCTAAGGATCGGCCTAGCTGCGCCGCAGCAATGCTATGGGATAACGCTCGCCTCCCCGGGCTCGCCCGCTTCCGCCAGCAGACCGTGCCGGATGGCGTAGTGCACCAGCCCGGCGGTCGACGAAAGCTCCAGCTTGGCCAGGATGTTGGCCTTGTGCGTACTGACCGTCTTGCCGCTGAGCGACAGCGTCAGCGCGATCTCGTTGATGCCCTGCCCTTCGGCCAGCATCTGGAACACCTGCAGTTCGCGCGCGGTCAGCCGGGCATGCGGCAAGGCCGCCAGCGGCTGGCGCGCCTGCCCGATCAGCTTGTCGGCGATCGCGGCCGAGACCGCGGTGCCGCCGCGCGCCACCTTGCGGATCGCACTGATCAGCTGGTCCGATTCGACATTCTTGGTGAGATACCCGGCAGCGCCGGCGCGGATCGCCTGCACCGCGTACTGCGACTCGCGGTACATGCTCAGTACCAGCACGGGCAGCGCCGGATAGCTGGCCTGCAACTGCTGGATCAGCACGATGCCGCTGCGGCCCGGCATCGACATATCCAGCAGCAGCACGTCCGGCAGGCCGGCGCGCAGCAGCGCGAGCAGTTCGTTGCCGTCGGCGGCCTCGGCCACCACCTGCATGTCCGGCACGGTGGACAGGATCTTCTTCAGCCCGTCGCGGATGATGGTGTGGTCATCGGCCAGCAGGATGCGGATCATCTGCTGTCTCCGCTCGCAATACCGGCATCGCGCGGAACCAGCGCCTCGATGCGTGTGCCGTGGCCTTTCTCGCTGCTCACCACCAGCTTGCCGCCCAGCATCAGCGCGCGCTCGCGCATGCCGAGCAAACCCAGGCTGCGGCGGCGGCCGGTGACGGAAGTATCGATGCCGCAGCCATTGTCGGCGACCACCAGCCGCAGCATGCCGCCCGCCTCGGCCAGCTCGACGCGCACGCGATCGGCCTGGCCATGGCGGCAGGCATTGGTCAGCGCTTCCTGCGCGATCCGGAAGACCGCGGTGCTGACTTCCGCACCGAGGTCCGCCACCGGCTGGAGCGCCTTCTCGCAGGCAATGCCAGTGCGCTCCGACAATGACTCGACCAGCCACTCGATCGCCGAGGCCAGCCCCAGTTCGTCCAGCACCGGCGGGCGCAGGTCGGCCGCAATGCGCTGCACGGCTTCCACGGTCGAATCGGCGATCTCCTTGAGCATCTGCACATGCTTGCGGTACGCGTCGTCGGCAGCCGGGCCCTGCTGCGCCTCGATGTAACTAAGCCCCAGGCGCAGCGCCGTCAGCGACTGCCCCAGCTCATCGTGCAGCTCGCGCGAGATGCGGGTGCGTTCCGCCTCGCGCACGGATTGCAGGTGCGCGGACAGCTCGCGCAGCTGCGCGCGCGAGGCCAGCAGCTCCTGCTCGGAGCGCTTGCGGTCGGTGATATCGCGCGAGATCCCCACCGTGCCGATGACCTCGCCGCCCGGGTTGTGGATCGGCATCTTGATGGTGTCGAACCAGCGCACGCTGCCGTCCTTGCCATGCCGGCTTTCTTCGTAGCGGCGGCGCACGCCGCTGTCGACCACCGCCTTGTCGGTATCGAGGTAGACCTGGCCCCATTCCGCCGACCAGACCTGGTCCGGCGTGCTGCCCACGATCTCGGCCTCGGTCCGTCCGCATGCGGCCATGAACGCGTCATTGACCAGCACGTAGCGCGAGCCGGCATCCTTCAGCCAGGCCTGGTCCGGGATGTTGTTCAATATGGCGCGCTGCAGTTCGACATCCATGCCTCCCCCTTTGCAAGGCAGCCCTCCGCCCTGCCACTCCGGTCCTTCGGATTGATTCGGGACGCGCATGCATTCATGCCAATTGCGCATAAATTGCGCAATCGGCGCGCTGGCAAGCCCCGGCCCTCGCAGACTATAGCCAGCGGCGGGCGGCTGCGCCCTTGTCGTTTTCCTGAATGGGCGAGAGCAACGGATGCAGTCGGGGCGTCTTGCGGCGCACGCCCTACGCCAGCACCGCGCGCGCAATCACCGTGCGCTGGATCTCCGACGAGCCTTCGTAGATGCGCAGGATGCGCGCATCGCGCACCAGCCGCTCCAGCGGCATCTCGCGCGTGAAGCCGTAGCCGCCGTGGATCTGCAAGGCGGTATCGGTGACGAAGGCGACCGTCTCCGAGGCATAGAGCTTGGCCATCGATGCATGCTCGGTGAAGGGCTCGCCGTCACGGCGCCGCACCGCGGCCTGCAGCGTCAGCAGCCAGGCGGCTTCGAGCCGCGTGCGCATGTCCGCGAACATCCACTGCAGGCCCTGCTTGCGCGCCAGCGGCTCGCCGCCGACCTGGCGCTGCCTGGCCCAGTCGACCGCGCACGCCAGCGCCGCTTCGCTGATGCCGAGGCTGGTGGCGGCCACGTCGAGGCGGCTGTTGTCGAGCACCTTCATCGCCGTGCGGAAGCCGCTGCCTTCCGCTCCCAGCCGGTTTGCCGCGGGAACGAAGCAGTCCAGCGCCACCTCGTGCGCCGGCGCGCCGCGGATGCCCATCAGCTTCTCGGCGGGCGCGACCTCCACGCCGGCGCTGTGCCGGTCCACCACGAAGGCGCTGATGCCGCGCGTGCCGGCCGCGGGATCGGTCTTGGCGTAGACGACGATAAAGTCCGCGGCGTCGGCGTTGGAGATGAAGTGCTTGACGCCGCGCAGGCGGTAGCCGTCGCTTTCGGGGGTGGCGCGCGTGGCCATGTCGGCGGGGTTGGAACCGGCGCGCGGCTCGGTCAGCGCGAACGCGCCAAGCTTGCGGCCGGCGGCGGCGTCGGGCAGGTAGCGTGCGCGCAGGCTGTCGTCGCCGCCGATCAGGATGGAGTCGGTGGCCAGGTAGTGCGCGCCGATCATCGACGAGGTCGACGCGCAGGCCTTCGCGACTTCGGCCAGCGACAGGATCAGCGCGACCGGCGAGGTCTCGGTGCCGCCCCAGCGTTCGGGCAGGTTCATGCCCATCAGGCCGAGCTCGGCAAGCTGCGGCACGTAGCGCGTGGTGGAGGTTTCGTCGCGATCCACCGCGGCGGCGTTCGGGGCCAGCTCGCTCTGCGCGAAGCGGCCGATCGCGTCGGCGATCTCCAGGTCTTCCGCTTCGACGCCCATTCGCTTATGCATGTTGCTTCTCCTTATTGAAATTACTGAAATCGTGCGCGGCCAGGATGGCCCCGGTGTGCTGGCCCAGCGCCGGCGCGGGCGTCACGCGGTTGGCGCCGTAGGCAGAGAACTTGACCGGCTGCGACGGCAGGCGCACCGTGCCGCCGTCCGTGCCGGGCACCTCGGTCAGCAGGCGGCGATGCGCCGCGTGCTCGCTTTCCAGCGCTTCCTTGACATTGCGGATCGGCGCGACCGGGATGCCGGCGGCGCCGAGCACGGCGTTCACCTCCGCCACCGTGCGCGTCGCCGACCAGCTCTCCAGCATGGCGCGCAGGTCGGACTCGAAGCGGCACCGCGTCTCGTCATCGGCAAAGCGCGGGTCGTGCGCCATCGCGGGCTGGCCGATGGCGTCGGCCAGCGCCTGGAACAGCTTGTTGTTCAGCACCGCCACCACGTAGAAGCCATCCGCGGCGCGATACGCACCGAACGGCGCCGACGACGGATGGCGGTTGCCCACGCGCCGCGGCGCCAGCCCGGTGGCGGCGTAGCGCGCGACCAGCGTGGCGCTGAGGCTGAGCGTGGCATCGAACATCGACACATCGACATGCGTGCCGCGCCCCGTCTTCTCGCGCGCCAGCAGCGCGGCCAGCACGCCCCACGAGGCGAACAGGCCGCTGACGGCGTCGGACACGGCCTCGCCGAGCATGGTCGGCGCGCCGTCGGGCGCACCGGTGGCGTCCATCAGCCCGCACATCGCCTGCAGGATGATGTCGTAGGCCGGGCGGTGCGATTCCGGGCCGGTCTGGCCAAAGCCCGACACGCTGGCATAGACCAGCGGCGGGTTCAGTTCGCGCAGCGCGGCGTAACCGATGCCGAGCTTGTCCGCCACGCCGGGGCGGAAGTTTTCCACCACCACGTCGGCACCGCGGCACAGCGCGCGGGCGACAGCCAGGCCGTCGTCCGTCTTCAGGTCGATCACGATGCTCTGCTTGTTGCGGTTCATCGCCGAGAACAGGCCGCTCTTGCCGTCGGAGAAGGGACCGACCGCGCGATAGTCGTCGCCGCCGGGCGGCTCTACCTTGATGACTTCGGCGCCGAGGTCGCCGAGCAACGCGGTGCAATACGGGCCGGCGAGCACGCGCGAGAAATCGATCACGCGCAGGCCGGCTAGCGGGAGATCGGGCACATCAGGCAGGTTGGAATGCGTCATGGTCTTGCTCCTCAAGGGCTGGTGGTCCGATTCTGCGCAGCGCAGGCTATCAAGTAAAATATTGATTCTTAGTAGCACCTATAGGATTATTTAATGGCATCGCAGCCATCTCCTTCGCGCATCTCGCTGCGCCTGTTGCGCTACTTCGCCGCCACGGCGGAATCCGGCAGCACCGCCGCCGCTGCGCGGCTGCTCAATGTCTCGCAGCCTTCCATTTCGGTCGCCATCCGCGAGCTGGAAGCCTTGTTCGACGAAGCCCTGTTCGCCCGCGATGCGGGCACCAGGCTGGCGCTGACCCGCTTCGGGGCACGCAAGCTGGCGGAAGCGCGCCGGATCCTGGGCGCGGCAACGGCATTCGAGATCGACCAGCGCGGCGACGGCGATGCCGGCGAGGTGCGCATCGGCGTGTTCCGCACGCTGGCGCCGGCCTACCTGCCGGCGGTGCTGCGCGTGGCACGCGAGCGCTATCCCCGGCTCGCAGTGCGTTTTGTCGAAGGCGACCTGGCCCAGCTCGAAGACTGGCTGCACGGTGGCCAGATCGAGCTGGCGCTGACCTACGACGTGGGGCTGCCTGCCGAGATCGGCCGCGAAGTGCTGGCGGAACTGCGGCCCTACGGGCTGGTGCCGGCCGGCTCGAAGCTGGCCCGCGGCAAGGCCGCAATCTCGCTGCACGCGCTGGCGCGCGAGCCGCTGATCCTGATCGACCTGCCACACAGCCGCGAATTCCTGATGGCGCCGTTCTGGCAATTCGGCCTGCAGCCGGAGGTGCGCTACCGCGCCACGTCGCTGGAACTGGCGCGCAGCATGGTGGCGAACGGGCTGGGTTCCGCGTTGCTGATCACGCAGGCGCCGGCCTCCGGCCAGTCGGCCAGCGTCGTGGAAAAGCCAATCCTCGAGGAAACCGTGCGCCAGCCGCTGGTGATCGCGCAGGCGGGTACCGGCCAGACGCGCGCGGCGGCGCTACTGGCGGAATGCGTGCGCGAAGCCGTACGCGATACGATGGCGGCGCGCGGCCCCAGGAAAGCCGGTACTGCGCCGTCGCGAAAACTAGGGTAGAAAGCAAGCGATAAGCGTTGCCTGTGCCCCCCGCCCCCAACCGCCACGACCAGCATGTCCAAGCACAAGATCCTGACGTATGTCGACGCCGGCGCCTCCGACTGGACCGCCTGCCTGATGCGCACCATCGGCCACCAGCTGCAGGCCGGCGCCTACGAAATCCGCGCGGTCATGGCCGACGATATCCGCCACGACCCTACGCTGTTCGACGATGCGGTGATGTTCGTGATGCCGGGCGGCGCCGACCTGCCCTACTGCGCGGCGCTCAATGGCGCACCCAACGCGCGCATCCGCAGCTTTATCGAACGGGGCGGCGTCTACCTGGGCATCTGCGCCGGCGCCTACTACGCGTGCCGGGAGCTTGCTTTTCACGCCGGCACCTCGGGCGCGATCTGCGGCGCCCGCGAGTTGCGCTTTGTCGACGCGGTGGCGGTCGGCTCGCTGCCCGACCTCACCGGCGGACGCTTGTACGACGGCACGCCGCGCACCGCCGCGGCCGTGGAGATCCGCACCACCGATCACCTGACACCGACACCGGTCTCTCTCTACATGCACTACCACGGCGGCTGCCTGTTCGATTTCGGGGGTGAGCCCGGCCCGGGTACGCAGGTGCTGGCGGTCTACACCGGCATGGCCGGCTCCCCGCCTGCGATCGTGTCCGCGCGCGTGGGCTATGGGCGCGCCATCCTGACGGGGGTCCACGTGGAGATTTCCGAGCGCGAGTGCAAGGACGCGCTGCGCGGCCACAGCGACATGGATGCCCACGTGCACGTGTGCCACCGGCTGGCCGAGACCGGCGAAACCCAGCTGGCGGTCTTCCGCCAGTTGCTGGCGCATGGCGGGCTGGCGCTGGGATAAGACTTTCTACGTGATGCCGCACTGAAGATGCTCGACGAGGAGTTTGCCGAGCGGGTGCTTCCGTTCGACGAGAACGCCGCCGTGCACTATGCCGCGCTCGTTTCACAGCGAGAGCGCAATGGTCGTCCGATCAGCATGGCAGATGCGCAGATTGCTGCCATTTGCAGGCATAACGGCGCCACGCTCGCCACGCGCAACGGAAAGGACTTCGATGGGACCGGGATCGTTTTGGCCAACCCCTGGGTGGATTGATGCCGGGCATCTATTGCGACGACTGCGGTTGCCCTCTGCGCATCGCGCGCGGCTGGTCCAGCAGCTCGATCATCAGCCACGCGTACAGCGTGACGCCGATAAACAGCCCCATGCGCACGACAAAGGCGGTATAGACGTCCTTGCCGGCCGCGCTGTCCTGCACCGACTGCCCCAGCAGGATGACCAGCGTCACCAGCGTATTGAGCCAGAAGCCGGGCGCCTGGCGCGAGGGGCTGAGCCCATAGAGCTTGCGCGCCACCAGCAGCGCAAACAGCAGCATCCACAGGAAATACATCCACAGGTGCACGAACAGGCTGAGCGCGCCCCAGAATGCGATCGCCAGCAGGCCGCCGAGCAGCGTCGAGCCCAGCAGCTCGCGGCCCGCGTTGCGCGCAGAAGTGGTGCAGCTCTGCCGGCCCAGGCTGACCGCCTTCATGATGATCGGCATGTAGGTGGTGGGATCGGTCATCGTGAGCAGGAAGGCTGGCATCACCACCAGCGCCGCGCGCAGTGCGACCCACGCCGCCAGGTCGTCCGGCAGCGCGCTGGCCGGGGGCGCCGCCGGTGTGCCCGCGGGCTCGGGAAAAAGCCAATGCCCGAGCGCCAGCGCCAGCACCGCCAGCAGCAGCCCCTTGACCAGCGCGGCAATGACCGTCACGGCCAGGCCGAAGTCGAAGGTGCCGGCCGACGAGATCATGGTCAGGCCGACCACCAGGAAGGTCGACACCAGGTTGTTGCCGCCGCGCAAGCCGTAGCGGAATGCCAGGAACAGGCACAGGCCGGTCAGCAGCACGCCGCTGACCGGGTAGTGGCGCAGCAAGGGAATCAGCAGCAGGCCGCTGCCGGTGGTCAGCATCACCACCAGCGCCAGGCCCACGCCGGTCTTGAACGCCAGCGGACGGTTCATGCTGGCGAGCAGGAATATGGCCAGCACTGGCGCGAGCATCGGGATCGGCAGGCCCAGGCCGAAGCTGGCCGCCAGGCACCACGCGGTGCCGCCGGCCAGGCGCAGCGCGCGCCGTGCGCGCGGCGAGGGCGGCGGCCGCGATGCCGCCGGTACCGTCGCCGGGCTGTCAGTAGACATAGGACAGCCAGCTCATCAGGTACAGGAAGGCGCGGCCGAGCGGGTTGAGCGGATTGCCTTCCGTCGGAAACGCCATGACCTCCGCCTGCCCGCCCACGCGCACGCCGCGCAGCGACGACAACTGGCCGGGATCGAATTCCACCGTCACCGGGAAACGCTGGGCCGGGCGCAGCCAGTCGCGGCTGTTCTGCACCGTCGGCAGGCTGCCGGGCTGCGTGGGGGGGCCGCCGACACTGACACCATAGCCGACACTGCGCACGCGCCCGGTGAAGACCCGCCCCGGCAGCGAATCCAGCACGATCGCCACCGGCGTGCCGGGCACCACGTGGCCAAGGTTGTTCTCGGTCATCTCCGCGTTGATCCATACGTCGTGGATGGTGATCAGCGTCATCACCGGATTGCCCGCAGCGGCAAACTGGCCGGTCTCGGTGCGCAGATCGGTGACCAGCCCGGCCGAGCGCGCGCGCACGCTGGTATTGGCCAGGTCCAGCTCGGCCTTTTCCAGCGCGGCGGCGGCGCTGCGCAGCTTGGCGTTGTCTTCGGCGCTGCCGCCCTCCTGCTCGCGCGCGCGCTGGACCTCGGCGCGGGCCGCGGCCACCTGCGCGGTGGCTGCTTCCAGGCTGGCACGCGCGATCTCCAGCCGGCGCAGCGATATGGTGCCCTGGTCCTCGCGGTACAGGCGCTCCAGGCGTTCGCTGTCCTGGCGCGCCTTGACCTCGTTGGCGCGCGCTGCGCGCAGCGCCGCCTGCGCCGATTCGATGCCGGCGGTGCTGGCGCCGATCTGCCGGCGCGTCGACTCCAGGTCGGCGCGCGCGCGGTCGGCGGCGATCCGGTAGTGCTGCGGGTCGACCTCGAACAGCACCGTGCCGGCCGCCACGTCCTGGTTGTTGCGCACATGGACGCGGGTCACGCGCCCCGCCACCTCCGACGCCACCGGCACCACGAAGGCCTGCACGCGCGCCTGCTGGGTATAGGGCGTGAGCCGGTCGGCCAGCAGGTACCACACCAGGCTCACGGCGATCAGCACGAGCACCCAGCGAATGCCTTTCCTGGCCGGATCGGCGGTCGCTGCCGCGGCGGGCGGCGGCGGCGGCGGCGGCGGCGGTGGCGATGCTGGCTCCGGCGGGACTGCTGCGGGCTGTGGCGTGTCGCTCATCGGGCCTCCGCGTTGGATACCTGCCGTGGTGTCGCCGGAACGCCCGCCCCCGCAGGCACGGCCGGCCGCGCGGCTTCTTCGAACAGGTCGCCCCAGTTGGTGCGCTGCTGCATCTGCTGGCGCGTCGCCGGGTCGACCAGAGGCAGTTCGCTGTGCCAGCCGCCGCCCAGCGCCTTGTACAGCGCGATCAGGTTGCTCACGGCGCTGCTGCGGTTGAGCACGTAGGCATCCTGCTGGGCCGCCAGCGCCCGCTGCGCGTCCAGCACGCGCTGGAAGTCGGAATAGCCCTCGCGGTAGAGCGAGTTGGCCAGCGACAGCGAACGGTTGGCGGCGACCGTGCCTTCGCGCAGGATCTCTTCGCGCTCCAGCGACTTGAGCAGGCCGCTGGCGGCATCGTCGGCTTCGCGCGCGGCCTGCCGCACCGCGTCCTGGTAGGCCACGATCAGCTGCTGCAGGCGTGCGTCCTGCACCCGCACGTTGTTGCGGATGCGGCCATAGTCGAACACGTTCCAGCGCAGGCTGGGCCCGCCCACCAGCGCCAGCGTGTTGGGCGTGCCGGCCAGCGTGCTGGCGGACCAGACGATGCTGCCCAAGAGCGACAGCGACGGGTAGAGATCGGCCTCGGCCACGCCGATCAACGCCGACTGCGCCGCAATCTGCAGCTCCGCGGCGCGCACATCCGGACGGCGCACCAGCAGGCTGACCGGCACGTCCTGCACCACGGCGCGGTCGAGCAGCGGGAGTGCCCCTTCCCGCTCCGCGAGTTCGGGCAGCTCCGGCAGCGCGCCGGGAGGGTGGCCCGCCAGCACCGCCAGCGCATTGCGCGTGCGCAGGATCTGGCCCTCGAACTCGGGGATGCTGCTGAGCGTGCCCAGGTACTGCGTCTTGGCTTGCTGCAGGTCGAGCTCGTCGGTCTCGCCGCTGCGGAACAGCCGCTCGGTGATTTCAAAGCTGCGCTGCTGCAGCCGGGCATTGTCGCGGGCGATGCGCAGCCGCGCCTCGGCGGTGCGCAGCGCGAAGTAGGTCTCGGCCACCTGGGCGCGCAGCAGCACCAGCACATCCTCGTGGTTGGCGCGCGCGGCAAAGTACGCGGCATCGGCCGATTCGATGGCGCGGCTGAAGCGCCCCCAGAAATCCAGCTCCCAGCCGATGTCGAAGCCCGCGCTGAACTGCCAGAAGCGGCTGTTCTGCGGGTTGCGCCCGCCGGCCTGGCGGCTGGAGGTGTACAGCGCATCGGTGCTCACCTGCTGCAGCTGCGGGTAGCGGCCGCTCTGGGCGATGCCGAGCTGCGCGCGCGCTTCCATCACGCGCAGGCCGGCGATGCGCAGTCCGGCGTTGTTGGCATCGGCCTCGGCGATCAGGCGCTCCAGCGTCGGGTCGCCGAATACCTGCCACCACTGCCCCAGGTCGGGCGCCGGGCGCTGCTCAATCGCGCCCTGCAGCGCCGGGCTGTCCCATGAGGCCGTCCACGCCTCGCGCTGCGGCTGGAAGTCGGGGCCCACCCGCGCGCATGCGCCCAGGCACAGCACGCCGGCCAGCAGCATTCCGTTCGGCCGGTTGCGCACGGGCATGAGGCGAACCGGCCTGCACTATTCCGCGGTCTGCTCGATCGATTCGGGCACCGGCTGCGCAGGCTGCGGAGGCGGCTGGTCTTCGACCCACTGCCAGAACAGCCGGTAGGCCACGGCCAGCATCACGGGACCGATAAACAGCCCGATGACGCCGCCTGTCACCATCCCGCCCAGCGCGCCGATCAGCACCACCGGCATCGGCACGTCCACGCCGCGGCCGAGCATCAGCGGCTTGAGCACGTTGTCGGCCAGTCCCGCGACAAAGGTGTAGACGGCAAAGACGATGGTCGCCACGCTGGCACCCTCGGTGGCAAAAACAAAAATAATCACCGGGATGGTGATCAGCGTCGCCGGCAGCTGCATGATGCCGAGCAGCAGCACCGCCAGCGCCAGCAGGCCGGCGCCGGGAATGCCCTTGACCACAAAGGCGACGCCGATCAGCAGCATCTGGATGAAGGCGATGCCAACCACGCCCTGCGCCACCGCTCGGATGGTGGCAGTGCACAGCATGGCCAGCCGCGGGCCGCGCTCCGGGCCAAACACGCGCGAGGCGATCTGCCTGGCGCTGCGCGTCCCTTCCTCGCCATAGGCCATGATGATGCCGGCGATGATCAGCGCGAACAGCAGGACCAGCAGGGCCACGCCGACGCCGGCGAGCTTGCCGAGTAGGGCCAGGCTCACGCCCTTGAGTTGCGGCATCAGCTTTTCCATCACCGCGCTCATGTCGGTGGCAGCCTGCAGCCAGAAATCGTAGAGGCGCTGCCCGACGACCGGCCACGCGGCGACCGACTCCGCCGGCATCGGGATATGCACGCGGTCGTCCCGGACCATGGCGATGGCGTTCTCCACCGAATCGACCAGTGCCTGGCCCAGCAGGTAGGTCGGCACCAGGATGATGGCAAGGACCAGCACGACGATCAGCGTGGCGACACGCCCGTCATGCCCTCCCATGCGGGCGCGCAGCCTGACCTGCAGCGGGTATATGGTGACCGCCAGGATCACTGACCACAGCAGCAGATCGACAAACGGGTGGAAGATCTGGAAGCAGAAAACCGCCAGCACAGCGATCAGCCCGGCGCGGATCAGGACGTCAAGCAACCCGCGGGACAGCGCCTTCTCGGAAATGGGCGTGGGCAACATCGAGCGTCTCCCCGCGGTACAAGCCGCAAAGGTTCACATCGGTACGCCAGGCTTGTACTCAGCGCCGGCCGAAATCCAGTCTAGGCGAGCCCGGGGGCTCGGGCAACCTTTTCGTCACCCGGGCCACAAACCCGCCCATCAACCTAGGGCTGTCCGGGCTTGCGCAGCATCTTGTCGACCTCGCCGGCATGCAGTTCCTCCAGCTGGATCGACTCGCGCGCATATTCTTCCAGCGCCACCGAGCGGCCCTCGACCAGGGTCAGCAGCTGGCGGTACAGGTCCAGCGCCTGCCGCTCGGTCGCCAGCGATTCGCGCAGGATGGTGCCGATGTCGGTGGTGTGGCTGTCCAGCAGCGCCGCGATGCCGAGCGAGGGATACGCGCCCAGCGTGGTGATCCACTCCCCGGCCTGCTGCGCATGGAGCAACGATTCGTTGGCCTGTTCGCGCAGCCAGGACACTACGGGAATGCGGCCGAAGCCGAACACCAGGAAGGAATAGTGCGTATAGCGCACAACCCCGGCGAGTTCGGCTTCCAGTATCTGGTTCAGCACCCCGACGACCTTGTCTTTCTCGATTTCCGCCATGGCATCTTCCTCCCGCGATACAGAGACAAAACAGAGGGACAAACACAGGCTGATTCATTCTAGTCGGCGCCACGCCACACCTGAGGCTTTGCGCACCGGCGGCGAGCGCGTGCGGGCCAGCAATCCGCCAGTGGAATTCCTATCATGCAGACGTGGCGCGTGCCCGCAGCAGCCCGCGCTGCCCGCCCGGAAAACTGACAACTTCGCCGGTGATGCAAAAGGATCCAGGTTCGCCAGCCGACCAATGCGACGGCGCCGTGATGTTCGCGGACATCTGCGACAGCACGCGGCTTTACGACAAGGCCGGCGACGCGGTGGCACTCGCCGCCATCCGCCAATGCCTGGCGCTGATGAAGGCGCGCGCCGCGCTCGCGCAAGGGCGCGTGGTCAAGACCATCGGCGACGAAATCATGGTGCTGTTCCCCGCCGCCGATCACGCGATGCAGGCCGCACTCGACATGCAGGAGGGTGTGGCCGGGCTGGCACCGATCGCCGGCATAGCCTTGTCGATCCATATCGGTTTCCACCATGGCCCGATCCTGTCGGACGAAGGCGGCGACGTGTTCGGCGACACGGTCAACCTGGCCGCGCGGCTGGTCAAGCTGGCCTCGCGCGGACAGATCATCACCAGCAAGCATGCCGTGGAGCAGCTATCGGCACCGCTGCGGCAGATGACGCGCGCGCTGTATCCGATCCAGGTGCGCGGCAAGCTGCAGCTGATCGAGCTGTACGAGGCGATCTGGCAGCAGAACACCGAGCTGACCCTGGTCGCCCCAGTTGATGTCGCGGCGCGCCGCTCGCTGTTCCTGTCGCTGCGCTACCGCGACACGCTGTTCGAGATGGACGCCACCTCGGCGCCGCTGACCATCGGCCGCGACAGCACCATGAGCATCGTCATCCTCGACCGGCAGGTGTCGCGCTTCCAGGCGACTGTCGAGCCGCGCGGCGGCCGCTTCGTGCTGATCGACCGCAGTTCCAACGGCACCCATGTCCGCATCGACGGCGAAGACAGCCTGATGCTGCGCCGTGACGAGATCACGCTGCGGGGCCACGGCTGGATCACGTTCTCCGCACCCGGCGATGCCGGCCAGGAGGCGATCGAGTTCTTTGTCGAGGAAGACTGAGGCGGCTCCCGCACAGTTGCACGGTGGCGTGGAAATTCTCCTTGACTTCAGCCGGTCCATATCCCATCATGCTTTCCATCGCATGCGATTGAAGCGTTTGCGATAGATCAGCGACAGCTGATTGTTTTTCCCCATACATATCGCATGCGATGCAATCGCACAAGATATAAATACCACCTGACCGAAAGGAAGCCCCGCCATGAGCAAGATCGACAAAGTCCTGGCCACCGGCAAGACCTACACCACCCTCAGCGCCGCCGGCAACACGCCCCGCGGGCATGACGGCACCGTCGACATGCGGCTGTCGTCGCCCGGCAGCGAAGCCAACCCCAACCATGTCTTCGATGGCAGCGATGCGCATCCCACCGCCGAGCGCCTGTTCGCGGCCGCGTGGTCGGCGTGCTACATCAGCGCGGTAGGCCTGGCGGCCAAGACGCACAAGCTGACCCTGCCGTCCGACCTGGCCGTCGAGATCGAGGTGGACCTGGGCCAGACCGGCCGCGAGTACCTGCTGCAGGCCCGCCTGAACGTGCGCATGCCCGGCGTGCCGCATGACGTGGCGACGGCGGTGGCCCATGCCGCTGACGAAATCTGCCCGTACTCCAAGGCCACGCGCGGCAACATCGACGTGGCGATCAACGTCATCACCGGCTGACGCAGCCGCGCGGCCCGGTCCGTGCCTAAAAGGCACGGACCGGGGCCCATGGGTCGCATCCGGTTATCGCATCCCCGATACAATCGCATACGACCTATAATTTCCCGCAGCGTCATCCAGACACGGGAGCCAGACCATGAAAGCCACCGACAAGGCCGCCGCCGCGGACCCCAAGCTGTCCGATTTCCTCTGCTTCGCCGTCTATTCCGCCAACCTGGCGTTCGGCAAGGCGTACAAGCCCGTCCTCGAACAACTGGGGCTGACCTACACGCAATACATCACCATCGTGGCGTTGTGGGAGGAAGACAACCAGACCGTGGGCAGCCTGGGCGAGAAGCTTTTCCTGGAATCGAACACGCTGACGCCGATCCTGAAGAAGCTCGAAGCCATGGGATACGTGGAACGGCAGCGCGATCCCGAGGACGAGCGCCAGGTGCGGGTCAGCCTGACCCGCACTGGCCGCCGCCTGCGCGAAAAGCGCCTCGAAGGCAGCCTGGCCGAAGCCACCGGCCTGGCGCCGGACGAATTCGCACGCCTGCAGAAGGCGGTGGCGACGCTGCGCAACAACCTGATCCGGTCGGTCAGGTCCGGCGACTGAAGGCGCCGGCCACCGCCCTGCATTACGAGCTACTGACATGAACCAGGCATCCACCCCGTACAGCCCGATCAGCTGCGAATTCCACGACCTGCTCGAAGCGCTGGCCACCGTGCGCCGGCCCGCCGTGATCCGCTATCGCGACCAGGATGGCGCGGCGCGGCAAGTGACGGCGACGATCACCGATATCTTCAGCCGCGAGCGGGTGGAGTTTGTCTCGCTCGGCACGGGCGAGGCGCTGCGGCTGGACCAGCTCGTCGAGGTCAACGGCGAGAAGCTCCGCGACTACTGAGCCCCGCTCCCGGCCCTACCCCCGGCTTTACCCCCGTCCTTGCCCTATCCTTCCAGGGAATACACCGGGCAAGGTGGGCCGCATGCGCGCATTGATCTTCTGCTCCGTGCAGTTCCTGCTGGCGGTCACGTGGACCCTCTACGTGGCGTTCCTGCCGCAGCTCGCCACGCAGGCAGGCATCCCGCGCGCGCAGGTTGCGTGGATCCTGGTGATGGACCAGGTGATCTTCGTAGCCATGGACCTGGCGCTGGGCATCGCCGCCGACCGTGTCGCCAACGGCATGCGCCGGCTCGGCGGCTGGATCCTGGCGCTGTCGGTGGTTTCCGCGCTGGCGTTCGTGCTGCTGCCTTCGGCTTCCTCGCCGGTGCTGCTGCTTGCCCTGACCGCGTTGTGGGCCGCCACCTCTTCGGCCCTGCGCGCGCCGCCCATGGTGATCATCGCGCGGCGGCTGCAGGGATCGGCTTCGTCGTTCCTGGTGTTGGCGTCGCTGCTCGGCATCGGCCTGGCCGGCGCGGTGGCACCGGTGCTGACGGCGCGGCTGCGCGAGGCTTCGCCGTTGATCCCCTTTGCCGCGGCCAGCGCGGCACTGGTGGTGGCCGTGGTCGCGCTGCGCTGGGTTGAATTGCCGCCGGCAAGCCAACGGGCTGACGCGGCGCCGATTGCCAGTGCCGGCCCGCGGCGCCTGTGGCTGCTGTTCGCGGCGGTCTGGCTGCTCGCGCTGGGCTTCCAGGTCCACACCGCGATCAACTCCGGACCGGCCTACCTTCGCTTCGTTGCCAGCGCCGAGCTGGTGCGGGTGATGCCGGCGTTCTGGATCGGCTTCGCGCTGTGCGTGCTGCTGCCCGAGACACCATGGCTGCGGCGCTTTCCCGCCTGCGTGCTGCTGCTCGCCGCGTCGGTGCTGGGCGCGCTGGCCTTGTCCGGGTTCATTGCCGCCGCTTCGCTGCAGGCGGTGCTGGCCGCGCAATGCCTGGCCGGCGGCATGTGGGGAATCATGTTTGGCGCGGCGGCCAATGCCGCGCTCGATGCCGGGCGTGTGGGCCGCGAAGGCAGGCTCACCGGACTGGTGTTTGCCGTGCTGGCCATCGCCGCTTTCCTGCGCATCGCCGCGGTGGCCTCCGGCGCCGCCAAGGGCGCGATACTGGCCAGCCTGATGCCGTGGATGCCGGCGCTCGCATGGAGCGCGGGGGCGCTGCTGCTGGCGTTCTTCGTCGCGGCAAACCTGCCCTATCTCGCCACGCGCGCTCAGGTAGCAAGGCCACCGGCGTGATGCCGGACTAAGGCCCCATCGTCGCCGTTCCGGCGTAGTCGCGAAGTCCTGCGACCAGCGCGGCAAACGTCACCGCGCAGCGCGCGCTGCCGCGCAAGTCCTCGTGCATCGCTACCCAGGTATCCATCGCCACCGAAAACTCGCTGCGCAACACCCTGACCAGCCCCGGGTCGCGGCCCGCGAGCGCGGCATGGCACACGCCGATGCCGAACCCGGCGCGGATCGCGCCCAGCTGGGCCAGGTCGCTGTCGGCGCGAAAGGCCAGGCGCTGGCGCGAGAACGCCGGAAAGCGCTCCAGCAAGCGGCGGATGAACAGCGTCTCCCGGTCGAAGCCGATCATGGCAAACCCCGGCAGTTCCTCCAGCGACTGCGGCACGCCGTGCGCGGCCAGGTAGCGCTCATGCGCATGCAGCCCCAGTTCGATGCCGCCGACGCGCTGGGCCACGAGCGCATCCTGCTCGGGCCGGAACATGCGCACGGCGATATCGGCTTCGCGATGCAGCAGGTCGTCGACGCGGTTCGACAGCACCAGTTCGATCTCCAGCGCCGGGTGGGCTTCGCGCAGTGCGGCCAGGATCGGCGGCAGCACTTCGACGCCGACGACCTCGCTCGCCGACAGCCGCACCGTGCCGCGCACGCCGGCGCCGTGCCCGCTGGCCGCGCGCCGCATGGCCGCGGCCGTGGCGGCGAGTCCGGCGGCATAGGGCCGCAGCGTGTGTGCGGCGTCGGTCGGGGCGAAGCCGTCGAAGGAGCGCGTGAAGAGCTTCAGGCCCAGCGCGGCCTCAAGACTGTCGATATGGCGGCCGACGGTCGGCTGCGTCAGGCCCATGGCGCGGCCGGCAGCCGACAGCGAGCCGGTTTCCAGCACGTGGAGGAAGGTGCGGTACCACTCCCAGTTCGGTTCGCCGGCCATGCCTATGCATTTTTGTTTAGCAACCAGCCGATTATAGGCAATTTTCTTTTTGCCGAGATGCCCGCAAACTGGCCTGCATCAGACCACGACAGCACCCATGCCAAGGAGAATCCCATGTCCAGGATCGCGCTGTTTGGCGCCGCCGGCGCCATTGGCCACAGCATCGCCGCCGCACTGGCAGGCCGGGGCGAGCCGTATCGCGTAGTCGGCCGCGATGCGGCGCGCCTCCACCAGGCCTTCGGGGCCGACCCGCTCGCCGAGATCGTCGCGTGGGACCCCGATTCGCCGGCCTCCGTCCAGGCCGCGGCGAGCGGCATCGACACGCTGGTCTGCATGGTCGGCGTCGACTACTGGCGCTTCGACCTGCACCCGGAACTGCTGCGCAAGACACTGGATGGCGCGCTCGCAGCGGGCGTCAGGCAATTCATCCTGATCGGCACCGTCTACCCCTACGGACGCGTCCAGGGCGGCAATCCGGTCAGCGAGGACCACCCGCGCGCGCCGCATACCTTCAAGGGCCGCATGCGCAAGGCGCAGGAAGACCTGCTGATGCAGGCCGACGCCGCCGGGCGCATCCGCGCCACGGTGCTGCGGCTGCCCGACTTCTACGGCCCGGGCGTGCAGGCCAGCCTGCTGCACCGCGCCGCGCAGGCTGCCGTATCCGGCGGCACCGCGGACATGATCGGGCCGATCGATGCGCCGCACGAGTTCGTCTATGTGCCGGACGTGGGGCCGGTGGTGGCGCGGCTGGCGGATACGCCCGCGGCCTTCGGCAGGATCTGGCACCTGGCCGGCGCCGGCGCCACGACACAGCGCGAACTGGTATTGGAGATGGAAAGGCAGACCGGCCGCCGGCTCAGGCTGCGCATCGCCGGCAAGGGCATGCTGCGCCTGCTCGGGCTGTTCAACCCGTTCATGCGCGAACTGGTCGAGATGCACTACCTGATGACCGATCCGCTGATCCTGGACGATGCCGCGCTGCAGCGGCTGATCGGGCCGATCCGCAAGACGCCCTACGCCGAGGGCATCCGGCAGACGCTGGCGGCATGCCAGCCTGGCCGGCACGCCGCCAACCTCGCCAACGTCGCTAACCTGCCTGCTTGCGAAACGCCCAGCGCCCCGCCAGCACAGTGAAGCTGGCCACCAGTGCCACCAGCACCCAGAAGCCGTGCGGATGCTCGGCCAGCGGGATGCCGCCCACGTTCATGCCAAAGAAGCCGGCCACGATATTGATCGGCAGCGCCAGCACGGTCACCAGCGTCAGCGTGAACAGCGTGCGGTTGGTCTGCTCGTTGAGCTTGGCGGCGATCTCTTCCTGCAGCAGCTTGATGCGTTCGACCAGCGCGGCAAGGTCGTTGAGCACCAGCGAGAACTCTTCGGTCGATTCGCGCAGCTCCTGCAGGTCGGTTTCCTGCAGCCACGCCGGCGGCCGGTTCAGCAGCCGGAACAGCGCGCCCGGCTCGGGCGCCAGCAGCCGTTGCAGCCGCACCAGGCCGCGCCGCATCGCGCCCAGATCGGCGCGGTTGCCCTGCAGCCGCTGCGACAGCAGCTGGTCCTCGATCTGGTCGACGTTCACGCCGGTCTCGCGCACGATCTGCACCAGCACGTCGGCCTGGTCGCGCAGCAGGTGCACCATCAGGTCCGCCGGCGAGCGGAACGCCTCGCCGTGCCGCACCGCCTCGCGCAGCCGGTCCACCGAGCGCAGCGGCCGCGCCCGGGCCGTGACCAGCAGGCGGTGGTCAGCGTGGGCCCACATGGTCGAAATGTCCGTCGATGAGACGCCGAAGTTGTAGATCACATCGTTGACCACGGCCAGCAGCGCGGTGTCCAGACGCTCGATCCGCGTCGAGCGCGAGCCCTGGCGCAGCGCCTCGAAGTATTCGTCCGGCAGCCCCAGGTGCCCCTTCATCCAGCGTTCGCAGGCGCTGTGGGACAGGTTGAAATGCAGCCAGACGAAGCAGCGCTCGTGCGCGGCAGCCGGCGGCGCCTGCTGCAGCCAAGCCGCCGCGCCCCGCGAATCGATCTCGCGCATGGCCCCGCCGGGCGCGAACAGGAAACCGCTGACCAGGCCGACCGGGTCCGATCCATAGCCCGCCTCGACAATGCCCGCTTGCATGCCTGCTCCCTTCACATGGAATTTGCCTCGCGCGACGTTATCACGCCGCAATGACAGTGTCGGAAAATGAAGGCGCGGGTGGTCCCGGGTCTGGTCTGTGCGTTTGCGGCTTCCGGCGCCGCCCTGCCTTGTCGGCCCCTACAACACCGTCGCGTACTCCAGCGTCTTCGGCGTCTTCACGATCACCTCGGGCACTTCCCGACGATGACCGTGTCATCGAGCCGGAATCCGCCCAGCCCGTAGACGTACAGCCCCGGCTCCGACGAATACACCTCTCCCGCCAGCAGCGCGCGCGTGTTGAAGGCCATGTCTTCGGGATACTCGTGCAGCATCAGCCCGACCGCATGCCCGGTGCGGTGGAACACGTACTGTCCGCAGCCGGCCGCTTCGATCACCGCTTGTGCGGCGGCGTCCATGTCGCAGACGCGCCGGCCGGGCACCGCGGAGGCGACGGCGGCATCGGTCGCGCGGGCCGCGACCTGGTAGAGCCGCGCCTGCTCGTCTCCGGGCCGGCCGCAGAACCATGTGCGCTCGTTCTCGACATAGAGGCCGTTCAGCCGCGGCAGTATGAGATTGACGATGGTGTCGCCTTCGGCGATGCGCGATCCGCACGCGGCGCCGTCGCCATGCGGCGAGGCCGAGGCCGGGCCGGTGAGCGTCCAGCACTTGAGGATGTCGAAGTCCTCGCCGGGAAAGCGCCGGGCGGCTTCCTCGACCATCAGCGCCGCCATGGCGTGATCGAGTTCCTGCACCAGGCGGCCGGGGCGGATGCTCTCGCGGTAGCGGTCCTGCACCCAGTCGGTCAGTGCGCCCAGCTCGCGCATGACTTGCAGTTGGCCAGCATCGCCACGCCGGTCAGGTCCTTCGACGGGTTGTACGGCAGCTTCGGATACAGGAAAGGATTGAAGGCAAGGTTGGAATCGCCGGCGATAACTTTCCCGCCGAAAGATAACGATGCGCAACTCGCCGGCATTTCTCCCCCGGCAGTGATCGCTGCGCTATTCATGCCGATGGTTCTTAAAACCCGATAGCCGGGTCAGCGCTGGCCGGCATCGAAGGCCTTCTGCCAGACATCGTGGTCTGGCGGATAGACCGCGTCGAAATGCTCGCGCAGCGCGGCGATCTCCTGCACGATCGCGAACGAAAAGCCCTGGCGGCCGCCGCGGTCGTCGAACTGCAGGCCGTTCAGGTAGTGCCGGCATCCGACCGCATCGAACCACTTGGCGGCGACGGTATTGACGATGCGGGGGAAAGCCCGCCCCAGTTCTACCGGACGGACCGCGTCGGGCAGCTCGGCCATCCAGCGGATGGTCTCGCGGCGCAGCGTCAGGTCATCGTCCGTGGCGGTCTTGCGGTGGAAGGCGGGGTCTTGCGTCAAGGGAGTCTCCGGGTGCAGCCGGGAGGATAGCCGATTGTGGCCGGACCATGCCAGGTCCGGCCAGCCCGGGCTTTTCCCGGTTGCACGCCGGCGCTCAGGCCGCGGCCCGGCGCGCCGCCCCGCGATACTCCGCCAGCAGTGCTTCGCGGCGCGCGGCCGCTGCCTGCATGCTGGCTTCCTTGACATGGCCGTAGCCGCGGATGTCGTCGGGCAACGTGGCCAGCGCCAGCGCGGTGTCGAGCTTGTCGGCGCCCAGCGAGGCGGCGAACTCGTCGACCATGGCCAGGTAGTCGGCCACCAGCGCGCGCTCGGCGCGACGCTCCGCGGTCTTGCCGAACACGTCGAACGCTGTGCCGCGCAGGCCTTTCAGGCGGGCCAGCAGGCGGAAGGCGGTCAGCGTGCGCGGGCCGAAGCGGCGCTTCACCGGATGGCCCTTGCTGTCGGTCTTGCCCGCATTCGTCAGCGTGGGCGGGGCCAGCCAGAAGTTGAGCTGGTAGTCGCGGCCGGGCTCGCCTTCGAACTGCGCGCGCAGCTTGTCGAGGAAGGCCGGGTCGGCGTACAGGCGCGCCACCTCGTACTCGTCCTTGTACGCCATCAGCTTGGCCAGGTTGCGCGCCACCGCTTCGGTCAGCGGCAGCTTGCGGTCGGCGCCCAGCTTCTGCTCGGCGGCGCGGATACGCTCGACCGCTTCACGGTAGCGGCTGGCGTACGCGGCGTTCTGGTAGTCGGTCAGCATCGACTCGCGCTTGCGGATCAGCGTGTCGAGCGTCTGCGGCAACGCCACCACGTGGGCCGTCTGCGCCGGCGCATCCGGCAGCAGCGCCTTCACGGCAGCCTCGCCGTGGTGCGCGAGATACCGGCCCCATTCGAACGCCTGGCGGTTCTTGTCGACCGACACGCCGTTGAGTTCGATCGCGCGCAGCAGGCTGGCATGCTGCAGCGGGATCCAGCCTTTCTGCCAGGCAAAGCCGAGCAGCAGCGGGTTGGAGTAGATGGCATCGGCCAGCAGCGTCACGGCCCAGGCGCTGGCGTCGATAAACGCGCTGGCCTCGCCCACGCTGTTGCGCAGGTCCTGCTCGGCGCTGGCGCCGGGGAACTTCCACTTCGGGTTCTTGATGAACTCGGCGGTCGGGGTGTTGGCGCTGTTGACCACCGCAGCGGTCACGCCGTGCCGGGTCTTGGACAGCACCTCGGCCGAGGCCGAGACGATGGCGTCGCCGCCGATCACCAGCCGCGCGTCGCCGGTGGCGATACGCGTGGCATGCAGGTCATGCGGCGCCGGTGCGATCTGCACGTGGCTGATCACCGCCCCGCCCTTCTGCGCCAGGCCTGCCATGTCGAGCACGGTGACGCCCTTGCGCTCCAGGTGCGCGGCCATGCCGAGCAAGCCGCCGATGGTCACCACGCCGGTGCCGCCCACGCCCGTCACCAGCACGCCATACGGCCGTTCCAGCGCGGGAAGCGTTGGCATCGGCAGCGCCTCGAAATCGGCGCCGGCGCCCTTGCCGCCCGCCGCCGCGGGCTTGCGCACCTGCGCGCCCTCGGCGGTGACGAAGCTGGGGCAGAAGCCGTTGACGCAGGAGAAATCCTTGTTGCACGACGACTGGTTGATCCGGCGCTTGGTGCCCAGTTCGGTCTCCAGCGGTTCCACCGACAGGCAGTTGGACTTGGCCGAGCAGTCGCCGCAGCCTTCGCACACAGCGTCGTTGATAAAGGCGCGCCTGGCCGGATCGGGATACGTGCCGCGCTTGCGGCGGCGGCGCTTCTCGGTGGCGCAGGTCTGGTCGTAGATCAGGACGGTGACGCCCTCGGTGTCGCGCAGCTCCAGCTGCACGGCATCGAGCTGGTCGCGATGGAACACCGTCACGCCGGACGGCAGCATGCTGCCGTCGCCGTACTTCTGCGGCTCGTCGGTGACGACGACCAGCTTCTTGGCGCCCTCGGCCAGCACCTGGTGGGCAATCTGCGGCACGGTCAGCACGCCGTCGATCGGCTGGCCGCCGGTCATCGCCACCGCGTCATTGAACAGGATCTTGTAGGTGATATTGGCCTTCGCCGCAATCGAGGCGCGGATCGCCAGCAGGCCCGAGTGGAAATAGGTGCCGTCGCCCAGGTTGGCGAACACGTGCTTGTCGCCGGTGAAATGCATCTGGCCGGTCCACGCCACCCCTTCACCGCCCATCTGGCTGAAGGTGTCGGTATTGCGGTCCATCCACAAGGTCATGTAGTGGCAGCCGATGCCGGCCAGCGCGCGCGAGCCTTCCGGCACGCGCGTGGAGGTGTTGTGCGGGCAGCCCGAGCAGAACCAGGGCTTGCGCTCGGCCGAGATGCGCGGCTGCGCGGCCTCGCGCTCCTTGGCCTCGATCACCGCGACGCGCGCGGCGATGCGGGCGCGCACGGCTTCCGGCAGGTCGAAGCGCTCCAGGCGCCGGGCGATAGCCTTGGCGATCAGCGCCGGCGACAGCTCGTAGTGCGCCGGCAGCAGCCAGTTGCCGCGCGGCACCGACCATTCGCCGCCGTCGTTGCCGCGCTGGTCGAACTTGCCGAACACCTTGGGCCGCACGTCCTCACGCCAGTTGTACAGCTCTTCCTTGAGCGCGTATTCCAGGATCTGGCGCTTCTCTTCCACCACCAGGATTTCTTCCAGGCCGGTGGCGAACTCGCGCGCGCCATGCGCCTCCAGCGGCCACACGCAGCCTACCTTGTAGACGCGAATGCCGATGCGGGCGCAGGTCTCGTCGTCGAGGCCAAGGTCGGCCAGCGCCTGGCGCACGTCCAGGTAAGCCTTGCCGGCGGTCATGATGCCGAAGCGCGCATTGGGCGAATCGAGCACCACGCGGTTCAGGCGGTTCGCGCGGACATAGGCGAGCGCCGCATACCACTTGTGGTCGAGCAGGCGCGCTTCCTGTTCCAGCGGGGTATCGGGCCAGCGGATATTGAGGCCGCCGGCCGGCATGGCAAAGTCTTGCGGCAGCACCACCTGCACGCGGTCGGGGTCGATCTCGACCGAGGCGGTCGACTCGACCACATCGGTGACGCACTTCATCGACACCCACAGGCCGGAATAGCGGCTCATGGCCCAGCCGTGCAGGCCGTAGTCGAGGTATTCCTGCACGTTGGCCGGATACAGCACCGGGATGCCGGCGGCCTGCAGCACGTGCTCGGACTGGTGCGCGACGGTGGAGGACTTGGCGGCATGGTCGTCGCCGGCCAGCAGCAGCACGCCGCCATGGCGCGACGAGCCGGCCGAATTGGCGTGCTTGAGCACGTCGATGGACCGGTCCACGCCCGGACCCTTGCCATACCACATCGAGAACACGCCATCGCGCGAGGCGTTGGGGAACAGGTTGACTTGCTGCGACCCCCACACCGCGGTGGCGGCAAGGTCTTCGTTGACGCCGGGCTGGAACACAACATCGTTGTCCGCCAGGTGTTTCTTGGCCTTCCACAGCGCCTGGTCGACACCGCCCAGCGGCGAGCCGCGGTAGCCGGAGATAAAGCCGGCCGTGTTCAGGCCGGCGGCGCGGTCGCGCGCCTTCTGCAGCATCGGCAGGCGGACCAGCGCCTGGACCCCGCTCATGTAGACGCGGCCTTTGTCCAGGGTGTACTTGTCGTCCAGGCTGGCGCTGGCGAGGGTGTCGAGGAGGGTGTGGGGTAGCGGTGCGTTCACGATGTCTCCGTGCTTATTCTGGTGTCCGGAGCAGTGTAGGAATCCCGCTGGTTATCGTAAAATCAAGAATTCCCACACCTGATATCTGCAAAACGGATATCCCCGGAGACATACATGGCCAAGGCGCGCGAGAGCTCGGAGAGACTTGCCAAGGAAATCACATTGCGGCAGTTCCGCTACTTTGTCGCGGCGGCGGAAACCGGGCAGTTCTCGATGGCGGCCACGGCCGAGCATGTGTCGCAGTCGGCGGTGACCAACGCCGTGCTGGCGCTGGAGCAGCGGCTGGCCGTGCGGCTGTTCGAGCGGCGCCCGCACGGCGTGACGCTGACGGCGGAAGGCCACCTGTTCTACCAGCATGCGCGCCAGATCCTGGATTCGGTCGAGGATGCGCTGCGCGAGCCGCGCTTCCAGGTGCACGGCCTGCAAGGCAGCGTGCGCCTGGCCGCCTCCTATACCGTGCTCGGCTACTTCCTGCCGGGCTTGCTGGCGCGCTTTCGCACCAACTACCCGGACATCGAGCTGGACCTGCTTGACATGGACCGGCCGGATATCGAGCGCGCCGTGCTGGCGGGCGAGATCGAGCTGGGGATCGCGCTGCTGTCCAACCTGGAACGGCCGCAGCGCTTCAAGCGCCACACGCTGATGCGCTCGCGCCGCCAGCTGTGGACCTCGGCCAGCCATCCGCTGCTGGACATCGAGCGGCCGTCGCTGCGCGACGTCGCGGCTTACCCGTACATCCTGATCACGGTCGACGAGGCCGAGGAATCGACCATGCGCTACTGGCGCAGCCTGCGGCTCTCGCCCAATATCGCCTTCCGCACCGGGTCGATGGAGGCACTGCGCGGGCTGGTCGCGCACGGCTTCGGCGTCACCGTGCTGTCCGACATGGTATACCGGCCGTGGTCGCTGGAAGGCAAGCAGATCGAAGCCCGGCCCATCGCCAACGCGGTGCCGGACATGGAGGTCGGCATGCTGTGGCAGCCGGGACGCAAGCTGGGCAAGCCGGCCGACGCGCTGCGGGAGTTCCTGATCCACGCGTGCGGCAGCTGAGGGCTCGCCGGGCCGGTCGTCCTCACGGTTGCGCCCTACTTCACCGGCGTCAGTATCGGCGCCCCCTTGTTCTTCAGCAGCATTACCAGGAACTTCGCCGGCTGCGTCTTGCTGGCGTTGTGCCCCACCGAGTGGATATCGTCAGGGCCTTCGTGCCAGGTCTGGCCGGCGGTCAGCGTAACTTCCTTGCCGCCCCTGACGCCCATCACGATGGTCCCTTCCAGCACATAGATAAATCCATGCGCATCGTGGCGATGTACCGGGTCGGCACCGCCGGGCGGATATTCCACCATGATGATCTGCACTTCCTTGCCCGGGTATTGCGGCAAGGGCTCGGTCGTCAGCAGCGTGACCTTGGCTTCCGGGGGTGCCGCCACCGCCGGCTGCAGGGCCAGCAGTCCGCTGAGCACCAGCGCGACGATGCCGTATGGTCTGGCGCGCTTCATGCCGTTGAACAGCTCGTGCGATTGCTTGATGTTGTGGATGCGCTGCGGCATGGTATCTCCTGCTGGATGGGGACTGCGGCGCCTCGGCGGCGCCTGCAACAAAGCGTAGTTGGCTGGCATGGCCGCCGCCAGTGCATGCCGACCCAGGCCGGCACCGATGCGCATGGAGATCCACTAGGACAGCCCGTTTCCCGCGCCTAGAATAGGCTGACACCACGGCACCCCGGCGCGGGGCGCCGCTGCCATTCCCGGATCCAGGTCCCGACAAACGGAGGCGCGCATCATGAAGCCAGAACCCTTTGTGGTAACGCCGGACGCCTATGCGCGCGCGCTCAACGTAGTTGGAGAGAAGATCACCGTGCTCGCCTCCAACGCCGCCACGCAGGGCTACGAGGTCTTCCTGCAGCAGGGCGACGAAGGCACCGGCCCACCGCCGCATTGCCATGACTGGGACGAATCGTTCTTCGTGACCCGCGGGACGATCGAGATCGGCTATGGCGGGCAGGCCTTCCAGGCGGTCGCCGGCACCTTTGTCCATGTGCCGGCGGGCACGGTCCACTACTTCCGTTTCGGCGCCGGGGGCGGCGAAATGGTTTCGGTCACCAGCCACAACGGCAACGCCTCGCGCCTGTTCACGCGGCTGGATGAGGAAATCGCGCCCGGCGCACCGGATTTCGACAAGCTGCTGGCCGTGGCGCAGGAATGTGGCGTGACCGTGCCGCCACCGGAGCACTGATGCCGCTGGCCCCGCTGCTACGTTGCACCGACCTTGGCTGGCCATCGCCGCTTGCATATGGTTCTGCGTACACCTTCATTCCCCTGCAGCCATGGCTCGACTATGGTGGAAGCGTTCCCCCGGGCATGCCAGTCACCGGGGGCCGCAAGGAGGGTTATGGACCTGCTCGACTGGATCACCGCCGTGGCAGCCGTGGTTCTGGTGTATGCCGCGTTGCGTCATCCGCTCTATCCGCCCGGCTGGAACGGCCGGAAAGACGACCGCTCGTGACGGGCCGCCGCTGGGCGGCCCTTTGTGATTTTGCTCATGCCACTGACAGTGTGTAGGGTATGAAGCCCTCACGCCGCCGCGCGAGTGGGTACGGCACTTGCGCCTGCGCTGGCACATCGGCCCGCAGAGGAGAGTTACCGTGCGCACACCTGCCAGTATTGCCAAACACCCGATTCCAGGATGGCGGGGCGGGAAGATGGTGCATGTGCATGGCGTCAGCGTGGTGGCGCCTCCCGACCCGGTGCGCTGAAAAGGGCCGCACGGCCTGGCAGGCGTGTAAATTTTGCAGGGCGCGCAATCTCCCCGGTACGATATGCGGCGATGCAGGCGTTGCGGCGCGCTGGCGCTCGCCGCCGCGGCATTTGGCACGACCTGCGCGGCACAGGATCTCGATGAGGTAGAACGACCGCTTTGGGAAGTCGGGCTCGGCCTCGGCGGCATCACCGTGCCGCACTACCGTGGCTCGGACCAACGCGCCAGCCTGCTGTTTCCCGTGCCCTATTTCATCTACCGTGGCGAGCACCTGCGCGCCGACCGCAATGGCGTGCGCGGCAAGCTGTTCGACAGCGACCGCGTCGAACTCAACGTCAGCCTGGGACTTTCGCTGCCGGTGGAAAGCGGCGACGACGAAGCGCGCCGCGGCATGCCCGACCTGAAGACAGCGGTGGAAATCGGCCCCTCGCTGAACCTGACGCTATGGCATTCCGACTCGGACCGCACCCGCCTCGACCTGCGGCTGCCGGTGCGGCTGGCCCTGACAGTGGAATCCTCGCCCCGCGCGATCGGCTGGATCTTCTCGCCAAACCTGCATCTCGACATCGCCGACCTGGGCGGCTTCGCGGGCTGGAACCTGGGCGTCACGGCCGGGCCGCTGTTCGCCACCGCACGCTACAACCAGTACTTCTATGCCGTCGAGGCGCAGTTCGCGACCGCTACGCGGCCGGCCTACGCGGCCCATGGCGGCTACGCCGGCAGCATGGCGATGGCGACGCTGTCGCGCCGCTTCCGCCATGTCTGGCTGGGTGCCTTCATGCGCTATGACCGGCTGGACGGCGCCACCTTCGAGGACAGCCCGCTGGTCCGGCGCAAGGACGCGTTCGCGGCCGGCGTGGCACTGACCTGGATCTTCGGCGAATCAGCGACGCGGGTTCCCAGCCGGGAATAGCGGGTAAAAGCACGGCGGGTAAAAGCGCGCGCGCACGACGATCATTCCTCGCTGGTCCACTCGACATGGACGCCGAGGCTGCGCAGGTTCTCGACAAAGCGCGGATGCGCGCGCCGGATCGGCGTGGCGTTGCGGATTTCCGAGCGGCCTTCGATGCTGGCCGCGACCATGAACAGCGCGATCGCGACGCGGATGATGTACGGGCTTTCCACCACCGCCGGCGTCAGCGGATTGCCGCCGAAGGTGATCAGCCGGTGCGGGTCCGACTGGAACACATGCGCGCCGAACTTCGACAGCTCGCCGGTCCAGCCGAGCGCGCCGTCGTAGATCTTGTTCCAGAACATCGCATTGCCCTGCGCACGCACGCCCAGCGCGATAAAGATCGGCAGCAGGTCGACCGGGAAATACGGCCACGGCGCGGCCTCGACCTTGGTCAGCACATTGCTGGTAAAAGGCGTCTGCACCTTCAGCGGTCCCTGCAGCAGCGCGCGCGACCAGCCGTCCTCGTGCACTACCTGCACGCCGAACTTGGCGAAGGTGCGGTCGATCAGCGGGAAGTTGCCCGGCGTGCTGTTGCGCACCACCACGTCGCCGCCGGTGATCGCGCCCAGCGCGAGGAAAGTGGTGATCTCGTGGAAATCTTCCTCGAAGGTGAACTCGCCCCCGCGCAGCCGGCCGCCGCCGCGCACGGTCAGCCGCGAGGTGCCGATGCCGTCGATGTCGGCGCCAATCATCTGCATGAAGCGGCAGAACTCCTGCACGTGCGGCTCGGACGCGGCATTGGTCAGCGTCGATTCGCCTTCGGCAGCGGCCGCGCACAGCACGAAGTTCTCGGTGGTGGTCACCGAGGCATAGTCGAGCCAGTGGTGCGTGGGCTTCAGCGGCTCGCCGCTGCGCACCAGCAGCGAGCCGCTGGCGCGCTCCACCGCGCCGCCGAACGAGCGGAAGATGTCGACGTGCGGGTCGATCTCGCGCACGCCCAGCGTGCAGCCCTTGACGTTGTCTTCCAGCCGCGCCACGCCGAAGCGGGCCAGCAGCGGCGGCACCAGCATGATAGACGAGCGCATTTCTTCCGGGAGCCGGTGCGTGGCTGCGTCGAAAGTGGTGTCGCGGTGGTGCAGGTCGAGCGTACCGGTGGCTTCATCGAGACGGACATCGCTGCCCAGCATGCGGAAAATATCGAGGATCTTGCGGACATCGGTGATGTCCGGCACGCCGTGCAGGCGCAGCGGCTGGTCGGTCAGCAGCGTGGCGCAAAGCACCGGCAGCACTGCATTCTTGTTGGCCGAAGGGATGATGCGGCCGCGCAGGGGCGTGCCACCGTGGACGATGAGATTGGACATGGGCGATGCGGTCGGGTGGCGGGAAAGGCAGATCCGGCAGATCCGGTAAAACAAGCGTCCGGCATTGTACTGCCCCAGCGCACCACACCGGCTCGTGCAGAGAAGCGCCGCTGATTCCGCAGGCTATGAAGTGACCGGTACGCCCGTCACCGCGTGACGCGGCCTGCGCCTGCCGGCGCCGGTCAGCGCCGGAACCACAGCAGCGACAGCCCGGATGCCAGCACCAGCAGCAGCACCGCTGCCGCCGACAACAGCGCACTCAGCTCGGTTTCCCGGCGCTCCAGCGCGAAACGGGCGCTGAGCTGGCGATAGACCCTGGTCAGGTCGGCGGCCGATCCTGCCTGGAAGTACTCGCCGCCAGTCAGCGTCGCCACCGCGCGCAGCGCCGGTTCGTCGAGCTGCATGAAGTACGCCAGGCTCGACTCCGGCACGCCGCCGCCCTGGGGCGAGCCGAAGCCCACGGTATAGACGCGCACGCCGCGCTCGGCCGCCATGCGCGCGGCATCGATCGGGTCCGGCCCGGTGGTGCGGCGGCCGTCGCTGAGCAGGATCACCGCGCCATGCCGGTATGCGCCGGGCTGCATCGGCTGGCGTTCCTGCCCGCGCTTGCGCGCGGCCTCCGCGGCGGCGGCCTCGTCGAGCGACGGCGGGCGGCCGAACGGGGTTGCGCTGTCGCTGAAGAGTATCGCCTCCAGGTCGATGCCGTCATCGGGAAACAGCACCGCCAGCGCCTGGATCAGCCCGCTGCCGGTGGCGGTGCCGCGTTGCAGCTGGACCCGATCGAGCGCGTCGAGCATATCCTGGCGATTGCTGGTCGGCGGCAGCACCACGGTCGCGGTGGCGGCAAAGGACACGATGCCGAGCCGCACGCTGGCCGGAAGTCCCACGACCAGGTCACGCGCGGCCTGCTGCGCCGCGGCGATGCGCGTGGGCGGCACATCGGTGGCCTCCATGCTGCGCGAGATGTCCATGGCCAGCACCAGCGTGATCGTGTCGGACGGCAGGGTGACGGTCGCGGTGGGCCGCGCGCACGCCAGCAGCGCCGCGCCCAGCGCGACCAGGAACAGCATTGGGGGGATGTGACGCCGCAGCCGTTGGCGCCGGCCCAGCGCGGCGCGGGGCAGCGCAAGGCTGGCATACAGCAGGGCGGATTTCTTGCGCCGCGCGAGCAGGTACAGGTAGGCAGCTGCCAGCACCGGGAGCGCCAGCAGCAACCAGAGCATCTGCGGCCAGAGAAACTGCATGCCCTGCTCCTTGGCGCGTGGTTAAGAGGATGGTACTGTATTTTTTAAGGCGGGACGGGACCTCGGGGGCAGCGATGAAACGGGTGACGATCTACGGGCTGGCCTCGGCGGCGGTGGTCGTGGTCATCGCGGCGGGCGCGGCCATCGCCTGGTGGTCGCAGCCGCCACCCCGCGTGCTCAAGCAGGCAGATATCGACGCCGCGGTGCTGCACACGCTGCGGACCAAAAGCCTGCCGTCGCGCACCGCCAGGGCAGCAGAGGCGGTGCGCGAATCGGTGGTCGAGATCCGCAGCTATACGCCGGCGGAGGATCCCGTGGAAGCGGCCTCCGTGCCGAAGGCGAAGCGTGATCCCCCTGCCACACGCCGCAAGTCGTCACCAGCCTCGCAACCTGCGCCACAGGACGAGCTGGCCAAACGCGAACCGCCCGACGGCAAGGACCCGGCCGGCGGCAAGCGCGAAGCGCGCCACATCGGCTCGGGCGTGGTCGTGACCGAAACCGGCATGGTGCTGACCAGCTACCACGTCGTCGCCGATGCCAAGCGGCTGGAGGTCAGGTTCCACGACGGCCACATGGCCGAAGCCACCGTGGTGCAGGCCATCCCCGAGAAAGACCTCGCCGTGCTCCGGCCCAAATCCATTCCCGACGACCTGCCGGCGGCGACACTCGGCTCCAGCCGTGATCTGGCGCCCGGCAGCGAAGTCGTGGCGGTCGGCTTCCCGTTCGGCATCGGCCCGTCGGTGTCGGCCGGCGTGGTCTCCGGGCTCGACCGCCATTTCGTCTCGCCCGACCGCAAGCAGAGCCTGGACAAGCTCATCCAGTTCGACGCGGCCGCCAACCCGGGCAACTCGGGCGGGCCGCTGGTGAACATGGACGGGGAAGTAGTCGGCATCGTCACTGCCATCCTCAACCCTAACCAGAGCGGCACTTTCCTCGGGATCGGCTTTGCCGTCACCATCGAGAGCGCCGGCGTTGCCATCGGATCTTCTCCTTTCTGAAACGTGGGGGCCTATGAACGACCAAGCCAGGGACGCTGCCGACAGCGCAGACTTGATGGAACGCCTGCTGTACGAGGTGAAGCGCGTGGTCGTGGGCCAAGACCACTTTCTCGAACGTGTGCTGGTGGCGATGCTTGCCGGCGGGCACCTGCTGGTCGAAGGGGTGCCGGGGCTGGCCAAGACGCTGACGGTCAACACGCTGGCGCGGACCATGAGCGGCACGTTCAAGCGCATCCAGTTCACGCCCGACCTGCTGCCCGCCGACCTGATCGGCACGCGCATGTATAACCAGGGCACCGGCGAGTTCTCCACCGTGCGCGGCCCGGTGTTCGCCAACCTGCTGCTGGCTGACGAGATCAACCGCGCGCCGGCCAAGGTGCAGAGCGCGCTGCTCGAGGTCATGCAGGAGAAGCAGGTCACCATCGCCGGCGAGACCCACCGCGTGCCGTCGCCCTTCCTGGTGATGGCCACGCAGAACCCGATCGAGACCGAGGGCACCTATCCGCTGCCCGAGGCGCAGGTCGACCGCTTCATGATGAAGGTGCTGGTGGGCTACCCGAGCGAGGAAGAAGAGGTCGTGATCGTCAACCGCGTCACCGGCCCGCGCATCAACGTGGGCGCGGTCGCCACGCCCGAGCACCTGGCCGAGCTGCAGGAGGCGTGCCGCAGGGTCTATGTCGATCCCGCGCTGATCCAGTACGCGGTGCGCGTGGTGGCGGCCACGCGCAAGCCCGGCAGCTACGGCGTGGAGGACATGGACCGCTATATTGCCTTCGGCGCCAGCCCGCGCGCCACCATCGGCCTGATCGAGGGTGCGCGCGCACTGGCCTTCCTGCGCGGCCGGCACTATGCGCTGCCGGAAGACGTTGCCGACCTGGTGCCCGACGTCCTGCGCCACCGCCTGGCGCTGTCTTACGAGGCCATGTCCGATGGCGTCACGGCCGACCATCTGGTCGGCCGCATCCTGCAGGCGCAGCCGGTCCCCGAGCGGCCGCTGGAATCCCATGTTCGGGCGGCTGAGCGCTAGGCGCCGCCGGGAGGCGGAGGCCGCGGCGCAGGTCTCCGCTGCCGCCAACGCGGCAGTGGCCGCGGTCGGGTCCAAGCAGACCGAGGCGCTGCTGCGACGGCTCGAATGGACCGTGGTGCGCCGCCTCGACGGGCTGCTGCAGGGCGACTACCGCACGCTGTTCCGCGGCTTCGGGCTGGACCTGGCCGACCTGCGCGAATACCGCCCCGGCGACGACGTGCGCCATATCGACTGGAACGTGACCGCGCGGCTGCAGACCCCGCACGTGCGCGAGTTCCAGGAAGACCGCGACGTCTCGGCGTGGTTCGTGCTGGACCTGAGCGGATCGGTCGAGTTCGGCTCGGGCGCGGTGCGCAAGCGCGACCTGCTCACCGACTTCACCACGGTGATGGCGCTGCTGCTGACGCGCTACGGCAACCGCGTCGGCGCCGTGCTCTATGGCGGCGCCACCGAAAAGGCCGCGACCGTGATCCCCGCGCGCTCGGGCCGGCGCCAGCTGCTGCACGTGCTCGACCGCATGCATGCCACGCCGGCGGCCTGCCCTGGCGAGACCCGACTGCGCGACCTGCTGGAGCAGGCACGCCTGGTTGCCAGGCGGCGCTCGGTGGTGTTCGTCGTGTCCGACTTCATCAGCGCGACCGGCTGGCAGGCGTCGCTCGGCATGCTGGCGCGGCGCCATGAAGTGGTGGCGGTGCGGCTGGTCGATCCGCTCGAACTGGCCCTGCCCGACCTGGGCCTGGTGGTGCTGCAGGATGCCGAGACCGCCGAGCAGATCTTCGTCGACACGCATGACCCGGCCTTCCGCAAGCGCTTCGCCGCCGCGGCCGAGGCGCGCGAGGCCGAGCTGCACAATGCCTTCGCGCGGGCCGGCGTGCAGTGCCTGACGCTGTCGACCTACGCCCGGCTGGACCTGGCGCTGCTGAGTTTCACGCGCCAGCGGCGCCACCGGCAAGGAACCGCCAGGGGTGCGGCATGACCGAAGCGATAACCCGCCTGCCCGTCTTCAGCTTCCTATGGCCGAGCATGCTGTGGGGGCTCGCCACCGTGCTGGTGCTGGCGGGCGGCTACCTGTGGCTGGATGCGCGCCGCCGGCGCGCGACCGTGCACTACCCCGCGCTGAAGTCTGTCGGCGTGCCCGTCCGCGGCGGCGCGGGCTGGCGCCGCCATGTGGCACCAGCCCTGACGCTGCTGGCGCTGACCGCGCTGATCGTCGCCATCGCCCGGCCCCAGGCCCTGCTGACGCTGCCCTCGCGCATCAAGACCGTGATCCTGGTCATCGACCTGTCCGGAAGCATGCGCGCGAAGGACATCAAGCCCACCCGCATCCGCGCGGCGCAGCAGGCCGCCCGGGTCTTGCTGGAAGACCAGCCCGCGAGCGTCAGCGTCGGCGTGGTGGCGATGGCCGGCACCGCGGCCGTGGCGCAGGCCCCAAGCCGCAGCAAGGACGACGTGGCTGCCGCCATCGAGCGCCTGAAGCCGCAGGGCGGCACGGCGCTGGGCAATGGCCTGCTGATCGCGCTGACTGAGCTGCTGCCGCAGGCCACCAACGAGGCCGAACGCCTGATGAACGACGACAGCCCGCAGCCGAAGAAGCCGGCGGTCCCGGGCAGCGCCTCCTCGTCCCCCGACAGCGACACGGAGCCGGTCTCGCCCGGCTCGTACGGCGCGGGCGCGATCGTGGTGTTCTCCGACGGCGAGAGCAACGCCGGCCCGGGCGCGCTGCAGGCCGCGGAGCTGGCCGCCAACTACGGCGTGCGCGTCTATACCGTGGGCGTCGGCACCCCCGAGGGCGTGGTGCTGTCGGTCGACGGCATGTCGTCCCGCGTCAGGCTGGACGAGAAGGTCCTGAAGCAGGTCGCCAACGCAACCGGCGCCGAGTACTTCCGGCTGGAAGACACGGCCCAGCTGAAGAAGGTGTACAGCGCGCTCAACGCCAAGCTGGCCTTCGACAAGCGCGACCAGGTGGAGGTCACCGCGTTCTTCACCGCGCTGGGCGCGCTGCTGGCGGCGATGGCGGGGCTGCTGTCGCTGTGGTGGTTTGGCCGGGTGATGTAGTGCCGCGGCTTAGGCCAGGCGTTGCGCGCCGGGCGCTGTGTCAGGCGCTGAATCAGGAGCCTCCGGCGCCAGCGCCCGGCATGCCGCCGCGCGCGCCGCGTCGAATTCCTGCCGCGTGCGCGCCACCAGTTCTGCCACCGACTCCACCTGCGCGACACCCGACACCGAGTGCCCCGCGCTCCAGATATCGCGCCAGCGTTTGATGCGGCGCCCCGGGCCGAGGCATGCGCGGAGCGCATGCCCTGTTGCCGGCATCAGGGCAAACCCTGATATCCGATGCCTTGCCCTTGCCGGCGGCGCGGCACAAGGCTTTGCGCCCCGCTGCCCGCCAGCCTTGGCCCGGCGCGGCTTTGCCGTGATCCCCCGCCCGCTTCGCCCGCCCCGCCATGCGCTGCGCGCATGCCTCCATGCGCAGATATCGTTTTTTTTATCATCGGGCCGACACCTATCATCGGCTTGCCTACCGATGCGCCCCGGCATCCCCGTAGCCCCTAGCCCCCGATCTGTCGCCTGGAGTGGAGTGACATGCAAGCCAGCACAACCCTTGACCGCGTGAGCGCGCCGATCGGCGCCAGCCAGCGGCGCCGCGCCATCGTTGCCACCGTGATCGGCAACGGTCTCGAGTGGTTCGATTTCACCGTCTACAGCTTCTTCGCGGTCATCATCGCCCGGCTGTTCTTCCCCACCGGCGACGAACTGTCGTCGCTGCTGCTGGCCGTCGCCACCTTCGGCGTCGGCTTCTTCATGCGGCCGGTGGGCGGCATCATCATCGGCATCTATGCCGACCGCGTCGGCCGCAAGGCGGCGCTGTCGCTGACCATCCTGCTGATGGCGGTGGGCACCACACTGATCGGCATCGCGCCGACCTACGATCAGGTGGGCCCATTCGCGCCGATGCTGATCGTGCTCGCGCGCCTGCTGCAGGGCTTCTCCGCCGGCGGCGAGATGGGCGGCGCCACCGCCTTCCTGACCGAGTACGCACCCGAGCGCGAGCGTGCCTACTATTCCAGCTGGATCCAGGCCAGCATCGGCGTGGCCGTGCTGCTGGGCGCGGCGGTCGGCACCTTCGTCACCTCGTCGCTGCCGCCCGAGGCGCTGAACAGCTGGGGCTGGCGCCTGCCCTTCCTGATCGGCATGCTGATCGGCCCGGTGGGCTACTACATCCGCCATCACCTCGATGAGACGCCCACGTTCCAGCAGACCAAGGACAAGACCGATTCGCCGCTGAAGGAAGTGCTGCGCGACTACCCGCGCCAGACCGCCGCCAGCTTCTCGATGGTGATCCTGTGGACGGTGTGCACCTACGTGCTGCTGTTCTACATGCCGACCTACGCCGTCAAGGTGCTGAAGGTGCCGCAGTCGTCGGGCTTCGTCGCCGGCATGGTCGGCGGCATGGCGATCCTGGTGTTCGCGCCGCTGGTGGGCCGCCTGGCCGACCGCTTCGGCCGCCGCATCCTGCTGTCGGGCTCGGCCGCGCTGATCTTCGTGCTGGCCTGGCCGATGTACGTGTACATCAACCAGGTCCCGGGCCTGTTCTCGCTGCTGGTGTTCCAGCTAGTCTTCGGCGTGCTGATCGCCGGCTACACCGGCCCGATCCTGGCGGCCTTCTCCGAACTGTTCCCGGCCAAGGTGCTGTCGACCGGCCTGTCGGTCGCCTATAACCTGGCGGTCACCATCTTCGGCGGCTTTGCCTCCTTCATCATCACCTGGCTGATCGCCACCACGGGCAGCACCATGGCGCCCGCGTTCTACGTGATGATCGCCGCCGCCATCAGCTTCGCCGGCACGCTGCTGGTGCGCGAACCGGCCTATCTCCGCAAGCAATGACCATGAACCAGATCCTGCTGAAGGGCGGCAACGTCCTGGATCCCGCCCGCGGCACCGCGCTGCCGCGCGCCGATGTGCTGATCGAAGGCGAGCGCATCGTCGAAGTCTCCGCGCAAGGCATCGTGGCGCCGCATGCGCGGCAGATCGATGTCGCCGGCAAGACCGTGATGCCCGGCCTGATCGACTGCCACGTGCACGTGCTGGCGTCGCTGGCCAACCTGGGCCTGAACGCGGTGCAGCCCAACGTGCTGGTGGCCTTCCGCGCCATGCCGGTCATGAAGGCGATGCTGGAGCGTGGCTTCACCACCGTGCGCGACGCCGGCGGCGCCGACTGGGGCCTGTCGCAGGCGGTCGCCACCGGGCTGATCCCCGGGCCGCGTATCTTCCCGTCCGGCAAGGCGCTGTCGCAGACCGGCGGGCATGGCGATTTCCGCCCGCGCGCCGACGTGCTCGAGCCCTGCTCGTGCGCCTTCCGTGCCGGCGCCATCGCGCGCGTCGCCGACGGTGTCGACGCGGTGCGCCTGGCCGTACGCGAAGAGATCCAGAAGGGCGCCACGCAGATCAAGATCATGGCGTCGGGCGGCGTGGCTTCGCCGACCGACCCGATCGGCAACACCCAGTACAGCGAGGACGAGATCCGCGCGATCGTGGCCGAGGCCGAAGCCGCGCAGACCTACGTGATGGCGCACGCCTACACCGGCCGCGCCGTCACGCGGGCGATCCGCTGCGGCGTGCGCACCATCGAGCATGGCAACCTGGTCGATGCCGCGGCGGCGCGCGTGATGCGCGAGCACGGCGCCTTCGTGGTGCCGACGCTGGTCACCTACGACGCGCTGGCCCGCGACGGCGCGCGCCTGGGCCTGCCGCCGGAGTCGGTCGCCAAGATCGAGACCGTGCGCGAGGCCGGCCGCAACTCGCTGGCGATCTACGCCGAGGCTGGCGTGCCGATGGCCTTCGGCTCCGACCTGCTGGGCGAGATGCACCACTACCAGTCCGACGAGTTCCGCATCCGCGCCGAGCTGCTCGGCGCGCTCGAGACCATCCGCTCGGCCACCTCGATCGCCGCCGCGGTGCTGCAGCGCGAGGACGAGCTGGGCACGGTCAGGGCCGGCGCGCTGGCCGACCTGCTGGTGGTCGACGGCGACCCGCTGCAGGACATCGGCCTGCTGTGCGGCCAGGGCGAGCATATCTCGCTGGTCATGCAGGCCGGGCGCATCCACGCGCGGCAGGGGTGAGCCTTCCGGCTTTCCCTTAAGATGGGCGGCTGGTTCCCCGACCTCCGGCCGCCCCCATGCGCATCTCCCCGCTTCCTCCCCTTCCCTGCCTGGTCGCCTTCGAGGCGGCCATGCGGCACGGCAACTTCACCCGCGCGGCCGCGGAACTGCACCTGACCCAGAGCGCGATCAGCCGGCAGGTGGCGCAGCTGGAACGCTTCCTCGGCAAGAAACTGTTCGAGCGCGGGCCGCGCGCGCTGAGCCTGACCGTCAGCGGCCAGCAATACGCCGAGCAGATCCAGCGCCTGCTGGTCGACTGCGCCGAAGCCACCGAAAGCGTGATGCGGCGCAAGGGCAGCACCGAGCTGACGGTGGCGGCGTCGTCGGGCGTGTCCACGCTGTGGGTTGCGCCGCGGCTGGCGCAGTTCCGCGCCGAGCATCCGGACGTGCAGGTGCGGTTGTTCGTCAGCGACGGGCTGGCGTCGCTGGTCGACACCAGTTTCGACGTGGCGCTGTACTACCTGCGCGAAGGCCCGCCGCAAGGGCTGGCCGCGCAGCGGCTCTACGACGAGGAAGTGATACCGGTATGCGCGCCCGGCTACCTGCGCGGCCGGCGGCTGGCCGTGGCCGACCTGCCGGCCGAGACGCTGCTGGTGCTGGAAGACGCGCAGCGCCAGTGGATGTCGTGGCCGGCGTGGCTGGCGCAGAACGGGCTGGGCAAGGCGCGCGTGCAGAATACGGTGGTGTCGAACGCCTACCCGATCCTGGTGCAGCTGGCGATCGAAGGCCACGGCATCGTGCTGGGCTGGCGCCACATGATCGACGGCTGCCTGAAGGACGGCCGGCTGGTACGCGCGTGCGAGGCCACCGCCACGCTCGGCGGCGGCTACTACGCGCTATGGCACCGCGACCGGGTGGAGACCTCGGTCGCGCGCACCTTCCGGCAATGGCTGGTGCAGCAGAGCGGCAGGCCGGCCTAGGCGTTCGCCGCGTTCGCCGCGTTCTCCATGTGCTCCACGTGCTCCGGCCACGGCTGGTCCACCAGGAAGCGCTCGCATAGCAGCGCCCAATACGCCGCGCCAACCGGTATATTGCCGTCGTTGAAGTCGTAGCCGGGGTTGTGCACCATGCAGCCCCCCTCGGCCCCCTCGCCGTTGCCGATCCACAGGTAGCAGCCGGGCACCTCATCCAGCATGAAGGCGAAGTCCTCGCTCGCCGCGATCGGCGGCGCCTGGCAGTCGACGTGGCCGGGCCCCAGCAGCTCCAGCGCAACCTGGCCGGCAAGCGCCGTTTCCGCCGGCGTGTTGACCAGCACCGGGTAGCCGCGCGCGTAGTCGATCCGCGCCGTCACGCCATAGCTTTGCGCCTGCGCGGAGACCAGTGCGCGGATGCGCTGCTCGAGCTGGTCGCGCACGCGGCGGTCCAGCGCGCGCACGCTCAGGCGGAGCACGGCCTGCGCGGGAATGATGTTGGAGACGGTGCCGGCCTGGAACGCGCCCACCGTGACCACCGCCGTTTGCAGCGGGTCGACATTGCGCGCCACGATGGTCTGCAACGCCATCACGATCGAAGCGCCGGCCACGACCGGATCGGCCGCGTTGTGCGGGAACGCCGCATGGCCGCCGATGCCGGCGAGCGTGATGGTCACGCTGTCGGCCGAGGCCTGCGCGGCGCCCTGGCGCAGCAGCAACCGGCCCGGCGCCGTGCCGGGGACATTGTGCATGGCGAAGACGGCATCGCACGGGTACTTGTCGAACAACCCCGCTTCCATCATCCGCTTTGCCCCGCCCAGCCCTTCCTCCGCCGGCTGGAAGATCAGGTTCAGCGTGCCGCTGAAACTGCCGTGCCGCGCCAGATGTCTGGCGGCGCAGAGCAGCATGGCGGTATGCCCGTCGTGTCCGCAGGCGTGCATCACGCCGGGATGGCAGCTGGCATAGGGCAGCCCGGTGGCTTCGGCCAGCGGCAGCGCGTCCATGTCGGCGCGGATGCCGAGACTGCGCCTGCCGCTGCCCCGCCGCAGCCGGCCAACGACGCCGGTAGTGCCGAGCCCGCGTTCCACCTCGTAGCCCCATTCGGCGAGCAGGCTGGCCACGATGTCGCTGGTGCGGTGTTCCTCGAAGCCGAGTTCCGGATGGCGATGGATATCGCGGCGGATGGCGACGAAGGCTTCCGCACTGTCTTGCAGCGTTTCCAGGAGGGGATGCATGGCGTCCTTCATTGCGGCTGCAGGCCGATGGCACGCGCGATGCCGCGGTACTGGTCGATGCTCTGCTGGTACGCCTTCTGGCTTTCCGCCAGCGATGCCGGACGGGATGCGGGCAGGTTCGCGGCATCCAGGCTGGCACGCACCGCCGGGTCGGCCAGCGTCTGCGCCAGCGCCTTGTGCAGCGCCTGCACGACCGGCTCGGCGGTGTCCTTCTTCACGAAGACACCGGCCCAGGTCGAGTAGTTGAAGCCGCGCAGCGCCTTGCTTTCATTGACGCTCGGCACGGACCTGACCGCGTCGAGCCGCGTCGGCGACAGCACCGCCAGCATCCTGACCTGGCCGGTGCGCATGCGCTCGATGTCGGGCTTGCCGAACGGCGAGATAAAGATATCGACGATGCCGCCCACCAGGTCCTGGATCACGGGCGCGCCACCCTTGTAAGGCACGTGCGTCATCGGCGCGCCGATGGTCTGCGACAGGTGCGCCCCGAGCAGGTGGTAGAGCGACCCGATGCCGACGCTGGCATACGTCAGCGGCTTGCCCGCCCGTGCTGCCTGCGCGGCATGGGCCGCGAGCTCATCGACATCCTTCACCGGCAGGTCCTTGCGCGCCAGGATGGCCAGGTCGACCGCGCCGACCATGTGGACCAGCCGGAAGTCCTCGCTCTTGTACTTGATGGCCGCGTTCGCCAGCGGCGTCGTGATCAGTTCGCCGGGGCCGGCCTGCAGCAACAGGTGCCCGTCGGCCGGCGCATGCAGGACCTTCTGCGCGGCGATCGCGCCGCCGGCGCCGCCCAGGTTCTCGACGATGACCGGCTGGCCGAACTGCCGCCCCAGCGGCGCATTGAGGTTGCGGGCGACCACGTCCGACAGCCCTCCCGCCGGGAACGGCACCAGCAGCGTGACGGGCCGGTCGGGGTAGGCGTGGGCCGGCGCCAGGCCCACGCACAGCAGGCCGGCCACCGCGCCGCGCAGCAGCCGGCGGGCAATGTTCTGGAATCGGATTCGGGTCATGGCAGTCTCCTCGGCGCCTTGCGTCGCTTCGTGTGGGTGTTGTGCGACGGATCGTATCGGCCAGCCCGCTATGTGTCCAATGCATTACTCGTCTAAAATTTATTCATAAAACTCATCCACAAGGCATCGATGCACCTCAAACACCTGCGGCACCTGCTCATGGTCGCGGACGTGGAATCGTTCAGCCGCGCCGCGCAACGGCTGCACCTGACCCAGTCGGCGCTGAGCCGCAGCATCCAGGCGCTGGAGGACGAGCTTGGCGGCAAGCTCATCGACCGCCATGGCCGGCGCAATGTGCTGACCCCGCTGGGCGAACTGATCGCCGAGCGGGCCCGGCGCATGCTGTTCGAGGAAGCCGAGCTGCATCGCAGCGTCGAACTGTTCCACCGCCATCACCTCGGCGCCATCCGCGTCGGGCTGGGCGCTGGCCCCGGCGCGGTGCTGATGACGCCGTTCCTGCGCCACATGGCCATGCACCACCCCGGCATACAGGTGGCGGTGTCGCTCGGCACTTCCGACGCGCTGATGATCCAGCTGCGCCAGCGCACGCTGGACGCGGTCATCGTGGAGGTCACCAGCGTGGCGCCGGCCACCGACCTGCGCCACGAATTGCTGGCGCAGCTGCAGGGCCGCTTCATCTGCCGCGCGGGCCATCCGCTGCTGCTGCAGGCCGCCGCCGGCGAGGCCGTGACCTTCGACGATGTCATGCGCTATCCGCTGGCGTCGGCACCGCTGAGCCCGGAAGTCGCGCGCGGGCTGGTCAAGCGCTTCGGCCCGCGCGCCGATCCCGAGCATTGCCTGAGCCTGCGCTGCGAGAACGTGCGCAGCCTGGTCGAGGCCGTGCTGGTCTCGGACGCGATCCTGTTCAGCATCGTCGCGGCCGTGCGGACGGAAATCGCCGAGGGGAAGCTGTGCGAACTGGCGACCACGCCCGCGGTCGACGACGGCCCCCGCTACGCTTTCTTCACGCTGGCGGGCCGGACCGAGGCGCCGAGCATGGCGCTGTTCCGGCGTTTCGTGGACGAGCACCTGCACGACTGACCCCGGCACGCCGCCGGTGGCTTACCGCTGCCAAGTCAGGGCGCCAGCAACGCGGCGCGGCCGGCCGCCAGCACCTCGCGGCTCAGGCCGTCGAGCAGGCCGGACGCGGCGCGCGCGTATTGCCAGTGCAACGGCACGTCCAGCGGCGTGCCCGGCACCAGCTCGACCAGCGAGCCGTCGCCGAGATGCTGCGCGATCAGCGACTGCGGATGCAGCCCCCAGCCCATGCCGGCCAGCGCCGCAGTCACGAAGGCCTGCGAGGAAGGCAGCATGTGCCTGGGCAGATCAACATGCCGATGGCACAGCCGCCGCGCCCAGCGCACCTGCAGTTCATCCTTGGTGTTGAACAGCAGGCTGGGGGCCTTCGCCAGCGTGCCGGCTCCCACGCCGCCGGCAAAATGCTGCCGCACGAAGGCCGGGCTGGCGGCCGCCAGGTAGCGCATGGCCCCCAGCGGCTGGCTGTTGCAGCCTGCCGCCGGGCGCGCCGTCGCGGTCACGGCGGCCAGCACGGTGCCGCTGCGCAGCCACTCGGTGGTGTGATCCTGGTCGTCCACGGCGACTTCCATCAGTACGGGGCTGGCCGCGGCGAAGGCCGCAATGGCCGACGCGGCCCAGGTCGCAAGGCTGTCGGCATTCACCGCGATCGGCAGCGCGACGCGTGCGATGCCCTCCGGCGCCAGCGCCGGCAGCGCGCCCTGCAGATCCTGCTCGAGCAGCCGCACGCGGTCGACGTGCTGGCACAGCCTGCGGCCCGTCTCCGTCGCGCGGCAAGGCTGGTCGCGCACCACCAGCGCGCAACCCAGCCGCTCCTCCAGCAGCCGGACGCGCTGGGAAATGGCCGACGGCGTGACATGAAGCGCGCGCGCGGCACGCTCGAAGCTGCCTTCGCGTATCACGGCGGCCAGTGCGGAGAGGGCCGAATAGTCCAGCATCGCCTTAAGTTTTCCTAAACCAGATAAAGGAAAGATAGTTTGTCTTCATCTGCGCGGCCAGGCAAGCTGCCCCCATGATGACGCCGCTCGCCACTTCCTCCCTCTCCTTGTCTGTCTGGCTCCAGGGTATGGCCCTCAGCCTGGGCCTGATCGTCGCGATCGGCGCCCAGAACGCCTTCGTGCTGCGCCAGGGCCTGCGCCGCGAGCATGTCGGCAGCGTGGTGCTGTTCTGCGCCGTCGCGGATGCCCTGCTGATCGCAGCGGGGGTCATGGGCATGGCCCGGGCGCTGGGCGAGAACCCCGGCCTGGCGCGCGCGCTGGCGCTGGCCGGCGCCGCGTTCCTGGCGCTATACGGATGGCGAGCCCTGCAGCGCGCGCGCCAGTCGCACCAGCTGCGGGCGGGGGCAGGACAGGAGGGCCTCAGCCGCGGCGCCGCGCTGGCGCAGGCGGCTGCGTTCACGCTGCTCAATCCCCATGTCTATCTCGACACGGTGCTGCTGGTCGGCAGCATCGGCGCGCAGCAGCCGGCGGCGCTGCGCGGCTGGTTCGTGGCGGGCGCGAGTTCGGCCAGCCTGTTCTGGTTCGGGCTGCTGGGATTCGGGGCGCGCTGGCTGGCGCCGTGGTTCGCCCGGCCGTTGGCCTGGCGCGTGCTGGACGGGTTGATCGGCGTGACGATGTTCGTGCTGTCGGCACTGTTGCTGCATCACGCCGTTGCTGGAGTCTGAAGGTCATTCCCGCGGCAGCGGAAATGACCATGGGGGATGCGAAAGACGGCCGTCAGGCGATCCAGTCGCGGATCGATTGCGCCATCACGCCCGCCGAGATGCCATAGCGGTCGTGCAGCGTGGGCAGTGCGCCGGCATCGAGGAATGCGTCGGGCAACCCGACCTGCCGGAACGGCACCATGGTGCCCGCCTGCATCAGCGTGGCCGCGACCGCCTCGCCCAGGCCGCCGATCACCGTGTGGTTCTCGGCCACCACCACCAGGCGCCCTTGCCGCTTCGCTTCGCGCACGATGGTTTCGGTATCGAGCGGCTTGATGGTCGGCACGTGCAGCACCGCCACGCCGATGCGGTCCTTCTCCAGCGCCTTGGCCACCTCCAGCGCTCGCATGGTCATGATGCCCGACGAGATCACCAGCACCTCGGCGCCATCGCGCAGCAGCTTTGCCTTGCCGAGCTCGAACTTGTAGTCGTACTCGTCCAGCACCACCGGCACGTTGCCGCGCAGCAGGCGCGCGTACACCGGGCCGTTGTGCGCGGCAATGGCCGGCACCATCTGCTCGATGTCGATCGCGTCGCACGGGTCGATCACGGTCATGTTGGGCATGGCGCGCATCAGCGCCAGGTCCTCGGCGGCCTGGTGGCTGGGGCCGTAGCCGGTGGTCAGCCCGGGCAGCGCACAGACGATCTTCACGTCGAGGTTGTCCTCGGCGATGGTCTGGTGCATGAAGTCGTAGGCGCGGCGCGTGGCGAATACCGCGTAGGTGGTGACGAAGGGCTGTGCCCCTTCATGCGCGAAGCCGGCGGCGGCACCCATCAGCAACTGTTCGGCCATGCCCATCTGGTAGTAGCGCTCGGGGAACGCCTGCGCAAAGATATGCAGGTCGGTGTACTTGCCCAGGTCGGCGGTCATGCCGATCACGTCCTGCTTCTGGCGCCCCAGTTCCACCAGCGCGTGGCCGAATGGCGCGGATCGGGTGGCCTGTCCTTCGCCGGCGATGGAGGCGATCATGGCCGAGGTCTTCAGCTTAGGCTTGGTGTTGGTGTTGGTGCTGGCGGTGGCGATGGTATTGCTCATGCTTGTCTCCCGGCTTCCAGGGCCTGCAGTGCGAGTTGCCATTCGTGGGCATCCACGCGGATAAAGTGGTTCTTCTCGCGCTGCTCGAGGAACGGCACGCCGCACCCCATGCGCGTATCGCAGATGATCATGCGCGGCTGCGCGCCGCTATGTTCGCGCGCCGCACGGAAGGCGGCAGCCACGGCGTCGATGTCGTTGCCGTCGACGCGCTGCGTGAACCAGCCGAATGCTTCCAGCTTCGGCACCAGCGGCTCGAACGCCATGACCTGCGTGGACGGGCCGTCGGCCTGCTGGTTGTTGACGTCGACGATCGCGATCAGGTTATCCAGCTTCCAGTGCGCGGCGGACAGGATGCCCTCCCAGATCGCGCCCTCGTCCAGCTCGCCGTCGGAGAACAGCGTGTAGATGAAGTTGCCGGAGCCCTTGCGCCTGAGGCCGAGGCAGCGGCCCACGGCGATGGTCAGGCCCTGCCCCAGCGAGCCGCCGGACATTTCCATGCCGGGCGTGTAGCTGGCCATGCCTGACATCGGCAGGCGGCTGTCGTCGCTGCCATAGGTCTCCAGCTCTTCGGCGGGCAGGATGCCGGCCTCAAGCAGCGCCGCGTACAGCGCGATGGCGTAGTGGCCGTTGGACAGCAGGAAGCGGTCGCGCCCTTCCCATTCGGGATCTTCGGGGCGGTAGCGCATGGCGTCGAAGTAGGCCACGGCGAGCACGTCGGCGATATCGAGCGCCTGGCCGATATAGCCCTGGCCCTGGACTTCGCCCATCAGCAAGGCGTTGCGGCGGATGCGGTAGGCGCGTTCCCGCAAGGACACTGCCTTGTCGGTGGTTGCTTGTTGCATGGTGTCTCCAGCAATCGGTTCGATCAGAGTTTCAGAAATTCGGCAAAGAGGGGGTGTCAGCGGTTCACGGACCTGGCGGGGACCAGGAGCACCAGCATCGCGCCGAAGACAACCGTGCCCGAGATGAACATCAGGCCGGCGGTGGACTTCCCGGTCAGGTCGTTCAGCCAGCCCACGATGGCGGGCGAGAAGAAGCCAGCCAGGTTGGCCACGCAGTTGACCGCGGCGATGCCCGCTGCGGCCGACATGCCGCCCAGCAGCGCGGTAGGCAACGCCCAGAACTGCGACGACGAGGCCAGGATGCCGGCGGCGGCGATGCACAGGCATACCAGCGATGCACTGACACTGCCCAGCAGCGGCAAGGTGGCAAACCCGGTGGCGGCGACCACCATCGGCACGATCAGGTGGAAGCGGCGCTCGCGGCGGCGGTCGGCGCTCATGCCCACCAGCGGCAGCGCCACGATCGCGCACAGATACGGCAGCGCGGTGTAGATGCCCACCCACAGCGGATCGGCGACGCCGGCCTTGCGGATGATGGTCGGCAGCCAGAAGGTCAGCCCGTACTGGCCCAGCACCACGCAGAAGTAGATCGCTGCCATCAGCCACAGGCGGCGGTCCGCCATGAACGAGCGGATCGACATGTGTTCCATCTTGTGCACGTTGTCGCCCTCGATATTGCGCTTGAGCAGGGCCTTCTCGGCGTCAGTCAGCCAGTGCGCGTGGTCGATGCCGTTGTCGAGGTAGAACAGGATGGCCACGCCCAGGCACAGCGAAGGCAGCGCTTCGATCAGGAACAGCCACTTCCAGCCGGCCAGGTCGCCCACGCCGTGGAAGGCATGCATGATCCAGCCCGACAGCGGCCCGCCCACGATGCCGGCCAGCGGGATCGCCATGAAGAACATCGACAATGCCTTGGCACGCCGCTCGGAGGGGAACCAGTACGTCATGTACAGGATCACGCCCGGCGCGAAGCCGGCCTCCGCCACGCCCAGCAGAAAGCGCAGCACGTAGAACTGGGTTGGCGTGGTGACAAAGGCGAAGCACGCCGAGATCACCGCCCAGGTCAGCATGATGCGCGCCAGCCAGCGCTTGGCGCCGACCCGGTGCAGGATCACGTTGCTCGGCACTTCGAAGAGGAAGTAGCCGAGGAAGAAGATGCCGGCGCCGAGGCCGTAGATGGTTTCGCTGAACTGCAGGTCGCTCAGCATCTGCAGCTTGGCAAAGCCGACATTGACCCGGTCCAGGTAGGCGCCCAGATAGCAGAGCATCAGGAACGGGATCAGCCGCTTCACCACCTTGGCGTAGGTGCGGGTCTCGAAGGTGGCGGAATCGGCGTGCAGCGTCGCTTCGCCGCCGATGGGCGAAGCCGCGTATTTGGTCTTCATCGGTTGTCTCCTGCCTGGTGGCGCCGCGCTGCGGTGCCCCGGCTGTTGAAGGCTGCGCCTCTGTCGGGCGGCTTCACTTGAATTTAGTGGATCAGCATGCCGCCGTTGACGTCCAGCGTGATGCCGGTCAGGTAGGCGGACATGTCGCTCGCCAGGAACACGCAGGCGTTGGCCACGTCGGCCGCGTTGCCCAGCCGGCCCAGCGGGATGCCCTTGATGATGTCGGCGCGCATCTCGGGAGTGAGCTTGTCGCCGGTGATGTCGGTCTGGATCAGGCCCGGCGTGATCGAATTGACGCGGATGCTGTCGGGCCCGAACTCGCGCGCCATGGCGCGCGCCAGGCCCAGCACGCCGGCCTTGGCGGCGCTGTAGTGCGGCCCGCCGAAGATGCCGCCGCCACGCTGCGCCGACACTGACGACATGCACACGATGCTGCCGCGCTTCTGCTCGCGCATCTGCGGCAGCACCGCCTGCGACATGTACAGCGTGCCGCGCAGGTTCACGTCAAGCACGGCGTCGTAGTCGGTCGCCTGGATATCGAGCGTGCGCACCGGCTGGGTGATGCCGGCGTTATTGACGAGCGCGTCGATGCGACCGTAGCGCTGCAGCACGGTCTGCGCCGCGCGTTCGCAGGCGGCCTTGTCGGTCACGTCGCAGGCCAGGCCCATGTGGCGGTCACCCAGCTCACCGGCGGCAGCCTGCGCGTCTTCGAGGCGCAGGTCCAGGATCACCACGGTGGCACCCTGCGCGGCGAAGGCCCTGCCGGTGGCCCTGCCGATGCCGCGCGGCGAGGCGGCGCCGGTGATGATGACTACGTTGTTCTCGACCAGCATCTTTGTCTCCTTGCAATTGGACTTGGGATGTGTCGAGTTTTGTCGCTGGCGGCCTGACGATCAACGCGGTCTGCCTCAGCTATTGCTGAGAAATTTTCAAACATCGGCAGACGGTCGCCTCGAAGCGCGCCGTCTCGTTCACTTCATCGGCCGCGCATGTGGCATCGCGCGTTCAGCGCGGCGCCGGCAACTGGCGGTCGAGCCAGGCCAGGAAGCGCGCCACACGCGGCAAGCCGGCGTTCTGCGCCGGGCAGACCACGTGGTGGCTGCCCACCTCCAGCGCGTGGCTGTCGTCGAACACGGGCATCAGTGCGCCCTTGCGGATCTGCACCGATGCCAGCAGCGTGCTTTCCAGCGCCACGCCCAGGCCCAGTGCGGCGGTCTCCAGCGACATGTAGGAGCGGTCGAAGCTGAAGTCGAAGGTCTTGTGCGAAGCCGGCACGCCGAACCGCGCGAACCACTGTTGCCACTGCACCAGCGGCGTTTCGGAATAGATCAGCCGCTGCGCCAGCAGATCCTCGGGCGTACGGATCGGATGCTTTTCGAGATAGGCAGGAGAAGCCAGCGGCGCGATCGTCTCGCGCCGCAGCGTCTTCACCTGCAGGTCGCGCCAGTGCGCGTAGCCATGGCGGATATCGACATCGTAATAGCCGCTGGTGAACGATACGTCTTCATACGAGCACGACAGGTTGAGCTGGATATCGCCATTGTCGGCCTGGAACGATTCTAGCCGTGGCAGCAGCCACATCAGGCCGAAGCTCGGGCTCGAATGGACGCGCAGGATCTCGATATTGGCCGGGCTCGAGGCGCGTTCGGTAGCGCGGTTGAGATCGGCCAGCACGCCGGTGATATCGCGCAGGTACTGCTCGCCCACCGACGTCAGCGCCAGCCCGCGCCCTTGCCGGAAGAACAGCGGCTGGCCCAGGATCTCTTCCAGGTTGCTGAGCTGGTGGCTGACGGCGGAAGCGGTCAGGCCGAGTTCTTCAGCGGCGCGGCTGACGCTCTTGGTCCTGGCGACGCTTTCGAAAGCGATGATGGCCTTTACCGGGGGAATCCGCATGGCATGTCGAGGGGATGGAGTCGCAGCGATTCTACTTGCCGCTATGCCGATCTCCTCCGTCATTCGTCGCGCATTGCGGCTGTGTTCCGGAACGCGCCGGCCGAAATGCCAAACGAAAACGAAAAAAACAAAATCGTACAGAAACGCTGAAGCCATCGGGGAATCCCCCTAGGCCTGCGGATCACATTGTTTAGAGTGCTTACTCTAAAATTGGGCGCGAATGATGCAACGCAGCACGCCGGGCGCCTCCTCCGACGCACTCCTCCGGTCGTGCGTTCACCCGCAAACCTGTCGTCGGGCACCATGCCCCGGCGGATCCAAGGAAACCATTGCATGCCCGATTTCGCGCCCGATCAGTTCCCTGCCAGTCACGGCAGCGGCTTCGCTGACTGCTTCGCCTACTCCAGCATCCTGTTTGCCGGCTTCCAGCGGATCGCCGAGCTGAACCTGCAGACCGCGCAGGCAGCCTTCGACGAAAGCCAGCAGCGGATGCAGGCGCTGCTGGCCAGCAGGGACCTGCGCAAGGTCCTCGACATGCAGAACGGCCTGACGCCCGTTGCCGCAGACAAGGCCTGCGCCTACACGCGGCAGCTGTATGAAATCGCGTCCGAAACGCAGGCCGGGCTTGCCCAGCTAGCGCAGGCCCGCTTCCAGCAAGCGGTCGAGCTTGCGCAATCCAGGCTGAGCCACGCCACCATGTCGCCAGTCGCAACGCGAGCCGCCGCATAAATCACGGCCGCCGGACGTACGATGCCGCATGCCGCTCCCTGCCGCGGCCGCGGCGCCGCGTCCGCGCGCAAGAGAGACATGTGCAATGAAGGTGCTGTTGATTGAATCCCACGCTTTGCTGCGGGTGGCGTTGCGCAGGACACTGGAAAACGTCGACGCCGTCGGCGAACTCGTTACCGCCGACCCGGCTGAACTCGCGGGGCACTGCGCTGCCGGCGAAGGCATCACATTGGTCGTGCTGGGGCTGCCGGACGATCCGGAGGCTGCATGGCAGCTGCTGTGCCAGGTCGGCAGGATTTGGCCCGCGGCGCGGCTGCTGGTACTTTGCGACATCGCGCCCCGGAACTGGGTCGATGACAAGGTCACGGCGGGCGTCGTGGGTTGCCTGCCGAAATCGGTGCAGCCCGATGTGCTGGAAGCAGCGATCCGGCTGGTCGGCAGCGGCTACCAGGTCAGCCTGAGGCCGTTCAGCCGGCGGGCGGCGCTGGAACCGGATATGGCACCGGATACTGCGCCGGCATCGCACGATGGCATGCGCCAAGGCAGCGCCGGACGAAACGCGGAGCGCCGCGCCAAAGGCGCCTTTACTGCAAACGACGACACGGTGGCCGACGTCCGTTCGCCCGGCGAGGCCCACGCGCTCGGCCTCACGCCGCGCCAGTACGAAATCCTCGTACTGCTCGCACGCGGCTATCCCGCCAAGACCATCAGCCGGCAGCTGAACGTTTCAGTGGCGACGGTCAAGTGCCATTGCAACGCCCTTTACAAGGCGCTCGGCGTCCGCAGCAAGGGCGAAGCCGTCCATGTGGCGCTGCAACGCGGTGCGCGTCTGGGACAGGCCCTGGCTCCCGGCCCTGGGCAACCGGCACCGAAGCCCGTGGCAAGCACAACCAAGCCGGTGCCGCGTGCGGCTGTCGCGGATCCGGAAGACTGCGCCGCACTGTAACCGACTGGCCCAGGTGCTTGCCCAGCGGCTGGCTCAGCGCACGCGCCACGGCGTCGGCCTGCGATCCCGGCTGGGTTGGCACGATCAGCCTGACCGGCCTGGTTTCCTGGGCGTTGACCGCGCCAGGCAGGCCGCCCAGCATGGCCAGTGTGGTGATACCCGCAAGCGCATGGCACGCCCGCCGAAACAGCGTTGTCCGCATTCCTTGTCTCCGTTTATTGAAATCGCACCGTGGGCGGTGGCCTTGGGTCGGAGTGTAGGGCTGCGTCGCTGCGCGGCAGAGTGCTAATCCGCTGGACCGGCTATCTCAGCCCGGCATAGCCTCCGTGGTGCCTGGCTGGAGCGCGCGGATCATGGCCGCGATCGCGCGCAGCCGCGGCTGCTTGTAGGGCGCGTAGATCAGCAGCTGCCGCTCGCGCCATGGCTCGTCCAGCGGCACGCGCACAAAGCCGCGCGTGCCGGCATAGGCAGCGCCGGCACTGGCCGGCAGCACGGCGATGCCCAGGCCGGCCTCGACCATGCGGCATGCGGCTTCGAAGCTTGACACCGTCACGCTCTGGTTGAACGGCAGGCGCAGGTTCGCCGCCTGTTCGCGCAGCTCCTGGTCGAGCGCGCCGCCGGGCTGCACCACCACCAGCGGATGCTCCAGCACTTCGGCATAGCGGATGCGCTTGCGCCGCGCCAGCCGGTGCGACGACGGCAGCACGACATTGAGCGGATCGCTGGCGAACGGCCACGACTCCAGCCCAGCAGGCGTCTTGGCCGCGACGCCGATGCCGATGTCGACGCGGTCATCGAGGCAGGCGCGGATCGATTCGGCAGTGGAACGTTCGTACAGCGCGATCTCGACCAGCGGATGCGCCGCCTTGAACGCATGCAGCCGCTCCGGCAGGAAGCCGATGATGGCCGACGGACTGGCCGACACGCGCACCACGCCGGCCACCTGGTCGCCGAGATCCTGCACTTCGCGCGCGAAGCTGGCGATGTCCTCATTGAGCTTGCGGCCCAGTTCGAGCGCGCGGGCGCCAGCATCGGTCAGCACCACGCCGGCGGGCGAACGCACGAACAGCACCACCCCAAGGCTGCGCTCCAGTTCGGCGATGCGCCGGCTAGCGCCGACTGCGCAATGTGTTCGGTCTCCGCCGCGCGCTTGATCGAGCCTTCGCGTGCCGCGGCCAGGAACAGCTGGATATTGACGGGGTCGATGCGGTGCATGGTCTTCAGGATGCCGGCGGCGAGCCGCGTGTCGCCGAATACTAACGCCTGCGCACAGGCCTGCCGCATGCACCACGCCGAACACATGGGTTAACCCTGATATGCCACCCGCAGATAGCAGACATGCCGGATCAGCGCTTCGTGCCGGCGCGATGCAGCCAGTAAAGTGCCGCCAATATGCCACTGGAGACCCGCATGAGCGCCCAAGATTTCGCAGGCCGCATCCTGTTCCTCGCCGACTCGGCGGATGCCATGGCGCGCCAGCTGCAAGGCGAGGCCCTCACGCCTGAGCAAGCCGGGCCCCTGCGCGACGACGTGTCCACCGACGAGATCACGCCGGTGCCGATCCTGACGCACTATGACGACAAGCTCGGCCGCTACCCCTATACCGGCTACAAGGTCGGCGGCACCTGCCCGGTCGCGCCCGGCGCGATCCGCGAGGGCGGCTTCTCGGTGACGGTCGCGGGCAACCGCTACGGCAAGGGATCGTCGCGCGAGCATAGCCCGGCGGCAGAGAAGCTCGCCGGCATCCGGCTGGTGATCGCGCGCAGCTTCGAGCGCATCTACCGACAGAACGCCGACAACATCGGCCTGTTCACCTCGACCGACTTCGGCCTGCTAGCGCGCCTGCAGGCCGGCGAGCCGATCGCCGCGCAAGCGCTGGTGGCCGGGCGCGACGCGCTGGCCGCCGCCATCCTGCTGAGCGGCGGGCTGCTGAAGTTCGGCCAGCAATACCTGGGCAAGGTCGAACCGGCCGCCGCGACGCCGCCCGCGGCACCGCAAACCCTCTTTGAGAAGATCGTCCACCGCCACCTGCTGGCGACGCCCGTGACGCCGATATCCCTGGCGGGCCCGCAACCGGGCGACGGCATCTTCGTGCGCGCGGACTGGCGCTTTATCCACGAGTACTACACCGGCATGTGCGCCCACATGCTGCACGCCACGTTTGGCAGGCCGCTGCGGCTTGAGGATCCCGAGCGCATCGTGGTATTCGAGGACCATACCTCCTACGTCAATGAAAGCCCCGCGCATGTGCGTGGCGGGCTGGTCGACAACATTGCCCGGATGTGCGCGGCACAGCGGGAGTTCGTCGACGCCTACCAGCTGCGTTGCCACCGCACGCTCACAGAGGAAGCGTCCCGCACCGACGACGGCAGCCACGCCGCGGGCATCTCGCACGCGATGATGGCCGAGCGCTATGCACTGCCGGGACAGGTCGTGGTGGGCACCGACTCGCACACCCCCCATAGCGGCGCGCTGGGCTGCGTGGCCTTCGGCGTCGGCACGACCGACATGGCCAATGCGTTCATGACGGGTGCGGTGCGCATGACCATGCCCGAGGGCATCCGCGTCGCGCTCCACGGGGCACTTGCGCCTGGCGTCACGGCCAAGGATGTGGTGCTGCACCTGCTGGCGCAGGCCGGGATCAAGGCAGGCGCCGGGGTCGGCAAGGTGTTCGAGTTCACCGGTCCCGTCGTGCGCGCGATGTCCATCGACGAACGCGCCACGCTGACCAATATGTGCGCCGAGTTGGGCGGCTTCACCGGCATCGTCGCGCCGGATGCGCAGACGGTGCGCTTCCTCAGGGAGCGCCGGGGCATCGATTTCGTGATCGAGCCGTGGATGCGCAGCGATGACGATGCCGCCTTCGCAGCCACCATCGAACTGGACTGCAGCACGCTCGGCCCGATGGTGGCCCGCCCCGGCGACCCCGGCAACGGCTTGCCGCTGGCCGCGCTGGACCGGCGCGTGCGCGTGGATATCGCCTACGGCGGCTCCTGCACTGCCGGCAAGCGCGAGGACTTCGACCTGTACCACGAGGTGCTGCACTGGGCGGTGCAGCGCGGCCTGCGGCTGCCGCCGCATGTCACGCTCTACCTGCAGTTCGGCACCACCGACGTCCGGGACTACTGCATCCGCCAGGGCTACATGGAAACGTTCCATGCGGTCGGCGCGCGCATCCTGCAGCCATCGTGCGGGGCGTGCGCCAACTGCGGCCCGGGTTCGTCGGAACGGGCCGGGCAAGTGACAGTGAGTTCGATCAACCGGAATTTCCCCGGGCGCTCGGGTCCCGGGCAGGTGTGGCTGGCCAGCCCGCCCACCGTGGCTGCCAGTGCGATGGCCGGCGAGCTGGTGTCATTCCATGACTTGCAGCGGCGCCATGGGTAAGCCCGCCGGGCCGGCGAGGTAGCCCGCCGGCGCGCCCAGGCCTGTCGTCAGTACGGCGGATTGACCACGACGTACTGCGCGCCCTGCGGCATGTACCAGGTACTGCCGCACTGCTGGTAGACCATGCCGCCGTAGTTGACCGGCACGCAGCTCGGCGGGACCGAGCGCACCATGGAACCCACCACCGCCGACGTCACGGCGACAGTGGCCGTGACCGCAGCGGCCGTCGCCACCGGGTGGTAATCGTTGTCCCAGCCGCAGCAGCCGCCATGACTGTCGACGTTCACGTTGACGTTACGGCTCGTATTGACGTTGACGTTGCGGTTGGCGTTGACGTTGTTGACGCTGGTGTTGCGGACGTTGTTGGTGCGCGCGTCGGCACGCTGGTTGTTCACCTGTCGCGCTTCGCGGTTGGCGCCGCCGGCAGCGGCGCGCTGGCCGCCGGCAGCGTGTCCACCGCCCGCGGCAGGTCCGCCACCGCCGCCATGCCCGCCGCCACCGCGGGCGGCCTCGGCCACCGGTGTCCAGCCGGAGGCCACCAGCACGAGCGCGGCCGTGCACACTGCGAGCGGCTTTGCGAATGTGTAGGTCATGGCAATGCTCCTTTTGTCCATGGTCCCGTTACCGGGTGGCCTTCAGTGGAACGAACTCCGCCTTCCTGGCGTCCTTGGGCGGCGTGAAGGCGAACGCCGAATTGCCGAACTTCGGATTGAGGTTCCACTTGTACAGCGTGACCGATTGCGGCCTGGCCTCGTCGGCCCGGTTGGTGATGACGAGCTTGCGCGGCAGCGGACGGTTGCCGCTGGCGATCCATATCTGCCAGTCGAGCTGCCCCTGGCGGAAGGCATAGTGGTCGCACAACTCGCCGCCGATGATGTCCTGGCCGGCGTTCATCGCCGATTCCATGTTGTCCAGCGGCGCCGCGGGCGTGCCCCACAGGAACAGGTCGGCCGACGGAATCTCCACGCCGAAGCGTTCGCGCAGCCGCTGCGCCAGCACGCCCAGGTTGTCGCTGAAGTTGACCTGCGAGTACGACTTCTGCGCGGGCGAATACAGCGTGACCTGCTTGCCGTCATAGATCAGGTCGCGCTGCGAGCGCGCGCTGCGCATCAGCGCGCGCAGCCGGTCCGGCCGCTGCACATCCAGGTCCGCCATGGCGGTGTGCTGCAGTTTCTGGCCGTCCTGCAGCACCCGTTCACCAGACAGGTCGATAAAGACCTCGAACTGGCGCAGGGATTGCAGGTACTTGCCCATGTCGTTGAGCGCCTGGATCGCTGCAGGGTCGACTGCGTTCGGCTGGGGTTGCGCCTGTGCCTGCACGTTACCGGCCGGTCCCGCGGCGGATGCGGCCGATGACGCGGGCGTTGCGGGTGGCGGCGCGGGCGGCGTACTGCTGCAGGCCGCCAGCGCGATGACAAGCAGGGTCAGGGCCGGTATGCGTGCCATGGTGAACTCCCAATTGACTGGACAATCGCCCGGCCGCATGCGGCTTCAGGCCGGAGATGGAGATGCTGGGGAATCTTCTATGACGGAAGGTGGGAAGTGAAGTGAATCTTTTTGTGGGAGCGGTAAGCCGTGTTGTAGTGGGGGTGCAGTGGGTCGTACCGGCGGGCGGATGGAAGCCGAGCCAGACCGGAATGCCGTGCAAGTCATTTCGGATTCACCCCAGGAACGAGGAGGCGGTCAAGAAAAGCGAAATTCTTGTGTGCCGGGGCTGTTTTGCTGCTGACCAAGAAGTCGCCGAAGGAACTACTGGCCGCAATCAGGAAAAACGCGCCAGAACAGGCGCGTTTTCTCTCAACCGGCTCCGCTCGATACAGAGGGACGACAGGCCTCAGTCTTGCGCAGCCAGCGCGGAATCCGGTGCGCGGCGAAAGCTGATGGCAAGCCGGTTATAGGCATTCATCAGGCTGATCGCCATCGTGAGGTCAGCGAGTTCTTTCTTGCTGAACACCGCGGCCGCGGCCTTGAAGTCCTCCTCGGGCACATGTGTGTCCGCCACCAGCGTGACCGACTCAGCCCATGCGAGTGCGGCCTTCTCGCGGTCGCTGAACAACGGCCCTGCTTCATGCCAGGCTTGCACGAGCGCGAGCTTTGCAGGGGTGATGCCCTTCTTGATCAGGTCACGGGTATGCATGTCGAGGCAATAAGCGCACCCGTTGATCTGGCTCACGCGCAGATAGACCAGTTCGACTAGCACGTCTTCAAGGCCCGATTGCATGACATAGCCGTACACGCCGCCAAATGCCTTGACACCGCCCGGCGATGCTTTGGTGTAATCCAGTCTCATTTCAAACTCCTAGTTGTCGTTGATCGTCAGTTCCTTGTCGGCCGAGTCGACCACGAACACGGCCAGCAGCTTTGCCGGCTTTGTCTTGCTCGCGTTGCGGCTCACCGGATGGCGGGAGCCAGGCTCCTCGAAGAAGCTCTCCCCCGCCTTGTACACACGTTCCGGTTCGTCATTCACCTTGCTCGCGATGCTGCCCGAAACGACGTATGCATAGATGAACGACGATTTGGCATGGCTATGCGGCAGCGAAGCGCCACCGGGCGGATAGAAAACCTCCACGGCAATGAGCGACTTGCCTGGGATATTGGGAATCTCTTTCGAGAAGTTGGGCTTGACCGTGTCGCCCGCGCCGTGGGCCGAAGCGACCCCGGTAAAGGCCATGCCCGTAGCCGCCACCAGCGAGAGAAGAAAGCGTTGCAGTTTCATGTTTGGCTCCTTGGAGGCTAGAATCATGCGCTCCACCTGGTTCACAAAAAAGAACCAAAAACGCAATTTCTGAATGCACCAGAAGCGATGACGAAGATCCTGGCGCTGAAGCTGGACCGTGCGTCCAGGACTTCACTGGCGGAACAGATACGGCTGGGTATCACCGCTGCCATCGAGAGTGGCGTACTCGTTCCGGGCGCCAGATTGCCTTCGTGGATGGACCTCGCTGCCCAGCTTGGAGTGGCTCGAGGCACCGTCAAGACAGCGTACGAGCGGCTGACCGATGCGCAACTGGTGGTCTCGTCGCGCGCCGGCGGGACCAGGGTTTCCGACCATACCGCGGTCGCAAGGCCTGTCGCGGAACAGGCGCGCTCGGTCGAGTCGGATCTGCGCTCGGAGCTGTACCAGCACTTCCTGCCCGGTCCCGCGGTCTTTCAGATGGGCGTGCCGGCATCGGATTGCTTCCCTGCCACCTTGTTCGCGCGGCTGCGATCGCGTGCGGCACGTGACGAGGTGGAGGCGCCGGCGGCCTACCCGGATCCGCGCGGCGAGCATGAACTCCGGCGGGAAATCGCCGCACACCTGGCCTTGTCGCGAGGTATTGAATGTCAGCTCTCGCAGATCTTCATTACCACAGGCTTTTCGGGGGCGCTCGGTGTAACGCTGCGGGTGATTCAGGCCGAGGGCCGAAAAGCCTGGGTCGAGAACCCCGGATTTATGCCCAGTCGCAGGGCCATGTCACTTTCCCGGCTCACGACGGTTCCCGTTCCTGTGGACGAAGATGGCATCGACGTCAGCTATGGCGAAGAGCATGCACCGGATGCCGCGGTGGCCCTGGTCACCGCAGGGCAACAGGCGCCTCTGGGCCCGACACTGTCGCTCGGTCGTCGCGTGCAACTGCTCGAATGGGCAAGCCGCGCGGGTGCCTGGATCATCGAGGACGACTACCTTGGCGAACTCCAGCTCAGGCGCCGGGCGGCTCCCGCACTGGCATCGCAGGATCGGGCGGGACGGGTCATCCATATCGGGTCTTTCAGCAAGACGCTCAGCCCGACGCTGCGGCTCGGCTTCGTCGTCGTGCCGCCCGGCCTGGTATCGCGCTTCGATGAAGTCGTCGCCTGCCTTGCTTCCGCGCCCGGGCCGGCGGTGCAGATGGCGACGGCCGAGTTTATGCGCGATGGGCACTATATGCGGCATCTGCGTCGTATGAAACGCATTTACGCAGCCCGCAGCGATGCGCTTCTGGCGGCGCTCAGTGCCAGGGGATTCCAGGCCTATCCGGCAGGCCTTGCCGTAGTGGTGAGGCTGCCGGACGGCGCCGACGACAAGAGGATCGCCCGGGAAGCCTATGCCTACGGGCTGGCGCCCGCACCGTTATCGGGCTGGTACTGCTCTGCCTCCACGCAGCGGTCTGGCCTGCTTCTTGGTGTCGCGACAGCGATTGAACACCAGGTCCCGGCCGCCTGCGATCGCTTGCAACACCTGATCCGCAAGTTTTCGTAGGGCAAGGGCACTGGACCCGGCGCCGCGGCCTGGCCGCCTGGCTGGCGTGGCGGCTGCATTCCGTCTATGGCACGCCGTGGGGCGACGCCGCCTGGAACGGGCTGTTCCATGCCATTTCCCGCGTGAGCGCGGCGCCGCCAGCCGCGCCTGCCCTGCCCGCCTATCGCGCCGGCGCCGACCGCAGGAAGCCGGCCGAAATCTCCGCCGCCAGCTGGACGATCGCGTCGGCCTCCTCCGCGCTCAGCGCACCGGTGAAGCGCGCGTCGCCCCAGTCGCCGCAGATCAGGGCCACGCAGCGATTGCGCACCCGCACCGGGATCAGCAGCAGCGCGCGGGCATCGGGCATGGCTTCGCGATACCAGCGCGGCACGCGGTGCGCGGCCTCCCTGTCAAAGGTGTCCTCGATCAGCAAAGGCCGGTCCGCCAGCGTGGCGAAGTGGAACACGTCCGGAACGAAGCCCTCTTCGAAGGACAGCTGGTCGAGCTTCTCGCGCATGCCCTCGCCAAAGCCGAGCCGCGCGCCGAAGCGCCTGGCCGATGGGTTGAGCAGCATCAGGAAGCAGCGCGAGAAGTTCAGCGCGCGCATTGCCGACTCCAGCGCAAAGGGCGCCAGCTCGGCAATGGACATCGCCCCGCCCTCCTGCCGGACTTCCGCGACGGCGCGCTGCAGCCTGGCCAGCGCATCGGCGGGCTTGCTGCCTTGCTGGCCGGCGTCGTCGCCGGCCTGGCTGGCGGCGTCCGTGGCTGCCATCGAGGTCGTCAGCGCCCTGGCCTGTGCCAGCGCCTGCCCGAGATGCGCCGGCTCCAGGCCGAGCCGTTGCGCCGCGGCCAACAACGGATTGGCGGCCTGCAGCGGACTGTCGGCGCGTAGGGAACTGTTGGCCCGAACAGGGCTTTCGGCCAATGGATCATCCTGCCCCGCCAGGATCGAAGCGGCCGCCTGCGACGACAGCCGGGCAACGGCGCCCAGCCAGCCGGCATGCGTCTCCGGCATGGCGCCTTCCGGTAACGGGGGCGCGCTCATGGCGCCGGCGATCAGCGGGGGTAGGCGCCATTTGACGGCAGCCGCCCGGGCGATCTCGCCCAGCGACACGCCCAGGACTTCGCGGCAGGCATCGTCCTCGCCGATCTGCTCGCCGGCCTCGCACACGGCGGCAATGCGGTCCCACGCCTCCGGCACATACAGGACCAGCAGCAGCCGGCTCACATGGTGCATCAGCGTGCAGACCACGGCCTCTTCCCCGTCGGCGATGCCGCGCGCTTCGGCCAGTGTCCGGGTGAATTCCGCCGCCACCATGGCCTGCTTGAGCGCTTGCGCGGCCCGTGGCCGGTTTTCCGGCATGGTCTGGAAAAAGTCGAGCACGCGCACGCCCAGCGTCAGGTGGATGACCGTATCCACCCCCAGCACCATGATCGCGCGCGAAACGGTGGTGACCTCGCCGCCGAACGACCGGTACATGGCGGAATTGGACAGCCGGATGATCTTCTGCGACAGGCTGAAGTCCGACAGGATGCTGCTGGCCATTTCGCCGACGTTCCGCTCCGCATCGAGCGAACTGAAGACATGATCGATGCAATACTGCAGCGTCGGGAAATCGCCCTGCTCGGCGAGCCTGGCCCATAGCTGGTCGAGGAATGCCTGCTTATCCATGGCCATGCCTCACCGCGGCAGCAAGGTCGGGGCGTCCAGGCGCCACCTGCCCGCGGCGAAAGCCGCCTCGAGGTCGGCGGGACTCATCGCGCGCCCATAGTGCCAGCCTTGCGCCATCTCGCAGCCCTGCGCGGCCAGCAACTCGCGCTGGCATGCCGTCTCGACGCCTTCGGCGATTGCCGCCAGCCCAAGCTCGCGCGCCAGCGAGAGCACCGCATAGACGATGGTCTGCGCGTGCGGCGAGTCGGCCATGTCGGCGACGAAGCTGCGGTCGATCTTCAGTGCCGACAACGGAAACCGGCGCAGATACGACAGGCTGGAGTAGCCGGTGCCGAAATCGTCCACGGCAAAGCGGATGCCCAGCGCCCGCAATTCGGTCAGCACGCTGCCCGCCGCTTCGGGATCGATCATCAGCGCGCCTTCGGTAATTTCCAGCACCAGCCGGCCGGCGCTGACACCGGTATCGCGGATCGCGCTGCGCACCTGGTCGGCGAAGCCGGGATGGCTGAACTGTACCGGCGACACGTTGACCGACACGTAGCCGACCTGCGCACCCTTCGCATCCCACATGGCAAGCTGGGCGCAGGCGCAACGCAGCACCCAGGCGCCGAGATGATGGATCAGGCCGTTGTTTTCCGCGACCGGCACGAAAACCTCGGGAGACACGGCGCGGCCGGCCCGCTCCCATCGCATCAGCGCCTCGACCGCGCACAGGTTGCTGCCGTCGAGGCTGACGATGGGCTGGTACTGCAGCGACAATTCGCCGTGATGCACGGCCTCGAACAGGTCTTGCTCGATGCGGAACTGCTCGTTCAGCTTCTCGTCGAACTCCGGCGAATAGCGGAAACAGCGATTGCCGCCCAGCGCCTTCGCCTCGTACATGGCCCGGTCGGCGCGTCGCAGCAACTCGGCGTCGGAATCCTCGCCGCCGGTGGCGAAGGCCAGCCCGATGCTGGTGGTGACGCGGATCTGGCGCGCCGATAGCTGGAAGGGCTGCCGGCAAATCCGCATGACCTGGTCCAGGATGTCTGCGGCGGCCTCGTCGGTTGCGATGTCTTCCAGCAGCAGGACGAATTCATCGCCGCCCAGCCGCGCCACGGTGTCCGTCCCGCGCAGCACGCCGCGCAAACGGGCCGCCATTTCCTTCAGCAAGGCATCGCCGGCGCCATGCCCGAGGGAATCGTTGATCTTCTTGAACCCGTCCAGGTCCATCAGCGCGACAGCGAGCCGGTGTCCCGCCGGATGCTGCCCGTCCAGGTACTGTTCAATCCGGCCGCGAATGAGGTCGCGGTTGCCGATCCCGGTCAACGGATCGTTCTGCGACTGTTCCGTCAGCTGCTGCAGCTTCTGCGTCCACGCCGTGACATCGGTCCCGAACAGCAGCAGCGACGCCTGCCCCGCCTCGTCGGTGTCGCGGCGGATCCGCATATCGAAATAGCGGCTTCCCGCCGAGGCATCCGTGAACCGGACGGTGGTCCGGCGGGCCTGGCCATCCAGCAGGCAGGCCTGCCACAGCGCGGCGGTGCGTTCGTATTCGCCCAGGGGAAGAATGTCGCGCATGGCCGCACGGGCCAGGTACTCGTACGGAAGGCCCAGCAGCGCCCCCGACGCACGCGTGGCGTGCAGGATCTGGCCGGTCGCGCTGACATGCAGGGCCAGTCCTTCCGACGCTTCCAGCAAGGCCCAACCGTGCCGCCCGGCGGGGGATGGCGGCGCGCGATCCGCCTCGTCGTCGCGGGCCCATTCCGCTTCGTCATTCGCCAGGACGGCGTCATACGTGAATGCGCGCATACGGTGAATCGACCCGCCCTGCCCGGCCACGCTGTCGCCGGGAATCGTTGTCATGCCGGGACCTTGACGACAGGGCGCGTCAAGCCTGTCGGTACCCCGCACGGTATTTTGTGAAGGCCCGATTCTATTACGGCGCAAGGCGAATAAGGAAGCACACGAGCCGGGCTGTGGAAACGCCGCGACGCCCATGCGGCCAGCGGCGCTCGCGGCCGGATTGCCGGCAACGCGCCGTATGCCGAAAAACCGGATCTAACGTACAGTGAGCCGTCCCGGCGATGGACAAACCGTTGTGGATTGCCGAGACTTGACCAGGTCCGCGTGCGTCGCCCTTGATTACCCCTGTGCCGTCCTCTGCCATGCCACCGTTGCCCGCACCTTCCCTACTCGATGCAACGCTTCGCACCGTCGCGCGCCGCTACCGCCTGCCGGCCAGTGCCGCTGCAATTTCCGGACTGCAGTCACCCAGCCCGGCCACCACGCTCGCGCTCGCGATCGAACAGGCGCGCGCCACCGTGGCACGAGGCGAAGCACCCGCTGCGGCACTGAAGGAACGCTTCATCGACGCGCTCGCGCAACTGATCCGCGAAGCGCTGCGCGCGGATGCGGGCGACCCGGTGTTCCTGGCCATGGTCATGCGGCACCGGGCGCCGCACGTGCGCGAGTACGCCTCGCTGTCCGCGGGCGCCGACCAGGACCGCCGCGAAATCCGGGCCGCCGTCAATGCGATCGCCCATCCGGGCCGGCAGCAACGCCTCGTGCCAGGTCCGTGGCGCGAGGCATTGGCCCTGCTCCACGCCTGCGCCGCCGCGTCATCGTGGTCCGCGCTGCACGATGCCGTGCGCAGCCTGGCCGATCTGCCGGAGATCGCGAACGGGGCCCCGGGCCTCGCCAGGCTGCTCGACAGTCCCGCGCTGAAGCGCTTGCAGCGTCTTGATGCGCTGGCGTCCGATGACCAGGTGCGCCAGTACCAGCTGCTGTGGGAACGGCATGGCCCCCGCTCCGGCAGCGCCGGCGCCAGTGCGCAAGGCGTCGCCGCCCGCCAGCGTGGCGCTGCCACCGAAGCACAGACCGCACAGGCACTGGAGGCACTGGCGCGGCAACTCAATGAGGCCGAGCGAGCGAGCGCGTCATACCGCGTCGTGACCTCGATGCGCGTACCGGCTTCGATCCCCGCCGAGCATGAACGCGCCAAGACCGAATGGGATGCGGTCCTGCTCAGGCAGCTGCCGCCGATCGAGGAAATACCGGTTTGGGAGATCTGCCTGCTCGCGGAGGCCAAGGCCTCCGTCGATGCCGCCACTACCGACCTGCCCAAGCTGCTGCGCGGCTTGCGCTTGCTGGCGCATGCCGACAAGGACGCGGTCTATGCGTTCGAGACGCGGCAAGGAACGGTACGCCTCCATGGTGCCTCGCTGAGCGCGCTGCGCGCCGACGCGGCCGGCGTTGCCGGCACGGTGCTGTATTGCTGCGATGCGCCAGCCGAAGCCGGACCGCGCCTGCTCGGCGCCGCCAGCCGGATGCAGCTGCTGTCGGCGCACGCCAGCCTTGAATTCGCCAGCGCGCTGGCGCTCGCGCAAACGGCGCAAACCTCGGATACCGCGGATACCGCGGATATGGCCGTACTTGAGCCGGTCTGGCACCAGCTATTGGAATCGCCCCGCTGGCACAGCGTGCTCAACCAGTATCCCACGCTGTGGCAAGTGCGCGAACTGATGGTCCATCCTGATGACCTGATGGCCGCGATAAACAGTATCCGCGACTGACGTGCCCGGGGCGGCAACGCTGCCCTACTGCGCAAACAACGTCATCTGCCCCGTCAGCAGCCGCTCGAAATCATCGTCCAGGAACGGCAGGATCGCGTCGGCAATCGGCTGCAGCTGCTTGCCGACGTAGTGGTCGTAGTCAATCGGGGCCGAACGGCACTCGAGCGGCTCCGGCCCTGCCATGGTCATCACATAGCTGATCCAGCCGCCCTGCTGGTACTGGCGCGGGCGCCCGTGGCGCTGGTTGTAATCATCGGCGATGCGGGCGGCCCGCACGTGCGGCGGCACGTTGCGCTGGTACTCCTCCAGCTTGCGCCGCAGCCGCTTGCGATAGACCAGCTGCGCGTCGAGCTCCCCCGCCAGCGTGCGGCGCACGATGTCGCGCACATAGTCCTGGTACGGCTCGCGGTTGAAGACCTTTTCATAAAGCGTCTGCTGGAACTGCTGCGCGAGCGGCGACCAGTCGGTGCGCACCGTCTCGAGCCCCTTGAACACCATCTCGACCGTGCCGTCTGGCCGCTCCACCTGGCCGGCGTAGCGCTTCTTGCTGCCAAGGTCGGTGCCGCGGATGGTCGGCATCAGGAAGCGGCGGAAGTGGGTCTCGAACTGCAGTTCAAGCGCGCTTTCCAGGCCATAGGTCTGCCACAGGTGGTCGCGCCACCAGTCGTTGACGTAGGCCACCAGGCTGCGGCCGATCTGCTGCGCATCGGCTTCGGTGCGCGCGCGGCGCAGCCACACGAACGTGGAATCGGTGTCACCATAGATCACCTCGTAGCCGCGTGCCTCGACCAGCGCGCGCGTCTGCCGCATGATCTCGTGCCCGCGCATGGTGATCGACGAGGCCAGTCGCGGATCGAAGAAACGGCACCCGCTTGACCCCAGCACGCCGTAGAACGCATTCATGATGATCTTGAGCGCCTGCGCCAGCGGCTTGTTGCGGTCGCGCTTGGCCGCCTCGCGTCCCTGCCAGACCCGCGCGACGATCGCCGGCAGGCAGTGCTTCGTGCGCGAGAAGCGGGCGCCGCGAAAGCCGGGCACCGAGTCGGCATCGTCCGGATGCGCCAGTCCCTCGACCAGGCCGATGGGATCGATCAGAAAGGTGCGGATGATCGACGGATAGAGGCTCTTGTAGTCCAGCACCAGCACCGACTCATAGAGTCCCGGGCGCGAATCCATGACGAAGCCGCCGGGGCTTGCCTCCGGCGCCAGCTCGCCGAGGTTGGGCGCGACATAGCCCTGGCGGTGCATCAGCGGCATGTAGAGATGCGTGAAGGCCGCCACCGAACCGCCACTGCGGTCCGCCGCCAGCCCCGTGACCGTGGCGCGCTCCAGCAGGAACGACAACAGCTCCGTCTTCTCGAAGATGCGCGTCACCAGCTCGCAATCGCGCAGGTTATAGCGCGCCAGCGCCGGCTTGTCCTGCTCGAACATGCGGTCGATGGCATCCATGCGGTCGTACGGATTGTCGATCGCCTTACCCTCGCCGAGCAGGGCCTGCGCCACCGATTCCAGGCTGAACGACGGGAAGCTCCACGTGGCCGACCGCAGCGCCTCGATGCCATCGATGATCAGCCGGCCCGGCGCGCTGGCGAAATAGTGCTGCTGCGCGTTGTGCTCGCGCCATTCCATCTCCGCGCCGCCGCGGCCGAGGCGCAGCGGTAGCTGGAACCGCCGCGCATGCTCGACCAGCACGCGCAGGTCGAACTGGACCAGGTTCCAGCCGATGATCGCGTCGGGGTCGTGCCGGGCCAGCCACTGGTTCAGCTTCTCCAGCAACTCTGGCCGTGTCGCGCAGTATTCAAGGGAGAAACCGGCAGCGGCCGGCTCCTGCGGCGCAGCGCCAAGCATGTAGACCTGGCGCTGGCCGCAGCCTTCGAGCGCAATCGAATAAAGCTCGCCGAAGGCGTTGGTTTCGATATCGAGCGACACCTGCCGCAGCGTGGGCCGGTAGTCCGCCGCGGGTTTCAGCTGGGCGCTGCACAGCACGCCGTCGCTGTCCGGTTCGCCCTCGAACCAAACCGGCGCCGTGATGAAGCGCTCCATCAGGTAGCGCTCGGGCGGGCGGATATCGGCTTCATAAACGTCGATGCCGGCGTCGCGCAGCGAACGGCCGAGCTGGATCAGTTGCCGGTGCTGCTGGCAATACAGGCCCATGACCGTCCTGCCGCGAAAGTCCTGCAGCTTTAGCGGGCGCAACTCGACCTCGCGCTCGCGGCGTAGCAGCGCCTCGGCACGTTCGCGCTGTGCCTCGGGGATGAATGCGATCGACGGCTGATACGGCAGGCGCAGCCGGCGCGGCCCCTCGTCGGTGGCCAGCCAGACCTCGACCTCGGTGCCGGCCGGGGTATCGCGCCAATGCCGGGTAAGGATGAAACCCTGCTGGAGTGCCACGCTTAGGCCTTCTGTGATGAAACCATGATCGAGGCGATTTTAGCGTCACAGCATGCGCGCAGCCTCATCGAGCAGCTGCATCGGCGACAGCATCCCGGCGCGGGCCACGCACACCAGCGAGAAAGTGCGAACCAGCGGCGGATTCCCCGGAACCCGCGCGGTCATCAACTGGAGGTCCGCGCCGGGCCCGGCACTGCCCGGCGGCACGACGATGTTCATGGGGCTCAGCCGCACCGCCTCCCGCTCCACCACGAAGCTGGCTTCGGCATGCGTCAGCACGTCGACCAGCGCCTGCAGCTGCCTGTCCGGCATGCCGGCCCGGCCGCCCGGTGCGTCAGGCGCTTCAGTTTCACTAAGGGCGGCGAGCGCGGCCTCGTTCTGTGCCACCTGCTCGCGCAGCCGCTCCGACTCGTCGGCTTGCGTGTCGGCGCTTTCGCCAAGCACGCTGCGCATGCCGACGCCCTGCTTCTCCAGCAGGTGCAGCCGCGTGGTCAGCAACGCCTGTTCGCGCTCGATGCGGTCGCGGCGGGTCGTGCCGCCGGCGACCTCGGCCAGTGCCTGCAGCGCGAACTGGTCCAGCATGCGGCAGGCGATTTCCTCGCGCAGCGCCGCTTCGGTCGCTGCGCAGATCCTGACCCGGTGATCGACGAAGCTGACCGTGGTCTGGGGCACCTCCGTGCGCATCACATCGCCTTCCAGCGCCACGCCCAGCGTGCGGCGTTCCTGCTTTTCCATCCCGAGCACGCAATAGGCCTCGGTGGCGGACGCCGAGCCGCTGAAATAGTCGCGCAGGTCCGATGACCGGCTGAATACCGGCATGACGTCCTGGGCCGTGGCAAAGAAGGCATGGATGTACGGATCGCTGTTCCAGGTGGCTTCGCTTGCTGGCGAAGCCGGCGGCAAACCCGCCACGACATCGCGCACGTACCGGTCTGCGATGGCCAGCGCCGGGGCAAGCCGCTTGCGATAGCCGCCGACCAGCCGCACGTAAGGACAGAGCCGGGTCACGCGCTCCGCCAGCGCGGCGCGCTCCGCATCGCGCGCTCCGTCAGAATGCTTGCCGCGACGGCGCAGCCAGTTGAGGACAGTCATCGCATGGCACCTCCATGGCGCGATCGGTTGGCTTGCGGCGCAGGCAAGCCCGGCAGGCTACTGGCCATCCGCTTCGGCCTGCCGCGGTGCCGCGCGAGTGCGCGGCAGCTTGCGGTGGGCGAGCAACAGCAGCGGTGTCGTCGCCATCGACAGCGCCACGACGACCGTGACGACGGAGAGCTGCTCGGCATCGATCAGGTTCGCCGCCTGCGCGGCGCCCATCACGACAAAGGCGAACTCACCGCCCTGCGACAGCAGGATGGCGAAGTAGACGCGATGCTGGCGCGGCATGCCGATCTGGTTCGCCAGGTACATCAGCGCGAGGAACTTGCCCACTACCAGCGCGACTACCAGCACCGCCACCAGGAGGGGCCTGTTGGCCAGCACCGAGAAATCGATCGACATGCCGACTGCGATAAAGAACAGGCCGAGCAGGATGCCCTTGAACGGGGCCATGTCCGATTCGATCTCGTGGCGGCATTCGGACCCGGCCAGCAACAGGCCGGCCAGGAAGGCGCCAAGCGACATCGACAGGTGGACCACATGCATCAGCAGCGCGATGCCGATGACCCACGCCAACGCAAAGATGGTAAAGATCTCGCGGGTGCCGCTGCGCTGGATCATGCGCAACACGTACTTGAGCACGAAGCGCCCAACGAGGACGACCGCCGCGATCATGGCCAGCGCCTTTGCCGCCGAAACCCACCCGCCCGACATGCCGTCGCCCGCCGCAACCGGCGCAAGCAGTGGCAACAGCGCGATCATCGGGATCGCGGCGATGTCCTGGAACAGCAGGATGCCGAAGCTGGATTGCCCGACCGGCGCCTCCATCAGCCGGTTCTGCTCCAGGATCGCGATCACCATCGCCGTGGAAGACAGCGACAGCGCGAAGCCGGCCGCCACGCCCACGCGCCACTGCACGCCGAAGACAATGAAGATTACCGCCAGCAGCGCCGCGCACAGCGCAACCTGGATCCCGCCGTAGCCGAAGATGGAGCGGCGCATTGCCCACAGCTTCTCGAAGTCCATTTCAATGCCGATGATGAACATCATCAGCACGATGCCCAGCTCGGACACGTCCAGGATCGAGTTGACGTCCGTGACCAGCCTCAGCCCCCAGGGGCCGATCACCGCGCCCGCAACCAGGTAGCCCAGCACGGAGCCAAAGCCGAAGCGCACCGACAGCGGCACGGCGATCAGCGCCGCGGCGAGGAAGATTACCGCGTCAACCAGCAGTTGTTCCACATTCCCCTCCCGAGGAGATGACGGGGCGATAGCCCGCGTCGTGTCGTGGTTCCCCGCTGCAAGTCGGGCACAGGCCGACCTTTGCGCGAGGTAACGGCTTGGATACGTATTACATCATCCACGGCGAAGTATAGGCCGGACGGCGCTCGCCGGATCGCGTTCCGCTATGCGCCCGGCGGCACACGCGGCTGTCCTGGCCGGTGTCACCGCTCAGTCCAGCCGGTCGAACAAGGGCTGAACCAATGCAAAGAGGGCGACCCACCGGATCGCCCTCTTCTCTTCCTGCGCCCCGTCAGGCGACAACGATCCGGCGCGGGTCAGCCAGCGCCAGCGCTTCGGCGCGGTCCGCGCTCGGCGGGTAGATCCACTCGGAATTGATCCGCGTCTTCAGCGCCTTGGCGACGCCTCCGGTCAGCTTGACTTGCCGGTTCCAGCCTTCCGTGTAGACAGCACCCCACGGCCCCAGGTCCAGGCAGGTCACATACTTCGGCTGGCTATACGGGATCAGCGTCTCACCCACGAGGTCCGCCGCCACGTTATGCCCTGCCGAACGGCCGAGGTTCATCGCATGCTGGCAGGACATTGCTGCAAAGTTGCCTTCGTCATCGGTCGCGGCGTAGGCGCAATCGCCGGTGGCGAACACCGACTCGACACCCTTTACCCTGAGATCGCGGTCGACGTGCAGCCGGCCAAGGCCATCGCGCTCGGCCGGAATCTGCGCGGTGAGCTCGCTGGCGCGGGCGCCGGCGGTCCAGATCACCGTATCCGCCTCGATGCGCTCGCCGTTCTCGAGGGTGACGCCGGTCGCATCGACGGCCGCGACGCCGGAGCCGAGCTTCCAGGTCACGCCCAGTTCGGTCAGCGCCTGCGTGATCACCGGCCGCGGCCCCGCGCCCAGGTCAGGTCCGACCTCGGCATTGCGCTCCACCATGATCACGTTCACGGCAGCGTCCTCGCCCAGGACTTCACGCAGGCGGGCCGGCATTTCCGCGGCAGTCTCGATGCCGGTGAAGCCGGCACCCGCGATCACCACGGTATTGCGACCGGCGCGCTCCGGGCGGCTGGCCAGCCCATGCAGATGCGATTCGAGCTCCGCGGCGTCGGCGATCTGGTCGACATTGAACGCATGCTGGTCCAGGCCGGGAATCTGCGGACGGAACAACCGGCTTCCCGCAGCGAGCACCAGGCGGTCATAGCCGACGCGCTGGCACGAGCCATCCCCACCGGCGGCCGCAATGCTCACTTCGCGGCTCGCGACGTCGATGTGTTCCACCTTGCCCCGGATAAACCGCACGCCCACGGCCTTGAAGATCTCCTGCAGCGGCGCCTTCATCCCGTTCGGGTTCTGCTCATAGAGACGCGGGCGGACGTGCAGTTCGGGTTCCGGTGCGACCAGCGCGATTTCCACGTCGGTGCGCCCGACCTGGTCAAGCAGACGGGCCGAAGCCAGTGCGCTCCACATGCCGGCAAAGCCGGCGCCAATGACAAGAATACGTTTCGACATCCTCAAGCTCCTGAATCAAACCTCGGTTTCATGTAACAGGGCCGGTGCGAGAAGCCACGACCCTTAACTACGATCATATGAGTCGTAGTTTAAATGCGCAAGATCTTTTTTCGCCGGTGACGCAAAGCGAACCCGCGCGCCGGGCTTGCGCTTTTGCGAACGATCCACTGAAACGGCGAAGGAGGAAGGGAGCGGGAAATGAGACTGGACTGCGCGTGTGTCGGCAAAGCCTCATGCGGCATGTACCCGCCTTCACATTGGCGCCTGTCCTTGACAAAAATACCGATTGGTATATTCTGGCCTGCATGAACAAAGCCGAACGCACCCGCCAGCTGATCGTCGAGAAGACAGCGCCCATTTTCAACACGAAGGGCTATGCCGGAACATCGCTGGCAGACATGACCGCGGCCACCGGCCTGACCAAGGGCAGTGTCTATGGCAACTTTGCCAACAAGGAAGAGGTAGCGCTGGCGGCATTCGACCACAATTGGAAGCAGGCGCAAGCCGCGGTTCGGGACCAGATGGCCACCAAAAGCACCAGCAAGGAAAAGCTGCTTGCCCTGACTGGCGTGTTGGGGAATCTTCCTGCGTGCTTCCCGAAGGGAGGATGCCCGCTGCTCAACACTGCGATTGAAGCCGACGACACCCACCCTGCCCTGCGCGACAAAGCCATGGAAGCGTTCCGGGGCTGGAAGGCGAATCTCGTCTCGGTCATCAAGGCGGGCATTGCCTCCAGCGAGTTCCGGAAGGACGTCAACCCCGAGGAGACTGCCATCACGCTGATCGCATTGATCGAAGGCGCGATCATGATCTCCCGGCTCACCGACAACCCGGCCTACAACCTGGCCGTCATGTCGGCGGTGAAGAAGACCGTCATCGATCTCACCTGATTTTTTTGAGCAAAAATATACCAATCGGTATTTTTTACGGAAAGGAAGTAGCCATGAACGTGCAACTGAAACGGAAAGTCGCCTTCGCGCTGTCGATGGGTGTCGTGACGACGGGGATCATCTCGTTCGCCCTGCTTGCCCTCAACATGGGATTCTCGGAAGGCTTTGCGCTGACCTGGCTGCGCTCGTGGGGCATCGGCTATGTGATCGTGATCCCCGCGATCCTGCTGGTCGGGCCGCGCCTGCAAGCGCAGGTCGAGCGCTGGGTCCATTGATGCCGCATGCCGTTTCCACGAACTACTGACATGCCCAGACCCCTGCTGCAGCGGCTGCTTGCCTTCGTGTTCATCCTTGGCGCTGCCATGGCGTCGGCCATCGCCCATGCCGCCCCCGGCGCCAGGATGCCTGCACCACAGCCCGAAATCGGATGGATCGAAATTGACGCGGACATTTCGCTGAGACGGATGGTCGTGCACCAGCCCGGCGCCAAGGGAACCGTCCTGTTCCTGCATGGATTCCCGGAAACGCTGTACGCATGGAAGGACATCGCCCAGCCGCTGGGCGACGAATTCGAAGTGCATGCCATCGACTGGCCTGGCTACGGGCTCTCATCGCGTCCAACTGCCGACAGGTTCTCCTATGCGCCCCGGGACTATGCCCGTGTCCTGCAGGCATACATCCGCAAGGCTGGCATCGACACGTCGCAGCTGGTCATCTACGCCACCGATATCGGCGCGCTGCCGGCATTGCTGCTCGCGCTCGAGGCGCCGGACATTGCAAGAGCGATCATCGTCGGCGACTTCGCCCCGTTCGACAGGCCGCAGTACATGTACGAAAGCCTGCAAAGCCTGAAATCGCAGCCGTCGGCCGAACTGGCTCGCGTCCAGCTGAACAAGAACCGCGACGATGTCCTCAGGAACGCCTACCGGCGCGGCCTGCCGGCACACGAGCAGTTCGACATCCCGCCAGAGCTCCAGGACGACATGGCGCGCGGATGGAGCCACGGCGCGATGACGTCTGCCGACGCCTTCTATTACTACTACTCGCACTTCACGCGGGACCAGGCGTACCTGGAGGCGAACCTGCACCGGCTCAAGACACCGGTCAAGGTGGTCTGGGGCGAGAAGGACCTCTATATCCGGAAAGAAATGGGCATCGAATTCGCGCAGAAGGCGCATGCGGAATTCACCGTTCTGCCAGGCATCGGGCACTACCCGCATCTGCAGGATCCCCGTCGAACCGAGGCAGACGTTCGCGCCGCATTTCGTTGAATCGCATCAGCAGGCGGCACACGTCAGCAGTCCGATCCAGTCCGCCTGCATCGCGCCGCCGGTACGGCCACCCCGGCGACGCTCGACTCCGCGTGGCAAACCAACTCTCACTCTGGACCATCCTGTTCCAAACCTGCCTCATGAACATGTCCCGACTTTTCCGCCCTGCCAATTGCCGGCGGCAGCCTGCCCATGCTGAACACGCAGCCCCATACCGATATCGAGCGCTGCTGGTACCCGCCAAGCCGTCCCGCCCGACGAACGCGCAATGAAAGAGCATTCCATGAACGCCAAATCGTCGAATAACGCCACCGACCTGTCGCGCCGGTCCCTATTGCTGGGCGGCGTGGCAAGTGCGGCGCTCTCGCTGTTTTCGTCACGCCTGGCTTTCGCCGCGCAGCCCGCGCCAGCGCGCGCCGTGGCGTCGGATGCGATCCGCCCGTTCCGCGCACGCATTCCGCAGCCGGCGCTGGACGATCTGCGCCGCCGCCTGATGGCGACGCGGTGGTCCGATCCGGAAACCGTCGCGGACCGGTCCCAGGGCGTGCAAGTCGACAAGCTGCGGCCGCTCGTGCGCTACTGGGCCACGGGGCATGACTGGCGCAAGGCCGAGGCAAGGCTGAATGCCTGGCCCCAGTTCGTGACGAACATAGACGGTGTGGACATCCACTTCATCCATGTTCGCTCGCGCCATGAGAACGCGCTGCCTCTGGTCATGACGCACGGCTGGCCCGGCTCCGTGTTCGAACTGCTCGACAGCATCCGCCCGTTGACGGATCCGACCGCTTACGGCGGCAGCGCGGCCGATGCGTTCCATCTCGTGATCCCATCGCTGCCGGGCTTCGGCTTTTCACAGAAGCCCAAGGACACCGGCTGGAATGCGGAACGCATCGCCCGCGCGTGGGACGTGCTGATGAAGCGGCTTGGCTATGCGCGTTACTTGTCGCAAGGCGGCGACTGGGGCGCGATCATCTCCGACGCACTTGGCCGCGCCGCGCCCGAAGGGCTGCTCGGCATCCACGTCAACCGAATCGAACGCGGCACGACGCTGCCGCCCGCGCTCGCCATGGCGCTGAAGACCGGCGAGCCCGCACCCTCTAACCTGAGCGCCGGGGAAAAGCAGGTGTTCGACGAGGCCAGGGATTTCCTGAACAAGGGATTCGGCTACGCCGCCCTGATGCAGACGCGTCCGCAGACCATCGGCATTGGCCTGGCCGATTCGCCGGTGGGGCTGGCGGCCTGGATCTATGACAAGCTGGCCGACTGGGTCTACACGCGCGGCGATCCCGAACGGGCGCTGGGCCGTGACGCGATCCTCGATAATATCTCGCTCTACTGGCTGACGAACACCGGCGAATCCAGCGCCCGGATCTACTGGGAAACGAGCAACACACCGGCAAGGACCGGCCCCGTTACCGTTCCGGCGGCAGTGACAGTCTTTCCCGGCGAGGTCTACCGGCCACCGAAGGCCTGGCTGGCGCGGGCGTATCCCAACCTGGTCTATTACAACCAGGTCGCCAGGGGCGGTCACTTTGCGGCCTGGGAAGAGCCGGAGTTGTTCAGTGCGGAGGTCAGGTCGGCATTCCGGCCGTTGCGCCAGACAGCCCAATAGATCGGGATAGGCCGTGTCGTGACCTGGTCCTGTACTGCATTTATGCAGCCTGTGACTGTCCCGGCACGGACTGGCTTCTGGCAGCCATCAGGCCCGGGATGGAGTCCTATGGTAAGGTTGGCAGCATGATTTCACGGACTTCGACTGGTGATGTATGGGGCGCATTTGTTTGGTGCCGGGAGAGTGATGCAGCGTGAGTGATGCGAAGCGGGAAACGCAGCGCACGCTGGCCGAGAAGGTTTCAACCAGCAGGGCCTTGCGCCTGAGCGTGCCGCCAGAGGCCAGGCCCGCGCCGGTCAACCGGAGGGACTGGCTGCGCCAGAGGAAAGAGCAATTGCAGGCTGCCCGCGCCGCCGCAAGGAAGAGGCGCGAACTGCTGAGAGCCGAAATCATGTCGGCCGTGCAGGATATTGCCCGCGAAGAGCGCGCAGCCGCGCGGCTGGAAGCCGAACGCCTGAAGGCGGAAACCAGGACCGCGCAGGCGTTCGCGCGCGAGGACGCGCGTGCCGCCGCCAAGTTCGAGCGCGGCCAGCCAGCCCGCCCGACGAACAAGCGAAAGACGCTTTCCAATGAGAAACGCAAGCTGGTCTCCTACGGCGACCTGTTGCGGATGCGCGGGTGATCGGGCAGAAGTTTCGACAGAGCGGAAGCGGGCTTCTCACCCATCGCAGTCCTGCTCATCCCGCGGGCTCTGCGGGATAAGCTACGTCAGCGCTCCGGGCTCCTGGCAAACCACTTCGATGTTGTGCCCGTCCGGGCCAATGACAAACGCTGCATAGTAGTTCGCGTGGTAGTGCGGGCGCAGACCAGGCGCTCCATTGTCCTTGCCGCCCGCCTCCAGCGCCGCGCGATAGAAAGCATCGACCTGCTGGCGATTCTCGGCCGTGAATGCCAGGTGAAGATGCGCGGGCTTCTCCTCGGTCTGGAACAGGCACAATGAGGCCTTGCGCTTCGAGCTAAGCTCGACACCATACGTCGGCACCCCCTCCGAGACCACAGCAACACCGAGCGGTTCTAGTGCCTTGAGGAAGAACGCCTTGCTCGCTGCATAGTCGCTGACGCCGAACTTGACGTGGTCAAACATGAGTTCTCCTGCGGTCTGTGGGCTTGCGCGAGGATTCTAACCCTTCCATCCAGGGACTCAGTGCCGGCCAGGGCGCCCGCTTGCTGGCCGTGCCGGAGACGGGGAGCGAACACGCCGGTGTTGGCACTCCGCCCATCCCTGATCGCACCAGTGTACGGCGCCACCCAACACCGCATGGGATGCGCGCGCCGTCAGCATCACCCCCGAGCCGCTGGCATGTTGAAAGCTGCGCCAACCCCCGACAGGCACGATGATTGCGATTCCCGGTCAGAGCGCCCCGCTCGCCAATCCTTGGGAGAACTGCCATGAGTACCCTGATCATCCGCGACCTTGCCGGTTACCGCACCCTCGACACCAGCGCCATGTCTTCGATTCACGGCGGCATCTATCGCACGCCGCCGCAGATCCTGGCGTTCGAGCTCACCCATCTGCCGGCGACGCCGGATGGCCGTGTGCTTGGCACCGATGGCCAGTTGCATGTCCCTGTGATCTGACGGCTTTCGCCCGGGGGCGGGTACGTACGCTGGTCAGTTGAACACGTCCTGCCGATAACGCCCCGCCGCAACCAGCGCCGCGAGCCAGTCCGAAGCCGCCGCTTCCGTCATCCCGCCCTGCTCCGCGGCGATCCGGATCAGCGTTTGCCTGACCGCCGGCGCCATGTGCCGGCCGTCGCCGCAAACATAGAACACAGCGCCTGCGTTCAGCTGCGCCCAGACGTCCGCCTGCCGCTGCCAGAGCAAATCCTGCACGAAGCACGGTGCGCCATCGACGACCGAATACGCCGCATGGACTTCGGCCACGCCCTGCTCTTGCCAGCGCGCGACGTCGTCACGGTACAGCCAGTCGTGCGCAGGGTGCCGGCAGCCGTAGTACAGCTGCACCGGCCTCACCGCCTCCCCCGCGGCCTGCTGCGCCGCGCGTTCCTCCAGGAAGCCACGGAACGGCGCGATGCCCGTCCCGGGCCCGACCAGGATCATCGGTACGTCCGGCGCTTCGGGTGCGAACGGCGGATGGGGCGTGCGGATCACGCCCGCTACCACCGCGCCCGGCGCCAGGCCCTGCAACCAGGTGGACGCGACGCCACGGAACAGGCCACGGCCAGACAGCGCCGGCGCGCAGACCGTGCCGACGGTGATGGTGGCCACATCCGGCGAGACCAGCGGCGACGACGCGATGGAGTAGAACCGTGGCCGCATCGGCACCGTGCAGGCGAGCAGGCCGGCCAAGTCCAGTCCGATCGCAGGGAACCGGTCGAGGATGTCGCCCAGGCCCAGCCTGCGCTGCACCAACTGTGCGGCATAGCCAGCCGCTTCATCGTCCGAGGCAAGCTGCTGCAGCGACTGCCGCGTGAACGGGCAAGGCGTTGCCTGTGCGAGGCTGCGCAGCGTCTGGCGCGACACCACGTCCTGCAGCTCCACGAAATGCGTCAGCAGCTGCCGCGCGGAGAGCGCCTCGCCAACCGGCAGCCCGCGCGCCGCCCCTGGCGCGGCGGACAAGGTGACGATGGCGTCCGGGTCGACATCGATCCGCTCGCAAATCGCCGTGACAGTTTCAGGCTGGTTCTGCGGATAGACGGCCAGGTGGTCGCCGGTGTGGTAGCGCACGCCTTCCGGCAAGCGCAGCCGGATGTCGCGCGTGGATGTCCGCGGCGCCTCGCGCGCGAAGTCCCACAGGCCGTCGGGATCGTTCACCAGTTCGGTGTTCGATAGCACAGTGAAGCCCTGCGCATTGGGCGGCAGCGTCGTCGCGCGGATCTCAGCCACGCCGCGCAGCTGTACCTGCACTGCTGGCACTTGCGGCAAGGCGCTGGCGGCGTCGCCGCCCTGCAGCGCCTGCCACAGCAACGCCAGCCAGCGTTCCGCGGCCTGATCGAAGTCGCCGTTGCCATCGGCCTCGCCACGCGGCAGCAGTGGCGTGGCGCCGGCGCTGGCGAAGAATTCGAATACCCGGCGCGGGAAGGCCTGGTACGTAGGCCATTGCGAATTGCCGCAGCCCAGCACCGCAACGCGCAGGTCCGGTGCGCGGTAGTCTCTGGCTGCGCCGCTGTTGAGCAGGTCCTCGAAGCGGCGCGCCGAGTCCGGCGCACGGCCGTTGTAGGTGGCGGCAACGATGACGGCCAGGCCGCTGGCCGGCAACGCATCGGCAATCTCGTCGAGGTCGCGCAAGGTGGCGTCGAAGCCCGCTGCAAGCGCGCCGGCGTGGACCTGCTCGGCCAGTTCGCGCGCGGTGCCCAGGCTGGATCCGCACAGCACCGCAAGCGCCCGTCCCGCGCCCCGCACTTCCGCGCCAGCCGGCGGCGCCTGCTCTGCCCCGGCGACCGGCATCCCGACGATGCGCTCGTGCGGCCGGCGCCGTCGCGCGCGCACGGTGAAGCCGTCAGGCTTGATCGTCAGCGTTTCCTTGATGCGGAACTGGTAGTCGTGCGCATCGGTGAACTGGAAATTGCGCAGCATCAGCGCCAGCGCCAGCTTGGCCTCGGTCAGCGCGAACTGGCGGCCGATGCAGGCGCGCTCGCCATTGCCGAACGGCATGTAGGCGTGGCGCGGCAGCCTGGCTTCGTTATCGGGCAGGAAGCGGTCGATGTCGAAGCGTTCGGGATCGGCCCAGACCCTGGGGTCGCGGTGCAGCGCGGTCAGCACGACGGACACGCGGCGGTCCTTGCGGATCAGGTAGCGGCCGCCGAGCAGCGTGTCCGCGTACGGCGCGACGGCGAAGGCGGGCGCGGTGGGCCACAGGCGCAGCGTTTCCTTGAGCACGCGGTCGAGCACCGGCAACCGCGCCAGGTCGGCATACACCGGCGCAGCGTCGCCGGGCAATACCGCATCCACCTCGGCATACGCCTGCGCCATCACGCCGGGATTGCGCAGCAGCTCGTACAGCGCGAAAGTCAGCAGCCCGCTGGTGGTCTCATGGCCGGCGATCAGGAAGGTGATGACCTGGTTGCGGATGTTCTCGTCGTCCAGGCGCTGGTCGGTGTCGGGATCGCGTGCTTCGAGCATCAGCCCGAGCAGGTCCATGGCGGTGCCCTGCCGCCCGCCTTCGTCGGCGGCGCGGCGGCGCCTGATCACGTCGTCGACCAGTTCGCGCATGAAGCGCGTGTCTTCGTCGAACTTGCGGTGCGCCGCGTGCATGAAGCGGTCCTGCAGGCCAAGGCGCGTGAGCCTGGACATCGCCTCTCCCAGCGCGCCGACCATGGCCTCGATAAACGGGTGCAGCTGCGCACTGGCGAACGAGTCGAAGTCATAGCCGAAGCCGGACAGCGCGATGGTGTCGAGCGTCAGCCGCGTCATGTCGTCGGCCACGGCGATATCAGCGTCGGGGCCCTGCCGGTCCCATTTGTCGACCAGCCGGTTGGCCACGCGCAGCATCACCTCGAAATACCCCTTCATCGCGCGCTGGCTGAACGCCGGCATCAGGATGCGGTGCGCCTTGCCCCAGTTGGCCTCGTCGGTGTGCGCGGTGAACAGGCCGTCGCCGGCCATGCCGCGCAGGTAGGACAGCGGCGGGCCGATGTATTTGCGGAAACGCGCCGCATCGCACACCTCGGCCGCCAGCGCGACCGACGTCACGAACGGCACGCACCGTCCGGCGAAGTCCAGTTCGAAGATGCCGTCATGGTGGCGGCTGCGCGCCAGCAGGTGCTGCCCCACCGTGCCCGGCTTGATCTGCAGCAGGTTGCCGACCAGGGGCCAGCCGGGATCGCGCGGGATCGGCTCGGGCGCGGTCGGGGCGGCGGGATGCGCTGGCTGGGCAAGGGCTTCGGTGCCCGGTGACACGGTAGGCTGCGGCATGACTCGGGGGCGATCTGCGCTATTTGTAGTGAGGTCCGGGGGCCGGCGGGGCGATTGCCATCTGCCGCCACTTCGTCTAACGTAGACAACTGTCTACACCCGGCGAAGGGTAGACAAGCGTAGACACCGTGTCAACGCAGCGTGTCGACCAAAAACCGAGCATCACTACTAATCCGCATGGAAGCCATTGCCGACGGCAAACGCCGCCTGATCGACGCCGCGCTGAAGCTGGCCGCCGCCAAGCGCAGCTTCGCGGCCCTGAAGCTGCGCGAAATCGCGCGCGAAGCCGACCTCAACCCCAATACCTTCTACCGGCATTTCCACGACATGGAAGACCTGGCGCTGACTGCAGTGGCCGAGGCCAGCGCCGAGTTGCGCCCGATGCTGCGCTCGGTGCGCTGGGCCGCTGCGCGCGACAACCCCAACGAGGTGGCCAGCCGCGCGTGCGAGGCGCTGTTCCTGTATGCCCGGCGTCACCCCGATGCGTTCGTGGTTGGCGTCTGCGGCATCACCGGCCCGCAGCCGGCGCTACGTGCGGCAATCCGCGCGGTGCTGCACGACATCGCCGCCGAGATGGCCGACGACATCGAGCGGCTCGAACTCTGTCCGCAGCTCTCGCGACCGCTCGTCGATGAATTCTGCGCCTATGTCGTGCCCCACCTGTTCCACCAGTGCGTCGACTACATCGAAGCCGACAGCGCCGGGCGCCGCCGGCTGATGGAGCGTTCGGTGCAGCTGTGCTGCTGGCTGCTGGTCGGGGCAGCGGGAGCCCACGCGGCGAAGCCGCGTACGCAAGGCCGCGCACAGAAGGCAGCGGCCCATTAGTTTGCAAGCGGGACTACGGGGCTACGGGGTCTTGGGCGGCACGATGGTCGCACCGGGCTCCACGGTGCGCTCGTGATGCATCTTTGGCATCATGTTGCTGTTCAGGTGGAACATCACCCACAGTGACCCGGTCAGCGTGATCACCACCAGCGTCAGCGTGAACATCAGCGACAGCATGTTCCATCCGCCTTCCGATTTGGCGTTCATGTGCAGGAAGTAGATCATGTGGACCACGATCTGCACCGCACCGATCAACAGGATGACGATGGCCGTGGTGCGGGATTTTTCGAACACCCCGCCCATCACCAGCCAGAACGGTATCGCGGTCAGGAAAACCGACAGCACGAAGCCGGTCAGGTAGCCGCCCAGCGTGGCGTGCGGCCCCACGTCTTCCTCGTGCTCGTGGCCATGCCCGTGGCCGTCCAGCGTCTCGTCATGCGCGCTCATGGCAGGGCCCCCATCAGGTAGACGAAGGTAAAGACGCCGATCCACACGACGTCCAGGAAGTGCCAGAACATCGACAGGCACATCAGCCTGCGCTTGTTGGCGGTGATCAGCCCGTGCCGCGCCACCTGCGTCATCAGCACGACCAGCCAGATGATGCCGAAGGTCACGTGCAGCCCGTGCGTGCCGACCAGCGCGAAGAACGAGGTCAGGAACGCACTGCGCTGCGGGCCGGCGCCCTGGTGGATCAGGTGCGCGAACTCATACAGCTCGACCGCCAGGAAGGCCGCGCCGAAGACGCCGGTGATCGCCAGCCAGATCTGCGTGCCGGCGATCCGGTTCTGCTGCACCTGCAGCATGGCAAAGCCATAGGTGATCGACGACAACAGCAGGAAGGTGGTGTTCAGCGCCACCAGCGGCAGCTCGAACAGCTCGGCCCCGGTCGGCCCGCCCGCGTATTCGCGGCCCAGCACGCCATACCCCGCGAACAGGCACGCAAAGACCAGGCAGTCGCTCATCAGGTAGAGCCAGAACCCGAGCAGCGTGCCGTTCTGCGGGTGGTGCTCTTCGGTCAGGTGGAAGGTGAAGCCCCCCGGCGGCATGTCATCAGCCGCGGAGGTGCCGCTCACGTACTGGGGATAGGTGGTCTCAGCCATGGCCAGCCATCAGTTGTGTGCGCGCCGATTCGGTCCCGACCACCTGCTCGGCCGGAATGTAGTAGTCGCGCTTGTAGTTGAAGGTATGGATGATCGCGCCGATGATGATCGCCGCGAACGACGCCACCACCAGCCACCAGATGTGCCAGATCAGCGCGAAGCCGCACAGCGTGGACAGCCCCGCCAGCACGATGCCGGCCGCGGTGTTCTTCGGCATGTGGATGGGATTGAAGCCCTGCAGCGGCCGCTGGTAGCCGTTCTGCTTCATGTGCCACCAGGCATCGGTATCGTGCACCACCGGCGTGAAGGCAAAGTTGTATTGCGGCGGCGGCGACGAGGTGGACCACTCCAGCGTGCGGCCGTTCCACGGGTCGCCGGTCAGGTCGCGCAGCTCCTCGCGGCGCAGGAAGCTGACCACCAGCTGGATGATGAAGCAGGCGATGCCGATGGCAACCAGCGCGGCGCCGAAGGCGGCGACCTGGAACCAGATCTGCAGCGACGGATCGTCGAAACGGTTCATCCGGCGCGTCACGCCAAGCAGCCCCAGCCAGTACAGCGGCATGAAGGCAAAGTAGAAGCCGGTCAGCCAGAACCAGAACGAGGCCTTGCCCCAGGACGAGACCAGGCGATAGCCGAATGCCTTGGGGAACCAGTAGTGGATGCCGGCCATCAGCCCGAACACCACGCCGCCGATGATCACGTTGTGAAAGTGGGCGATCAGGAACAGGCTGTTGTGCAGCGAGAAGTCCGCCGGCGGCACCGCCAGCAAGACCCCGGTCATGCCGCCAATGACAAAGGTGACCATGAAGCCGATGGTCCACAGCATCGGCGCCTCGAAGCGGATCTTGCCGTGGTACATCGTGAACAGCCAGTTGAAGATCTTGGCGCCGGTCGGGATCGAGATGATCATCGTCGTGATCCCGAAGAACGAATTGACGCTCGCGCCCGACCCCATGGTAAAGAAGTGGTGCAGCCACACCAGGTAGGACAGCACCGTGATCACCACCGTGGCGTAGACCATCGACGCATAGCCGAACAGGCGCTTGCGGCAGAACGTGGCGACCACTTCGGAGAAGATGCCGAACACCGGCAGCACCAGGATGTAGACCTCGGGGTGGCCCCAGATCCAGATCAGGTTGACGTACAGCATCGCGCTGCCGCCCTGGTCGGCGGTGAAGAAGTTGGTGCCGACGTAGCGGTCGAGCGACAGCAGCGCCAGCGCGGCGGTCAGCACCGGGAAAGCGGCGATGATCAGCACGTTGGTGCACAGCGCGGTCCAGGTGAAGATCGGCATGCGCATCAGCGTCATGCCTGGCGCGCGCATCTTGACGATAGTCACCAGCAGGTTGATGCCGGATAGCAATGTCCCGACCCCGGCCACCTGCAACGACCATATGTAGTAGTCGACGCCGACATCCGGACTGTGGATGATGCCGGACAGCGGCGGATACGCCAGCCAGCCGGTGCGCGCGAACTCGCCGAGGAACAGCGACATCATCACCAGGATGGCGCCGCCCGTGGTCATCCAGAAGCTGAAGTTGTTGAGGAACGGAAACGCGACGTCGCGCGCGCCGATCTGCAGCGGCATGACAAAATTCATCAGCCCCGTGACCAGCGGCATGGCCACGAAGAAGATCATGATCACGCCGTGCGCGGTAAAGATCTGGTCGTAGTGGTGCGGCGGCAGGTAGCCCGCGTTGTCGCCGAAGGCGATGGCCTGCTGGATGCGCATCATGACCGCGTCGGCAAACCCCCGCAGCAGCATGATGATGCCCAGGATCACGTACATGATCCCGATCTTCTTGTGGTCGATGCTGGTGAACCACTCGCGCCAGAGATAGCCCCACAGGCCGTACTTGGTCACCGCGCCGACCAGCACCAGCCCGCCCAGCACCACCACAGCAAAGGTGCCGATCAGGATGGGCTCATGCAGCGGAATGGCTTCCCACGTCAGCCGTCCGAAGATCAAATTGGCGAGTTCCGAGCGCTCGGGCATGTTTGTCACCTGGGGCCTGAAGTAACCAACCGTGGCCGATGGTAGCTGGCCAGTACCGCTGGGAGAAAAGGGGATCCGCGCCTTACTGCAGCAGCAGCCGGCCCTCGTTGCGTGCAGTGCCGTCCGCGAACGCAGGCGCAACCGCCTGGGTGTTGCTCGCGGTGCAGATCTCGCGTGACGGGTCGAACTTGCCGCGGCTGCGGTCGAGTGCCATGGTGTCGGCCAAGCACCGGCCGCCGCTCACGCAGCGGTTCAGGATCAGGTCATAGAGGCCGGGCGCCACGCTGGCGTAGCGCTGCACTGGCACGCGCTCGCTGGGCTGCGCGAGCTGCAGGTAGGCATCTGTCGACAAGCCCTGGCCCGAGGACTTGACCTGCTGGATCCAGCGGTCGAAATCTTCGTTCGACAGCCCGTGGAACTTGAAGCGCATGTTGGTGAAACCCTCGCCGCTGTAGTTGGCCGACATGCCCTCGTATTCGCCGGGCTTGTTGATCACGGCGTGCAGCTTGGTTTCCATGCCGGGCATGGCGTAGACCATGCCGGCCAGCGACGGCACGAAGAATGCATTCATCACCGAGGTGGCGGTGATGTGGAAGGCAATGGGCCGGTCCACCGGTGCCGCGACCTCGTTGACCGTGGCGATGCCCTGCTCCGGATACAGGAACAGCCATTTCCAGTCCATCGCCACCACCTGCACCGGCAGCGGCTTGACGTCTGCGGTCACGGGCCGGTTGGCGTCGATGCGCGTGAGCGGTCGGTAGGGATCGAGCTGGTGGGTGCTGACCCAGGTCACCGCGCCGAGCGCGATGATGATCAGCAGCGGCGCGGCCCAGATCGCCAGTTCCAATACCGTGGAATGGTCCCAGTCCGGGTTGTAGGGCGCGTCGGTCGCGCTTTCACGGTAGCGCCACGCGAATGCCAGCGTGAGGATGATCACCGGCACGATGATCAGCAGCATCAGGCAGGTGGCGATGATGATCAGGTCGCGCTGCCGCACGGCCATGTCGCCGGATGGCGAAAGCAGCACTGCATCACAGCCGGACAAGCACGCCATGATGACTACCGCGCCACATCCTTGCAGTGGTCTTCTCGGTACACGGGAATGCGGGACTGCAGTGTCGAAGTGGCCCATAGTCACAGAAGTGGCGTCTGAGGAATATCGGCATGCACCGATGAATCCACCTTTCGATTTTCTATGGCAGTTTAGGCGCTATTCTTGTGACTGTGCGAGTTTAAGTGCAGTATCGAAGCACTCCTGTCGAGAGGAGACTGACGATGGCCAGCCTGACCCACCAGCACCGAGCGTCGCCGACTGCACCTCCGGCCCCCGGCCACCATGATGTGGCACCTGCCGAAATCGCCACTGGCGTGGTGATCGGGCGGGCGTCGGAGTACTTCGATTTCTTCGTCTACGGCATTGCTTCCGTGCTTGTCTTCCCGGCGGTCTACTTTCCGTTCGCGAGCGAGCTGGCCGGGCTGCTGTACAGCTTCACGATCTTTTCCTTCGCGTTCATCGGGCGGCCGTTCGGCACGGCCCTGTTCATGCGCATCCAGCGGCGCTGGGGGCGCGGCATCAAGCTGACCGCATCGCTGTTCCTGCTTGGCACCGCCACGGTGGGCATTGCGTTCCTGCCGTCGTACGCATCGATCGGGGCCGCGTCGATCTACCTGCTGGCACTGTTCCGCTTCCTGCAGGGCATCGCCTTCGGCGGTTCATGGGACGGCCTGCCGTCGCTGCTGGCGCTGAACGCGCCGGAAGACAAGCGCGGCTGGTATGCAATGGTGGGCCAGCTTGGCGCGCCCTCCGGCTTTATCATCGCCGGCGCGCTGTTCCTGTTCCTGCATACCAGCCTGACCCCGCAGGAGTTTATCGAATGGGGCTGGCGCTATCCGTTCTACGTGGCCTTCGCCATCAATGTGGTGGCGCTGTTCGCGCGGCTGCGGCTGGTGGTCACGCACGAATACACGCGTTTGCTGGAAGAAGACGAACTGGAGCCGATCAGCACGCTGCAGATGGTCAATGCCCAGGGCTTCAACATCTTCCTGGGCGCGTTCGCGGCGCTGGCCAGCTATGCGCTGTTCCACCTGGTCACGGTGTTCCCGCTGTCGTGGGCGGTGCTGCACCAGGAGCAGACGATTTCCGCGGTGCTGGCGGTGCAGATCGCGGGCGGCTTTATCGCGTTTATCGGCACGCTGATCTCGGGCTGGCTGGCGGACCGCATCGGCCGCCGCACGACGCTGGCGACGATGGCGGTGCTGATCGGTGTTTTCAGCCTGGTCACGCCGTGGCTGCTGGGTGGCGGCGCCACTGGCCAGAATATTTTCATCCTGGTCGGATTCGGCCTGCTGGGGCTGTCGTACGGGCAGGCGGCGGGCGTGGTGACTTCCAACTTCGAACCCCGCTTCCGCTACACGGGGGCCGCTCTGACCACGGATTTCGGCTGGTTGTTCGGCGCGGCGTTTGCGCCGCTGGTGGCGCTGGGGCTGTCGTCGCTGTTCGGGCTGGTGGCGGTCAGCCTGTACCTGCTGTCTGGCGTGATCAGCACGCTTGCGGCACTGCGCATCAGCCGGGCGCTGGGGACGCCGGAGCTGTAAGGGAACGCGCCCGGTACGCGCCCATCTGGACAAAAGGAAGAAAAAGAAATGAAGACGTTGGCGCTGCGCACGCGGTGAAACTAACCGCGGCAGCGCCATGCGATTGTCAGCTCTGGATCAGCGCAGGCCGAAGAAGCTGAGCACCGCGAGGATGATGACAACCGCGCCAACTAGCCAGACGATATTCATGGCGGCTCCTTGGTGATGTCCGTAGGGACGTGGACGAGGTGACGGGCCGGATGGCTCACCTGCCCTTGTCCAGCAACAAGCGTGCCGTAGCTGCGCAAGCACTATTTCACGTTGCGCGGGCAGTATGCTGCGCCGGCGTGGGGGATGCGCCGCCAGCGCGCCAGGGGCCAGTGCAATGGCGTGAGGCGGTTATTACAAAATCGTTTCAACCGGCGTGACGGATGCGGCGCGGGCTCATGAGCCACCCGTGGCCGCAGTTGTCAACGCGCCCGGCCCGACTGGCCCGAGCGCTACGCAGCCTGCGGCTCGACGCCGCGCGCCAGGCGCCGGATCGCCTGCGGCGGCTGGCCATAGGCCCGCAGGAAGGCCCGCCGCATGCGCTCGCGGTCGTTGAATCCGGTATCCCGCGCCACCACATCGATGGCATGGCGCCCGCTCTCCATCATCAGCCTTGCTGCCTCGACGCGCAGGTGCTCGACCGCCTTCGCCGGCGTCTGGCCGGTCTCGTCCCGGAAAGCGCGCGCGAACTGCCGCGGGCTCAGGTGCGCCGCCTCCGCCAGTTGCTCCACTGAGAGTTCGCTTTGCAGGTTCTGCCGCGCAAAGTCCAGTGCGGCACGGATGCGGTCGGAGCGCGGCTCGAGGTCGAGCAATGCCGAGAATTGCGATTGCCCGCCGGCACGGCGGTGGTACACAACCAGCTTTTTCGCCACGTCGCGCGCGACCGCGCCGCCGGCGTCTTTCTCCACCAGCGCCAGCGCCAGGTCGATGCAGGCCGACATGCCGGCCGACGTCCACACCGGGCCGTCGATGATGAAGATCCGGTCCTCTTCCACGCCCACGTTGGGAAAGCTCCGCCGCAGCTGTTCCGCGTAGTACCAGTGCGTGGTGGCACGGCGGCCATCCAGCAGCCCGGCCTCCGCCAGGTTGAAGGCACCGGTGCAGGTGGCGCCGATGCGCCGCGAGGTACGCGCCGCACGCTGCAGGAACCTGACCAGCGCCGGCGGCGTGGGCGTGATGTCGTTGTCGCCGACCACCAGCACGGTATCGAAGCGGCGCCTGCCGAATGGCTCGGTGCTGACGGCGAAGCCTCCGGAGCACATCACCGGTCCGCCCTGCTCCGAGAGCAGATGGACCTGGTACAGCGGGGTGCCGAGGGTCCGGTTGGTGAACTCCAGCACCGTTGTCACTGCCAGGTTCATCGCCTGGAAACCAGGGTACAGGGCGAGCGCTACGTGATGCATGATCGGCGTCCTTGAGTGGCAGGAAAGGTGGCACATTCAGTTTTGATGCCACGCCATTGTGCCCCGGATCACGGGATGGCGCGCGGCGGTCCGCCGCTCTCGACTGAATTCAGGACTGCCAGCCATTCGAAGCCGCGCGCAGCGCACTTCCGGCGGACTCTCGCGTGGCGTGGACGCGGCTGAATGCCGCCCGCAAACGGCATCCCGGGCACGTGTTTGTACCGCTTTGTATCCGCCGCCAGCATCGATACGAGTCCTGACAGAATCGCCTTTGACCCGCTACAGGGCAGATACACCGGTCTTCTTTAATGCTTCTCGTGGCCGGCGGCAAAGACAAAGCCCCGGCCGCGCAGATACGCAAACCCAGGCAGATCCACTGACATAAAGGAAACCGATCATGGCTACCCAATTCACCCAACGCATCATCTTCGCCATCGCCCTGGCCGCTGCCGCCGCCGGCGCACAAGCCGCACCGGGCGCACGCGACCCGTTCAGCGAAGGCGCACGCGCCGTCCAGGATGCACGCAGCCCGTTTGCCGATGGCGCGCGCAGCGTGCAGGACGCTCGCAGCCCGTTCACCGATGGCGCACGCGGCGTGCAAGACGCTCGCAGCGCGTTTGCCGATGGGGCACGCATCGTCGATCCGTACAGCGACGGCGCACGCACCCTTGCTGGCCTGGATCGCACCGGTCCGTCCGCCGATCCGGCGCGCTCGATCGATCCCTACCTGGACGGTGCGCACGCGTGAGGGCGCGGCATGCGCCGTCGCACATCAGTGCATGACAAGAGGGCAGGCTATCCGTTGCATCCGATGCAACGATGCCTGCCCTGCCCCTTCAGATCTGCGGGAACGCCTTCATCACGTGCCGCAGCATGCTGCCGGCCACCGGCGAAAGATGCCTGCCCGCCCGCGTGATGATATGGATGCGGCTATTGTTCAAAATCGGGTTGGCCAGCGGCAGCGACACCAGTTGCCTGAACTGCGCGCCCTTCAGCGGCACCGAGCGCGGCGTCAGGATGTAGCCGAGCCCCATCGCGGCAAACTCCCAAAGCACCTTGAATGAGTTGGTCACCAGCATCGGCTTCAGCGTGATGTGCTCGTCCAGCTCGGCCGCCTGCACGTGCTTGCGCACGCCAAACGATTCCGCCAGCGCCGCGCCCTGGTGCGCGGCCAGGTCCGCCAGGGTCAGCGCGCGCCGGCGCCGCGCGAGCGGATGGTCCTTGCGCACATGCACGCGGATCGGCGACAGCCGCGAATAGTGCGAGCGCAGCCGCACGTCGTCGGGCGGTTGGAAGGCGAAGCCGATATGCGCCAGGTCTTCCAGAATATGGCGGACGGTTTCGTCGGTGCCAGCCACCTGGATGCTGCAGGTGACGTCCGGGTGCTTGCTCAGGAAGCCTTGCAGCACCGGCTCCAGCACGAGGTCCACGAAGCCCTCGCCGAATACCAGCTCGACATGGCCGCGCTGGGCGTTCTTCAGGTTGTTGACCTCGGCCAGGAAGGTATCGTTCAGATCCTGCTGGCGCCGCGCGAACAGCGCCAGCAGGCGCCCCGCGTCGGTGGCGACCACGCCGCGCCCGCGCCGCTCCAGCAGCGTCAGGCCGGTGTCCTGCTCCAGCTTGGCCACGGCGCGGCTTACCACCGAGGGGTCCAGCTCGAGGACCTCGGCCGCGCCGCGCACCGTGCCGGTTTCAATGATCTGCAGCAGGCACATCGCCCGCTTGCGGTCCAGCACGTCATCCATCTTTGCTCCCCTTTGCGTGGTCATGCCCGGTCATGCCGGGCCGTTTTTGGATTGTTGCTATTTATACAACGTTTCTGCCACAGCATTGTCATGGATGCCGCGGCCAAGGGCGGAGAGAATAGGCCAAAGACCACGTACGCCGACAACCATGACCCAGTCCCCCACCGCCAGCCTGCGGCAGGCCGTCCAGGCCATCGCGCCCGAGTTTGTCCGGATCCGCCACCAGATCCACGCCCATCCCGAACTCGCCTTCGAGGAGCGACGCACCAGCGACCTGGTCGCTGAACAACTGGCGGCGTGGGGCTACACGGTGCATCGGGGCCTGGGCACGACCGGGGTGGTCGGCACCCTGCGCAAGGGCGACGGCAGCAAGGCCATCGGCATCCGCGCCGACATGGACGCACTGCCGATCCAGGAGCAGACCGGCCTGGCCTACGCCAGCACCATCGCCGGCAAGATGCACGCGTGCGGCCATGACGGGCATACGGCGATCCTGCTGTGCGCGGCGAAATACCTGGCCGAGTCGGTCGATTTCAACGGCACGCTGAACCTGATCTTCCAGCCGGCCGAGGAAAACGAAGGCGGCGCGCTGCGCATGCTGGAGGATGGCCTGTTCGAGCGCTTCCCGTGCGACGAGGTCTACGCGCTGCATAACTCGCCGGGAATGCCGGTCGGCCAGATCGGCGTGATCGCCGGCCCGGCGATGGCATCGTTCGACCGCGCCACGGTCACGCTGCGCGGCCGCGGCGCGCATGGCGCCATGCCGCACCACGGCATCGACCCGATGCAATGCGCGGCCAGCATCGTGCTGGGCCTGCAGTCGATTGTCAGCCGCGAGATCGATGCGCTGAAGTCGGCGGTCATCACGGTGGGCTCGATCCAGGCCGGCAGCACCTACAACGTCGTGCCGGAAAGCGCGACGATCAAGATCGGCGTGCGCACGCTCGATCCCAAGGTACGCACGCTGGTGGAAACGCGCATCCGCGAATTCGTCACGACCCAGGCGCAAAGCTACCAGCTCCAGTCCGATGTGGTCTACGAACGCAAGTACCCGGTGCTGGTCAACCATGCCGCGCAGACTGAATACGCGCGCGAGGCCGCCATCCGGCTGGTGGGCGCTGACAACGTGGTCGAGCGCCCGCCGGTCATGGGCAGCGAAGACTTCGCCTACATGCTGGAACAGCGGCCCGGCGCCTATATCAGGCTCGGCAACGGCCTGGGCGAGGACGGCGGCTGCATGGTTCACAACCCCCTGTACGACTTCAATGACAAGGCCCTGCCCGTGGGCGCCGCATTCTGGGCGCACCTGGCGCAGGGCTACCTGGTTTGAGCATCGCTATTTTCGGGAGTCTTCATGCATTCACTGAACCGCCGCCGCTTCCTGCAACTGGCCGGCTGTGCCGCCGGCAGCTCGGCACTGGGCACACTACCCGCGCTTGCCGCTGAAAGCTTTCCCGCCCGACCGCTGGCGCTGGTGGTGCCGTATCCGGCCGGCGGGGCCAGCGATACCTCGGCCCGGATCTTCGGCGAATCGATCGGCAAGAGCGTCAAACAGCAGGTCGTGGTCGAGAACTACGGCGGCGGCACCGGCCTGATCGGCGCCAACAGGGTACTGGCCGCACCGGCCGATGGCTACACCTTCTTCCACGGTTCGATCAATGAAGTGTTCCTGGCCCCGCTGCTGAACCCGGCCGCGCGCTACAAGCCGCAGGACTTCATGCTGGTCGCGCCGATCAGCGATGCCAATATCGTGCTGATGGCCAGGAACGGCCTGGCCGCCGACAGCCTGGACAAGTTCCTCGACCTGGCGAAGCAGAGCAAGGCCAAGCCGCTGACCTATGCGACCGTCGGCATCGACTCGATCTATCACCTGATGGGCGACGCGCTGGCCGCCAGGCTCGGCGCACCGCTGCTACACGTGCCGTACAAGGGCGGCGCGCCGGCGCTGCAGGGCCTGGCGGGCGGCGAAGTCGACTTCGCCATCCTGCCCTACCAGTCGAGCTTCGACGCGATGCAGCAGCAGGGCCGGCTGCGGATCCTGACCAGCTTCTCCAGGGCGCTGCCGCCGGCGCTGAAGCACGTCCCGCTGATTTCGCAAAGCAAGCAGATCCCCGACTTCGAATACACCATCGGCGGCGGCTATTTCGTCAAGGCCGGCACGCCGGCGGACCGCGTCACGGTGCTGCGCAAGGCGATCGGCGAAGCGCTGGTCAAGCCGGATATCCTGGGCAAGCTGGAGGCGGAAGGTCGCACCGTCGCCAAGCCCACCGACAGCCAGGCGCAGGCGAACCAGGCGTTCGACCAGTACATGACGCGGGTCACGCAGCTGATCCGCAGCGTGGGGCGCAAGACCAACGCCTGATTTGCGGTCCCGCCGCTGCGGACCATGCCGGTGTTGGCGGATAATGCGCGATTCGCCAACACCGCCTTCGCCATGCAAGCAAGCCGCGCCGGCTCCGGACGCATCGACTGGACCACCCTGTTCCTGCTGACTTTCCCGCCGCTGAGCTGGGCGGGCAACGCCATCGTCGGCCGCCTTGCAGCGGGCACGGTGCCGCCGATCACGCTGAATTCCGTACGCTGGGTGCTGGCCGGCCTGCTGCTTGCGCCATTCGCCTGGCGCGGTGTGCTGGAGCATCGCGCGGCGCTGCGCCGGCACGCCGGCGTCATCATGGCCATGGGCGTGCTGTCCATCGGCAGCTATAACGCGCTGCAGTACCTGGCACTGACCACGTCGACGCCGATCAACGTGACGCTGATCGGTGCGTCCACGCCGCTGTTCCTGATCGTGATTGGCGCCCTGTGCTTCCGCGAGCGGGTCAAGCCACTGCAAGTGGCGGGCGCGCTGCTGTGCCTGGTCGGCGTGTCCTTCGTGCTGGTGCGCGGCGAGCCGGCACGGTTGGCCCAGCTCGACCTCGTGCCCGGCGACCTCTACATGCTGGCCGCCACCATTGCCTGGAGCGCCTATACCTGGCTGCTGCGCAAGCAACGGCCCGACGTACCGCTGCCGGTCCTGCTGTTTGCCCAGATCGTCGCCGGCGTACTGGCGAGCGCGCCGGTGACGGCATGGGAACTGATGGCCCAGGACCAGCCCCTGCCCTGGAACGGCAAGGTCGCCGCGATCCTGCTCTACGTGGCGACGATTCCTTCGCTGCTCGCCTACTTCGCCTGGGACCGCGCCATTGCCCGGGCTGGCGCGCAACTGCCGGTGTTTTTCATCACGCTGACACCGGTGTTCGCGGCGCTGCTGTCCACGCTGCTGCTGGGCGACTGGCCGCGCTGGTATCACGGGGTGGGGCTGGCGGCGATCGGGGCGGGGATCTGGCTGGCGCAGCGGCGGTAGGCGGCTGCGTGAAGATTGCCCTGGCGGCTTGCCCAGGGCCTCACATCGATACCCGTCACCGCCATCGCCTGTCGCGGCCCGAGCCGGCGGGCGCACAGCGCTATTAATTGCAGGCCGCCGGCCTACAGGCGCGCTCGGGAAAGCCGTAGAATCCGCGGTGACCTATCGATCCCGCCACGCAAATCCGTCCAGCACCCTGAAGATGAAGAAAGCTTTCCCCCACTGCGCCGCCCTGATGGCCGCGTTTGCAGCATTGGCCGCGCATGCCGCCCCGCAGGCAGCGGCCACCGCCCCCACGACTACCGTCACCACCACCGCTGCCGCCTCCAATACCGCGGCACCACTGGGCTTGGAGCTTGGCAAGTCGAAATGCGCACGGCTCGCCCCGGCGGAAAACCATGCCCGCACCGGCAAGTCCGAATGGGCCGGCGGCGATACGGTTGAGCTCAAGCGCCTGGAGCGCTTCCACCTCGCCGGCCTGACACGCGTGACGCTGAACTGCGACGCGCAGGATACGGTGGCGCTGATCACGATGACCTTCGACCGTGCGGCGCTGGAAGACGTGCGGGGCAAGCTCGATGCGCGCTACGCGTCGCTGCGCAAGACCGAAGCCTCGGCGGAGAACGGCTATGCGGAGTGGGCCGCGGCCAATGGCAGCCTGGAACTGCTGTACGGCCGTGACGGCAAGCACTTCACCGTGGCCTACTGGGCCCGCAACGCCAAGGCAAAGTACTTCTCCTACAGCGGTGCCGGCAGCAAGCCGGCCGCTGCGGCCGCTGCGGCTGCACCTGCAGCGCCGGCAGCGCCCCAGCCCGCGCCGCTGTAATGCAACGCGGGCGCTCCGCTCAGTAGCCGGCCCGCCGGTCGACCTGGTTCAGCAGCGGCCGCCCGTCGCGCGCGCGGCGCAGGTTTTCGATGCACTGCTGCGCGACCAGCTCGTACGACGGATCGGCGGCGATATGCGGCGTCGCCTCGATGCGCGGGTGGGTCCAGATCGGGTCGTCGGCCGCCGGCGGCTCCTTGGCGAACACATCCAGCGCCGCGCCGGCAAGGTGGCCTTCGTCGATCAGCGCGAGCAGGTCGGCTTCGACCACATGCTCGCCGCGCCCCACGTTGATGAAGTAAGCGCCCTGCGGCAGCCGCGACAGCGTCTTGCGGTCGAGCATGCCGTTGGTCTGCGGCGTCAGTGGCAGCGTGCAGACCAGGATATCGGTCTGCGCCAGCATGGCGTCCAGCCCGTCGTCGCCGGTAAAGTCCGCCACGCCGGGCAGGTGCTTGGGGCTGCGGCTCCAGCCCGCCACCGGGAAGCCGATGGCCGCGAACATGCGCGCCACCTCGCTGCCGATCTCGCCCAGCCCAAGCACGCCCACGCGGCAGCGCGACAGCGCGCGCCCGCGATGGCGTTTCCATTCGCCGCGGCCCCGCTGCTCGGCATACACCCCCAGTTCGCGGGTATGGCGCAGCGCCATGGCCAGCACGAAGTGGGCGATGCCGGTCTGCTGGCCGGGATCGACGATGCGCGTGACCGGCATGTCCTGCGGCAGGTCCGGCGCGGCCAGCAGCTTGTCGACGCCGGCGGTGGCGGCGCAGACCAGCCGCAGCTTCGGGTAGGCGGGCAGCACGCCCGGCTTCAGGCCCCAGGCGATGATGGCCTCGACCTCTTCCGGCACGGCGGCTTCGCGGCCGTTCCAGATGGTGATGTCCGGCGCTTGCTCGCGCAGCAAGGCCGTGATGGGGACCGCCATGAACGACGGCAGGTGAACAAGAATGGCCATGGTCAGGTGTGGCTCAGTTGCGGCTCAGTTGCCGGCTCAGTTGCGATAGTCGGGGTTGATGCGATCCAGGCGGCGCAGCAAGCCGGGCCAGGCCAGGTTAGAGCCCTTGCCCTTGGTCGCCTGGCGCGCCTGCTGGCCCATGTTGGCGCTGGCGGCTTCGGGCACCATGGTCAGCGGCGTGCCGCCGCTCTGCGCCAGGATCTGGATGCGGCAGGCCGACTCCAGCGTGTACATGGTCAGGAAGGCATCGGACACGGTGCGCCCGCACGTCAGCAGTCCGTGGTTGCGCAGGATCATCTGCTTGCAGCGGCCGAGGTCGGCCACCAGCCGCGCCTTCTCGTCCTCGCGCAGCGCCACGCCTTCATAGTCGTGGTAGGCCAGCCCGGTCAGCGCGAACATCGATTGCTGCGAGATCGGCAGCAGGCCCGCCTGCTGCGCCGAGACGGCGACGCCGTGCGAGGTATGCGTGTGCATCACGCAGCCGACCTCGGGGCGTGCTTCGTGAACGGCGCTGTGGATGATGAAGCCGGCCGGGTTGACGTCGTACGGCGTCTCCAGCACGGGCTGGCCCTCGTGGTCGACCTTGACCAGGCTCGACGCCGTGATCTCGTCGAACATCATGCCGTACGGATTGATCAGGAACTGGTCCGGCGCATCGGGCACGCGCGCCGAGATATGCGTGAAGATCAGGTCGTCCCAGCCGAAGTGGGCCACCAGCCGGTAGGCCGCGGCAAGGTCGACGCGCATTTGCCATTCCGCGTCGGAAACGCGGTCTCTTACTGAATCGACGAGCTGGATCTGCGCCATCTGCATGGTCTCCCGGGGGTGAGGTGTGTGACTGGACGCAGGCATTGTCGCGGCGCACCGTGCCAAAGTCTGTTAAGTATTGGACAATCTCGGCTCAACCGGAACGGCAATGAGAAAGCAGGTGGCCAGCAAAGTGAAGCGCATCGAACCCGTGCGGGCGCTGCCGCGCAGCGTGCTGGCCAGCGGCTGGCTGCGCAATGCGCCGCCCCGCGTGCTCGACGCCGTGGCCGGCGCCGCACGCCGGCTGCGCTTTGCCGATGGCGAGATGGTGTTCGCGCGCGGCGATCCGCCGACTTACTTCTGCATGGTGGTGTCGGGGCGCGTGCGCATGAGCCGCGTCAGCAGCGGCGGGCGCGAGTCGGTGTATTCGGTGATCGGGCGCGGACGCTGGTTCGGCGAGATCTCGCTGCTCGACGGCAAGCCGCGCACGCATGACGCCTTCGCGGTCGGCAATACCGAGTTGCTGGTGCTGGACCGGCGCGCATTCGACCGGATCCTGGCGCAGCATCCGGAGGGGATGCACCTGATCGTGCAGCAGATCTGCGCGCGGCTGCGCGTGGCCTTCGACCACGCCGAGAGCGCGGCGCAGGCGCCGGTCGATGCGCGCATGGCGGCGCGGCTGCTGGAACTGGCCGACCGCACCGACCATGTCGTGCAGATCAGCGCCGAAGACCTGGGCGACATGGTCAACCGCTCGCGCCAGACGGTAGCCAAGTACCTGCAGGCATGGGAAGACGCCGGCTGGATCCGGCGCCAGTACCGGCAGATCGAATTGCTGGAGCCGGGCGCGCTCAAGCGGCTGGCGCGGCGCTGAGCACGCCCCGGGATAGCTCAGCTCAGTCGGCCGTGATCTTGCCCACCTCGATCACCTTCTTCCAGCGCGCATACTCCGACGCCTGGAACGCCGTGAACTGCTCCGGCGTATTGGCGACGATCTCGAAGCCCAGGTCGAGCAGCTTGGGCTTGACCGCGGGATCGTTGAGCGCCGCCACCACGGCCGAATGCAGCTTCGCCTTGATCTCCGGCGCCAGCCCCTTCGGCGCCGCCACGGCCTGCCACGAGTAGACCGTCACGCCCTTCACCCCGGCTTCATCCATGGTCGGCACGTCAGGCAGGATCGGCGAGCGCTTGCTGCTGGTGATGGCCAGCGCGCGCAGCTTGCCCGCCTTGATATGCGGGATCGCGGTGTTGATGTTCATGAAGGTGGCATCAACCTGCCCGCCCAGCAGATCGTTCAGCGCGGGCGCGCCGCCCTTGTACGGCACGTGCAGGCCGGCGGTGCCGGTCTGCTGCCAGAACAGCTCGGCGGTCAGGTGGTCGCTGGTGCCGTTGCCGGCAGAGGCGAAGGTCATCTTGCTGGGATGGGCCTTCTCGTAGGCAATCACGTCCTGCAGGCTCTTGTGCGGCGAGTTAGCGGGAACGGCCAGCACATTGGGCGCCTGCACCGCCACGCTGATGTAGTCGAAGTCCTTGAGAGGATCGTAGCCGGCGTTCCGGGTCAGGTGCGGCCCGATCACGAACGGGCCCAGCGACGACACGAACACCGTGTAGCCGTCGGCCGGCGCACGCTTGACCATGGCGGCGCCGATCATGCCGGCCGCGCCCGGCTTGTTGTCGACCACGAAGCTGCCGCCGAACTGCGACTGCATCTTGGCGCCCAGGATGCGGGCGACGTTGTCGCTGGAGCCGCCCGCGGGGAACGGCACCAGCAGCGTGACGGGCTTTTCCGGCCAGGCGGCGTGCGCGGTGGCCATGGCTGTGCCGAGCAGCAGGGATGCGATCAGCTTTTTCATGGGTTGTCTCCTGTTTGCTGTGTGTCTTGTATATGGGTTGTTCGGGGTTACGGCTGCTGGCCGAATTCCGCCTGCTGGCGCGTCCAGGCCCTTGCCTGCTCGCTCAGGCTCAGGCCCAATCCCGGCGCGGTCGGCACCTGGATGCGGCCGTTGCGGATCTGCAGGCGCTCGTTGAAGAGTGGCTCGAGCCAGTCGAAATGCTCGACCCACGGCTCGCGCGGATACGCGGCGGCAAGGTGCACGTGCAGTTCCATCGCAAAATGCGGCGCGAGCATCAGCCCCGCATGCTCGGCCAGTGCCGCCACCTTGAGGAAAGGCGTGATGCCACCGACGCGCGGCGCATCGGGCATCAGGTAGTCCGCGGCGCGGTGGCGGATCAGGTCCCAGTGCTCGGCGGCGCTGGTCAGCATTTCGCCGGTGGCGATCGGGGTGTCGAACTGCGTCGCCAGCGCGGCGTGGCCTTCGTGATCGTAGGCGTCGAGCGGCTCTTCGATCCACACCAGGTTGAACGACTCGAAGGTGCGGCACATGCGCTGCGCGGTCGGGCGGTCCCATTGCTGGTTGGCGTCGACCATGATCGGCACCGCGTCGCCCAGGTGCTCGCGCACCGCGGCCACGCGCTTGATGTCGAGCGCGCCGTCGGGCTGGCCCACCTTGAGCTTGATGCCGCCGATGCCGCGCTCGACCGAAGCCGCGGCATTGACCTTCAGCTGGTCCAGCGGCGTATGCAGGAAGCCGCCCGAGGTGTTGTAGCAGCGCACCGCGTCGCGATGCGCGCCCAGCAGCTTGGCCAGCGACAGGCCGGCGCGGCGGGCCTTGAGGTCCCACAGCGCCACGTCGAAGGCGCCGATGGCCTGCGTCGACAGGCCGCTGCGGCCGACCGACGCGCCCGCCCAGCACAGCTTGTCCCACAGGCGCGCGATATCGCTCGGGTCTTCGCCGATCAGCGCCGGCGCGATCTCGGCCGCGTGCGCGAATTGGCCGGGGCCGCCCGCGCGCTTGCTGTAGCTGAAGCCCAGCCCCTCATGGCCGTTGGCGGTGCGGATCTCGGCAAACAGGATCGCCACCTCGGTCATCGGCTTCTGCCGGCCGGTCAGCACCTTGGCGTCGCTGATCGGCGTGGCCAGCGGCAGGTAGCTGGAAGACAGCCGGATCCAGGCGATGCTGTCGGCGGGTTGGGTGGACGATGTGGTTGCAGTCATGTTCAGGATCCGATTTCGTGGTTGGCCAGCAGCTCCAGCGCGCGCACCAGCGCGGAATGGTCCCAGCCAGCACCGCCGTGGCTCACGCATGCGTTGAACAGCTCCTGGCAGGTCGCCGTGTTGGGCAGCGACACGCCCATTTCGCGCGCGTTGGACAGCGCGAGGTTCAGGTCTTTCTGGTGCAGCCCGATGCGGAAGCCGGGCTCGAAGGTGCGCTTGATCATGCGCTCGCCATGCACCTCCAGCACCTTGGACGAGGCAAAGCCGCCCATCAGCGCCTGGCGCACGCGCGCGGGGTCGGCGCCGGCCTTGGCGGCGAACAGCAGCGCCTCGGCCACGGCCTCGATGTTCAGCGCGACGATGATCTGGTTGGCGACCTTGGCGGTCTGGCCGGCGCCGTTGTCGCCGACCAGCGTGATGTTCTTGCCCATCAGCTCGAACAGGGGCCGCACGGTCGCGAAGGTTGCTTCGGGCCCGCCCACCATGATCGAAAGCGTGCCGTTGCGCGCGCCGACCTCGCCGCCGGACACCGGCGCATCGAGGTACCGGCAGCCCAGCGCGTTGATGCGGCTGGCGAAGCCCTTGGTGGCGATCGGCGAGATCGAGCTCATGTCGACCACGATCTTGCCCTCGCTCAGGCCGGCGGCCACGCCGTCTTCACCGAACAGCGCCGCTTCGACGTGCGGGGTGTCGGGCACCATCAGGAAGATGATGTCGGCGCCCTGCGCCACTTCGCGGCCCGACGCGCAGGCGATGCCGCCCAGGTCGACCAGCGCCCGCGGCGCACCGCTGCGGCTCGACAGCCTGACTTCATGCCCGCCGGCGATCAGGTTCTGCGCCATCGGGCTGCCCATGATGCCAAGGCCAATGAATCCGAGTTTCACGTTTTGCTCTCCTTGCGTTCGGTACGGTTCGGTGTTGTTTGTGGCCAGGCGGGCCTAGTAGCCGCTGCTGCCGGGCGCCGGGGCCGCGGTCTGCCGTGGCTGTCCGGCGCGCATCTCGGCCATGACCTGCTGCGCGCCTGCAGCCATCAGCCGCGCATCGGAACTGACCGTGACGAAGCCGAAGCCTTGCCCGATGCGGCGCAACGCGGCCGCCGGCGCGCCGTTATGGACGCCCGCGAGACGCCCGTGCGCCCTGGCTCGGGCAACCACGTGCTCGATGGCCTGTGCCACGGGCGGGTCGACGTCGTCGAAGGTCGGCCGGCAGCCCAGCGCGAGCGACAGGTCGGACGGGCCGATATAGACGCCGTCGAGCCCGTCGACCGACAGGATCTCGTCCAGGTTCTCCAGCCCTTGCCGGGTCTCGATCATCGCCAGCACCACCACGGTGTCGTTGGCGTGCTGGGCGTAGTCGGCGCCGCCGTACAGCAGCCCGCGGATCGGACCGAAGCTGCGCGCGCCCAGCGGCGGATAGCGCGTGGCGGCCACCAGGCGCTCGGCGTCGGCGCGGGTATTGACCATCGGGCAGATCACGCCATTCGCGCCGGCATCGAGCACCTTCATCAGGATGCCGGGCTCGTTCCACGGCACGCGCACGACCGGCACGGTGTCCGTGGTCGAGATCGCTGTCAGCAGCGCCAGTGCATCGGCGTAGTCAAGCGCGCCATGCTGCAGGTCGATCGTGAGCGAGTCCCAGCCCTGGTGGGCCATGGTCTCGGCGGCAAAGGCGCTGGGGATGGACAGCCAGCCATTCACCACGGCCTGGCCCGCCGCCCACATCTTCCGGATCCGGTTCTCGCGCATCTGGGTCTCCCTTGGCATTCGTAATACGTTGTCGTACAACATTTTATGAGGATACGACAAAGATTGTGCTGGGGATTACCCGGTATACTTGGTACTTCAGTCGGAACAATGTGCCGTATATTGGCCTATAAAGTTGCAAATTCCACCGGTTTAAAACTTTGAGTCCGCCAGAATCCGCCAAGGCGTCGAATTGCTCAATGTTATATGATGACTGATGATGGCTAGGTGGCGACCGAGTAACAATCTATTACACCCACGGCTAGCAAGCTCGGCTATGCTCCCGTCGCCCGCACGAAGCCGCGACACATCCGTCTGCCACGTGCCGTACGGCACCGACGACCGGAACCTTCCATGCCTCGACTTCCTGCCCTCCCCCTTGTTGCCGCCGCGCTGCTGGCCGCGGCTTCCGGCATCGCCCATGCGCAGCACGTTACCGGCGGCATGGGCGAGCCCGTCAGGATCGGGGCATTTTCCGCGCCGGCGGAGCGCATCGACGGCGACCGCCGGCTGACGGCGCCTCGCGGTACCGGGCAGGCCAAGGCCGGCCCGGCACGCCGGCAAGGCACCGCGGGCCAGGCCGCCCGCCCCACCGGCGCGCCGGCATCCCGGCTGCCCGGCCGGCACCTGCCGTAACGTCGCGGCTCGAATATTCCAGCACGCATCCGGGCGCCATCCCCGGCGCCGGGCGCGGCTCGTCTATTCACTATTCCTTACAATTGACGACAGGCCGACGCACTATCCTGCTGCGCATTCGGATCCCCCACAACAAGGAGAAATCGATGAAATCCGTCCTGGCATTGCTCGTTGCGTGTAGCGCCCTGCTCGGCGGCTGCGTGGTTGCCCCGTATGACACGTATGGCGGCGGGGGTCCCGGCTGCCCCCCGGGCCAGGCCAAGAAGGGCAATTGCCGCGTCGACCCGTACGGCAACGAATCCTTCTGTCCGCCGGGCCAGGCCAAGAAGGGCCGCTGCTGATCGTCCCGGCGGCGCCCGGCGCCCCGGCACGTCGGGCACCTGTTGCGCCGGGCATCGCACTGGTCAGAGAATGGCGGATGCGGGCATGACGCCCGCAGGAGAACGCCATGCAGCTTCGCATGCAACTTCGGCTCGCCGGCCGCCTGTGCGCGGCCGCATGGCTGGCCGGCACGCTCGGGGGCTGCGCCACGCTGCAGCCCGTACAGACCGGACAGAAGTTGATCGGCAGCCCGGAAAGTGCCGTGCGCCAGACCTTCGGGCCACCCACCGAGACTTTCCGCCTGGCTGACGGCACCACGCGCTGGCTGTGGTCGCGCCAGCCCTTCGGCCATGAGGTCTACGCCGCCGATTTCGATGCCGGCGGCAGGCTCACCAGCTACCGCCAGATGCTGACCGAAATGGAGGTCTATCGTGCCCAGGTCAATGTCTGGACCAAGAAAGACATGCAGGAGCATTTCGGCCTGCCCCGCGAACCCATCCAGTACTATCCCCTGATGAAGCGCGAGGCGTGGTCGTGGCGGATGTACAAGGACGGCCTGCAGAGCGCGCATTTCAGCGCTTACTTCGATGACGGCGGAGTGCTGCGCCAGACCATGATCATCGTCGACCCGCTCGGCGGCGACTCGCGCCGCTCGCGCTGAACCGGCACGGGGCAACGCACGGGCGCGTTGTCCCAGGCATGCCGGTGTCATTGCCGGCAGCAGGGACTCCCGGGGTCCCGTGCCGTTTTGCGCGCAGAATGGAGGGTAGACCCATCCCTCCACGCGGAAAACGAACGTGACCACTGCGATCCTGCTCGAGAACATTCACCAGAGCGCCACCGCACGGCTGGCCGAAGCCGGCTTGCAGGTCGAACGCCGGACCGGTGCACTGGCCGGTCCTGAATTGCGCGAAGTACTGGCCAGCCATGACATAGTCGGCATCCGCTCGGCCACGCACCTGCGCGGCGACGATATCCGCAGCGCCCCGGGGCTGCTGTCGATCGGCTGCTTTTGCATCGGCACCTCGCAGGTCGACCTGGAGGCCGCCACGCATGCGGGCATTCCGGTATTCAACGCGCCCTTTTCCAACACGCGCTCGGTGGCCGAACTGGTCGTGTCCGAAGCGGTGATGCTGCTGCGCCGGATCCCCGAGAAAAACACGCTCGCGCATGCCGGCAAGTGGGCCAAGGGGGCCAGCGGCGCCTTCGAGGCGCGCGGCAAGACCATCGCCATCGTCGGCTACGGCAATATCGGCTCGCAGGTCGGCGTGCTGGCTGAATCGATGGGCATGCGCGTGGTCTACTACGACGTGCTGGCGCGGCTGTCGCACGGCTCGGCGCGTGCCGCGGGCTCGCTCGAAGAAGCGGTGTCGCAGGCCGAGGTGGTGACGCTGCATGTCCCGGCCACGCCGCGCACCAGGAACATGATCGATGCGAGCGTGCTGGCCGCGTTCAAGCCTGGCGCGATCCTGATCAATGCCTCGCGCGGCAGCGTGGTCGACATTGGCGCGCTGGCCGCGGCGCTGCGCGAAAAGCGCCTGGGCGGCGCCGCCATCGACGTGTTCCCGCAAGAGCCCAAGACCAACAACGATCCGTTCGTCAGCGAACTGCAGAACCTGTCCAACGTGCTGCTGACCCCGCACGTCGGCGGCAGCACCGAAGAGGCGCAGGAGAATATCGGCGCCGAGGTCGCGGCCAAGCTGGCGCACTTCCTGGCGACCGGCGGCACCATCGGCGCGGTGAACTTTCCCGAGGTCGATCCAGGTCCCCTGCAGGCACCGGCGCGGTTGCTCAACGTGCATGGCAACGCGCCGGGTGCGCTGGCCGCGCTCAATACGCTGCTGGCGCAGGAAGGGGTCAACATCACCGGCCAGCACCTGCAGACGCGCGGCACCACCGGTTATGTGGTGACCGATCTCGACCGCGTGCCGTCGGACCAGCTGATGCAGGCGCTGCGCACGCACGCCGGTTTCGCGCGCTCGCGCCTGATCCTGCGGGAAGGCACTGGCCAGGCTGGCTGATGCTGTTGCAGGGCGCCCTGCGCCCCGCTTGCCGGAGCAATGGTCACAGCATTGTTCCAAGTCCCAAGAAATCACTATTGCGGCCACTATCATCAAGTGGCGCATGTTCTGCCCCTACCGTTCGCGCAGTGGCAGCACCGCATCGCTCGGGGCTTGCATCCGCACCACACCGACAGCGGAGTGATGACATGAGATCAATGAAACGAAGCGGGGCAGTTCCCGGCATCACCGGGCAGCTGATAGTGGGTGGAGTCCTGGCGCTGGCCCTGGCCGGCATCGCGGTGGCGCAAACGGGCACGATCACGTTTCGCGGGGCCATCGTCAATCCGTCATGCGGCTTCACGCCCACGGCGGTACAAGTGCACGCGCGCTGCGTCGATGCTACGGGACGGACGGTCTCGGCACCAGTGCCGATGCCGCCGGTGCGCGCCGGCGCGCACGCGCGTGTCGCCACGGCGACGATGCGCGTGGAGCCGGTGTTCCGCAGCCTGCTCGGCGGGCGGCGCGGCAGGCCGGACGGCCACATGATGGTAGTGACTTACCAGTAGGCGTGGCACACGGGCGGCGCGGCCGCCCGTGCTTTCGTTCAATCGAGCCGGATATCCGAGGCGCGGATCGCCTCGGCCCAATAGGCCTGCTCCTGCTTCACTACGTCGGTGAACGCCGCCGGCGATGAACCCTTCAGCAAGATGCCGAGGTCAACCATGCGCGCGCGCAGGTCGGCGTTGGTCAGCACGCGATTGACGTCGACCGACACCTTGTCGACGATGGCGCGTGGCGTTCCCGTTGGCGCGAACAGGCCGATCCATCCCTGCCGCTCCAATCCCGGCACGCCGCCCTCCTGGAACGTCGGCACGTCGGGCAGCAGCGGCGAGCGTGCCTGCCCGGCAACGGCGATCACCTTGAGCTTGCCGGTACGCGCATGCTGGCGCGCCGACACCGCGGCCACCATGGCGGCAGGCAGCTGGCCGCCGAGCAGGTCATTGAGCATCGGGCCCTCGCCCTTGTACGGCACGTGGGTCAGCGGCACGCCCGCGTTGCGGCCGAAGATCTCCATGTAAAGGTGTCCGCTCGAGCCCAGCCCGTACGAACCGTACGGCAGCGGCTTGCCGAGCTTGCGAATGTAGTCGACCAGCTGCCTGATGCTGGCGGCGGGCACGTCGGGCTGCACCACCAGCGCGAGGTGCGACGTTGCCAGTTCGGAGATCGGCGCAAAGTCCCGCACCGGGTTGAAGGTCGCCTTGGTATAGAGGCTGGGCGCCTGCACCAGCCCGGTCAGCGCGAACAGCAGCGTATAGCCGTCGGGCTCGGCCTTGGCCACCATGTCGGCACCGATCATGCCGCCGGCGCCGGGCCGGTTGTCGACCACCACGGCCTTGCCCCAGGCCTTGGCCAGGCCGTCGGCGATGGCGCGCGCGACCACGTCGCCGGTGCCGCCCGCCGCGTACGGCATCACGATGCGCACCGTGCGTGCCGGATAGGCCGCGCCTTGCGCTCGTGCCGTCCAGCCGGTGCCCGCCAGGGCCGCGCCCGCGGCGCCAAGACCCAGTTGCCGCAGTACCCTGCGCCTGCCTTGCTGCATTGCTTGTCTCCTTGGTTTCCTGTCATGGGGCCGGTGGCATCCGGGCAGCGCCCGTGCCGGCCTGTACTGCGCCACGCTGCCGGCCGGCCTCTGCGTGCCGTTCCGGGCAGGTGCCGGTATGGCTCCCTGCTGCGCGCCCAGCGGCGCGTGCGGGCCACTTTAGGCGCGGCACGCGGCGGTGTCGTCCATCGAAAGGAGCAAAATCCCACCGGCCGCCAAAATCGTCCAAACGAACTAGGACGCAACCCTGAGGCACGTGGAAGAATCGGCCGCACTCAAGCCCCGCCCGCGCCATGGCGCCCCAGGAACGTCTTGCACCCGCCTGCCCTTCACGCCACCGCCGGGGCCGTCCGGCCCCGGCCCGCCGTCCTTGCCTCCAAGCTCGCCCCGCCGGTGGCGCATGCGGCCATGTTGCACCGCCCGCACCTGGTGGCGCAGATGGCCGAAGCGCGCGCGGCACGCGTGATCGTGCTGCGCGCCGCCGCCGGCTTCGGCAAGACCACGCTGATGCAGCAATACGCCGCGCATTGCCTGGCGCAGCACCATGCGGTCGCCTGGCTGCGCCTGGACGCCGGCGACAACGACCTGGAGCGCCTGCTGGTGCACCTGGAAGCGGGCCTGGCGCCATTGCGCGGCAAACGTGGGGCGTCGGCCGAGACAGGTGACAGCGGCCCGCGGCTGGCGCACGCCCTGCTCGAGCGGGTGGGCAGCGCGTCACAGCCGTTCGCGATCGTGCTGGACGATCTCGAAACGCTGCATGGCGCACCAGCGCTCGACTTCCTGCAGCAGCTGATCGCGGCTCTGCCACAGTGCGGCACGCTGGTGGCCGGGTCCAGGGCCACGCCGGAACTGGGCCTGGGGCGCCTGCGCGCGCGCGGCCAGCTGCTGGAGATCGCGCCGGCGGCGCTGCGCTTTTCTCTGCAGGAGACCTCCGAGCTGCTGCGCGGCCGCTGCGCCCTGCCGCTGCGCGACCCCGACATCGCCACGCTGCACCGCGGCACCGAGGGCTGGGCCACGGCGATCTACCTCGCGGCGCTGTCGCTGCAGCAGCGCAGCGACCACGCGGCCTTTGTCGCGTCGTTCTCCGGCACACACCTGGAACTGGGCGAGTTCCTTGCCGAAGACATCCTCGCGCGGCAGTCCGACGCCTGCCGCGCCTTCCTGCTAGACACCAGCGTGCTCGGCCAGCTCAGCGCACCGCTGTGCGATGCCCTCACCGGCCGCGACGACGCGCGCCAGATGCTCGACCACCTCGAGCGCGCCAACCTGCTGCTGTTCCCGCTCGACGCCGAGCGCAACTGGTTCCGCTACCACCGCCTCTTCGCCAGCTTCCTGCAGCACCGGCTGGCCGCGCAGGCACCGGGCCGCGCGCCGCAGCTGCATCTTGCCGCCGCGCGCTGGTACCTGGCCAACGGCTACCCGGTACCGGCTGTTGACCACCTGCTGCAGGCAGGCCGCCACGACGAAGCGCTGGCCGCAATCGCCAGCGAATCGGGCGCGCTGCTGGCCACCGGCCGCGTGCGGCTGCTGCTGCGCTGGTTCGACCAGGTTGCACCGGCGGCGCTGGGCCGGTTGCCCACGCTTGCGCTGACGCGCGCCTGGGCGCTGCTGCTCAACCGCCGCCACGGCGAGGCCATGGCCGCGGTCGAGCCCTTCCTGGCGCAGGCAGCGGTTGCCGACACCAGCGTGGCCGTGGAGGCGCAGACGCTGCACTGCGTGGTGCTGGCCATGGCCGACCGGGTCCAGGCCTGCCGCGACGCCGCCACGGCCCACCTGCACCGGCTCGCGCCGGACGACAGCTTCCAGTACTGCATCCTCGCCAATTCGCTGGCCTATGCGCTGATCTGCACGCACCAGCTACGACGAGGCCCGCAGCGTGCTGTCGCGCGCCATGCAGCGCGCGCCGCGCCCGCTGCCGATGCGCGGCATCACCGACAGCCTGGAAGGCGTGATCGATCTGGTACAGGGCCGGCTCGGCAATGCGCTGGCACGCTTCCGCGCGGCCTCCGGCGGCAGCTGGGGCGGCTGGAGCGCGACGCCCGGCGAAGTCACCGGCGGCAAGCCTTCCAGCGACATCTGCTGGGCGCAGGCACTGTACGAGCACGATGCCATCGACCATGCCGAGCGGCTTCTCGCCGGCGCGCTGCCCTACAGCAAGGGCAATGGCCCGCCCGACGCACTGATCGCCTGCCACGTGCTGAGCGCCCGCGTGGCGCTGTTGCGCGGCGACCGCGGCCAGTGGCTGCAGCGCCTTGCCGAACTCGAGCAGCTCGGCCAGCAGGCCGGTGCCGCGCGCGCGGTGTGCTCGGCGTGGCTGGAGCGCGCGCGCGTCGCCACGCTGGAAGGCCGGCTCGAAGCCGCCGCCCAAGCCGTGCGCGCCGCGCAGCTGTACGGCGCCTGGGAAGCCGGCGACGCCGCCGGCCACGCCAACGATATCGAGCGGCCGAGCGTGGCGCGTTGCCGCCTCGCCATCGCGCAAGGCGAATTCGCCCACGCTCGCGACCTGCTCGAACCTGCCATCGCCACCGCGCTGGCACACCAGCGCTACTGGCGCCTGATCCGCCTGCGCCTGCTGCGCGCCGCCGCGCTCGACGGCCTGGGCCAGCGCGATGCGGCACTGCAGGATATCACCGAGGCATTGCGGCTGGCGAGCCATGAAGGCTTTGTGCGCAGCTTCCTGGACGAAGGCGAGCGCGTGGCCGCGCTGCTATGCGGCTGGGCTGCCACGCACCTGCCGCAGGCTGCGGCGCTGGGTGTGGCGGCGCCGTTCGTGGCCGGGCTGCTGGCACGGCTGCAGCAAGGCCGTGATGCCGGCACGCAGGCAAGCCCGCCCGCGGTTGAATCGCCCACGGCCAGGGCTGGATCGGCCGATCCGCTGACCGCGCGCGAACTCGAAGTCCTGCATATGCTGTCGGCCGGATACCGCAATCGGGTTATCGCGCAGAAACTGTTTGTCTCGGAACTGACGGTCAAGTCGCATCTGCGCCGCATCCATGCCAAGCTGGGCGCGCAGAGCCGCACCGAGGCCGTCGCGCTGGCGCGGGCGCGCGGGCTGCTTGCGTGAGCCATCGCACCAAATCTTGCAAAAGCCGCCAGAACGCCGCACGAGTGCAGTCTTGACACCTTCGACCGCGCTTCCTTTAATGGTGTTACGCATCAGGTGCATTGCCTGACCACTTTCACCGATTACTTCAAGTCATGATGGAAACCGGGGAAGTCCACGATCCGCAGCGCAAGAAAGAAGAACTGCGCAGCTTCCTGTTCCTGACCGCCGTGATGGTGCCGGTGCTTTCCGTCATCGTCGTGGCAGGCTATGGGTTCATTGTCTGGATGACCCAGCTGGTCAGCGGCCCCCCAACGCACTGAACGCGTGGCGCGCCTTTGGCGCCATTGATGTTAGATAAGAACAAGCTGCAGCACAGACTGAAACGGCATTGAACCGGAGCTTCCGCATGCCCGCAGCCAGATGTGCGATCCCCATCCAGCCGCTGCCAGCCAGCGACGAGTGGCATATTGCCGGTATCGTCGTGCATGCGCATCCGGCCAGCGTGGCGCAAGTGCGCAGCGCCATCGAATCCCTCACCGGCGCAGAGGTCCACGCCGCCAGCGATGCCGGCAAGCTCGTGGTCACCATCGAAGCGCCCACTTCGCGCGCCATTGCCGCGCACCTCACCTACCTCCACCAGCTCCCCGGCGTGCTGTCGGCCGCGCTTGTCTACCAGCACAACGAAGACGCCGATGCCATGAGCGAGACCATCTACGAGGAGGGCGCCAGATGAACATCTCCCGCCGCGATTTCATCAGGCAGACCGCCGTCGCCGCAACGGCATCGGTGGCCGGCGTCACGCTGCCGGCCGGAGCCGCCAACTTTGTCACGGACAGCGAGGTGACAAAGCTGAAATGGTCCAAGGCGCCGTGCCGCTTCTGCGGCACCGGCTGCGGGGTCACGGTGGCGGTCAAGGACAACAAGGTGGTTGCCACGAACGGCGACCCGCAGGCCGAGGTCAACAAGGGGCTGAACTGCGTCAAGGGCTATTTCCTGTCGAAGATCATGTACGGCCAGGACCGGCTGACCAGGCCGCTGCTGCGCATGAAGAACGGCCAGTACGACAAGAACGGCGAATTCGCGCCGGTCACTTGGGAACGCGCCTTCGACGAGATGGAGCGCCAGTTCAAGCGCGTGCTGAAAGAGAAAGGCCCGACCGCGGTGGGCATGTTCGGCTCGGGCCAGTGGACCGTATGGGAAGGCTATGCTGCGTCCAAGCTGTACAAGGCCGGCTTCCGCTCCAACAATATCGATCCCAATGCACGCCACTGCATGGCATCTGCGGTGCAGGGCTTCATGCGCACCTTCGGCATGGACGAGCCGATGGGCTGCTATGACGATTTCGAGGCGGCCGATGCCTTCGTGCTGTGGGGCTCGAACATGGCCGAGATGCATCCCATCCTGTGGACCCGCATCACCGACCGGCGCCTGAGCCATCCCAAGACCCGCGTGGCGGTACTGTCGACCTTCACCCACCGTTCGTTCGACCTGGCCGACATCCCGGTCATCTTCAAGCCTCAGACCGACCTGGCGATGATGAACTACATCGCCCACTACATCATCAAGAACAACAAGGTCAACAAGGACTTCGTCAACAAGCACACGGTGTTCAAGGAAGGCGTGACCAACATCGGCTATGGGCTGCGTCCCGAGCATCCGCTGCAGAAGGCGGCCAAGAACGCGGCCGATCCCGGCGCCTCGCGCCCGATCACGTTCGACGACTTCGCGCGCTTCGTGGCCAAGTACGACGCCGATACCGTCAGCAAGCTGTCGGGCGTGCCCAAGGCCAAGCTCGACCAGCTGGCCGAGCTCTATGCCGATCCCAACATCAAGGTGATGTCGCTGTGGACCATGGGCTTCAACCAGCATACGCGCGGCAGCTGGGCCAACAACATGGTCTACAACCTGCACCTGCTGACCGGCAAGATCGCCACGCCGGGCAACAGCCCGTTCTCGCTGACCGGACAGCCGTCCGCGTGCGGCACCGCGCGCGAGGTGGGCACCTTCTCGCACCGGCTGCCGGCGGACATGGTGGTGACCAATCCCAAGCACCGCGAAGAAGCCGAGCGCATCTGGAAGCTGCCGGCGGGCACCATTCCCGACAAGCCGGGCTACCACGCCGTGCTGCAGAACCGCATGCTCAAGGACGGCAAGCTCAATGCGTACTGGGTGCAGGTCAACAACAACATGCAGGCGGCGGCAAACCTGATGGAAGAGGGCTTGCCGGGCTACCGCAATCCCGCCAACTTCATCGTGGTGTCTGACGCCTATCCCACCGTCACCGCGCTGGCGGCGGACCTGATCCTGCCCAGCGCGATGTGGGTCGAGAAGGAAGGCGCCTACGGCAATGCCGAACGCCGCACGCAGTTCTGGCACCAGCTGGTCGATGCGCCGGGCGAGGCGCGCTCCGACCTGTGGCAGCTGATGGAGTTTTCCAAGCGCTTCAAGGTGGAGGACGTCTGGCCCGCCGACCTGATCGCGAAGAAGCCGGAATACCGTGGCAAGACCCTGTTCGACGTGCTCTACCGCAACGGGCAGGTCGACAAGTTCCCGCTCAAGGAAGTCAGCACCGAGTACCACAACGCCGAGGCCAAGGCCTTCGGCTTCTACGTGCAGAAGGGGCTGTTCGAGGAATACGCCACCTTTGGCCGCGGCCACGGCCACGACCTGGCGCCGTTCGACGCCTACCATGAGGCGCGCGGCCTGCGCTGGCCGGTGGTCAACGGCAAGGAAACGCGCTGGCGCTACCGCGAAGGCAGCGATCCCTACGTGAAGGCCGGCACCGGCTACCAGTTCTATGGCAACCCCGACGGCAAGGCGGTGATCTTCGCCCTGCCCTACGAGCCGCCCGCCGAATCGCCCGATCAGGAGTATCCGTACTGGCTGGTCACGGGGCGCGTGCTGGAGCACTGGCATTCCGGCTCGATGACGCGCCGCGTGCCCGAGCTGTATCGCGCCTTCCCCAACGCGGTGGTGTTCATGCATCCCGAGGACGCCAAGGCCATGGGCCTGCGCCGCGGCGTGGAAGTGGAAGTGGTGTCGCGGCGCGGGCGCATGCGCTCGCGCCTGGAGACCCGCGGGCGCGACGCGCCGCCGCGCGGGCTGGTGTTCGTGCCGTGGTTCGACGCCAGCCAGCTGATCAACAAGGTAACGCTGGATGCGACCTGTCCGATCTCGCTGCAGACCGACTTCAAGAAGTGCGCGGTCAAGATCGTCAAGGTCTAGCGCGGCCGATACCACAGGGAGACGCCATGAAACCGAGTCGATCCTGGCTGCCACTGCTGGCCTTGCTCACGCTGCTGCTGGCGGTGCTGGCGGCGTTGCCGCTGCCGGCGCGCGCGCAGCAGCAACAGCAGCAGGGGGTGGTCGATGCCATGCGCGGGCCCACCCCCATCGCCAACGAAAGCAAGGCGCCGATCCTGTACCCGACCGAGAACAAGGACATCCGCCGCAACCGCAACTACACCATGCAGCCGCCGACGATCCCGCACAAGATCGACGGCTACCAGCTCGACAAGGACTTCAACCGCTGCATGTTCTGCCACGCGCGCACCCGCACCGAAGAAACCCAGGCGATCCCGGTCAGCATCACGCACTACATGGACCGCGACAACAACGTGCTGGCCGAGGTGTCGCCACGCCGCTATTTCTGCACGCAGTGCCACGTGCCGCAGGCGGACGCCAAGCCGCTGGTGGGCAATAGCTTCATCGATGTCGAGCAGATGCTCAAGCGCAAGCCCGGCGCCAAAGGAGCAGCCGACACCAAGGGAGCGGCCAAATAAGGGAGCAACCAGATAGCAGCGCCCGGCCCCGACCTCAACCTCATTGCGGATGCGCGCCATGCTCGACCTGCTCAAGCGCTACTGGCGGACCATCAACCGGCCCAGCGCGTATTTCAGCCTGGGCTTCCTGACGCTGGGCGGCTTTATTGCCGGCCTGGTGTTCTGGGGCGCGTTCAATACCGCGCTGGAACTGACCAACACCGAGCAGTTCTGCACCGGCTGCCACGAGATGCGCGATAACGTCTACCAGGAGCTGCAGGGCACCATCCACTTCACCAACCGCAGCGGCGTGCGCGCCAAATGCTCGGACTGCCACGTGCCGCACAACTGGACCGACAAGATGGCGCGCAAGATGCAGGCGTCCAAGGAGGTCTGGGCCAAGATCTTCGGCACCGTCGACACGCGCGAGAAGTTCCAGGCGCACCGTCTCACGCTGGCGCAGCACGAATGGGCCCGCTTCAAGGCCAACGATTCGCTGGAATGCCGCAACTGCCATGACTACCAGTCGATGGATTTCACGCGGCAGAGCCCGCGCGCGCAAGCCATGCACTCGACCTACCTGGCCAACAAGGAAAAGACCTGCATCGACTGCCACAAGGGGATCGCGCACCACCTGCCGGACGTATCCAAGGCCGAGGAGAAATGACGCGTGCTGCCACCCGCCGCCCGGCCCGGTTCGATCCCTCCCGCGCTGAGCGGTGAAGGGCTCGGGCTGTCGCGCGCCGGCCGCCCGGTGCTGCGCGGCATCGACCTGGCGCTGTCGCCCGGCTGCCTGCTGCAGGTACTGGGCGCCAATGGCAGCGGCAAGACCAGCCTGCTGCGCGTGCTGTGCGGCCTCGCCGTGCCGGACCAAGGCACGCTGCACTGGCACGGCCGGCCGCTGCGCGCCGGCGATCCTGCCTACCTGCAGGCGCTGGCCTATGTCGGCCATGCCAATGGCATCGACCCGGACCTGAGCCCGGCTGAAAACCTGCGCTTTGCCGCGCGCATGGCCGGCACCGACGCGGCCGGCACGGTCGCGAGTGCCCTGGCCGCGCAGGCGCTGGAGCGTGTCGCGCACACGCCGGTGCGCGCGCTGTCGCAAGGGCAGCGGCGGCGCGTGGCGCTGGCGCGCCTGTCGCTGGCGCGGCGCGCGCTGTGGCTGCTCGACGAACCGGTGGCAGCGCTGGATGCCGACGCCTGCGCGCGCTTCGACGCGCAGCTCGACGCGCACCTGGCAGCGGGCGGCATGGCCGTGATCGCCACCCACCAGCTGCTGCGCGCCGGCGGCACGGTGCTGCGGCTGGAGGCGATGGCATGACCCGCACCCTGGCCGCCATCGTCGCGCACGACGTGTCGCTGTCCTGGCGCCGGCGCGCCAGCCTGTTCGGCAGCGTGGTGTTCTTTGTCATCGCGGCGAGCCTGTTCCCGCTGGCGATCGGTCCCGAGCCGCAGCAGCTGCGCGCGCTGGCGCCCGGGATCCTGTGGGTCACGGCGCTGCTGGCGTCGATGCTGTCGCTGTCGCGGCTGTTCGCGCAGGAGCACGCCGATGGCAGCCTCGACCAGCTGCTGCTGTCGCCGCATCCGCTGGCGCTGCTGGTGCTGGCGAAGATCGCGGCGCACTGGCTGACCAGCGGGCTGCCGCTGTTGCTGCTGACACCGTTGCTGGCGCAGCAGTACGGGCTGCCATGGGGTGCATCGCTGCTGCTGTCGGCCTCGCTGCTGGTTGGCACGCCGGCGCTCTCCCTGATCGGCGCGGTGGGCGCCGCGCTGACGCTGGGCGTGCGCGGCGGCGCGGTGCTGCTGTGCATCCTGGTGCTGCCGCTGTGCGTGCCGGTGCTGGTGTTCGGCGCCAGCGCCGCGGCCGCGGCCGACGCCGGGCTCGACGTGGTGCCGCAGTTCTCGTTGCTGGGCGCGTGCCTGGCGCTGTCGCTGTTCCTGTGCCCGCTGGCCACTGCCGCGGGGCTACGCATCGCCATGGAGACACCGGCATGAGCCAGCCGCTGCCATCGCTGCCCACTGCCGGGGCGCCGCGGGCGCGTTTTGCCTGGACGGCATACGCGGCGCCAGTACGGTTCTATCCGCTGGCCGGACGCATGGCGCCGTGGTTCTTCGCCGCGGCGGCGGTGTTCGCCCTCGCCGGCTTGTATGTCGGCTTTGCCCTGGCGCCCACCGACGCGCAGCAGGGCGAGGTCTACCGCATCATCTTCATCCACGTGCCGGCGGCATGGATGTCGATGTTCATCTACCTGGTCATGGCCGGCTACTGCGCGCTGGCGCTGGTGCTGCGCACACGGCTGTCGTCGATGATGGCCTCGGCGCTGGCGCCCACCGGCGCGCTGTTCACGGCGCTGGCGCTCTGGACCGGTGCGCTGTGGGGCCAGCCGACCTGGGGCACGTGGTGGGTCTGGGATGCGCGGCTGACCTCCGAGCTGATCCTGCTGTTCCTGTACCTCGGCTTTATCGCACTGGAATCTGCCATCGACGAGCCGCGCCGCGCCGAGCGCGCCTGCGCGGTGCTGGCGCTGGTGGGCGTGGCCAATATCCCGGTGATCTACTTCTCGGTGCAGTGGTGGAACACGCTGCACCAGGGCGCTTCGGTCAGCCTGACGGCGGCGCCGTCGATGGCGGCCACCATGCTGGCGGGCATGCTGCTGATGACGCTGGCGTGCTGGATGTACACCATCGCCGTGGCGCTGGTGCGCGTGCGCTGCATCCTGCGCGAGCGCGGCGAAGTGCCGGTTACCGGAGAGACATCATGACCCATTCGCTGCTCCCGCAGGTGCTGCCATACGGGCACCATGGCCTTTTCATCGCCGGCGCGTTCGGCATGAGCGCGCTGCTGCTGGCGCTGGAACTGGTGCTGCTGGCGCGCCGCTGCCGCGCCAGCGCGCGACAGGCCAGCACGCGCCAATGACGCCGCGCCAGCGCCGCTTCGGCATGCTCGCCGCGGCCCTGGCCTGCGGCGGCATCGCGCTGGCGCTGGTGCTCAATGCCTTCCGCTCCAACCTGGTGTTCTTCTTCAGCCCCAGCCAGGTGGCCGCGCAGGAAGCGCCGGTGGCGCGCAGCTTCCGGCTTGGCGGACTGGTCGAACCCGGCTCGATCCGGCGCGAAGGCGACGGCATGACCGTGCGCTTCGTCGTCACCGACACCGCGCGGCAGGTGCCGGTGCGCTACCGCGGCCTGCTGCCCGACCTGTTCCGCGAGGGCAAGGGCGTGGTCGCGCGCGGCAAGCTGGAAGCCGACGGCACCTTCGTCGCCAGCGAGGTGCTGGCCAAGCACGACGAGAACTACATGCCGCCCGAAGCCGCCGATGCTCTCAGGCAGGCTGAACAGGTGAACCGCCGCATGGCCGGTGCGCCGACGCAGGGAGCGCGTCAATGATCGCCGAACTGGGGCACTTCGCGCTGATCGTCGCGCTGCTGGTCGCACTGGTGCAGGCGGCAGTGCCGCTGGCCGGCGCGGCAAGCGGCAGGCTGGCGTGGATGGCGGTGGCGCGGCCGGCGGCGCGCGTGCAATGCGTGCTGGTGGCATTGTCGTTCGCGGCGCTGGCATGGAGCTTCGCCGCCAGCGACTTCAGCGTGCGCTATGTCGCCGCCAACTCCAACAGCGCCCTGCCGCTTGCCTACCGCATTGCAGCGGTATGGGGCGGGCATGAAGGCTCGATGCTGCTGTGGACGCTGATGCTGGCGCTGTGGTCGCTGGCGGTGGCGCGCTACAGCCGGCAACTGCCACTTGCGGCGGTGGCGCGCGTGCTGGGCGTGATGGGGGCGATCAGCGCGGGCTTCCTGCTGTTCCTGCTGTTTGCCTCCAACCCCTTCATACGGTTGCTGCCGCCGGCGATGGCGGGGCGCGACCTCAATCCATTGCTGCAGGATCCCGGCATGGTCTTCCACCCGCCGCTGCTCTACATGGGCTATGTCGGTTTCTCGGTGACCTTTGCCTTTGCCGTGGCGGCGCTGCTGGCCGGGCGCGTCGACGCCGCCTGGGCGCGCTGGTCGCGGCCGTGGACCACGGTGGCGTGGGCGTTCCTGACGCTGGGCATCATGCTGGGCAGCGCGTGGGCATATTACGAGCTGGGCTGGGGCGGCTGGTGGTTCTGGGATCCGGTCGAGAACGCCTCGTTCGTGCCATGGCTGGCGGGGACCGCACTGATGCATTCGCTGGCGGTCACGGAGAAGCGCGGCGCGTTCCGCGCGTGGACCGTGCTGCTCGCCATCTTCACGTTCTCGCTGAGCCTGCTCGGCACCTTCCTGGTCCGCTCCGGCGTGCTGACCTCGGTGCATGCGTTCGCGGTCGATCCCAGGCGCGGCATCTTCATCCTGGCGCTGCTCGGCCTGCTCACCGGCATCGCGCTGGCGCTGTACGCATGGCGCGCCCCGCGCTTGTCGTGCGTGTCGCGGCGGGCCGAGTTTGCCGCGGTCTCGCGCGAATCGCTGCTGCTGGCCAACAACGTGCTGCTGGCGGTGGCGGCGGCGACGGTGCTGCTCGGCACGCTCTACCCGTTGCTGGTCGATGTGCTGGGACTGGGCAAGATCTCGGTCGGCCCTGCCTACTTCGAACAGGTGTTCGTGCCGCTGATGGCTCCGGCGGTGCTGCTGATGGGCGCGGCGCCGCTGGCGCGCTGGCGCCATGGCAGCCTGCCCGACATGGCACGGCGGCTGCGCTGGGCCGGCATCGCCAGCGTGGCCATCGGCCTGGGGCTGCTGCTGGTGCTGCGCAACGCCTCCGCCATGACCGGGCTGGGGCTGCTGCTGGCGGCATGGTGCGTGCTGAGCGCGGTGGCGAGCCTGGCGGCCCGGCTGCGCCACCAGCAGGGGCGCAGGTTCAGCGCGCTGCGCCAGCTCGCGCCCAGCTACTGGGGCATGCTGCTGGCGCATGCCGGCGTCGGCATCTTCATCGCGGGCGTGACGCTGGTCACCGGGCAGGAAAGCCTGCGCGAACTGCCGATGCGCGCGGGCGATACCGTCAGCGTCGGCGGCTACGACTTCCGCTTCGCCGGCGTGAGGCAGGTCGCCGGTCCCAACTACGACGCGCTGCGCGGCACGCTGTCCGCATCGCGCGACGGCAAGCGCGTGGCGGTGCTCCATCCCGAGCGCCGCATCTACCGCAGCCAGGACATGCCGACCACCGAGGCCGCGATCGACAGCGGCCTGACGCGCGACCTGTATGTGGCGCTGGGCGAGAACGTGGCCAACAGCGTCGATGGCAGCGCCTGGGCCGTGCGCATCCACGTCAAGCCCTTTGTCGACTGGATCTGGGCCGGCTGCGTGCTGATGGCGCTGGGCGGATTGGTGGCCGCGTGCGACAAGCGCTACCGGCTGCGCCGCCGCGTCGCGGCCGAAGCCGCGCCCGCACCGGTGACTGAACCTGCCGCGCCCGCGCTGGCCTCCACGCGCGAGGAGACGCCGGCATGACCCGCTTCCTGCTGCCGCTCGCCGCCTTCCTCGCGCTCGCCGTTGCGCTGGCGGCGGGGCTGCGCCACGATCCGCGCGAGCTGCCCTCGCCGCTGGTAGGCAAGGCCGCGCCGGCCTTCACGCTGCCGCTGCTGGAACCGGAAGGCCGCACGCTGGCGTCCGCCGACATGCGCGGCAGGGTGTGGCTGCTGAACGTGTGGGCCTCGTGGTGCGCGGCCTGCCGCACCGAACATCCGGTGCTGATCGACTTCGCCGCGCACGCGCCGGTGCCGCTGTACGGCCTGAACTACAAGGACGAGGCCGGCGCCGCACGCGACTGGCTGCAGCGGCTCGGCAACCCCTACACCGCATCGCTGGTCGACGCCGACGGGCGCGTGGGCATCGACTACGGCGTCTATGGCGTGCCCGAGACCTTTGTCATCGACCAGCAGGGCGTGGTGCGCTACCGCCAGGTCGGCCCGGTCACCCGCGAGGTGCTGGAGCAGAAGCTGATCCCGCTGATCGAGCGGCTGCAGCGCCAGGGAGGCGGCCATGCGTAGGCTGCGCGCTGCGCTTGCCCTGTGGCTATGCTGCCTGCCGCTGCTGGCGGCTGCCGCGCCGACCGAGGCCGAGCTCGATGCGCGCGTGCATGCGCTGTCCAATGAACTGCGCTGCCTGGTGTGCCAGAACCAGACGCTGGCCGATTCCAACGCCGACCTGGCCGTCGACCTGCGCCGCCAGATCCGCGAGCAGCTGCGCGGCGGCGCCAGCGACCAGGCGGTCAAGGACTACCTGGTGCAGCGCTATGGCGACTTCGTGCTGTACAAGCCGCCGCTGCGGCCGCTGACGTGGCTGTTGTGGTTTGGTCCGCTGCTGCTGGTTGCCGGCGTCGCATGGGCAATCGTGCGGGCTCGCGCGCGTCACTGCGGCACGGGCGCTGCACTTGACGACAGCGCGCGGCGCGACCTCGAAAGCCTGCTCAACGCCTCCGCCGATCCTGCCCGCCCCAGACAACCATGACGACCTTCTGGCTGCTCGCCGCCGCGCTGATCGCCGCCGCCATGGCCGGACTGCTGTGGCCGCTGCTGCGCCGCCACGCCATTACCGACCCTGGCACACCGGAGCGCACGCTGCTGGTCGACCTGTACCGCGACCAGTTGCGCGAACTCGACGCCGACCTGCGCACCGGCACGCTGAGCGCGGCCCGGCATGCCGAGGCCCGCGACGAACTCGGCCGCCGGCTGCTGGATGAAGCCGCGGACACCGCCACCGGCACACCCCGCGCGAGCACGTCTGCACTGCTCGCCGCGGCGTTGCTGGCGGCGTTGCCGAGTGCCGCCATCCTGCTCTACCTGCACCTGGGCAACCCCGTCGCTCTCTGGCGCGCCGGCGACATGCCTGAGGCCGGCGGCAGCCAGCACCAGCTCAGCGGCGCGCAGGTAGAAGGCATGGTCAACCAGCTGGCGCAGCGGCTTCGCGAAGCGCCGGCCGATCCCGCAGGCTGGGCCATGCTGGCGCGCTCCTACAGCGTGCTGGAGCGGTATGCCGACGCGGCCGCGGCCTACGCCCGCGCAGTCGAGCTGGCGCCCGAGGTGGCATCGCTGCGCGCCGATTACGCCGACGTGCTGGCCAGCCTCAACAACGGCTCGCTGCAAGGCGCGCCCATGGCGGAGATCAGCCGGGCACTGGCGCTGGATCCGGATGACCCCAAGGCCCTGGCGCTCGCGGCCAGCGCTGCGGTGGAGCGCGGCGACAAGCAGGCGGCGATCGGCTACTGGGAACACCTGCACCGGCTGCTGCCCCCGGACTCGCAGACCGCGGCGCGCGTGGCCGCCAACCTCGCCGCGGCGCGTGGCACGTCCGCCGCGCAGCCGGCGCAGATTACCGGCATGGTCACGCTCAGCGAAAAGGCCGGGCGCACGCCGCAGCCGGGCGACACCCTGTTCGTCTACGCCCTGCCCGCCGACGGCTCGCGCAAGCCTCTGGCGGTGCTGCGCCGGCAGGCGCGCGACCTGCCGCTGACGTTCACGCTGGACGACGCGATGGCAATGCGGCCCGACCGCAAGCTGTCGGCACACACGCAGGTGGTGGTGGAGGCGCGCATTTCCGCGAGCGGGAATGCCATGCCGCAGTCGGGCGACCTGGTCGGGCGCAGCGGTCCGCTGGCAGTCGGCAGCGAAGGCGTGCGGATCGCCATCGACGCCGCCGTGCCATAGCGCTCAGGCGGCCAGCGCCGTCCTCAGGTTGGCCAGCATGTCCGCGACCATTTCCTCCAGGCCGTACTGCGCCTTCCACCCCCAGTCAGCGCGCGCCACCGAATCGTCGATCGAATCCGGCCAGCCTTGCGCGATCGCCTGGCGGTAGTCGGGTTCGTAGCGGATCTCGAAGTCCGGCACATGCTTGCGGATCGCCGCGGCGATCTGCGCGGGCGTGAAGGTGGTGCCGGCGATGTTGTAGCTGCCGCGCTCGCCCAGCCGTTCCGCCGGCGCCTCCATTAGTTCGATGGTCGCGCGCAGCGCGTCGGGCATGTACATCATCGGCAGGGCCTCGTCTTCCTTCAGGAAGCACGTGTAGGGCTCGCCCTTCACGGCTGCATGGAAGATGTCGACCGCATAGTCCGTGGTGCCGCCGCCCGGCGGCGTCTTGTGCGAGATCAGTCCCGGATAGCGCACGCTGCGCACGTCGACGCCGTGGTTGGCGTGGTACCAGCGGCACCAGCCCTCGCCCGCCTGCTTGGAAATGCCATAGACGGTGGTCGGCTCCATCACGGTCTTCTGCGGCGTATCCACGGCTGGCGTGGTCGGTCCGAACGCAGCGATCGAGCTGGGCCAGAACACGCGCTCCAGCCCGGTCTGCCGCGCCAGCTCCAGCACGTTGAGCAGGCTCGTCATGTTCAGGTTCCATGCCCACTGCGGCGCCTTTTCGCCGGTGGCCGACAGCGCCGCCGCCAGCAGGTAGACCTGCGTGATGCCATGGCGCTCGACCACGGTCGCGAGTTCGCCGCGGTCGGTGGCGTTGAGCATCTCGTGCGTGATGTGCACGTGGCGGCCGGTCGGCACTACGTCGGAGGTGATGACGCTGGTACGGCCGTAGCGCTCGGCCAGCGCCAGTGCCAGCTCGGAGCCGATCTGGCCGTTGGCGCCGACGATCAGGATCCTGGGAGTGCTGTCGGCCATCAGATCAGCCCCAGTTCGCGGCCGGCCGCGCCGAACGCATCCAGCGCCGCCTGCAGCGCGGCCTCGTCATGCAGCGCGCTCATCTGCACGCGGATGCGGGCCTGGCCCTTGGGCACCACGGGGTAGAAGAAGCCCACCACGTACACGCCCAGTTCCAGCAGCCGCTGCGCGAGCTGCTGCGCCTTCTCCGCGTCGTAGACCATGATCGGAATGATGGGATGCTCGCCCGCCTTGACGTCGAAGCCCAGCTTGTCCAGCCCCGCGCGGAAGAACTTCGTGTTGCGCTCCAGCCGGTCGCGCAGCTCGGTGCTGCCTTCCAGGATATCGAGCACCGCGATCGATGCCCCGACGATGGCCGGCGCCACGGTATTGGAGAACAGGTACGGCCGCGAGCGCTGGCGCAGCAGCGCCACCACTTCCTGGCGCGCGCTGGTAAAGCCGCCGGACGCGCCGCCCAGCGCCTTGCCCAGCGTGCCGGTGATGATGTCGATCTTGCCGAACACGCCGCGCAACTCATGCGTGCCGCGCCCGCGCGCGCCCAGGAAGCCAGTGGCGTGGCATTCGTCGATGCCAAGCAGCGCGCCATGCTCGTCGCAGATCGCGCGCATCTCGTCCAGCCGCGCGATGGTGCCGTCCATCGAAAACGCGCCGTCGGTAAATACCAGCACGAAGCGCGCGCCGTCCGCGCGCGCCTGCGCCAGCTGCACGCGCAGGTCGTCGAGGTCGTTGTGCTGGTAGCGGTAGCGGCGCGCCTTGCTCAGGCGGATGCCGTCGATGATCGAGGCATGGTTGAGCGCATCGCTGATGACTGCATCCTCGGCTCCCAGCAGCGTCTCGAACAGCCCGCCGTTGGCATCGAACGCCGAACCATAAAGGATGGTGTCCTCGGTGCCCAGGAACGCCGACAGCCGCGCTTCCAGCGTCTTGTGCAGGTCTTGCGTGCCGCAGATAAAGCGCACCGAACTCAGCCCGAAGCCATGCGTGCGCAGCGCCTCGTGCGCGGCCTCGATCACGCGAGGGTGCGACGACAACCCAAGGTAGTTGTTGGCGCACAAATTGATCACCTCGCGGCCGTCGGTGGTGCGCACCCGCGCGCCCTGCGGCGTGGCGATCACGCGCTCCTGCTTGAACAGCCCGGCCTCGCGGATCGCGTCGAGTTCGGTGCGGATGGATGCGTAGAATGCCTCGGCATTCGACATGGCTGGCTCCCGGTGAGGTGCAGTGGTGTGCTGGGGATATGCTACGATTCGATCGATAAATCGAACGTGTTCTGTATATCGAACATTTTGCGCAATATAACGAACATTCATCCATGACGCAAGCCCCGGTCCAGACTCCGCAAGCCGAAGGCCCGCCGGCAGTCGGCCTGGCGCTGCAGGCATTGCGCCAGCAGCAGCGGCTGTCGCTCGACGAACTGTCCCGCCGCGCCGGCGTATCCAAGTCGATGCTGTCGCAGATCGAACGCAACCTGGCCAACCCGACCGTTGCGGTGCTGTGGCGGCTGGCCAATGCGCTGGGCGTGAGCCTGGCCGACTTCCTCGCTGGCGGCGCCGCCGAGCGTCCCGGCGCCGGTATCACCGTGCTGCAGCCGCACGCGATCCCGTCGCTGAAAAGCCCCGATACCCGCTGCGACCTGCGCATCCTTGGCCCGATCGAACTGGCCGGGCGCTTCGAGTGGTATGAACTGACCATCCAGGCCGGCGGCGTGCTGGCCTCCGAGCCGCACGAGGCCGGCACGCAGGAACACCTGACGGTATTGGGCGGGTCGATGACGGTGCGCGCCGGCGCCGACGAGAAGAAGCTGCGGCACGGCGAGACCGCGCGCTATGCGGCTGATGTCGCACATGCGATCTCCAATGGCGGCAAGACCACTGCCACCGCACTACTGGTTGTAGTGCATCCGGGGTAAGGCGGGCAAGGGAGGCCACGCCCCTACCTTCCCCCAACCCGGCCAGCGTTGTTCAGCGGGCGCCGAACAAGCGCTTCACACGCTCCCACAGTACGCCGAAGAACACTGCCACCGGATTCAGGCGCACGGCCTGGTTCCGTTCGGCGTCGGAGAGCGTCGGGTCCATCCTGCGCGATACCGATTTGCCGAAGTCGGCGATCATCCGCCGCACGAAGTCCCGCACCAGCCCCGAGCGCGAGAACTGGGCCAGCGGCCCTTGCAGCGAATACTGCAGATCGACCGCGACTTCGGTCCCGCCGGCGGACAAGGCCCTGAGCTGGTAAGCGATATCGCCCGCGGCCTTGGAATTGCTGAGCGAGTCCTGTCCCGCACCCTTCAGCACGCCGCGCTTGTTCGCATCATCGCGCTGCAGGCGCGCGGCCCCCTCGAACCTTGCCGACATAGGGCCGAACTTGATCGCGATATGGCCCCTTACCTTCTCCCCGGCCACTTCCGTCAGCACCGCGCCGGGCAGGCAGCCGGCCACGGCCGGCAAATCCGCCATGAAGGTCCATACCTCGTCCAGCGCATAGGGCACGTTAAAGCCGCCTTCGATGCGCGACCAGCCCTTGCGGTCGGCCGAGCGCTCGGGCTCGGCGCTGCCCGCCGCAGCCAGGTGCGGCTGCGTGCCGAGCGCCTCGTCCGCGACCGTGAAGCCCGCAAACGCCAGCGGTGCGGCGGCCGCGCCGGCATGCCGCGCGATCACGCCGGCGGCCGCGCGGCGCGCGTCCAGCACCGAACGGATCGCGGCGACGATGCCCATATAGCCGGTGCAGCGGCACAGGTTGCCCGACAACTCATGCCGGATGGTGGCTTCGTCGGCATCGGGCAGGCGCAGCACGATATCGCGTGCGGTGGCCAGCATGCCGGGCGTGCAGTAGCCGCATTGCAGGGCGTGGTGCCGGTTGAAGGCGGCGCGCAGGTCGGCCATGACCGCGTCGTCCTCGTAGCCCTCCACCGTGACGATGTCGGCGCCCTGGCAGGCGGCGGCAAAGGTGATGCACGAGCGCACCGGCTTGCCATCCACCAGCACGGTGCAGGCGCCGCACACGCCATGCTCGCAGCCAAGGTGCGTGCCGGTCAGACGATGCGTGTCGCGCAGGTAGTCGCCCAGGTGCGTCCGGTCCGCGCACGCGCCGGACACCCGGCGGCCGTTGACGGTGAATTCGATGGTCTGCACGGGGTGCTCCTCAGTTCAGCAGTTGCGCGACGCAGCGCGTCACGACGGTTCGGTACAGCTTGCGGTCGATGGCGTCCTTGCCCGGCGCGGCTTGCGCGACGGCTTCGGCCACGGCGTCAGCCGTCAGGGCGGCCGCGCCCTGCGCCGCAACGGCGCGCGTCAGGCCGGGCAGCACCATGGGCGGGCCGTCCAGCGCGCCGAGCACGACGCGGGCAAAGCGGCGGCTGGCGTCGAAGTACGCGGCGCAGCTGGCCTCGGCGAATTCGCCGGTCTTGCGGCACAGCTTCTGGTAGCCCCAGCGGGTGTGCGCGGTCTTCGGCGGCACCCGCACCGCGGCGATCAGTTCGCCGTCGGCCAGCACCGTGGTGTAGGCGCCGAGCATGAACGACTCCATCGGCACTGCGCGCGTGCCGGCGGCGGACGCGATCTCGATATGAGCGCCCAGCGCGGTCATGGCCACGACCCAGTCGGCCGCAGGGTCCGCATGCGCGAGGCTGCCGCCAACGGTGCCGCGGTTGCGGATCGCCCGATAGGCGATGCCGCCGGCAACGGCCTGCAGCATGGTGCCGCGCAGCGGCTCGAACACGCCGTCCTCGATCTGCGCGTGGGTCACGCAGGCGCCGATGCGGATGCCGTCGGCGGTTGCGGTCACGTCGCGGAGTTCGCGCAGCGCCGACACGTCGACCACCGTATCGGGCCGGGTCAGGCGCAGGTTCAGCATCGGCCCGAGCGATTGCCCGCCGCCCATGGCCTTGGATACATCGGTGCCCGCGCGCAGCCGGGACAGCGCCTCCGGCAGCGAGCCGGGTGCGTGGTAGGAGAATGCAACGGCTTTCATCGGTCAGGCTGCCTTCCGGTTATGCGCATCGGCCTCGGCCGCTTCCAGCGCTTCCAGGATCTTGCGCGGCGTCAGCGGCGTCTCCTTCAGTTCAACGCCGAAATCGCGCAGCGCGTCGTTGACGGCATTGAAGATGGCCGCCGGCGGCGCGATCGCCCCGCCCTCGCCCATGCCCTTGGCGCCGAACTCCGTATGCGGCGACGGCGTCTCGAAATGATGGATGCGGATCGACGGAATCTCGGTCGGCCCCGGCAGCATGTAGTCGGCCAGCGTCGATGCCAGCGGCTGGCCGTTGCCGTCGTAGTGCATGGCTTCGAACATCGCGGTGCCGATGCCCTGCGCCACGCCGCCGTAGGTCTGCCCTTCCACCACCATCGGGTTGATCATGGTGCCGCAGTCCTCCACCACGACGTAGTCGAGGATCCCGACATGGCCGGAATCAATATCGACTTCCACTGCCACGGCATGCGTGGCGTAGGTGAAGCTGCCGGTGTCGACGGCCGGCTTGAAGCCCATCGTCACTTCAAGACCTTGTGCGTCGACGTCCGGCGGCAGCAAATGCGGGTTGATGTACCAGGCGTTGGCGATGCGCGCGATATCGGCTGCGGTGCCCGCGTTCCCGGACGCCACGGCGCCATCACGGAACGCCACGGCATCCTGCGGCTGGCCGAGCATGTGCGCGCCGATCTTCAGCAGGCGGGGCAGCAGCGCCTTGCATGCGCGCGACACCGCACCGCCCGACATCACCAGCGAGCGCGACGCATATGTGCCCGTCGAGAATGGCGTCAGGCCGGTATCGCCGTGCACCACCTTGATCCGCGCGATATCGATGCCAAGGATCTCGTTGGCGATCTGCGCGAAGGTGGTCTCCATGCCCTGCCCGTGCGAATGCACGCCCACGCGCACCTCCAGCCCGCCGTCCGGCGTGATGCGTACCGTCGCCGAATCGAAGCCCGGGATCACCGGCGTGCCCCACGCGGCAAACACCGAGGTGCCGTGCGCCGATTGCTCGGTGTAGGTGCCGAAACCCACGCCGACATAGGTGCTGCCCCGCGGCCCCGCCTGCTGGCGCGCGCGGATCGCGGTCAGGCCGATCATCTCCATGGCCTTGCGTACGTTGGCCGGGTAATCGCCGCCGTCGAAATGCTTGTTGGTGACGTTGACATAAGGCATCGCTTCGGGCGGCACCAGGTTTTCGCAGCGCACCTCCCACGGTTCGCGTCCCACTTCGCGGGCGATGGCGTCGATCATCAGTTCCATCGCAAAGCAGACGCCGGTGCGCGCCACGCCGCGATAGGGCACGAAGCCCGGCTTGTTCGTCGCCACGCAAGTGGTCTCGCAACGGTAGCCGTCAAAGGCGTACGGTCCCGGCAGGTTGCCAATCGCCTGCCCGGGCTCCAGCCCGATGGTGAACGGCCACACCGAATAGGCGCCGCCATCGATCACGATCTTCGCATCGAGGGCCAGCAGGCGGCCGCGCGCATCGGCATACGCGGTCAGGTCGTAGTGATGCTCGCGCGAGTTCGCGCCGGCGGTCAGGTGCTCGCGCCGGTCCTCGATAAAGCGGAACGGGCGCTTGTACGTCAGCGCCAGCCACGCGACGCACAGCTCTTCCTGCTGCAGCACGCACTTGTAGCCGAAGGCGCCGCCCACGTCGGGCGAGATCACCCGCACGCGCTCCTGCTCCAGTCCCAGGCAATGCGCCAGGATCGTGCGGATCATGTGCGGCACCTGCGTCGCGCTATAGACCACCAACTGGTCGAACTGGTGGTCCCAGTAGGCCAGCACCGCCTTGCCTTCCATCGGCACCATGCACTGGCGCGCCAGGTCGATCTTGCGGCGCACCACGACCGTGGCCTCGTGCTGGCGCGCCTCGAAGTTCTTGTCGGCGGTCAGCGTCAGGAAGGTGTTGTCGCGCCAGTGCTCGTGCACGCGCACCTCGCCGGCGAGCTGGCGCGCCTGGGTCACGTCGGCCAGCGCGGGCAGTTCGTCGAACGACACGGCAACCTGCTCGGCAATGTCTTCGGCCTCGGCGCGCGTAGGTGCGAACGCCATCGCCACCGGCTCGCCGACGAAGCGCACCTTGCCGCTGGCCAGCGGTGGCTGCGCCGAGGGCTGGTAGGACGGAAAGGCCGAGTCGGCAACGATGTCGCTGGCCGCCGCCATGTCTTCACGCACGATCACCGCGGCGGCGTGATTGGACGGCTTGGTCACCGACAGCAGCCGGGCGTGCGCCACCGGGCTGCGCAGGAACGCCACTTCCTGCAGGTCCGGCATGGCGATATCCGCGACGAAGCGGCCCTTGCCGTGCAGGTGCCGCGCGTCCTCCTTGCGCGCCACGCGGGCGCCGACCCCCTGGCCGCGCGGGCTTTCCGGGTAATCCGGTTCCATCGACGATGTCATTGCCCTGTCCGTTCCGATGATAAGCGTGGTTTATTCAGCATACTGACCAAAATCCTATGGAAATGCGGGCGGCCCTGTCAATTGCGGCTTTACCGCATCCCGGCGGCCGCCCAGCGCCATTCAGGCGGCTATTCCCGCACGCCGATGGCGGCAAGCCCCTCGGCACGCGTGGCGACGGTTGCGTACTTCTGCGCCATGTCGAACAGGTTGGCCTCATGCGGCCCCAGCGCGCGGTCGCCCACGCAGTCGGACAGCACGAGCGGGCGGAAGCCGTACTGCATCGCATCGACCACGCTGGCGCGCACGCACCCGCTGGTCACGGCGCCGGCCACCACCAGCGTGCGCACGCCGCGCTGCGTCAGCCACGCCGCCAGCGACGTGCCGAAGAACGCCGACGGCACAGTCTTGCGCACCACCAGTTCGCCCGGCTGCGGCGCCAGTTCCGCCACGATGGCGCTGTTGAAGGCACGCTCCTTCAGCGTCAGCATGTTCGGCACCTTCATCGAGAAGACGTTGTGGTCGGCACCATCGTCGGCATAGACGATGCGGCTGTGCGCGACCGGCCAGCCTTCGCGCCGCGCCACCGCGAGCAGCGGCACGGTGCTGGCGATGGCGTCGCGGATATTGCCGCCGCCGAAGACCGCCGGATCGGCAAAGCCATTGACGAAGTCCACGATCAGCAGCCCGAAGGGCCCATCCATCTCCAGCGCATTGCCGAAGCCCTGGCGCTGGTACGCGCCGATTTCCTTGTGCATCACGACTTGTCCTCCGGGTAGCGGAAACCGTCGGTCACCTTGCCCGCCGTCACCACGTCGACGCCGTCCAGGCGCACGGTGCAGCGCCGCACCGGGATGTCGATATGGCAGGCCGTGGTGCGATGGCCGCCGGCCTCGTTGTTCGGGCCGAGCGAGAACAGGAAGTTGCCCTCGAACGCGCGCGCATCCATGCCGATGGTGGCCTCGCGGTCGTAGAGGCCCAGCGTCGACCAGTGCGCGCGCGGCTGCAGCCCCCAGCCGATATGCGAGATCGCGTACGCTTCCGGGTCATTGAACGACGCCATGTACTCGCTCAGCAGCTCGGCATGGAGCCCGCCTTCGATGCGCGTCGCAAAGCCCGCTTCGACCGTCAGGCGGATCGGTTCGGTGACGTAGGTCTTCTGCGGCAGCAGGATGTCGCCTTTGTCCAGCACGATGGTGCCGTGGGCGGCGCCTTCGTTCGGCCAGGTGAGCGCGAAGCCGCTGGGCCAATGGTCCCAGCGTCCGGGCTCGTCGACAAAGCCGTACTCGCTGATGGCAGGGAATTCACCCAGCGGGCAGCGCAGGTCGGTGCCGGCGGGCGAGACGACGTGCATTTCCTGCGCGCTTGCCAGCCGCTGCGAGGCCGCCTTCACCCGTTCGCGATCGGCCTCGCAGGGCACCATGCGGGCCAGCACCTCGGGCGGCTCGACGGCCAGCAGGATTTTGGTGCCGCCCTGCAGGATCTCGTGCTGCTCGGGCGAGAACAGCAGCGTCATCAGGTCCAGCACCAGGTCGCTCGCCTTCAGCGCGGCGATGGCGGCCGGGTTGCCGGTCAAAGGCGTGGTGCCGAGGTAGGCGAGCGCATCGCGGCTCAGCGCCTTTTCGCCGTTGACGGGCGGCAAGTCAAGCCGGTTGACGATGGCGCCCATCGACTGCGTGGCGGTAAGCGCCGTGGACAGCGTCTGCGGGTAGGTGGCGGCGCTGGTCAGGATGGTGACGGTCTGTCCCGGCTCCAGCCGGGACAGCCGCAGCACCTTGCGCCAGGCCTCGATCATCTGGTGGTCACTTACCGGCATGTCGGCTCCTTGCTCGCTGATTGCGCCAGCGGCGCGCCGAGAAAATCATCTAGCGCCGCGTAAAAGCCCGCTTCGTCGTCCCACGGGATCATGTGGCCGGCATTGGCGACGTGGCTCACCAGCACGCCGGGCAGCAGGGTGCGGATTTCCGCGACGTCTTCGGGCCGCACCACGTCGCCACGGCCCGCGGTCATCAACAGCGTGGGCACCCCGACCCGCGGCATGTCGGCGTGGATGTCGTCACGGTGGAAGTCCTCGAAGCTGCGCACCACCGCGTCTGCGTTGCAGGTGTGCAGCCATTCGGCGCGCAGGCGCAGTTGCGCGTCGGTCCAGGTCGGGCAGAAGCGGCGCATGCCTTCCAGATCGGTGCCTTCCCGGGACAGCCGGATCGAATCGACGTACCACGGCAGTTGCGAAGGATATGGGCGACGCCCGGGGCCCGAGACAGGCGGGTCGACCATCACCAGCCGCGCCAGCCCGTGCGGCTTTCCCGCCGCGGCACGCAGGCCGATCCGAGCGCCCATCGAATGGCCGACCACGCTGTAGCGTCGCAGGCCCAGCGCTTCGGCAAAGGCGACGACGTCGCGCGCCTGCGCATCGAGGCCATAGTCGAGCCCCGGCTCCGCCGACGACAGCCCGCGGCCGCGCACGTCGAGGATGTAGGTGTCAAAGCGCGTGCCGAACTGCTCGCCGACAAAGCCCCACGTGATCGCGGGGCTGGTGATCCCCGGCACGATAACGACCGCGTCGTGCTCGGCACGCCCGCCCTCATTGCCGCCGTAGCGCAGGTAATGCTGGCGGATGCCATTGGCATGAACCTGGCCTCCGTACTGGAAGGTACTCATGGCCGCTCCTCAGTATGCGCCGGACAGCAGCGCACCCGCGCCCGGCACGACCGGCTCGAGGTCGAGCGCACGCAGCATCGCGTAGGTGGTGGCAATGGCGGCGGTCAGCACCGGCTTGCCGGTCATCGCCTCGACCTTCGCCACGGCCGGCAGCGACGGCATCTGCACGCAGGCAGACAGCACGATCACGTCGGCATCCCGCGCGTTCATCTGCGCGACGATGCCCGGCAGCCGCGCGGGATCGTGCCGGGCGACTTCCAGGTTGTCGGGGATTTCCAGCGCGCGATAGTCCACGACTTCATAACCCTCGTTGCGGATGTAGTCCACGACCAGTTCGGTCAGCGGCTTCATGTAGGGCGCGACCACCGCAATGCGCTTCGCGCCCATCACCTTCAGCGCATCCACCAGCGCGCCGGCACTGGTGATGACTGGCGCGTCGCCGCCGTTCGCGGTGGTATGTGCCTTCAGTCGCTGTTCGGATTGCCGGTGGTAGCCACGGCCCATCGCCATGATCGCGACCAGGCAGGCGTAGCCGAGCACGTCAACGCGGGCATCGCTCAGTTCCACCGCGCAGCGGTCGGATTCGGCATCCATTGCCGCCAGTTCTTCCTTGACCACCTTCTTCATCCGCATGCGGCTTGAATGGAAGGTGAAGCGTTCCGGGCGGATCTGCTGGCGCGCCATCAGCATGGCGGGGATTTCGGCTTCCATCGTCGTGTTCGAGCTGGGGACGATCTGGCCGATACGAAAGACTTTTTGCATGGGGTTTCCAGGTTGTGCGATCAGAGCTTGAGCAGGCGTTGCGCGTTGCCGTGGCAGACCAGTGCGCGCGTGGTGCCGTCGAGCGGCGCGCTGTCGATGAACCGCGCAGCCACTTCGGTGGATTCATAGGGATAGTCGACCGAGAACATCACCGCCTCGGGTCCCAGTTCGGCGATGGCGCCCATCAGCGCGCCGTGCGAGCACACACCCGAGGTGGTGATGACGATATTGCGGCCGATGTACTCGGACGGCGCGCGCTCCAGCTTGACGCCGTGTGAATAGACCGCGAAGCGGCTGTCGAAACGCCAGCGCTGGTAAGGCAGGCCCTCGCCCATATGGCCGAGGATCAGCTTGAGGCGCGGGAACCGGTCGAACACGCCGCTGAACAACAGCCGCAGCGCGTGCGAGGCGGTTTCCACACCCCACCCCCACGCGGCCCCGGCCAGCTCCGGATGGCCGGCGAGCACTTGCGGCGACACGAAGGCATCGGTCGGATGCAGGTACATCGGCACGTCCAGCGCCTGCATGCGTTCCCAGAACGCGTCATACGCCGGGTCGTCGTAATAGCGGCCATGCGTATGGCCGTTCACCAGCGAGCCCTTGAAGCCGAGCTGCAGCACGGCGCGCTCCAGCTCGGCCGCTGCCTGTCCGGGATCCTGCATCGGCAGCGCGGCAAAGCCGGCATAGCGCGTCGGATGGCGGGCGATCTGCGCCGCCAGGAAGTCATTGCTTTCGCGCGCCCGTGCCAGCGCCAGTCCGGTATCGGCTTCGCCCTGCACGCCGGGTCCGGTTTGCGACAGCACGGTGATGTCGATGCCGCACCGGTCCATCTCGGCAAGCCGCTCCTCGTCGAAATCGGCAAGGCGGCGGCCAAGCCCGGCGAACACCGCCGGATCGATATGCTGTGTGAACCCTTTGGAATAAGCCTGGAAGCCGGGGGTCATGAAATGCTCTTCCAGGGCGATCTTCTTCACGTTGGTCATGCTGGTGGGGGCTCCTGATGAGTGGAATCGCTGCGTGCCGAGCTTGTCCCGCGTGCGCAAACGCGTTGCTTCGTTAATTGCTCAGTACACTGATTAGTTTCGGATTCTAGTCAGCGGATTTTCAAAAGTCCAGACGCCGCGCGGAGGGTTAACACCTATAACGATGGCCGGGGGCGCTCAGTACACTGATTCCAGATGCTCAGTATGCTGACAATATGAAATAGCCATTTAATTCGGGCTTTCCGGCGCCTTCGCTAGACACCACGCGGCGCCGGTGTTGGCCCGCATTTTGCTCAGCATACTGCGTATCTCATCAGCATACTGACTGATGCACCGGCAGGATGCGGCGCTGCACATTGGCGGGTCATGGATGACCCTCACCACCGGCGCCGGCACCTCCGGGAAGCAAACAAACAATAGAGACAACGGCCTGACCAAGGAGCCCCCGCCATGACGATCAGCCTGACCCGCGCCAAAACACGCGCCGAAACGCGCGCCCCCGCCTCCGGCATGACCGCCGAAGAACGCAAGGTCATCCTTGCCTCATCCTTCGGCGCCCTGATGGAGTGGTACGACTTTTACATCTACGCGGCGCTGGCGGTGTACTTCGGCGCACTGTTCTTTCCGCCGGGCAATGAAACGGCCGCCTTCCTGGCCAGCCTGGCCACCTTCGGCGCCGGCTTCCTGATCCGGCCGGTGGGGGCGCTGCTGTTCGGCCGCCTGGGCGACCTGATCGGCCGCAAGTACACCTTCCTGGTCACCATCCTGCTGATGGGCGTGGCCACGGTGGGCGTGGGCGTGCTGCCGACGTACGGGCAGATCGGCATCACTGCCACGGTGCTGCTGGTACTGCTGCGCTTGCTGCAGGGCCTGGCGCTTGGCGGGGAAGTGGGCGGAGCGGTCACCTACGTCGCCGAGCACTCGCCAACAAGCAAGCGGGGCCTCTACACCAGCTCGCTGCAGACCACCGCCACGCTGGGGCTGCTGTCCTCGCTTTTCGTGGTCTACCTGCTCAAGACCTTCCTGACCGAGGCGGAGTTCCGCGCATGGGGCTGGCGTATCCCGTTTATCGTGTCGCTGGTGATGCTGGTGATCTCGGTCTATATCCGCGGCAAGCTGCATGAATCGCCTGTGTTCGCGCGCATGAAGGCGGGCAACGCCACCTCGAAGTCACCGATCCGCGAAAGTTTCACACAGTGGCAGAACCTGAAGTCGGTGCTGCTGCTGTTCGTGGTAGCCGCCGGGCTCGGCGCGATCTTCGGCACCGGCCACTTCTACAGCATGTTCTTCCTCAACAAGACGCTGCACGTGCCCATCGAAACCGTGCACAAGCTGATCGCGATCGCACTGGTGGTGGCCACGCCCTGCTACCTGTTCTTCGGCTGGCTGTCGGACCGCATCGGCCGCAAGTACATCATGATGGCGGCATGCCTGCTGGCTGCGCTGTGCACCCAGCCGGTGTTCAAGGGACTGACTCACTACGCCAATCCGGCGCTGGAGCAGTTCCAGCGGCAAGGCACGGTGCAGGTGACCGCCGGCGACTGCAAGGCGCGCCTGTTCGGCGAGCCGGTGTCGGCCTGCGACAAGATCCGCGGCTACCTGACCGACCTGGGCGTGGGCTACACCTTCGTGCCTGCCAGCGATCCGGCACAGGCGGAAGTGCGGATCGGCGAGCGCACGCTGCAGGGCTTCGACCGCGCCGGCATCAAGGGCGCGCTGATCGAGGCCGGCTGGCCGGAGCGCGCCGATCCCGCCAGCATGAATACGCCGATGGTGTTCATGCTGCTGCTGGTGCCGATCCTGTTCCTGGCCATGGTCTATGGTCCGATGGCCGCCTTCATGGTCGAGCTGTTCCCGGCCAGGGTGCGCTACACCTCGCTGTCGCTGCCCTTCCACCTTGGTGCGGGCTGGGTCGGCGGCATGCTGTCGTTCGTGGTCACGGCGATGAACGTGTCCAGCGGCGACGTGTACTTTGGCCTGTGGTATCCGGTGGTCATCGCCGGACTCGCCTTCGTCATCGGCATGGTGTTCGTGCCAGAGACGCGAGGCCGTGACCTGTCCACCTGAGCTGCTTCCCGGCGCAATTGCAGGGCGGAGAAATCCGCCCTTTTCATCGGCACATATTCAGCATGCTGACTTGTTTCCCGAGCGAGCATGGCGATGGCGCCCGCGTCGGGCGAATGCAGCCGTCGCCAACTTCCATCCCTTCGCGCAGACAACCTGGAGCCCCCATGTCCACCTCTCGCATCCTCCGCACCCTTGCCGCGTCATCCGCCCTGCTCGGCCTGGCGCAGGCCACGCCCGCCCTGGCCGACGCCAGCGGCGTGAAGATCGGCGTCATCACCGATATGTCCGGCTCCTATGCCGACCTGTCCGGCAAGGGCTCGGTCGTCGCCGCCCAGATGGCCGTCGAGGAGTTCGGCGGCAAGGCGCTGGGCAAGCCCGTCACGGTGCTGTCCGCCGATCACCAGAACAAGGCCGATATCGCCTCGTCGCTGGCGCGTCGATGGTTCGATACCGACGGCGTCGACATGGTGATCGACTTCCCCAACTCATCGACGGCGCTGGCGGTGCAGGAAGTCGCGCGCCAGAAGCAGAAGATCGACATCGTCTCCACCGGCGGCGCCATGGCGCTGACCAACCAGAACTGCTCGCCCACGGGGTTCCACTGGGCCTGGGACACTTACTCGGTGTCGTATCCGCTGGTCCGGCGCCTGATCGACCAGGGCCGCAACAGCTGGTACTACATCACGGTGGACTACGCCTTTGGCCAGTCGCTGGAAGCCGATTTCCGCAAGGCGGTGGATGCCGGCGGCGGCAAGAACGTGGGCAGCACGCGCCATCCGCTCAATGCCAGCGACTTCAGCAGCCCGGTGGTCGCGGCCTCGGCGTCCAGGGCCAAGGTAGTGGTGCTGGCCAATGCCGGCAATGACATGATCAACGGCGTCAAGGCCGCCGGCGAGTTCGGCCTGATCAAGGCGGGCCAGACGGTCATCACGCCGTCCACCTTCATCACCGATATCAAGAGCCTGGGCCTGCCCGCCGCGCAGGGCCTGACCTATGTCGATCCGTTCAGGCTCGACCTCGACGCGAAGTCGAAGGACTTCGTCGAGCGCTACTACAAGCGCCACAAGGCGTATCCCACGCACGGCCAGATCGGCGTCTATTCCGGCGTGCTGCACTACCTGAAGGCCGTGGAAGCCGCCAAGACCGTCGAGGGCCCCGCGGTGGCGGACAAGATGCGCGCGCTGCCCGTCAACGACGCCTTCGTGCGCAATGGCAAGGTCCGGATCGATGGCCGCATGGTGCACGACATGTACCTGGCCCAGGCCAAGACGCCGGCGGAATCGAAAGGCCCGTGGGACCTGGTCAAGTACATCGGCACGATCCCCGGCGACGAGGCCTTCCGCCCCCTCTCCGCCAGCGAATGCCCGCTGGTCAAGAAGTGAGCGCGCCAATGCCTGAGCAAGACGTGATCCTGCGCACGCAGGGGCTGACCAAGGCGTTCAAGGGCTTTACCGCCGTCAGCCATGTCAGCCTGTCGGTGCGGCGGGGCTCGATCCATGCGCTGATCGGGCCCAATGGCGCCGGGAAGACCACCTGCTTCAACCTGCTGACCAAGTTCCACGATCCCTCGTCGGGCTCCATCCATTTCAACGGTGCCGACATCACCGCGCTGCGCCCGGCGCAGATCGCCCGCATGGGCGTGATCCGTTCGTTCCAGATTTCCGCGGTGTTCCCGCAGCTGACCGTGCTGGAGAACGTGCGCATCGCGCTGCAGCGCAAGCTGGGCACGTCGTGGCATTTCTGGCGCGGCAGGCGCTCGCTGTCGCAGCTGGATGCGCGCGCCATGGAGCTGCTGGACGACGTGGGCCTGGCCGGCTTCGCGCACCTGGGCACGGCCGAACTGGCCTACGGCCGCAAGCGCGCGCTGGAGCTGGCCACCACGCTTGCCACGGATCCCGAGCTGATGCTGCTGGACGAGCCCACGCAGGGCATGGGCCATGAGGACGTCGAGACGGTGACCGCGCTGATCAAGCGCGTGTCGGCGGGACGGACCGTGCTGATGGTGGAGCACAACATGAGCGTGGTGTCGTCGATCGTCGATCGCATCACGGTGCTGCAGCGCGGCGCCGTGCTGGCCGAGGGCACGTATGACGAGATCTCGCGCAATCCGCAGGTGAAGGAAGCCTATATGGGAACCACGGAAGACCAGCAGGAGGCCGCATGACCGCAACCGCCACCCCAGCCCTGGAACTGCGGGGCCTGCATGCCTGGTATGGCGAATCGCACATCCTGCACGGCGTCGACCTGTCGGTCCAGCCGGGCGAAGTGGTGACGCTGCTGGGCCGCAACGGCGCGGGACGCACCACCACGCTGCGCGCCATCATGGGCCTGGCCGGCACGCGCAAGGGGTCGGTACGCGTATTCGGCAAGGAAACTATCGGCATGAAGACGCACCGCATCGCGCCGCTGGGGCTGGGGTATTGCCCGGAGGAGCGCGCCATCTTCGCCAGCCTGTCGTGCGAAGAGAACCTGATGCTGCCGCCGGCTTTCGAGGCAGGGCCGGGCGCGACGGGGCTGCGCGAGCCCATGTCCGTTGCAGAGATCTACGAAATGTTCCCCAACCTGCATGAGCGGCGCAAGAGCCAGGGCACGCGCATGTCGGGCGGCGAGCAGCAGATGCTGGCGGTGGCGCGCATCCTGCGCACCGGCGCCAGCGTACTGCTGCTCGACGAGATCTCCGAAGGGCTGGCGCCGGTGATCGTGCAGAAGCTGGCGAAGATGATCGCCACGCTGCGCCGCCGCGGCTACACCATCGTCATGGTGGAGCAGAACTTCCGCTTCGCGGCACCTCTGGCGGACCGCTTCTTCGTGATGGAGCACGGCCGCATCGTCGAGGCCTTCGGTGCCGGAGAACTGGAACGGAAGATGCCCGCGCTCAATGCCCTGCTGGGCGTGTAAGGAGACCTTGTCATGGAATTGTTTGGAGTGCCCCTGCCCGCGCTGCTGAGCCAGCTGCTGCTGGGGCTGGTCAACGGATCGTTCTACGCGATCCTGAGCCTGGGGCTGGCAGTGATCTTCGGCCTGCTCAACGTCATCAACTTCGCGCATGGCGCGTTGTTCATGCTCGGCGCTGTGCTGGCCTGGATGGGACTGAACTACCTCGGCATCAACTACTGGGTGATGCTGCTGCTGGCGCCGCTGGTGGCCGGCGCGCTCGGCGTGGTTCTGGAGCGCACCATGCTGCGCCACCTGTACCGCTTCGACCACCTGTATGGGCTGCTGCTGACGCTAGGCATCTGCCTGCTGATCGAAGGCTTGCTGCGCTCGGTCTACGGAGTTTCCGGCCTGCCCTACCCTACGCCGCAAGCGCTGACCGGTGTCAGCCAGCTCGGTTTCATGGTGCTGCCCAACTACCGTGCCTGGGTCGTGGTGGCTTCGCTGGCAGTGTGCTTTGCCACCTGGTACATGATCGAGAAGACCCGGCTGGGCGCGTACCTGCGCGCCGGCACCGAGAATCCGCGCATGGTCGAGGCCTTTGGCGTCAACGTGCCGCTGCTGGTGACGCTGACCTATGCCTTCGGCGTGGGCCTGGCGGCGCTCGCCGGCGTGCTCGCCGCCCCGGTGATGCAGGTGTCGCCGCTGATGGGGCAGAACCTGATCATCACGGTGTTCGCGGTGGTGGTGATCGGCGGCATGGGCTCGATCCTCGGCTCGATCTTTACCGGCCTGGGGCTGGGTGTGTTCGAAGGCATTACCAAGGTCTACTACCCCGAAGCTTCCGCGACCGTTGTCTTCGTCGCCATGGTCTGCGTGCTGCTGGTGCGGCCGGCCGGTTTGTTTGGAAAGGAGAAATGATGGCAAGCCCCACTTACGCAACGCGGCCGCTGCTCGCGTACGGACTGGTGCTGGCAGCACTGCTGCTCGCGCCCTGGCTGGGCGCCTACCCGGTGCTGGTGATGAAGCTGCTGTGCTTCGCGCTGTTCGCCTGCGCCTTCAACCTGCTGCTGGGCTATACCGGGCTGGTGTCGTTCGGCCATGCCGCCTTCTTCGGCGGCGCGGCCTACGCCTGCGGCTACGCGATGAAGTCGCTGCAGCTCACGCCGGAACTGGCGCTGCTGGGCGGCACCGCCTTCGGCGCCCTGCTGGGGCTCGTGTTCGGCGCGCTGGCGATCCGCCGCCAGGGCATCTACTTCGCCATGATCACGCTGGCGCTGGCGCAGATGTTCTACTTCTTCTGCCTGCAGGCACCGGTCACCGGCGGCGAAGACGGCATGCAGGCGGTGCCGCGCGGCGAGCTGTTCGGCGTGTTGCCGCTGGCGTCCGACCACACCATGTACTACGTCGTGCTGGCGATCACCGTGGCTGCCTTCCTCGGGATCATGCGCATCGTCAACTCGCCCTTCGGGCAGATCCTGCGGGCGATCAAGGAGAACGAGCCGCGCGCGGTCTCGCTGGGCTATGACGCGGACCGGTTCAAGCTGCTGGCGTTCGTGCTGTCCTCGGCGCTGGCGGGGCTGGCGGGGGCGCTCAAGACGCTGGTGCTGGGCTTCGCCACGCTGACCGATGTCCACTGGATGATGTCGGGCTCCGTGATCCTGATGACCCTGGTCGGCGGCATGGGCACCCTGTCCGGCCCGCTGGTCGGCGCGCTGGTCATCGTCGCGCTGGAGAACAAGCTGGGGGATGCGGGCAACGCGCTGGCGGCGATGACCGGGATCGGCTGGTTCGATACGTTGGGCGAGTCGGTGAGCATGGTGACAGGGCTGATCTTTGTGGTCTGTGTGCTGACATTCCGCCGCGGCATCATGGGCGAGATCCTGGCGCGGTCGCAGGCACGTCCGACGCTGCAGCACAATGCCGCGGCTACGCCAGGGACGGCACGCACCAGCCAGGGTTAACGAGGATATTTCGCGCCCAAAACATCAGTACACTGATCTCATATATTCAGCATACTGACAAATTAGATTCACGGAGATGACCATGGCATGGATTCACATCGATGCGGCCGACACGCTGCAGAACGACGAGGTGATGCCGCTGACGCTGGGCGATCGCCAGCTTGCCGTCTATCGCAGCGATGACGCGTACTTTGTCACCGACAACGTCTGCACGCACCAGTACGCGCTGCTGTCGGACGGCTACCTGGAAGACGGCTGCATCGAATGCCCGCTGCACCAGGCCCGCTTCGACATCCGCACCGGCAAGGCGATGTGCGCGCCCGCCACCGGCGATATCCGCACCTACCCGGTCAAGATCGAAGACAGCCGGGTGTGGGTCGAGCTGTAAGGGAGCCGGTCATGACACAGCACACGCCCATCCTGATCGTCGGCGCCGGCCAGGCCGGGGCCATGGCCGCCGCCGCGCTGCGCGGCCTTGGCTATGGCGGCCGCATCGTCATGGCAGGCGGCGAACGGCACGCGCCGTACGAGCGCCCGCCGCTGTCCAAGTCCGTGCTCGCCGACGCCGGACAGGACGGCAAGATCGGCGTGCACCCCGCCAGCTTCTATGCCGACCAGGGCATCGAGCTGCGGCTCGGCACCTGCGTCACCGCGCTCGATGCCGCGCGGCAAGTCGCGCACCTTGCCGACGGCAGCGCCATCGGCTATGGCGCCTGCCTGCTCGCCACCGGCGGCAATGCCCGCGCGCTGCCCGCGCTGCCGCCCGGCACGCCCCATGTGCATTACCTGCGCTCGCTGGACGACGCGGCGCGCCTGCGCGACGCCATGCAGCGCGTTGGCGAGTTGGTGGTGATCGGCGGCGGTTTCCTTGGCCTGGAGACCGCTTCGACCGCTGCAGGCATGGGCCTGAAGGTCACGCTGGTCGAGAGCGCGGACCGCCTGCTGGGTCGCGCGCTGCCGCCGGAGCTTGGCGCATGGCTGGCGGATCGGGTGCGGGCGCAAGCCGTGACCCTGCGTCTTGGTTGCGGCATCGCTCACTGCGATGTCCAGGGCGATGGCGTGCAAATGCGGTTCGACGACGGCTCCGCGCTGCCCGCTCCGCTGGTGGTGGTCGCGATTGGCCTGATACCGGAAGTGGCGCTCGCCGCCGGCGCTGGCCTGGCGCTGCATCCGCAGAATGGCGGCATCCAGGTCGACGAACAGTGCCGCACCAGCGCGCCGTCAATCTATGCCGCTGGCGACTGCTGCAGCCAGTACCAGCCGCTGTTCGGCGCCGAGATGCGGCTCGAGTCCTGGCAAAGCGCCAATGAACAGGCGCGCATCGCGGCGGCGGCGATGCTGGGCGTGGCGGCGGAGCCCGCGGCGCTACCGTGGTTCTGGACCGACCAGTTCGGATGCAACGTGCAGATGCTCGGCGCCGCGCATCCGGATATCCGCTATGCCTGGCGCGGTATCGCGGCCCACGATGCCGCCGCCCCGAAGTTCATGCTGCTCGGCACCCGCCACGGCCGCCTGCGCCATGCCATTGCCGTGAATGCCGGCGGCGACCTGCGCCAGCTGCGCGCACTGGTCGGACACGACGTCTCGGCGCATCTGGCACGCCTGTGCGACGACACATTGCCGCTGCGGCAGGTCGTCCGCGAACGGCAGGCGGAAGCAGACAGCTCCATCACACTCTGAGAGGACTCCCACATGTACCAGACACAAGCGGTGATCCAGCACACGCTGGGCAAGAAGAACCCGGGACTGGATGAATGCCGATGGCCCGAGGACGGACTGCACTACATCCCGGACTGGGTCTACACCAGCCAGGCCGTCCATGACCTGGAGCTGCAGAAGATCTTCCGCGGCCGCTCATGGAACTATGTCGCGCTAGAAGCCGAGATCCCGAACGCCGGCGACTTCAAGCGCTCGTATGTCGGCGCGACGCCGGTGGTCGTGTCGCGCGCCGAGGACGGCTCGATCCATGTCTTCGAGAACCGGTGCGCGCACCGCGGCGCGGAGTTCTGCCGCCACAGCCAGGGCAATGCCAAGGAATTCGTCTGCCCTTACCACCAGTGGTCCTACGATCTCAAGGGCAACCTGCAGGGCGTTCCGTTCAAGCGCGGCGTCAACCGCGCCGGCGGCATGCCCCGGGATTTCCGCAACGAAGACCACGGGCTGGTAAAGCTGCACGTGGCGACGCGCAACGGCGTGATCTTCGCCTCCTACGCAGCTGACATGGAAAGCCTGGAAGACTACATGACGCCGGAAATCCTGAAGGATTTCGACGTGGTCTTCAACGGCAAGCCGCTCAAGGTGCTCGGCTACTACAAGAACGAACTGCCGTGCAACTGGAAGATGTACCACGAGAACCTGAAGGACCCTTACCACGCCACGCTGCTGCACTCCTTCCTGGTGGTGTTCGGCCTGCTGGTGGCGGGCAACGAGTCGGCAATGATCGCCGACCCCGTGCACGGCCGCCACGGCACCATGGCATCGGCCAAGAAGGAGGACAAGTACGCGGCCGTCAGCGACGAGAACAAGAAGGAGATGCGCTCGTACCACGAAGGCATGCGCCTGGAGGACGAGCGCTTCCTGGAGTACGTGCGCGAGTTCGACTCGCCGTGGTCGGTAACGATGCAGACGATCTGGCCGAACCTGATCGTGCAGCGCGAGATGAACACGCTGGGCGTGCGCCAGATCGTTCCCAATGGCCCCGACAGCATGCTGATGCTGTGGACCATGTTCGGCTACGAGGACGATACCGACGAAATGACGCAGCACCGGCTGCGCCAGGGCAACCTGATGGGCCCCGCCGGCTTCCTCGGTCTGGAGGACAACGAGGCGATGAAGTTCGTGCAGGAAGGCGTGCGCCGCTCCAGCAGCGACCTCAACGTGCTCAAGCTTGACGCGCAGCAGGTCGGCACGTCCAGTTCCCTGATCTCCGAATCCGCGATCCGCGCGATGTACCAGTACTACCGCGGCGTGATGGGGTTCTGAGGGCGGCCTGACGGGAATCCAAAAGCATATGAAACCAATGAACTACTCCCTCTATCGCGAGAGCACCCTCGGCACCGCGCGCGCGATCGAACTGCGGCTGGAGATCGATGCCTTCCACGCGGACTATTGCGCGGCACTGGACGCCGGCGTGGTCGAGCGCTGGCCGGGCTTCTTCACCGACGATGCGCTTTACCGCATCACCGCGCGCGAGAACGCCGAACGCAACCTGCCCGTCGGGCTGGTCTATGCCGAAGGCATCGGCATGATGCGCGACCGCGCCGCGGCGATCGCCAGTACGCAGATGTTCGCGCCGCGCTACAACCTGCACCTGGTGACCAATACGCGGGTCAGCGATGAAACCGCCGACGGCGACATCGTGGCGCAGGCCAACTTCATGCTGTTGCAGACGCTGGTGGAGGGGCCCACCACGATCCATCTCGCTGGCACCTATCACGACCGCTTCCGCCGCCAGGGCGGCAGGCTGCTGCTGCGCGAGCGCCAGGTGGTGTACGACACCACCATCATTGCGAACGACCTGGTCTATCCGGTCTGAGGCAGCTGACAGGTCAAACCGGCGATGATGGTCTCCCCTCTGCCGCAAGCGGGAGAGGGGAGCAAACCGACGCCCGCCGTTGTTGCTTACTTCATTACATGCTCCGCAGCACCGTGCGGCTGTACTGGTTGTTGGCTTCCACCAGCGTCGCCAGCAATTCCATGAACACCTCCCGCTGCGCCGGCTTCAATGGAGCCAGCATGCGTTCCTGCGCGCGCGCCATGTCGGCGCGCAGCGACGTGACCACGCTCTTGCCTTCGCGCGTCAGGTGGACATGGCGCGTGCGCCGGTCCGCGGGGTTCTCGCGGCGCTCGACCAGGCCGCGGTCTTCCAGCCGGCGTACCACGTCCATCGTCGTGGTCCGGTCCAGTCCCACTTCCTGTCCAAGCGAAGTCTGGTCCAGTCCCGGCAGCACCGACAACACGGTCAGGATGGCGTACTGCACCGGCGTGATATTGGGCGCCTTGCACTCCTCGAAGAACATCGCCACGTGGATCTGATGAAGCCGCCGCACAAGAAACCCGGGACGTGCCCAGAGCAACTCCTTGGCGGGATCCGCTTCCGGCACCGCAGTTGCCGTACTGCCGTTTTCACTCGTTGCGCTGCGCTTTGCTCTCGGAGACATCGCCTTCACCATTTTGTATGCACACTGACAGTATATATGAGGCACGGTGGAGACGACTCGCCCTGAACGGGCCAACAGCGCGTCGCGTGGATGGCCCGAAGCGCCGGCGCCTCAGCGCGCGCCAGCGGCGCTGAGAATGCGCTCGATCTGCGCATGGCCGCGCTGGCGCGCATGCTGCAGCGGGGTGACGCCCTCGCCGTCGGCGAGATTCACATTGGCGCGCGCCTGCACCAGCAGGCGTACGATCTCGGTATGCGCGGCGCCGCCGTTGCCGAGGATGATGGCCTCGAGCAGCGCCGTCCATTTCAGCCGGTTGACATGGTCGACGTCCACGCCCGCCGCGATCAGCATGCGCACGGTCTCGACATGCCCGCGCTCGGCGGCGGGAATCAGCGCGGTGCCGCCGTAGCGGTTGGTGCTGCGCAGGTCTGCGCCGTGGGCCAGCGCCATGCGCAGGATCTCGTTGTGGCCGCGCGCGCCGGCGTAGAGGTAGGGGCTGTCCTGGATCGCATCCTTGGCATTGACGTCGGCGCCGGCCTCGATCAACGCCTTTGCCGCCTGCACCTGGTTGTGATGCGTGGCGACCAGCAGCGCGGTACGTCCCTGCGCGTCGCGGGCGTCGATGGTAGCGCCGCTGGCAAGCAGCGCGCGCACGCGTGCGGCGTCGCCGCTGGCAGCGGCGGCATGGAGTTCGGTGGCCGGCAAAGCGCCGGCCGCGGAGGAAACGTGGGTCAGCATGGCAATGACAAAGGCAAGGCAGAGGAGCAGGCGCGCGGCCAGCATGCAAGGAACTCCGTGCGAAATGAGAAGGAGACGATAGCGGCCATGGTCGCGCAGCAGGAGCGGCCTGGCCGCGCATTCTGTCACGCCGGCACCGCGCGCCGGAAGTTAAGGTTCTGAATGGGATCCAGTGCCAAAGCGAATGGCTGGCCGCGTGTGTCACTGGCCAAGCCCACGCCACCGGCATGGCCATCACACTGTCATCGTCGCTGGCCGATAATGGCTCCGACACCGGTGCCCGCGAGGCAACTTGTAACGGCAAGTACTGGCAAGGAACCGTGCGCCACCGGTGCCGTCAAACAAGCTAGCCGCTTGAGACCGGACATGCCACCGGGCACCGCGCTGCAGCATTCGTGCCGCAACGCAGCACGCACGGCCGCACATGCCAGGGTCTCCACGGCGCGCTTCTTCGCGCGGGCGCCGCGTGCGCCCTGCAGACTCCCAGCAAACGCCCCCTCTAGCCAAGGAGATGAACGTGCTGAGCCCGCATGAATTTGCCACGCTATTGCTATTGAGTGACGGCCCCGACTCCCTCGATTCGAGCGATTCCCGCCAGATAGATCCCACCGACCTGAAGGCCCTGGTCGAAAAACAATTGGTCCAGCTGGAAGTCCTGCACGGTTGCCGGCAGGAACCGCGCATCACCAGCCACGGCTATTCGATGCTGAAAGCCATGGGACGCTGAGGCGTCCCGCCCATCACCCAACCGGCTGACCCACATGGACGTGCGCCCTGCCGCCGGTATTGTCGGGACAGCCCATTCCGACACCGCGCGCCGCCGCTTCCTGCAAGAACTTGCGGGCCTGCTCGCGCTCGTCGGCGCCGGCACCGCAGGAGCGCAGGCGCCGGCAGCGTGCCTGCTCACCCCCGAGGCAACCGAAGGACCCTTTTACCTTGACGACGCGCTGCTGCGCGCCGACATCCGCGACGGCCGCCCCGGCCAGCCGCTGCGGCTGCGGCTGCGCGTGGTCGAGGCACGGCGCGGCTGCGCGCCCGTCCAGGGCGCGCTGGTCAGCGTGTGGCACTGCGACGCCAGTGGCAGCTACAGCGGCGAGAGCGCCACCAATCGCCAAACCCGCTACCTGCGCGGCGTGCAGCCCACCGGCGCCGACGGCGTGGCGACGTTCACCACGATCTATCCCGGCTGGTATCCGTCGCGCGCCATCCATATCCACTTCAAGGTGCTGCTGGCGCACGCGGAAGTCCTGACCAGCCAGCTGTATTTCGACGATGCGCTCAGCCGCCAGGTGCTAGGCAGCCACCCTGCCTACCGCGCGCATGGCGTGCCGACGCGCCCAACCACAGGGGATCCGATTGCCGGCAGCAGACCCAGCACTGTGCGCGTGAACCAGCCCGGGGAAGCCGGCGGCGCGCTCGAGGGGGAGTTCACGATAGGGATTGTGCGCGCCTGAATCTTGCGGCAATGCCGCATCGGCGTCCGCGCTGCAACGCCAAAGTGAGCCAGCCCTCACCGCCCGGGTAATCCCTACATTGTGGTTCTCTGTCCATTTCCTACCATGAAGGGAATCAAGGGCCACCCTGCGCAGCGCGAGCGCAGCCTCCTGGTCCAGCGCTTTCCCGATTTTCCCGACTTTTCCGGTGTTCAAGACAGTGGCGAGCTGCCTCGGCCCATGGCCGGCGCTCGCGGTCATCCACCCACACATGGAGGCAATCATGGCATCCAGGACGAGGAAAACGCAGGCGAAGCAGGCTGCTGCGGAGACTGGCGGCGGGGGTGGCGTCTCGCGGCGCGGCTTTCTCGGCGGCGCCGCCGGGGCAGCTGCCGGCGCTGCGGCAATGGGATTCCCCGCGGTCGTCAAGGCACAGGGCCCGATCACCATGCGCTGGCAGAGCACATGGCCGACCAAGGACATCTTCCACGAGTTTGCCGGCGATTTCGTCGCCAAGGTGAACAATATGTCGGGCGGCGACCTGAAGATCGAACTGCTGCCCGCCGGCGCGGTGGTCAAGGCGTTCGACCTGATCGATGCCGTCAGCAAGGGCACCCTCGACGGCGGCCACGGCGTGATCGCGTACTGGTACGGCAAGAACTCCGCCCTGGCGCTGTGGGGCTCCGGCCCCGCCTGGGGCATGGATCCGAACATGCTGCTGGCCTGGCACAAGTACGGCGGCGGCAAGCAGCTGCAGGAAGAGATCTACCGCAGCCTGAACCTCGACGTGGTCTCGTTCCTGTACGGGCCGATGCCGACGCAGCCGCTGGGCTGGTTCAAGAAGCCAATCACCAAGCCGGAGGATTTCAAGGGACTGAAGTTCCGCACGGTCGGTCTGTCGATCGATATCTTCACCGGGCTGGGCGCCGCCGTGAACGCGCTGCCCGGCGCCGAGATCGTGCCGGCCATGGACCGCGGCCTGCTCGACGCCGCCGAATTCAACAATGCCAGCTCCGACCGCGCGCTGGGCTTCCAGGACGTGTCCAAGGTCTGCATGCTGCGCAGCTTCCACCAGGCCTCGGAGCAGTTCGAAATCCTGTTCAACAGGAAGCGCTATGACGCGCTGCCCGCCAAGATGAAGGCGCTGATCGCCAACGCGGTGGAAGCGGCCTCGGCGGATATGTCGATGAAGGCGATCGACCGCTATTCCAAGGACTACCAGGCGCTGCAGGCGCAAGGCGTGAAGTTCTACGCCACGCCCAACTCGGTGCTGCAGGCACAGCTCAAGGTCTGGGACGAGATCGTGGCGCGCAAGGAAAAGGAAAACCCGATGTTCAAGAAGGTCAACGACTCGATGAAGGCCTTCGCGCAACGCGCCACCCGCTGGCAGAACGACACCAACGTCGACTTCCGGCTGGCGACAAGCCACTACTTTTCCAAGCGCAGCTGAGCGGCGCCGGGGCACCATCGTGCAACGCCTGCTGTTCGGCATCGACCGGGTCAGCACCTTCGTCGGCCAGGCCGGCTCGTGGCTGATCATCGCGCTTACGCTGATGATCAGCTACGAGGTGTTCTCGCGCTACGCGCTCGGCGCTCCGCACGCGTGGGTGTTCGATGCCAGCAACATGATGTACGGCACACTGTTCATGCTGGCCGGCGCCTACACGCTGGCCAAGCGCGGGCACGTGCGCGGCGATATCCTGTATGGCTTCCTGTCGCCGCGCATGCAGGCGGCGATCGACCTGGTGCTGTACCTGGCCTTCTTCTTTCCCGGTGTGATCGCGCTGGCCTGGGCCGGCATCGACTTCTTCGAGGTCTCGCTGGCGCAGAACGAACACTCATCGATCGCCGCCGACGGCCCGCCGATCTACCCGTTCAAGGCAGTCATCCCGATTGCCGGCGCGCTGTTGCTGTTGCAGGGAGTGGCCGAGACTATCCGCTGCATCCTGTGCCTGCGGCGCGGGCAATGGCCGCCGCGCGAAGGCGATGTCGAGGAAGTGGACGTCGACAAGCTTAAGGAAATGGTGCAAGGCACGCCGACCGCCGAGCTGGTTGACACGCCCCCGCCACCCCACCGCGAGGACGCCGCGCGATGAGAAAGGAACTCTGGTTCGGCGTGACGCTGATGGCGCTGATTGTCGGCGCCGTGATCTGGTTCATGCCCGCGCCCGGCGACTGGACCAACGGGCATCTCGGCCTGCTGATGCTGGCGCTGATCGTGGTGGCGATCATGCTGGGCTTTCCCACCGCGTTCACGCTGATGGGCATGGGCGTGCTGTTCTCATGGCTGGCCTATCGCCACGCCAACCCCGAGATCGCGGTGCAGCAGACGCTGGACCTGATGGTGCAGCGGGCCTATGCCGTCATGACCAATGACGTGCTGATCTCGATCCCGCTCTTTGTCTTCATGGGCTACCTGGTCGAGCGCTCCAACCTGATCGAGAAGCTCTTCCGCAGCCTGCACCTGGCGCTGGCCTGGATTCCCGGCTCGCTGGCGGTGGCCACGCTGGTGACGTGCGCGATCTTCGCGACCGCCACCGGCATTGTCGGCGCGGTGGTCACGCTGATGGGCCTGCTGGCATTTCCCGCGATGCTGCGCGCCGGCTACAGCACGGCGCTGTCGGCCGGCGCGGTCACTGCCGGCGGATGCCTGGGCATCCTGATCCCGCCGTCGGTGCTGCTGATCGTGTATGGCGCCACGGCGGGCGTCTCGGTGGTGCAGCTCTATGCCGGCGCGTTCTTCCCGGGGCTGATGCTGACCGGCCTCTACATCCTGTACATCCTGCTCATCGCCAAGCTCAGGCCGCAAATGGCGCCGCCGCTGCCCGAAGACGAACGTGCGGTGCCGCTGCCGGCACTGGCCGGCACGCTGCAGGCTGGCGGCGCGGTGCGCGCACTGCCCGCCTTCGGCGCCGGCATGCTGCGCGCACTCAAGGGCCCGCGCAATGCAGACGTATCCACCGCGGCGTTCGCGCGCCAATTGGGCATCGTCTTGCTGCCCGCGCTGGCCGTGGCAGTGATCATGGGCACGTTGTACGAGGCCATCACCGCGCCCGCCGCCAGCGTCGCCGCCGAAGCGCCGCTGGCGCTGGGCGGTGCCGAGGAAAGCAGCGCGCCGCTCGATGAGCTGCAGGCGCCGCCGGAGGAAACTCCGATCCCACCGGGGACCGTGCCGGCACCGGCGGCGGATACGACCGCCGCCGCGGCTTCCGCGCCGCAGGATGTACAGCCGGCGCCCGCAGCGGCCGCGGCATCACCCGCGCCGCGCTGGTTCTGGGTCACGCTAGGTGTGGTCGTGGTGCTGATGGTCTATTTCTACTGGCGCTTCAGCTTTGCCCGGCTGGAGATCTTCAAGATGCTGCTGTCGTCGTTCTTCCCGCTGGCGCTGCTGATCCTGGCGGTGCTGGGCTCGATCGTTTTCGGGCTGGCCACGCCGACAGAAGCGGCCGCGGTGGGATCGCTGGGCGGCGCGTTGCTGGCAGCCGCCTATCGCCAGCTCAATTTCCGCGTGGTCAAGGAATCGGTACTTCTGACGGCCAAGACCAGCGCCATGGTGTGCTGGCTGTTCGTGGGCTCGTCGATCTTCTCGGCGGCGTTCGCGCTGCTGGGGGGGCAGGCGCTGGTCGAGCAATGGGTGCTGTCGCTGAACCTGTCGCCGGTGCAGTTCATGATCCTGGCCCAGATCATCATCTTCCTGCTCGGGTGGCCGCTGGAATGGACCGAGATCATCATCATCTTCATGCCGATCTTCATCCCGCTGCTGGATAACTTCGGCATCGATCCGCTGTTCTTCGGCCTGCTGGTGGCGCTGAACCTGCAGACCGCGTTCCTGTCGCCGCCGGTGGCAATGGCCGCGTTCTACCTGAAGGGCGTGGCGCCGCCGCACGTGACGCTGAACCAGATCTTCCTCGGCATGCTGCCATTCATGGGCATCCAGCTGATCGCGCTGGCAATGCTGTACGTCTTCCCCGGCATCGGCCTCTGGCTGCCCACGGTGCTGTACCGCTGAAGCCGGGGGGGCGCCGCGGCGCCTATACTGGTTGGCAATGCCGAACGCAACGCCAGCCGATAGCGCGCTCGCCACCCTTCCGCTCGATACCGCATTCCGCACCGACATCCCCGGGCGGCTGGACCGCCTGCCTTGGTCGCGCTGGCACTGGCGCGTCACCATGGCGCTGGGCATTGCCTGGGTGCTCGACGGGCTCGAAGTCACGCTGGTGGGTTCGGTCGGCGCCGTGCTGGAGCGTCCGGACACGCTGGGGCTAAGCGCGACGCAGGTCGGCTGGACCGGCTCGCTCTACATCCTCGGCGCGGTCATCGGCGCGCTGGTCTTCGGCCGCATGGCCGACCGGCTCGGGCGCAAGCGGCTGTTCCTGGCCACGCTGGCGGTCTATATGCTTGCGACGCTGGCCACCGCGTTCGCGCCGGGCTTTGCCTTCTTTGCCGCTTGCCGCTTCCTGACCGGGCTGGGCATAGGCGGCGAATACGCGGCAATCAATTCCGCCATCGACGAACTGATCCCCGCGCGCGTGCGCGGGCGCGTCAACCTGGCGATCAACGGCAGCTTCTGGCTCGGCGCGGCATTGGGCGCGGGCCTGAGCCTGCTGCTGCTCGATGCGCGCGTGCTTGGGCCGGTATGGGGCTGGCGCGCTTGCTTTGCGCTGGGCGCGCTGCTGGCAGTGGCGATCGTGCTGGTGCGCCGGCACGTGCCCGAGAGTCCGCGCTGGCTGGCCACGCACGGACGTCTGGAGGAAGCCGAGCGCGTGGTCGCCACGATCGAAGCCGAGGTGCGCGCGAGCCATGGGCCGCTGCCGCCGGTTGCTTCCGATTGCGCCGCGGTCGCGATGCGCCCGCGCGCTGCCCCCGGCGTGGGCGAGGTCTTGCGCCTGCTGCTGCGGCGCTATCGCCAGCGCAGCACGATCACGCTGGCGCTGATGGTGGCGCAGGCGTTCTTCTACAACGCCATCTTCTTTACCTATGCGCTGGTGCTGACGCGCTTCTACCACGTGCCGGAAGCGAGTGTGGCGCTCTACATCTTCCCGTTCGCGCTGGGCAATGCCGCCGGGCCCTTCCTGCTGGGCCCCCTGTTCGACCATATCGGACGCCGGCGCATGATTGCCGCGACCTATGTGCTTGCCGGCATCGGGCTGGCGCTGACCGGCTGGGCCTTTGTCGAAGGCTGGCTCGATGCGCGCGCGCAGGCGTTGTGCTGGTCGGCCGTGTTCTTCCTGGCTTCGGCGGCAGCGAGTTCCGCCTATCTCACCGCCAGCGAAGTGTTCCCGCTGGAAATGCGTGCCCTCGCGATCTCGGTGTTCTACGCCCTCGGCACGGGCACCGGTGGCTTTATCGCGCCATTGTTGCTGGGTGCGTTGATCGAGAGCGGCAGCCGCGAGGCGGTGGCAGCGGGCTATGGCCTCGGTGCGGCACTCGTCACCATCGCTGGCCTGTTGGCGTTGCGTTATGGCATCGATGCCGAACGGCGTCCGCTGGAACAAGTCGCGCCGCCGCTTGCTGCGGATGATCACCCGCAACGGTAAGCCAGTGCTTAGTCAGCGCCTGTCCGAAAGTCTGCAGCCCGCGCCAGACAACGTTCCCGGCCCCTGCGCGCGCCCGTCGCGTCTTGCTGTCGCAACTGCCATTATGAAGGCCGTATTAAGCAGGACTAGGACCTCCCCTTACACATTCTTACAGCAAGCCAAGGGGCAACTGACTAGCCTTAACTCACGCGCGGCGGCCTGAGTGCATGAATCTTAGCGTCAACAGGCTGCCACCTCGTGGCCATCGCCTTGCTGCTCGCAGCAGCGATCGGCCATTGTTCAACGCTGCCCGAAACAGACCGGGCAAATCCACGGACCGGACCGAGGTCCGATGCAAAGTGCGCCGCAGCGGCTGACTGCCTCAGCGCGCGTGCTGCAGACAACAAGCTGAATTGGGGACTAGCAGGCCCGGGCATCGCGCGACAGCTCTTGCGCGACGCCACGCGCTTGCCTGCGAATTTGCTCGTCCGGCATGCGTTGCGTGCAGCCGGAAGGGACGCTTTTGACTTGCTTGCCGGAGAACAACGACCATGGCCGACCAGCGCAACAACCCACCTCCGCCTTCCACACACCCGCCGCGTAACACGCTGGCCCCCGCATCGCAGCGCCAGCCGCACGGTGACGGGGTGGTCCAGCGCCAGCAGCCGGTCGCCATACCGCTGTGGCATATCGTGCCGCGCATGGCCGGCTATGGCGTGGTGCTGTTCATTGTGTGGGCGGTGCTGACGATTATGTTTCCGAATGTGTTTACGCGTTCGTCGGAGCGTGCCGTGATCAATAGTCCCGTCAGCCTGGTGACCTCGCCGGTCGAAGGCATCGTCATGCAGCAGAAGGTGGCAGCGGGCCAGAGCTTCACCGCCAACCAGCCGCTGATGGTGGTGCAGAACCCGAACATCGACCGCTCGCTGCTGGTCGAGCTGACCGGCAAGAAGCTCGATACGCAGCAGCGCTACGATTCCGCGCGGGCGCGGCTGGAATCGAACCGCCGGCTGATGGGCGCCACCGAGCAGGACCTGCAGCGCTACAACAGCGCCGCGCAGCGCGAGCATGCGACGCGCGTGCGTGCGCTGCAGGCGCGGCTGGCGTCGGCCACCGCGCAGGAGGACCAGCAGCAGGAGGTCGTCAACCGCAACCAGAACATGCAGTGGGCAGGCGCGGTGAGCGAGGCCTACACCAATGCATCGCGCTACCAGTTGTCGATGCTTACCAACGCCAAGGCCGCGGTGAAAGCCGAACTGGACAGCGCCGTCGGCGAAAGCGAAGCGTCGCGCAACAAGGTCTATGCCTCGTCGGCGGACGGCCCCAGCGCTTCTCTGTCGCAGCGGCGCCAGGCGCTGAGCGCCGAATCCGCGCAGCTGACCGCCGAACTGGAGCAACTCGAGGCGTACGGCAAGTCAGTCGACGAGCTGCTCGCCACCGAGCAGCAGCGCATCGACCGGCTGTCCAACCTTGAGATCCGCTCGACCGAGGCCGGCACCATCGAAGACCTGATCGCGCAACCCGGCATGCGCGTGGCAGCGGGCGCCACGCTGGCACGCGCCAGCAACTGCGCGCAGACGCGCGTGGTGGCGGTATTCCCGCGCAGCCTCAGCGACAACCTGTTGCCGGGGGCGCGCCTGAACGTGCATGTCGACGGACTGCCGGCGGCGCTGCCGGCATCGGTGGCGGAGGTCCTGCCGCGCGCGCCCGACGGCGACCAGGCGCGCTACTTCGTGCCGTTCCCGCCGATCGAGAAGAACGAGATCTACGTCATCGCCAAGCTCGACCGGCCGCTGGGCAAGCTGCCGGACAAGCCGAATGCGGCCGCATCGGCGACCACGGCCAGCGCGGGCGGTACCGCACCGGCGACCTCGGGCCACTGCGGCATGGGCCGCTGGGCACGCGTGACGCTTGATCAAAGCTGGCTGGGGCAGCTGCGGGCATCGCTGACTTGAGCCACCGACCTGAACGGGCCTGAACGGACACCACGGAGACGAGCATGATCCGACCACCGTTGCCTCCACCGCGCATGCGCCGGCTAGCCGCTGCACTGTTGCTGCCGGCAGCGCTCGCACTCGCCCCGGCCGCCGCGCATGCGCAGGCGTCGCAGCAAACCCTGCTGGCCGAAGGCTGCAAGGTACTGGCCGAGCGTGTCGGCCGTGAAGCCGGCAACGGCCCGGTCTTCCTCGCCAGCTATGAGCCCGCACCGGGCGGCGAGCCGCTGGTGCCGGCGCTGCGCAACGCCGCCTTCGTCTACGACAACGCGCTGGCCGGCATCGCGCTGGTGGCGTGCAAGCGTCCCGCCGAAGCGCGCCGCATCGCCGACGCCGTGCTGCAGGCGAGCCGGCAGGACCGCCACTATCGCGACGCACGGCTGCGCAACGCCTATCGCGCCGGCCCGCTGCCCGCAGGGCCGGCACCGTTGCCCGGCTGGTGGGACGAGCCCAGCAAGCGCTGGTTCGAGGACGCCTACCAGGCCGGCACCGCCACCGGCAACGTCGCCTGGGCCGCCCTGCTGCTGCTCGCCGTGCACGAAGCCACGCGCGACGCACGCTACCTGGACGGCGCCGCTGCGCTGATGGGCTGGGTCCACGCGAGCGTGCCCGATACCGGTGCGCCCGCGGCCTATACCGGCGGTTTCTTCGGCCACGAGCCCAGGCAGATCCGCCAGGGCTGGAAATCGACCGAGCACAACGTCGATACCTATGCCGCCTTCAGCTGGCTCGCCAGCCTGCGCAACGACCCGCGCTGGCGCGACGGCGCGGCGCTGTCGCGCGGCTTTGTCAATGCCATGTGGCAGCCGCGCGAGGGCCGCTTCGTGATCGGCACCAAGGACGACGGCCGCGGCCTCAATGCCGGCCCGTCCGCACTCGATGCCGTGCTGTGGCCGCTGATCGCCCTGCCCGATACGCCGCGGGACTGGTACCGCGCGCTGGGCTGGGTCGATGCACGCCATCGCGCCGGCGCGGGTTACGGCTTCAAGGCCAGCCCGGACGGCATCTGGACCGAAGGCACCGGCCAGGCCGCGCTGGTGCTGCAGGCCGCTGGCCGCGCGCAACAGGCGCAGCCGTTGTGGCCGCTGCTGCTGTCGCAGCGCGCTCCCTCGGGCATGCTCTACGCCACGCCCGATGCGCGCATCAGCACGGGGCTGTCGATCGGGCCCACGTCGACCACCGAAGACTTCCACTACTTCCACCTGCCGCATCTTGGCGCCACCGCGTGGGCCGTGCTCGCGGCAGCGCGCTGGAATCCGTTCCGCCCCGGCGGCTGCCTGGACCCGTCGTGCCCGCCGCCTGCCATCGCCGCGGCCAATACCGGCACCACCAACGCCACCAACACCAACGCCCCCGGCAAGGACTGACGATGTTCACCCTCTTTCTCGAGAACCAGTCGCTGCTGGCCATCAACGGCGGCGTGCTGCTGGCGATGGTGCTGCTGACGCTGCTGTGCCGCCAGGAGCGGCCGGCTGACCGCATGCTGTTCGGCGGCATCACCTTCCTGCTGCTGATGGTCTACGTGACCTGGCGCGTGCGCGAGACGCTGCCCCCATGGCAGCCGACCTTCGCCAGCGCATGGGCGCATGTGTTCTTCGCCTTCGAGTGCATGACGCTGGCCTACACGCTGCTGTCGATCGTGGTGCTCAGCCGCAACAGCAACCACTCGCCCGCGGCCGACGCCGGCGAATCCGCGCTGCGCCGCGCCGCACACGTGCCGCGCGTGGACATCTTCATCGCCACCTACAACGAAGGACTGGACATCCTGGAGAAGACCATCGTTTCGGCGCTGGCGATCGACTATCCCGATTTTCGCGTCTGGGTGCTCGACGACACGCGCCGCGACTGGCTGCGTGAATTCTGCGGCCGCGTCGGCGCCTACTACGTGACCCGCCCGGACAATGCGCACGCCAAGGCCGGCAATCTCAACAACGGCCTGCGCCACAGCGCCGAAGCCGGCGGCGCGCCGTACATCCTGGTGCTCGACGCCGACTTCGCGCCCCACCGCAACATCCTGCTGCGCACCGTGGGCCTGTTCGACAACCCGCGCGTGGGCGTGGTGCAGACCCCCCAGTTCTACTACAACGCTGACCCGATCCAGTACAACCTGCGCGCCACCGAGTGCTGGGTCGACGAGCAGCGCGCGTTCTTCGACGTGATGCAGCCGGCCAAGGACGCGTGGGGCACCGCGTTCTGCATCGGCACCTCGTTCGTGGTGAGGCGCGACCTGATCGAACACATCGGCGGCTTCCCGACCGGCACCGTGACCGAAGACATCCACCTCACCTACCGGCTGCTGCGGCACGGCTATATCACGCGCTGGCTCAACGAGCGGCTCAGCGTGGGACTGTCCGCCGAAGGGCTGCCCGAGTACATCAGCCAGCGCAGCCGCTGGGGGCTGGGCACGGTGCAGGTGGCGCTGACCTCCGACGGGCCGCTGCGCGGTCCCGGCTACACCGCGGTGCAGCGGCTGCACTACGTGCACGGGCTGCTGCACTGGATGTCGCGGCCGTTCACGCTGATGCTGCTGGCGGGGCCGCTGCTGTACTGGTATTTCGGCGTCTCCACGCTGTACGGCGAGCCGCTGCAATTCCTCGCCTACGGCCTGCCCGCGCTGGTGGCGTACTGGGCCTACAGCATCTGGATCACCGGCCAGCGCGCGCTGCCGATCTTTACCGAAGTCACGCAGATCGTCGCGTCGCTGGCGGTGACAGTGTCGCTGGTCAGCGCGATGTTCAAGCCGTTCGGGCGGCCGTTCAAGGTCACCAACAAGGGACTGGACCGTTCGAAGCTGGTGATCCACGGCAAGTTCGCGGCGCTGTACGCGAGCCTGCTGGCGTTATCGGCGCTGGGACTGGGGCGCGCGCTGGTGGTCGATGCCGATGCGCAGGGGCTGGCCTTCAATACGATATGGACGGGCGTGGCGCTGATGCTCTACCTGGCTTCGTTCCTGGTCTGCGTGGAGCTGCCGCGGCCGCGCAAGGAAGAGCGTTTCCCGCATCGCGCCGCGGCCTTGCTGCGCGTGGACGGGCGCGAATACCGCGTCACCACGCACGACCTGTCCTGCAACGGCGTGGCCGTGACGACGCCGCTGGCCGCCGCCTTCCACCCTGGCGCCGAAGGCGCGCTGTGGCTGGCGCAGACCGGCTGGATTCCATGTCGCGTGGTACGGCGCGATAACCAGTTGCTTGGCATCGCGCTGCATGCCGACATGGCGGCGCGTCACAGCCTGATCCGCCTGCTGTTCAGCGATCCCGCGCACAACATTGCCCGCCAGGGCCAGCCGCGGCTGGCGATCTCGCGCTTCATGCGGCGCGCGCTGCTGGGCTAAACAAAGACTGCCTTTCCCTGACTCTCCGGAAACCCTTCATGCGAAGCCTGAGCCGCCACTCCTCCCCTGCACAACGCTTGCTGCCCCGCGCCTCGGTGTTGGCGCTGTCACTGGCGCTCGCAGCCTGCACGCTGGAGCCGCAATACCAGCGGCCCGACGCGCCGATCCCTTCGGCGTTTCCGGATGGCGCCGCCTACCGCACGCCGCAGGCCGCCGCCGGCCAGCCTGGCCAGCGTGCTCAGGCGGTACAGCCGCCCGGGCCTTCCGCCGCCGATCTCGGCTGGCGCGATGTCTTCCTCGACCCGCAGTTGCGCCAGCTGATCGAACTCGCGCTGGCGAACAACCGCGACCTGCGCATAGCCACGCTTTCCATCGACGAAGCCCGCGCGCTCTACCAGATCGAACGCGCGGCGCAGTTCCCGACGGTGGAGGCCAATGCCGGCATGGCGTCGCAGCGCCTGCCGTCGCGGGTGCGTGCGCCGGGCCAGTCGCAGCAGATCACCACCTACAACGCCGGCATCGGCTTCACCGCATTCGAACTCGATTTCTTCGGCCGGGTGCGCAGCCTCAAGCATGCGGCGCTGGAGCAATACCTGGCCACCGAGGAAGCGCGCCGCAGCGCGCAGATTGCGCTGGTGGCGGAGGTTGCCAACGCCTACCTGACGCTGCGCGCCGACCGCGAGCTGCTGCGGCTGTCGCAGGACACGCTGAAGACGCAGCAGGAAGCGGCCGAAATGGTGCGGCGCGGGCGCCAGGCGGGCGCGATGGCGCAGCTGGACCAGCATCGCGTGCAAACCCAGGTGCAGACGGCGCAGGTCGGCGTGGAACAGTACACGCGGCAGGTGGCGCAGGACGAGAACGCGCTGACACTGCTGGTCGGCACCCAGTTGCCGAAGTCGATCGCCGAGGGCGGCAACCCGGCCGCTGGCGCGGCGGCAGACCCGCTCGAGCCGCGCACGCTGATGCAAGAGTTCCCGGAGGGGCTGCCATCGAGCCTTCTGACGCGGCGCCCCGACATCCTCGACGCCGAGCACCAGCTCAAGGCCGCCAACGCCAATATCGGCGCCGCACGCGCGGCGTTCTTCCCGCGCATCTCGCTGACTGGCGCGCTGGGCGTGGCCAGCACCAGCCTGGCGGGGCTGTTCTCCGGCGGCATGGCCTGGCTGTTCGCGCCGCAGCTGACGGTGCCGATCTTTGATGGCGGGCGCAATCGTGCCGGGCTGGATGCCGCCAACGTGCGCAAGGACATCAACGTGGCCAACTACGAGAAGACCATCCAGACCGCCTTCCGCGAAGTGGCCGACAGCATGGCGGCGCGCGCGACCTACGAGCGCCAGGTCAAGGCGCAGGAAGCGCTGGTGCGCGAAGGCAGCGAGACGCGGCGGCTGTCGGAGATGCGCTTCAAGAACGGGGTCGATGACTACTTCGGCGTCTTCGATGCGCAGCGCCAGCTCTATGCCGCGCAACAGTCGCTGGTCACGTACAAGCTGGCGGGGCTGACCAGCCGGGTATCGCTGTACAAGGCGCTCGGCGGCGGCTGGCGGGAGGTAACGGACAACGGGGGCAATGGCGCCCGCCCTGCGCCACCCGGACCGGCGGCATCGGCCGCGCCGCGGGCGCCGGCTGCGGCAGCGCCACGCCCGGCGCAAGCACCGGTCCCGGTAGCTGCAGCGCCACGTGCGGCGCAGGCGCAGGCGCAGGCACCGGCAGCCGCACCGGCCCCTGCACCGGCCCCTGCACCAGCACCAGCACCAGCACCTGCACCTGCACCTGCACCTGCTCCAGCTCCAGCTCCAGCACCTGCAGCGCCACGCTGAACGGCACGGCGGCAGATTGGCAGAGTTGCCGGGGCGCTGCCCCCGACTGCGCGCGCAAGGCGGTGCTTAGCCATCGAGCGCGGGCGGCGGGCCGGAACAACTGTACAGCGCCGCGCACCAAAACCTGTATATGGCGCCCTGGAGGAACTTGCCGCATGATGCGGCTGCATCGCGCACCAGACGCGAGCGTTCCCCCAGGACTCCAATTGCCGCACACCACCTCCGGAAAAAGCTCGACCCTTATTGCTGTCCTGGCCCTGACCGGCTCGATGGCCTCGCTATGCGTCGGCACGTCGTTCGCCAAGCATCTGTTCGACGCGCTCGGCGCGCAAGGCACCACGGCGCTTCGCGTCAGCTTCTCGGCCCTGATCCTGCTGTGTGTATGGCGGCCGTGGCGCATCCCCCTGACGCGCGCCAATGCGGAGGCGATCACGCTGTATGGCGCGGCGCTGGGCGCGACCAACCTGCTGTTCTACATGTCGCTGCGCACGGTACCGCTGGGGCTGGCGATTGCCATCGAGTTCACCGGGCCGCTGGCAGTGGCGGTGCTGTCGTCACGGCGCGCCATCGACTTCCTGTGGATTGCGTGCGCGGTAACGGGCCTGCTGCTGTTGCTGCCGATTGGCGAGGCGGCCGGCACGCTCGATCCGGTCGGCATCGGCTACGCGCTGGCCGCCGGCGTGGGCTGGGCGCTCTATATCGTATTCGGGCAGAAGGCCGGCAACGCGCACGGCGGCCAGGCTACCTCGCTGGGACTGACCATGGCAGCGCTGGTGGTGCTGCCGTTCGGGGTGGCGCACGCCGGCAGCGCGCTGCTCAGCCCGCCGCTGCTGCTGGCGGGGCTGGCGGTGGGCGTGCTGTCCAGTGCGATTCCCTATTCGCTGGAAATGGTGGCGCTCAAGCGCCTGCACCGGCGCACCTTCGGCATCCTGCTGAGCATGGAGCCGGCCATGGGCGCGCTGGCGGGGCTGGTGTTCCTGCATGAACAGCTGAGCCCGCTGCAGTGGCTGGCGATCGCCAGCATCATCACCGCTTCGGTCGGTTGCACGGCGACTTCGCGCGGCAAGCGCGATGCCGGCTGAGCCTGGCGTAGCGCTCAGTACGCGCCGAACCAGTCCGCCGGCAGCCGCTGGCCGCTGCCCGCTTCCTCCCGCAGCGTCATCGAGACTTCGTGCAGGAAGCTGTCCTCCGGATTGCGCCGGCTGCTGAAGCCCAGGCCCCGCAGGATCGCCAGCATGCGGCGGTTCTCGCTGAGCACGTCGCCGCGCATGGCGCGCAAGCCAGCCGCGCGGGCATGGTCGCGCAGCCGCGTGATCAGGCGCCGGCCCAGGCCCTGCCCTTGCCAGCCATCGGCGACGACCACCGCAAATTCGGCGACACGGCCGGTCACGACGTATTCGGCGCTGGCGACGATCGCCGGCGTCCCTTGCGCGTCGGGCGCGACTACCACCAGCGCCACGCTGCCCGGCGCGGGCCGGGCCAGCCCGTCGACGACCTGGTCGACCACCCGCCCACCGGTCAGGAAGCGGAAGTAGCGGCTTTCACGCGACAGTCCATCGATCATGGCGCGCAACGCGCCGCGATCCTGCTCGTGCGTGCGGCGCACCATCACCTGCCCACCCCGGCCCACCGGCCAGCTTTCTGCCAGTGGTTCGCTGGCTGCGTGCGCTGTCGTCGATCGGCTCCTGCCTGTCATGCCATACCCCTGAATACACTATTCGTAGTCAGAGTATAGGCAATAACCTGACTTTTGCAAATGAAGTCAGCATGCTAAGCTTCCGGCATGATGAACGCCACCGCGTCTGACCTCCGCCAATGCTCGATCGCCGCCACGCTTTCGCTGGTCGGTGAAAAGTGGACGATTCTTATCCTGCGGGACGTATTCCACGGCGTCACGCGCTTCGACGAGTTCCTGCGGCGGCTCGAATGCTCTCCGGCCGTGCTGTCCGCACGGCTCAAGACGCTGACCGAAGCCGGCCTGCTGCGTAAGGTCAGCTACCGCGAGCCCGGCGAACGCGAGCGCTTCGAGTACCGCCCCACGCGCGCCGCCGTCGAGTTGTTGCCGGTGTTGATCGGCCTGATGCAATGGGGCGACAGGCACATGACGTCCTGCGGCGAAGGCCCGGTCCAGATCCGCTCGCAGTCCAGCGGCAAGCTGGTGCGCGCGGCGCTGGTCGACGAGGACAATGTGCTGGTGTCTCCGCGCGACATGCAGGTCGTTCCCGTTGCTCCACGCCGCACCGAAGGCAAGCAATAACCCGCTGCCGTCCCTTGCTGCGCCGCACCGGCGCGGCACACCGCACTGCACCATGACTGTGCCGGCGGTCCGCCAACCGCCCCAGCACAGCGCATCGGGGCTTGCCGCCGGCGCCACTGCGCGCTCCAAACCCCCATTCACCGTCACTTCGCGTTCTGGCACACCCCTTGCGTAATGTGGTCCGGGCCCGTCAACGGCGACCGGCCCATCCCACACAGCGCAGCGGCTATCCCATGTAGCGGCTGTCAGGACAACGGCGTCCCCTGAACTGGCTCATCAGACCATCGATGTGCCGGCTCGCGGGACGCCATTTGTTTTTTTTTGGAGCAAGTGACGATGACCGGCAAAGCCACCCGCATCGAGCTGCTGAGCTTGAGCACCCCGCAGATGCGCGCCTTCCACCTGACCTGGATGGCGTTCTTCGTCTGTTTCTTCGCGTGGTTTGCCTGCGCGCCGCTGATGCCGGTGCTCAAGGGCGAGTTCGGCCTGACCCCGGGCCAGATCGCCAACATCAACATCGCGGCGGTGGCCGTGACCATCCTGGTGCGCCTGGTGATCGGGCCGATGTGCGACCGCTTCGGCCCGCGCAAGACCTATACCGGCCTGCTGGCGCTGGGCGCGCTGCCCGTGCTGGGCGTGGCGCTGGCGCAGAACTACGAGACCTTCCTGGTGTTCCGCCTGCTGATCGGCGCGGTCGGCGCCAGCTTCGTCATCACGCAGTACCACACCTCGGTGATGTTTGCGCCCAACGTGGTCGGTACCGCCAACGCGGCCGCGGCCGGCTGGGGCAACGCCGGCGGCGGCGCCGCGCAGGCCATCATGCCGCTGCTGCTGGCCGCCGTGCTGATGATGGGTGCGGATCACGCCTTCGGCTGGCGCATCGCGCTGCTGGTGCCGGGCGTGCTGATGCTGGCGATGGCAGTGGTCTATTACCGCTTCACCCAGGATTGCCCGGAAGGCAACTACTCGGACCTGCGCGCTCAAGGCATCGCTATCAGCGGCAAGGATGGCGGCAAGGGCGGTGGCTGGGCCAGCTTCCGCGCCGCCAGCGCCAACTACCGTGTGTGGCTGCTGTTTATCACCTACGGCGCGTGCTTCGGCGTGGAAATCTTCATCCACAACATCGCCGCCATGTACTACGTCGACCAGTTCGGCCTGAGCCTGAAGGCCGCAGGAATGGCCGCGGCAAGTTTTGGCCTGCTGGCGCTGTTCGCCCGCGCACTGGGCGGCTGGCTGTCGGACAAGGCGGCGCGCCGCCGCGGCCTGGATGCGCGTACCACGCTGCTGTTCGTGCTGATCCTGGGCGAAGGCCTGGGCCTGCTGTGGTTCGCACAGGCCGGCAACGTGGCCATGGCCGTGGTCGCGATGCTGATGTTCGGCCTGTTCACCCACATGGCCTGCGGCGCGACCTACGCCCTGGTGCCCTTTATCGATCGCAAGGCGCTGGGCGGCGTGGCCGGGATCATCGGTGCCGGCGGCAACGTCGGCGCGGTGGCCGCGGGCTTCATGCTCAAGGGCCTGGGCAACGTGCAGCAGACGCTGACGGTGCTGGGCGTGCTGGCCACCATCGCCGCCGTCTGCGCCATCGCCATCCGTTTCAGCGCCGAGCACAAGGCCCGCGAACAGGCGCTGTACGACAGCGCGCTGGCCAACTGAATTTGGTATCGCCCCACAGCACTGCAAGCACCACAAGCACCACAAGCACCACAAGCAGCAAAGACTGACTACCGGACAAGGAAAGCATCATGAAACTGATCATCGTCGGCCACGGCATGGTAGGTCACAAGTTCCTGGAATCGCTGGCGGAAGCCGGCGCAGACAACCTGGAAGTGACCGTCCTGTGCGAAGAACCGCGTCCCGCCTACGATCGCGTGCACCTGTCCGAGTTCTTCTCCGGCAAGTCGGCCGAAGACCTGTCGCTGGTGCCGGCGGGCTTCTTCGAGCAGCACAACAATATGCTGCTGCGCCTGAACGCCCGTGCGGTGGAGATCGATCGCGCCGCGCGCACGGTCAAGGTCTCCACCGGCGAGACCCTGTCCTATGACAAGCTGATCCTCGCCACCGGCTCCTACCCGTTCGTGCCGCCGGTGCCGGGCAAGGACCGCAAGGACTGCTTCGTCTATCGCACCATCGAAGACCTGGAAGCGATGCAGGAATGCGGCGCGCGCTCGAAGACCGGCGTGGTCGTCGGCGGCGGTCTGCTCGGCCTGGAGTGCGCCAAGGCGCTGCGCGACATGGGCCTGCAGACGCATGTGGTGGAATTCGCGCCGCGCCTGATGGCGGTTCAGGTCGACGAAGGCGGCGGCCGCATGCTGCGCCAGAAGATTGCTGGCCTGGGCGTGACCGCGCACACCGGCAAGAACACCGTCGAGATCGTCGACGGCGAGGACGGCACGCATCGCATGGTGTTCGCCGACGGCACGCATCTGGACACCGACATGATCGTGTTCTCGGCCGGCATCCGCCCGCGCGACGAGCTGGCGCGCGCCAGCGGCCTGGAAGTCGGTGCGCGCGGCGGCATCTCGGTCGACAACAACTGCCGCACCTCCGACCCGGACATCTACGCCATCGGCGAATGCGCGCTGTGGGACGGCAAGATCTACGGCCTGGTGGCCCCGGGCTACGACATGGCCCGCGTGGCCGCGCGCCACCTGCGCGGCGAGGCGGCCGAGTTCGGCGGCGCCGACATGAGCACCAAGCTCAAGCTGATGGGCGTGGACGTGGCCAGCATCGGCGACCCGCACGGCACCGTGCCGGGCGCGCGCATCTACCAGTTCAGCGACGACCGCAAGGAGGTCTACAAGAAGCTGGTGGTGTCCGATTGCGGCAAGTACCTGCTCGGCGGCGTGCTGATCGGCGATGCCAGCGAGTACGGCACGCTGCTGCAGATGATGCTCAACAAGATCGAGCTGCCGGAGTCGCCGGAATTCCTGATCCTGCCCGACAGCAGCGGCAAGGCCAAGCCGGCGCTGGGCGCCGACGCCCTGCCTGACACCGCGCAGATCTGCTCGTGCAACAACGTCTCCAAGGGCGAGATCTGCGGCGCCGTGTGCGATGGCGCCACCAGCATCGGCGCGCTCAAGAGCTGCACCAAGGCCGGCACCGCCTGCGGCGGCTGCGTGCCGCTGGTCACGCAGATCATGAAGGCCGAGATGAAGAAGCAAGGGATGGCGGTCAACAACCACATCTGCGAGCACTTCCCGTTCTCGCGCCAGGAGCTCTACCACCTGGTGCGCGTGGGCAAGTTCAAGACCTTCGACGCGCTGCTGGAAGCGCACGGCAGCGGCATGGGCTGTGACATCTGCAAGCCGGCGGTGGGCAGCATCCTGGCTTCGTGCTGGAACGAATTCGTGCTGAAGGAAGAGCACGCCAGCCTGCAGGACTCCAACGACTACTACCTGGCCAACATCCAGAAGGACGGCACCTACTCGGTGGTGCCGCGCATGCCGGGCGGCGAAGTCACGCCCGAGGGCCTGATCGCCGTCGGCCAGGTGGCCAAGAAGTACGGCCTGTACACGAAGATCACGGGCGGCCAGCGCGTCGACCTGTTCGGCGCGCGCGCCGAGGAGCTGCCCTTTATCTGGGAAGAGCTGATCGCCGCGGGCTTTGAATCGGGCCATGCCTATGGCAAGGCGCTGCGCACGGTGAAGTCGTGCGTGGGCTCGACCTGGTGCCGTTATGGCGTGGGCGACTCGGTCGGCCTCGCCGTCGAGCTGGAGAACCGCTACAAGGGCCTGCGCGCGCCGCACAAGATCAAGTTCGGCGTATCGGGCTGCACGCGCGAATGCGCCGAGGCGCAGGGCAAGGACGTCGGCGTGATCGCTACGGAAAAGGGCTGGAACCTGTACGTGTGCGGCAACGGCGGCATGAAGCCGCGCCACGCCGAACTGCTGGCCAGCGACCTCGACCACGACACGCTGGTGCGCTACATCGACCGTTTCCTGATGTTCTACGTGCGCACCGCCGACCGCCTGCAGCGCACCAGCGTCTGGCGCGACAACCTCGAAGGCGGCCTGGACTACCTGAAGGCCGTGGTGCTGGACGACAAGCTCGGCATCGCCGCCGAGCTGGAGACCGAGATGCAGCACGTGGTCGACACCTACGAAGACGAGTGGAAGAAGGCCGTGACCGATCCCGAGACGCGCAAGCGCTTCCGCCATTTCGTCAACAGCGACCGCCGCGACGACAACCTGGTCTTCATCGAAGAGCGCGGCCAGATCCGCCCGGCCACGCCGGAGGAACGGAAATTGCAGCGCTCCCGGCTGGGCCACATTCCCGTGGTCGCCGTGCCCGCAAAAGCAGCCTGATCGTGCATGCATTCAAGGAGAACGTGATGAGCCATTCCCACCATCCCGAAACCTGGACCGCGGTCTGCACCGTTCGCGATATCGTGCCCAATACTGGTGTATGCGCGCTGGTCGACGACAAGCAGATCGCCGTGTTCCGCATCGGCCGCGGCGAAGAGGTCTATGCCATCGATAACTTCGATCCCAACTCGCAGGCAGCGGTGCTGTCGCGCGGGCTGGTTGGCAACCTGGGCGAGCGCCTGGTGGTGGCCTCGCCCATCTACAAGCACCACTTCGACCTGCGCACCGGCGAATGCCTGGAAGCGCCGGAGCAGTCGGTCAACGCCTATGGCGCGCGCGTCTACGACGGCAAGGTGTGGGTTGCCGCCAGCGTGGCAATGCGCGAGGCCGAGGAAGAACTGGCCGCCTGATCCGCCCTTTATCCAACTTCCTGGTCGCGCCCCCGATGCTCACCACCGCCTTCACGCCCAGCCCCGGAGATGCCGGCATGACGCCGTCCGATTCCACCCAGGCCCGTCCGCGCCTGGTCGTCGTCGGCAACGGCATGGCCGGCATGCGCACCGTCGAGGAGCTGCTCAAGCTCGCCCCGGACCTGTATGACATCACGGTGTTCGGCGCCGAGCCGCATGGCAACTACAACCGCATCCTGCTCTCGCCGGTGCTGGCTGGCGAGAAGACGGTGGCGGACATCATGCTCAACACGCGCGAGTGGTATGACGAGAACGGCATCGAGCTGCTCGCCGGCGACCCCGTGGTATCGATCGATCGCCCGCGCCGCGTGGTGCGCTCGGCCTCGGGACGCGAGGTGCGCTATGACCGCCTGCTGCTGGCCACCGGCTCCAAGCCGTTCATCATCCCGGTGCCGGGACACCAGCTCGAAGGCGTGATCGCGTTCCGCGACATCCAGGACGTCGAGACCATGCTGCATGCCGCGCGCAATCACCGCCACGCGGTCGTGATCGGCGGCGGGCTGCTCGGACTGGAAGCTGCCAACGGCCTGCTGCGCCAGGGCATGGACGTGACCGTGGTGCACCTGGCCGACAGCCTGATGGAACGCCAGCTCGACAAGCCCGCCGCGACGCTGCTCCAGGGCGCGCTGGAACGCAAGGGCCTGCGCTTCCTGCTGGGCGCCCAGACCGCGGAGATCCTCGGTACCGAGCGCGTCACCGGCGTGCGCTTCAAGGACGGCAGCGAAATCCCCGCCGACCTGGTGGTGATGACCGCGGGCGTGCGCCCCAATATCGAACTCGCCGCCGGCGCGGGCCTGCACTGCGAACGCGCCATCGTCGTCGACGACACGCTGCAGACCTATGATCCGCGCATCTATGCCGTCGGCGAGTGTGTCCAGCATCGCCAGGCCACCTTCGGGCTGGTCGCGCCGATCTGGGACCAGGCGCGCGTGTGCGCCGCCCATCTCGCCGGCGCCGGCCATCGCCGCTACGTGCAGCAGGCCACCGCGACTAAACTGAAAGTGACCGGCGTCGACCTGTATTCCGCCGGCGATTTCATCGGTGCGGAAGGCTCCGAAGACCTGGTGCTGCGCGACGCGCGCCGCGGCGTCTACAAGCGCTTGGTGCTGCAGGACGGCTGCCTGGTCGGCGCCGTGCTGTACGGCGACGTGCAGGACGGGCCGTGGTATTTCGACATGATCCAGCGCCGCACGCCGGTGGGCGCGCTGCGCCAGCGCCTGCTGTTCGGCAAGGCGCAGTGCGAAGCGCTCGCTGCCTGAGCCTTACCAAAGCCATATAACGCCCCCGCACGGAGAACGCGTGAACCTGTCCGACATCCCGGTTGTATCTGCAACCCTGACCACTACCACCGCCACGACCTGCCCGTACTGCGGCGTCGGCTGCGGCGTGCGTGCCACGGTGCGCGCCGACGGCCAGGTCGAGATCGAGGGTGACGCACAGCATCCGTCCAACCAGGGCCGGCTCTGCGTCAAGGGCTCGGCACTGGGCGAGACCGTGGACCTGGAAGGCCGCCTGCTCCATCCCAAGCTGCGCGATGCCGACGGCCAGCTGCAGCCGGTGTCGTGGGACCGTGCGCTCGATACCGTGGCGCAGGGCTTCAGCGACATCATCCGCCGCCACGGCCCCGACTCGGTCGCGCTCTATGTCTCGGGCCAGTTGCTGACTGAGGACTACTACGTTGCCAACAAGCTGATGAAGGGGTTCATCGGCAGCGCCAATATCGACACCAACTCGCGCCTGTGCATGTCGTCGGCCGTTGCCGGCCACAAGCGCGCCTTTGGCGAAGACCTGGTGCCGGGCAGCTATGAAGACCTGGAACTAGCCGACCTGGTCGTGCTGGTGGGTTCCAATACCGCGTGGTGCCACCCCATCCTGTTCCAGCGCCTGAGCAAAGCCAAGGAAGCCCGCCCCGAGATGAAGATCGTGGCGATCGACCCGCGCCGCACCGCCACCTGCGAGCTGGCCGACCTGCACCTGGCGGTTCGTCCCGGTACCGACGTCTGGCTGTTCAATGGCCTGCTCAGCTACCTCGCGCGCGAAGGCCATACCGATGCGGCCTTCATCTCCGCAAGCACCGCGGGACTGGATGAAGCGCTGCAGGCGGCCGCCGTCGATTGCTCCGACCCGGCCGCCGTGGCCCGCGCCTGCAAGCTCGGCGTGCAGGACGTGCTGGACTTCTATGCGCTGTTCGCCGGCACGGAAAAGACCGTGACCGCGTTCTCGCAAGGCGTCAACCAGTCTTCCGCTGGCACCGACAAGGTCAACAGCATCATCAATTGCCACCTGCTGACCGGCCGCATCGGCCGGCCCGGCATGGGCCCGTTCTCGCTGACCGGTCAGCCCAATGCCATGGGCGGGCGCGAGGTCGGCGGCCTGGCCAACATGCTGGCCGCGCATATGGAGCTGGCCAATCCGCTGCATCGCGATGTGGTGCAGAGCTTCTGGCAGTCGCCAGTAATGGCGGACCGCACCGGCCTGAAAGCGGTGGAGCTCTTCGAAGCGATCGAAGCCGGCCGCGTCAAGGCGGTCTGGGTGATCGCCACCAATCCCGTCGTCAGCCTGCCAGATGCCGACCAGGTGCGCCGCGCACTCGCCAGGTGCGAACTGGTGGTGGCCAGCGACATCATCGAACGCACCGATACCAACGCGGCCGCGCACGTGCTGCTGCCCGCGCTGGGCTGGGGTGAAAAGGACGGCACCGTCACCAACTCGGAACGCCGCATTTCGCGCCAGCGCGCCTTCCTGGCCGCGCCGGGCGAAGCGCGCGCCGACTGGCACATCCTCTGCGACGTGGCACGCCGCATGGGCTTCAATGGGTTCGACTATGCCGGGCCGCACGAGATCTTCGACGAGCACGCGCGGCTGAGCGCCTGGCGCAACGACGACGCGCCGCGCGTTTTCGACATCGGCGGACTGGCTGGCCTGGACAAGACCAGCTACGACAGCCTGGAGCCGATTCAATGGCCGGTGCCAGCCAATGGCGGATCCGACTCGCAGCGCCTGTTCGGCGATGGCCGCTATGCGCACGCCGACGGCCTGGCCCGCTTCGTCGCCACGCCGACGCGCGCACCCGCCAATGCACCGGACGACGATTTCCCGCTGATCCTCAACACCGGCCGCGTGCGTGACCAGTGGCACACCATGACGCGCACCGGCAAGTCGGCACGGCTCGCAGACCACCTGCCCGAGCCCTTTGTCGACATGCACCCGCAGGATGCGCTGCTGTGCGGTGTGGGCGAAGGCAAGCTGGCGCGTGTCAGCACCCGCTGGGGCGCGATGGTGGCGCGCGTGCGTCATGGCGGCGGCATCCCGCGCGGCAGCGTATTCGTGCCGATTCACTGGAATGGCCAGTTCAGTTCCGATGCGCGCGTTGGCGCGCTGGTCAATCCGGTGGTCGATCCGGTTTCGGGCGAGCCGGAGTTCAAGCACACGCCAGTGCGGGTCGAGCCGTTTGGTGTCAGCTGGCACGGGTTCGTGCTGAGCCGGCGAGAACTGCCTGCGGAGGCGCTGACCTACTGGACCCGCGTGCAGGGCCGTCAATTCCAGCGCTATGAGTTTGCTGGCCGCGAAGTCGTCTCCGAGCGTGCCACCTGGGCGCGCGAGTTGCTCGGCGTGCAAGATCCGGAAGCGGACTGGCTCGAATACGAGGACCGTACTGCGGGCGTTTATCACGCTGGCTATGTCGTCAACGACAAGCTCGAAGCCTGCGTCTATGTGTCGACCCGGCCCGAGTTGCCGTCGCGGTCGTGGCTGTCAGGCTTGTTCGGTCGCGAGCGGCTGGAAGATGCGGATCGTATCGGATTGCTACTCGGCCAGCCGATGGAAAAAGGTGCTGATGCCGGGCCGACGGTTTGCTCGTGCTTTGGCGTGGGGCGTAACACCATCTGCGATGCAGTGCGGAAGCACGATCTGAAGACGCCGGCTGAGATCACCGCCTGCGTCAAGGCTGGTGGCAACTGTGGGTCTTGCGTGCCTGAGCTTAAGAAGTTGTTGGTGGAGATACGGGTGGTTGAGGTGGCATGAGGGGTTTTGGATTGCGGCTGGTGACATGCTGGCGGCGGCTTTTAGCGCCCGCTGTCGCTGTTGATGACATGCTCTCGGCCGTTGAACCGTCTGGTTCCGCCCTTCCTGGGCAGGTCACTTTTTGCCCGAGCGGCAAAAAGTAACCAAAAAGCGCGTTTACGGCCCTGCGGGCGGCCGCTCTTATCGTAGTGTTCCGGGGCTTTCGTACGGGGCTTTGCTTCGTTGCAGGGCAGGACTGCCTGACGCCGTGGTGCGCCACGGTGGCCTGGGATAAAAGCGATGTTTGAACGAGCCCAGAGCTGGGCATGGCCCCTGCTGCCGGCGGCGACGTAGGAACGCCTACGGCTGCGCTGCGCGCCGGCCCTAAGGTGGCGGGCTGCGCCCACGTCCTCGGCCCAGATTCGGCCCCGGCGTCTTTCACGACGGCGCTGTGCGAGCGCAGCGATGCACTCCGTGCCCGATCCCCCGACCTACGATACCGAGCCCGCGCAGCGCAGCCGTAGGCGTCCCCGCGTTGACGTCGGCAGCAGGCGGCCTACGCCCGGCATGGGGATCGTTCAATAGTGGGTCGACGCAGCCACCAGCCACATCGAACGGAAATCACCACCGCCCGAACCACCGACGCCGGTGAATTGATAGCCAGCCGCTCAGGCGACGCGTTTTTTGGTTACTTTTTGGCGCTCGGACAAAAAGTGACCCGCCCAGCAGGGCGGAACCAGGCGCTTCAACGGCCGACAGCATGTCACCAGCAACGCCAGCATGGCGCCAACCACCTTGTAGCAAAAAATCAAAACTCAAAAAGCAAAAACCCCTCGCAGCACACGCTGTCGAGGGGTTTTGCACAATAAGAGCCTGGCGATGACCTACTTTCACACGGGTAATCCGCACTATCATCGGCGCGGAGCTGTTTCACGGTCCTGTTCGGGATGGGAAGGGGTGGTTCCAGCTCGCTATGGTCACCAGGCATGAGGGGTTGTGACGCTGGGGTTCAAGCCAGCGTCACGAATCGGGATGTAGTTGGGGTTGTGCGTATCTGGCACAGACACGATCACACACACCAGGTGAAACACACTGGTTATAGGATCAAGCCTTACGGGCAATTAGTACTGGTTAGCTTAACGCATTACTGCGCTTCCACACCCAGCCTATCAACGTCCTGGTCTCGAACGACCCTTCAAGGAGGTCAAGCCTCCAGGGAATCCTCATCTTCAGGCGAGTTTCCCGCTTAGATGCTTTCAGCGGTTATCTCTTCCGTACATAGCTACCCTGCGATGCCTCTGGCGAGACAACAGGTACACCAGCGGTACGTCCACTCCGGTCCTCTCGTACTAGGAGCAGCCCCCGTCAAGATTCCAACGCCCACGGCAGATAGGGACCAAACTGTCTCACGACGTTTTAAACCCAGCTCACGTACCTCTTTAAATGGCGAACAGCCATACCCTTGGGACCGGCTACAGCCCCAGGATGAGATGAGCCGACATCGAGGTGCCAAACACCGCCGTCGATATGAACTCTTGGGCGGTATCAGCCTGTTATCCCCAGAGTACCTTTTATCCGTTGAGCGATGGCCCTTCCATTCAGAACCACCGGATCACTATGTCCTGCTTTCGCACCTGCTCGACTTGTCGGTCTCGCAGTTAAGCACGCTTTTGCCATTGCACTTTAGGTACGATGTCCGACCGTACCAAGCGTACCTTCGAACTCCTCCGTTACACTTTGGGAGGAGACCGCCCCAGTCAAACTGCCTACCATGCACTGTCCCCGACCCGGATTCACGGGCCAAGGTTAGAACCTCAAACAAACCAGGGTGGTATTTCAAGGACGGCTCCACGTGAACTGGCGTCCACGCTTCAAAGCCTCCCACCTATCCTACACAGATCGGTTCAAAGTCCAATGCAAAGCTACAGTAAAGGTTCATGGGGTCTTTCCGTCTAGCCGCGGGGAGATTGCATCATCACAAACACTTCAACTTCGCTGAGTCTCGGGAGGAGACAGTGTGGCCATCGTTACGCCATTCGTGCAGGTCGGAACTTACCCGACAAGGAATTTCGCTACCTTAGGACCGTTATAGTTACGGCCGCCGTTTACCGGGACTTCAATCAAGAGCTTGCACCCCATCATTTAATCTTCCGGCACCGGGCAGGCGTCACACCCTATACGTCCACTTTCGTGTTTGCAGAGTGCTGTGTTTTTATTAAACAGTCGCAGCCACCATTTTATTGCAACCCCTTCACCCTTCTGGCGCAGGCCAGTCAAGCTACCAGGGCGTACCTTATCCCGAAGTTACGGTACCAATTTGCCGAGTTCCTTCTCCCGAGTTCTCTCAAGCGCCTTAGAATACTCATCTCGCCCACCTGTGTCGGTTTGCGGTACGGTCTCGTATGACTGAAGCTTAGAGGCTTTTCTTGGAACCACTTCCAATTGCTTCGCAGCACTAGGCCGCTCGCCCCACATCCTTGAATCCCGCGCCCGGATTTGCCTGAGCGCCTTCTCCAATGCAGGGACCGGGACTTCCAACACCCGGACAACCTTCCGCGATCCGTCCCCCCATCGCATCATACGACGGTGCAGGAATATTAACCTGCTTCCCATCAGCTACGCATCTCTGCCTCGCCTTAGGGGCCGACTCACCCTACGCCGATGAACGTTGCGTAGGAAACCTTGGGCTTACGGCGAGGGGGCCTTTCACCCCCTTTATCGCTACTCATGTCAGCATTCGCACTTCTGATACCTCCAGCATCCTTTACAAGACACCTTCACAGGCTTACAGAACGCTCTCCTACCACGCACTTGCGTGCGTCCGCAGCTTCGGTATATAGCTTAGCCCCGTTACATCTTCCGCGCAGGACGACTCGATCAGTGAGCTATTACGCTTTCTTTAAAGGGTGGCTGCTTCTAAGCCAACCTCCTGACTGTTTTAGCCTTCCCACTTCGTTTCCCACTTAGCTATATTTGGGGACCTTAGCTGGCGGTCTGGGTTGTTTCCCTCTTGACACCGGACGTTAGCACCCGATGTCTGTCTCCCGTGATTGCACTCTTCGGTATTCGGAGTTTGCTATGGCGGGGTAATCAGCAATAGACCCCCCAACCATGACAGTGCTCTACCCCCGAAGGTGAGACACGAGGCACTACCTAAATAGTTTTCGGAGAGAACCAGCTATTTCCAGATTTGTTTAGCCTTTCACCCCTATCCACAGCTCATCCCCTAACTTTTCAACGTTAGTGGGTTCGGTCCTCCAGTACGTGTTACCGCACCTTCAACCTGGCCATGGATAGATCATCTGGTTTCGGGTCTACACCCAGCGACTCAACGCCCTGTTCGGACTCGCTTTCGCTACGCCTGCCCTAATCGGTTAAGCTTGCCACTGAATGTAAGTCGCTGACCCATTATACAAAAGGTACGCCGTCACCCGTTTCCAGGCTCCGACTGTTTGTATGCATGCGGTTTCAGGATCTATTTCACTCCCCTCCCGGGGTTCTTTTCGCCTTTCCCTCACGGTACTGGTTCACTATCGGTCGATCACGAGTATTTAGCCTTGGAGGATGGTCCCCCCATCTTCAGACAGGATTTCACGTGTCCCGCCCTACTTGTCGTACACCTAGTTCCACAACGCTGTTTTCGCATACAGGGCTATCACCTGCTAGGGCCGGGCTTTCCATCCCGTTCTGCTAACAACACTGCTAAAGAGTACAAGGCTGTTCCCATTTCGTTCGCCACTACTTTGGGAATCTCGGTTGATTTCTGTTCCTGCAGCTACTTAGATGTTTCAGTTCGCCGCGTTCGCTTCCCACACCTATGGATTCAGTGTGGGATGACCCATACGGGCCGGGTTTCCCCATTCGGACATCTCCGGATCAAAGCTCGTTTGCCAGCTCCCCGAAGCTTTTCGCAGGCTACCGCGTCCTTCATCGCCTGTGATCGCCAAGGCATCCACCACATGCACTTGTTCGCTTGACCCTATAACAAGTGTGTCTCAAGCTTGCGCTCATGACACCGCTCACTACAGGTTGAGTTCTCGCATTTGTGCCGTATTCCAAGTCATCTTTCGATCACTTTAAATACATTTTGGTTGATACAATCACAACCCGGTATCGCGTTAAACAACTGTGCTTCTCATCAAAGCACCGCGACACCTTTACTACATCCCATATTGTTAAAGAACAGCCGACTTTCGTCGCTTGGCAATGCCAAATGCAAACGCTCAATCCTTAAGCGCTTGCATTTGACCACCAATTCCAGGTATCCGTGCTCACTCGGCAGAGTGATGGTGGAGGATGACGGGATCGAACCGACGACCCCCTGCTTGCAAAGCAGGTGCTCTCCCAGCTGAGCTAATCCCCCCTCGGATAACTTGGTGGGTCTGGTAGGACTTGAACCTACGACCCCCGCCTTATCAAGACGGTGCTCTAACCACCTGAGCTACAGACCCTTGGCTGTAACAGCAAACAAACCGATAAGTGTGAACGCTAGGCTTGAGACACAAGCCTCTGGAAAGGAGGTGATCCAGCCGCACCTTCCGATACGGCTACCTTGTTACGACTTCACCCCAGTCATGAACCCTGCCGTGGTAATCGCCCTCCTTGCGGTTAGGCTAACTACTTCTGGCAAAACCCACTCCCATGGTGTGACGGGCGGTGTGTACAAGACCCGGGAACGTATTCACCGCGGCATGCTGATCCGCGATTACTAGCGATTCCAGCTTCACGTAGTCGAGTTGCAGACTACGATCCGGACTACGATGCGTTTTCTGGGATTAGCTCCCCCTCGCGGGTTGGCAACCCTCTGTACGCACCATTGTATGACGTGTGAAGCCCTACCCATAAGGGCCATGAGGACTTGACGTCATCCCCACCTTCCTCCGGTTTGTCACCGGCAGTCTCTCTAGAGTGCTCTTGCGTAGCAACTAGAGACAAGGGTTGCGCTCGTTGCGGGACTTAACCCAACATCTCACGACACGAGCTGACGACAGCCATGCAGCACCTGTGTCCACTTTCCCTTTCGGGCACCTAAGGCATCTCTGCTTCGTTAGTGGCATGTCAAGGGTAGGTAAGGTTTTTCGCGTTGCATCGAATTAATCCACATCATCCACCGCTTGTGCGGGTCCCCGTCAATTCCTTTGAGTTTTAATCTTGCGACCGTACTCCCCAGGCGGTCAACTTCACGCGTTAGCTACGTTACTGAAGAAATGAATCCCCAACAACTAGTTGACATCGTTTAGGGCGTGGACTACCAGGGTATCTAATCCTGTTTGCTCCCCACGCTTTCGTGCATGAGCGTCAGTGACGTCCCAGGGGGCTGCCTTCGCCATCGGTATTCCTCCACATCTCTACGCATTTCACTGCTACACGTGGAATTCTACCCCCCTCTGACATACTCTAGCCTGACAGTCACAAGCGCCATTCCCAAGTTGAGCTCGGGGATTTCACGCCTGTCTTATCAAACCGCCTGCGCACGCTTTACGCCCAGTAATTCCGATTAACGCTCGCACCCTACGTATTACCGCGGCTGCTGGCACGTAGTTAGCCGGTGCTTATTCTTCCGGTACCGTCATCCACGCCAGGTATTAACCAGCGCGATTTCTTTCCGGACAAAAGTGCTTTACAACCCGAAGGCCTTCTTCACACACGCGGCATTGCTGGATCAGGGTTGCCCCCATTGTCCAAAATTCCCCACTGCTGCCTCCCGTAGGAGTCTGGGCCGTGTCTCAGTCCCAGTGTGGCTGATCGTCCTCTCAGACCAGCTACTGATCGTCGCCTTGGTAGGCTCTTACCCCACCAACTAGCTAATCAGACATCGGCCGCTCCTGTAGCGCGAGGCCTTACGGTCCCCCGCTTTCACCCTCAGGTCGTATGCGGTATTAGCTAATCTTTCGACTAGTTATCCCCCACTACAGGGCACGTTCCGATGTATTACTCACCCGTTCGCCACTCGCCACCAGGCCGAAGCCCGTGCTGCCGTTCGACTTGCATGTGTAAGGCATGCCGCCAGCGTTCAATCTGAGCCAGGATCAAACTCTTCAGTTCAATCTCTGTGTGGGTCCGAAGACCCTCGCTCTTTCGAGCGGTCGCTCACTCTCAGAAAACTGACTGACCAGATCCGAAGACCCGGTCACGTTTTGCTGTGCGAGCACTGTATAACTTGTGAAGCAACACTGTCCGAAGACAGCGGCGTCCGCTACCCAGCGCCCACACTTATCGGTTGTTTGTTTGTTAAAGAACTTCGCTTCCCGGCTTTGCCGTTCAGCGCGCTGCGTTGTCTGCAGCAGAGAAACGAGATTATGCAGAGCTTTCTTCGTTTCGTCAACCGTTGCAGCAATCTTTTTTTGCTGCGGCCGGCGCTGCCAACTTCGCTGCGCCAACCTTGCGGTCGACCCCGCAACCCTTGCTGCGTCTGCTTTACAGCGCCGCGTTGTGTTGCGAGGGGGCGAATATTAAGGGACCCGGAGGTGGCTTGGCAAGGGGTTTCTGAAAACTTCTTCGTGCCGCCATCGCCAGGCACTTAAAATCGGCTGATGCCGGATATGCCCACTTACCTGCCGTCGCGCATGCCCGCGGACGGCAAGCACTTTGCAGACGCCCTCGCGCTCGCCGCGGCGCTGTCGCGCCCGATCGTCTTCGTCGACCTCGAAACCACCGGCGCCGATGCCCAGCGGGACCGGATCACCGAGATCGGCGTCGTCGAGGTCGGCCCGGACGGAATTACCGAATGGGATACCTTGCTGGACCCCGGCATGGGGATCCCGCCGTTTATCCAGCGCATGACCGGCATCTCCGACGAGATGGTGCGTGGCCAGCCGACGTTCGAGTCACTCGCCGAGCCACTTGCCGAGCGCCTGCAGGGCCGGCTTTTCGTAGCCCATAACGCACGCTTCGATTATGGCTTCCTGAAGAACGCATTCCGCCGCGCCGGCGTTACGTTCCGTGCGGATGTGCTGTGCACGGTACGCCTGTCGCGCTCGCTGTACCCGTCGGTGGAACGCCATGGTCTCGATGCGCTGATCGCCCGCTTTGGCCTGACGCCTAAGGGGCGGCACCGCGCCCTGGCCGATGCCGAGCTGCTTTGGCAGTTCTGGCAGAAGATCCACGACACCTATTCGGTCGAGCTGGTCGAGGCCGCGGTGCGCACCCTGGTGCGTCGCGCCAGCCTGCCGGCTGGCCTGGACGAGACCGCGCTGGAAGACGTGCCCGCCGCTCCCGGTGTCTATATCTTCTACGGCGATGACGACGTCCCGCTGTATGTAGGCAAGAGCGTGCACCTGCGCCAGCGCATCGGTGCCCATTTCTCGGGCGACTACCGCTACGGCAAGGATATGCGGCTGGCGCGGCTGGTGCGCCGGGTCGAGTGGCGCGAGACCGGCGGCGAGACCGGCGCGCTGTTGCTCGAGGCCAGGCTGGTCAAGACGATGCAGCCTGTCCACAACCAGCTGCTGCGCAGCAATGCCCGGCTCTACGCATGGGAGCTGCCGCCGCAGTTGCCGGTGCCGCGCCTGCGCACCAGCCGCGATACCGATTTCTGCCGGCATCGCGATCTGTTCGGCGCCTTTGGCAGCCGCGGTGCGGCCGAGGCGCGCCTGCGTGCGCTGGCCGAAGAGCACGGCTTGTGCATGGCCACGCTGTCGCTGGAAAAGACCACGCCGCAAGGCAACCCGTGCTTCGCGCGGCAGGTACACCGCTGCGCCGGCGCCTGCGTCGGCGCCGAGCCGGCCGCCGCGCATCGCGCGCGCCTGGCCACCGCACTGGCGCCGCTGGCACTGGTGCCGTGGCCATTTGACGGTCCGGTGGCATGGCGCGAGGAGCATGCCGGACGCACGTGGTGGCATGTCGCCAACGACTGGTGCTATCTGGGCTGCTCACTCACGCTGGACGAGGCCCGCGCGCTGGCCGTTGCGCCGGCGCACTTCGACCTGGACACCTACCATATCCTCGCCCCGCGCATGGCGCAGTGGATGCCGGAAACGGTCCCGCTGCCGGTAGCGAGCCTGTTCGAGCTGACCCCGCCGGCGAAGCCGCAGGAGCAGGATGTACTGCGGCCGGTGCGTGCTACCGCGGCGACCGCCCCACGCAGGCCAGCCCGCGCGGCCGGTCAGCAAGCCCTGGATCTGTTCGCGGACTGAACCGCGCCGCCGGCTGCCCGCTGTGTGGGCTGGCGCGCAGACCGTGCTTGTGGGCAGGCGTGCCCTTCCGTTAGTCTCGACGGACCGCCCTTGCCGCCGGGCGCGCCGATGCGGAGTCTCAATGCCTGCCAAACTGTTCCGTCCTGCCGAATCGGCCCGCGGCGCCGCGCGGGTGCGCGCGTGCCTGGCCATCCTCTGGGCCGGAGCCTTCACCGGCGCGTGTGCCAACCTGGGCGGCGGCGCCATGCAGGAAATCTTCGACTCCTGGAAGAACGTCTCGGTCGACGAGGCCAAGCGCCAGTGGGGACCGCCACAGGCGGTTCAGGCGATGCCGTCCGGCACCGCCTATGTCTGGAACGAGACCATCCCGGCAGCCCGCGCGCCAGGCAGCGGCCCCCGCGATGCCGGCATGGAACGCACGCCGGTGCCGGGCCATTGCCAGCGCAAGCTGATCGCGGGCCCGGACGGCATTGTCATCGGCGGCGAATGGAGCGGCGATGCCTGCTGCATCAGCACGCTGGTCGGCCGCTGTGCCGCACTGAAATACCGAGGGCCCGGCTGACCGGCGGCACGGCGCCTTGAAGTCCTTGAAGTACTGCATGACCAGCAGGACCGGGGCCGCCATCAGCTGCGCCTGCCCTCCCGTCGCAGAGCGGAAGCGCCATTCAGGCCGCCGGCCACGCGCCGGTGGCAGCCAGGACCGGCGAGTATTCGCGCAACTGCCAGCGCATCGGCAGCACCGACGGGCGCCGCATCACCTGCTCGACATGCAGCCGCACCAGCCGCTCCGCCCCGGCGAATGTCGCCAGCTCGGCGCCGTCCCAGATCACTTCGGCATGGCCACCGACATGGAGCAGCGCGCCTTCGGCAAAATCGGGCACCACCAGCCCGGCGCGTGGGTTCTGCAGCAAGTTGCCGACGGTATTGAAGAAGTTGTTGCCGTTGAAATCCGGGAAGGTGAGCGTGCCATTGCCGTCCACGCGGATAAAACCCGGCTTGCCGCCGCGGTGCGATACATCGACGCCGCCGGTGTGCGCGCCCTCCTCCGGCGAGGCAGCATGGCTGGTGGCAATGAACAGCGTATCGGCGGCCCGCAGCCACGCTGCCGCGGCGTCGTCCAGCACCGTGCCGTGCCATGCCGGCACGGGAGCTCCCGGTTGTGCCATGGTGCCTTCGCGCAGCTGGATATAACGCGGGCAGTTGCCGAAGCTCTGCTCGACTTCGACCGTGAACCCGCGCTGGTCGCGCGCCACGATGATGCCGTTCATCCGGTTGCGCCGGCGCGTGGACAGCTCGATGCCCAGCAAGCCAACGCTCGCACCGTGCTCCAGGGCCTGTTCCAGCGGATCGCCAGGCAGCGGCAAGGAGTCGATGCGCAAGTGCGTGGCATCGGGGCTATATGCAAACCCCGGCGCACCGGCAAGCACCGATGCCCACGGCAAGCCACCGGCATCGACCGCGCCAACCAGCAGGATCGGCAGCTGGGCATAGAAGTCGCGATGCTGTGCGGGCATTTCGCCGCGGATCACGCGCGCGCCGGCCGCAGCCATGCGCTCGCGCTTGCCGGCGCGCTCCTGCGCGGCCAGTTCCCCGGCGTGGAAAGGCAGGCCGGCATGCGGCCAGACGGGCAGTTCCATGATGGACTCCTTGGCTGATGCAGCCGGCGCTCGCGCGGCGGCGTCCGGTTATCCGGCCTCAGGCAGCCCTGCCGGGCCGGGATACGATCATCGGCACGAAGCCGGGCAGCGCCTCGATGCGGCGCAGCCACGCGTTCAGTGCGGGATACGGCGCCAGGGGCACGTTGCCTTCTTCGGCGCGGGCGATGTAGCTGTAGGCGGCGACGTCGGCGAGCGTGGCATGGCTGGCTGCCAGGAACGGCTGCTCGGCCAGCAGGGATTCCATCAGCACGAACAGGCGCTGCGCGCGGGCGATGGCGTCGTCCAGCGGCACCGGCCGGCCGAACAGCACGCCCAGGCGCGCCGCGGCGGGGCCGAAGGCGATTTCCCCGGCGGCCACCGACAGCCAGCGCTGCACGCGCGCGGCTCCGACCGGGTCGCGCGGCAGCCAGCGGCCATCGTCATAGCGCGTGGCCAGGTAGACCAGGATCGCGTTCGAATCGCCGATCACCGCGCCGTTGTCGTCCAGCACCGGCACCTGCCCGAAGGGATTGAGCCGCAGGAACGGCTCGCGATGCTGTTCGCCGCCGCGCAGGTCGACGTCGACCAGCCGGTACGGCAGTCCCAGCAGCGACAGGAACAGTTCGGCGCGATGGGCGTGGCCCGAGAGCGGCGAGCGATAAAGGACGAGCGGAACGCGGGGCTCGGCGGGATGGCTGGCGGCTTGCATGACACACTCCTCGGGGGTTGGGATACCGGGATTCTGGACGCGGAAGGCGCTGCAATAAATGGGGCGCCTGATATTTGACTACTCCAAAAATCGGAGTAATGTGTGGCGCCATGGACAAGCTTCGAGCCATGCAGACCTTCGTGCGCATCGTCGACGCGGGCAGCCTGACTGCCGCCGCGGCGACGCTGCACACTTCCCTGCCCGCGGTGGTGCGCACACTGGCCGCGCTCGAGTCCGAGCTGCAGGTGCGGCTGCTCAACCGCACCACGCGGCGGCTGTCCCTGACCGGCGAGGGGCGCAGCTACCTGGACAGCTGCCGGCGCATCCTGGCCACCATCGATGAAGTCGAGGCCGGCCTGACCGCCAGCCATGTCGAGCCCAGCGGCCAGCTCACGCTGACCGCGCCGGTGCTGTTCGGGCAGATGTATATCGCGCCGGCAGTCACGCGCTTCGTGCAGCGCTATCCGCGCGTGCGCTGCCGCATGGAATTCACCGACCGCGTGGTGAACCTGCTGGAAGAAGAACTCGACGTCGGCGTACGCATCGGCCCGCTGGCGGATTCGACCCTGGTGGCGCAGCCGGTCGGCCATATCCGGCGCGTGGTGGTGGCCACCCCCGCCTACCTGCGCAAGCATGGCACGCCGCGCCATCCCGACGACCTCGCGCGCGCCAATTGCGTGCGCTTCACCGGCAATGCCGCGCACTGGTGGACGTTCCAGGAAAACGGCAAGCCGTTCCAGGTGCAGGTGACGGGCAACCTCGAATTCAACCAGACCGCGCCGGCCGTGGCCGCTTGCGCGGAAGGCGCCGGCTTCGGCAATTTCCTGTCGTACCAGGTGGCGCAACTGGTGCAGGCGCGCAAGCTGCGCATTGTGCTGGAGACGTTCGAGCAGCCCGCCTGGCCGTTGTCGCTGATCTATCCGCATGCGCGCTTGCTGCCGGCGCGCACGCGCGCCTTTATCGACTGGATGCGCGACGACCTCGGTCCGCGCTTTCGCTGAGACAGCGTTCCCGCGGTGCGCGAGAGCAAGACCAAGACGCAGAGATGCCGATTCCATGCCCCTGGCCAGCGCTCCAACTCCGACGGGCTTCGGCGCCCGCTTGCGCCACCTCATCCGCCGACCCAGCGGCAATGCGCTGCGCGCGGCGGTGCTTGGCGTCAACGACGGCCTCGTCTCCAGCTTCTGCCTGGTGATGGGGCTGGAGGGCGCGGCCGCCACGCGTGAAGCCGTGATCCTGGCAGGGCTCGCCGGCCTGACCGCGGGTGCCTGCTCGATGGCACTGGGCGAATGGCTGTCGGTCACCAACAGCCGCGAGATGAACAACAAGCGGCTGCGCGACATGGCGCAACAGATCGCGCACGATACCGCCCGCGCGCGGCAGCGGCTGGTGGCGGTGCTGTCTGGCAAAGGCATGCCTCCGGCGGATGCGGAACGTGCCGCCGACGAGATCATGCGCGATCCGCGCGCCATGCTCGATATGGTATTCGGCTCGCTCTGATGCTGCCCGCCAGGGTATCCACGACGCGGAGCAACAGGCATGCGTACCTTGCGCGCACGAGTGGCGACCCACCCGTTCGCAGCGACCGGCCACCCGACAAAAGCCTTGACGCCGCGCGGCGCGCACCGGTATTTTTCAAAAGCGAATCTGCATTCGAATACGGAAAATCCCTATGCCAGCGACGTCGTCCGGCCTTCCGGCCACCTCTTCCTTCCCCCGTATCGATACGCCCTCGATCCTGCAGCCGCCGCGGCAGCGGCGCGCGCGCGAGACCGAGCAGGCGCTGCTCGGCGCGGGCCGTGAACTGCTGGCGAAGCGCGATTTCGCCGCGGTTTCGGTGGCCCAGATCGCCGCTGCGTGCCAGGTGTCGGTGGGCGCTTTCTATGGCCGCTTCCGCGACAAGATGGCTTATTTCGAGGCATTGCGCGCGCTGGTGATGGAGGAAACCTCGGCATCGATCGACCGTTACCTCGCGCAGGAGCGCTGGGAAGACGTGCCGACCGCCGTACTGCTAGACAAGGCCGCGCGCTTCATGGTGCTGGGCACGCTGGCCAATCGCGGCGTGATGCGCGCTTCGCTGCGGCATGCCTCGACGAAGCCGGAAGAGTGGCAGCCGCACCGCCAGAATGGCGAAGCGATCGTCGAGCGGATGGTGCAGTTGCTGGTACCACGGCTGTCGCTGCCCGCGGATATCGCCGATCTGCGTGTGCGCTTTGCCATGCAGGCGGTCTTTAGCGTGCTGGTCAATGCGGTGCTGAACGATTCGGGGCCGCTGCATCTCGACGATGAGCGAATGATCCCCGAACTGAGCCGCATGATGGCGGGGTACCTCGGCGTCACAGGCAACGCCCAGGCCTGAATTCGCGCGGTAGTGCAGTCTGGTAATGCAGCGCGCCCATGGCCGCTATGAATTCGGTGGTGCTTGCTTGGCGGCGGCGCACGTCCTCTCTAGAATGCGTCCACGCTGACTGCATCCACGCCCACTGATACCGCACATGGCCACGCTTTTCCTCGTCCGCCACGGACAAGCCTCGTTTGGCGCCGCCAACTACGATTGCCTGTCGGAGACAGGCCGCCAGCAGGCGCGCTGGCTGGGCGAGTATTTCAGCGAGCGCGGCTTGCGCTTCGCACGCGTGGCCGCGGGCAACCTCGTGCGGCAGCAGGACACCGCGCGCGAGATCCTGGCCGCGATGGGCCAGCCGCAAGCGGAAATTGCCACGCATACCGGCCTGAACGAATATGACGGCGAGGCGCTGTACCGCTGCCACACCGGCGGCGCCGACCATCGCGCCCACCAGAACGGCGATTACAACGACTACTGGCGCACTTTCCGCGCCGCCTACCATGCCTGGACCCAGGATGGGCTGACCGACATGACGGAAAGCTGGGCCGATTTCGGCGCGCGCATTGCCGGCGCGCTGACGCAAGCCTGCGAAGGCACCACGCGCGAAGACGCCATCCTCGTGGTCAGCTCCGGCGGCGCCATCGGCCGCGCCACGGCCGACCTGCTCGGCGCCCCCGCGGCCACTGCCATCGAAATGAACCTGCAGTTCCGCAATACCGCGTTCTGCGAAATCATCGTCGGCCGCGGCGTGCAGCGCTTGCTGAGCTTCAACAATATCCCGCACCTGGACCGGCCGGAACGCCGCAGCGCGCTGACCTTCGCCTGAAGGCCACAGGCACCACGCGCAACAATGACAAACCCGCCTGACGGCAGGTTTCTGTTTGGCGTGGAATGCGGCGGCAATCGCTCCGGCAACTGGCGCGGGCACTTTGACATGCCCGCGCCGCCGGTCCTTCTCCCTTTACTACCTTTTCTGCTGCATTCCTGCTCGGGCGCCCGACACGGACGCCAGTGCCTTACAGGCGTTCGACGATGGTCACGTTGGCCAGCCCGCCGCCTTCGCACATGGTCTGCAGGCCGTAGCGCTTGCCGTGCGTATGCAGCGCATGCACCAGCGTCGTCATCAGCTTGGCGCCCGAGCCGCCCAGCGGATGGCCCAGCGCAATCGCGCCGCCATGCACGTTGAGGCGCTCCGGATCGGCGCCCGTTGCCTGCAGCCAGGCCAGCGGCACCGGTGCGAAAGCTTCGTTGACTTCGAACAGGTCGATGTCGTTGATGCTCAGGCCGGCCTTCTTCAGCGCGTGCATGGTCGCCGGCAGCGGCGCTTCGAGCATCACCACCGGGTCGTGGCCGATTACGGTCATATGGTGCACGCGCGCCAGCGGCTTGACGCCGAGCTTCTTCAGGCCAGCCTCGTTGACCACCAGCAGGCCGGCGGCGCCGTCGCAGATCTGGCTCGACGAGGCAGCGGTCACGCGCCCGCCTTCGGCGATCAGCTTGACCGCGCCGATGCTGTCCATCGTGGCGTCATAGCGGATGCCTTCGTCCGCGGTATGCATTTCGCCGTTGGCGCCCTCGGCGGTGCGCACTTCGACCGGCACGATCTCGGCGTTGAAGCGGCCCGCCCTGGTCGCTGCCGCGGCGCGCTGGTGGCTGAGCAGCGCGTAGGCATCGAGCTGCTCGCGCGACAGGTTGTACTTGCGCGCAATCATCTCGGCGCCGGTGAACTGGCTGAACTGCACGCCGGGGTAGCGCGCCTCGACGCCCGGGCTCTTGGGCACGCCGAAGCCGTTCTTGGCCGGCAACTGCGACGACAGGCCCATCGGCACGCGTGTCATGCTTTCCACGCCGGCCGCGATCACGATGTCCATCGCGCCCGACATCACCGCCTGTGCGGCAAAGTGCAGCGCCTGCTGCGACGACCCGCACTGGCGGTCGACCGACGTGCCCGGCACGCTTTCAGGCAGCCGCGACGCGAGGATGGCGTTGCGCGCCACGTTGCCAGCCTGCTCGCCGACCTGGCTGACGCAGCCCATGATGACGTCTTCGACCAGCGCGGGATCGGCGCCGGTGCGCTCGACCAGCGCATCGAGCACCTGCGCGGCGAGGTCGGCCGGATGCCAGCCCGACAGCTTGCCGCCCTTGCGCCCGCCGGCGGTCCGTGCCGCGGCGACGATATATGCCTCTGCCATTTGATCTCCTTGTTCGGTGCCAGCCGCCCCGCGGCCGGCCGGTGCTTGATGCGGGGTGCCGGCGGCTGCCGGCAGGTTGGACCCTATTGTTGTCCCGGGCCGGCCGGCCAGCGTCGTCGGAAGCGACGAAGTTGGCCGGCCGCCTCAGGGCGATGTCAGGGCGATGTCAGGGCCAAGTCAGCGCGGTGTCAGCTGCGCGGGCCGAGCACCGCGAAGATCGCGGTGGCGCGCAGCAGGCAGCGCTCGCCGCTGACCAGCCGGCAGCTGCCGTAGCGCAGCCGCGAGCCGAGCTTGTCGAACTCCACGCGCGCCTCGACCCAGTCGCCCAGGCGCGCCGAGTCCAGGAAGTCCAGGCTCAGGTTGGCGGTGACCGCGCTCTTCTCGCGGCCGGTCTCCAGCGACATCATCATGCCGATGGCGGTATCGGCCAGCGTCGCCAGCATGCCGCCGTGCGGGATGCCGAGGTTGTTGAGATGGCTCTCGTCGATGCGCACCGCCAGCGTGCGGCGTTCGCGGTTCAGGTAAAGCTGGCCGAAGTTGGCCATGTAGCCTCCCGGCTGCCGCAGCGGCACGAAGCCCTCGGGCACGGCAGAGCCACTGGAGCTTTCGGCCGCCTGCGGCATCGCCGCCTCGATTCCGGCTTCAGCCATGGCGTCAGGCGAAGTAGCGCGAGGCCGAGCCAAGTTGCTCGCGGCATTCGCGGACCATGCGTGCGAGCAACTCCTCGCAGCTCGGCACGTCGTCGATCAGGCCCACGCACTGGCCGGCGCTGATGATGCCGCCGTCGGTCTCGCCCGCTTTCAGCGCTGCCTTGCCGCGCACACCGGCAACCAGGTGCTTGACGTCTTCGAACTGCGCACCGCCGGGGCGGCGCTCGATGCTCACGACCTCATCCGACACGGCGTTCTTCAGCACCCGTGCGGTGTTGTGCAGCGTGCGGAAGATCAGGTTGGTGTCGCGCTCGCTGGCCTGCACCAGCGCCCGCTTGACGTTGTCGTGGATCGGCGCTTCCTGGGTGGCGCAGAAGCGCGTACCCATGTTCACGCCCTCGGCGCCGAGCACCAGCGCGGCGGCCATGCCGCGGCCGTCGGCGATGCCGCCCGAGGCGATCACCGGCACCGACAGCTTGCGTGCCGCCAGCGGGATCAGCACCATGCCGGGGACATCGTCCTCGCCCGGGTGGCCGGCGCACTCGAAGCCGTCGATCGACACCGCGTCGACGCCCAGGCGCTCGGCCGACTGGGCATGGCGGATCGCCACGCACTTGTGGATCACCTTCATGCCTGCGGCCTTGGCGCGCGCGATGTGTTCCCTGGGGTTGTTGCCGGCGGTCTCCAGCACCTTGACGCCGTTTTCGATGATGACGTCGAGGTAGCGCGCGTATGGCGGCGGGTTGATCGAAGGCAGCAGCGTCAGGTTCACGCCGAATGGCTTGTCGGTCATATCGCGGCAGCGGCGGATTTCCTCGCCCAGCGCCTCGGGGGTCGGCTGCGTCAGCGCGGTGAGGATGCCCAGCCCGCCGGCGTTGGAGACGGCAGCGGCCATCTCCGCATAGCCGACCCATTGCATGCCGCCCTGGATGATCGGGTAGCGGATGCCAAGCAGTTCGGTGATTCGAGTCTTCATGATTGTCCTTTTTGCTGTCAGCTAGCGGGCCTTGCCGGCGTTCGGGCCAGTCTACGGCGCGCGCGTGCGCGATGCTTCGTCGGAAGCGACGATTGCGGGCGGCGCATTCTGCACTAGTGTTGGCTGCCCCCGCGCCGTTCCGGGCCCTTGCCGCCCTCCGGCCCGCGGCACCCGCCCCCTTCCCTCAGCAGGAGTCGCCATGACGCAAGCCACGCCTTCGTTCGAAACCCTGCGCTACGCCGTCGAAGACGGTGTCGCCACCATCACGCTGCATCGCCCGGACCAGCTCAACGCCTTCACCGCGCAGATGATGCAGGACCTGATCGCCGCCTTCGACGCCACCGATGCCGACGACAACGTCCGCGCGGTGATCGTCACCGGCTCGGGCCGCGCCTTCTGCGCCGGTGCCGACCTGTCCGGCGGCAGCTCGACCTTCGATTTCGAGAAGCGCTATGGCGCCAGCCCCGACACCGCGCACCGCGACGGCGGCGGCCGCGTGTCGCTGCGCATCTTCCGCAGCCTCAAGCCGGTGATTGCCGCGGTCAACGGCGCCGCGGTCGGCGTGGGCGTGACCATGCAGCTGCCGATGGACATCCGGCTGGCCTCGACCGACGCCAAGTTCGGCTTCGTGTTCGCGCGCCGCGGCATCACGCCCGAGGCCGCATCATCGTGGTTCCTGTCGCGCGTGGTCGGCGTTTCGACGGCGCTGGAATGGTGCTATACGGGGCGGGTGTTCTCGGCGCAGGAGGCGCATGAGCGCGGGCTGGTGCGCTCGCTGCACGCGCCCGAAGACCTGCTGCCGGCAGCGCGGGCGATCGCGCGGGAGATTGCGGACAACGCCGCGCCGGTCTCGGTCGCGATCTCCCGCCAGCTGATCTGGCGCATGGCCGGGGCCAGCCACCCCATGGAGGCGCACAAGCTCGACAGCCGGGCGATCCAGTCGCGCGGGCGCTCCGCCGACGTCAAGGAAGGCGTCAGCGCATTCCTGGAAAAGCGCCTGGCCGCGTTCCCCGACACCGTCTCGCACGACCTGCCGGACTTCTTCGACTGGCGCGGCGAGCCGCCGTTCGCCTGAAGCGCCTGAAGCCGGCGCCACCACGTACCCACCGGAGTCAGCATGAAAGTCAGTCAAGCCGTCGCCAGCCGCAAGTCCGTTCGCGGCTTCCTGGACAAGCCCGTGCCAGCCGACACCATCCGCCGCGTGCTCGACGCCGCGGCGCGCGCGCCGTCGGGCGGCAACCTGCAGCCGTGGCATATCCACGTGATCGGCGGCGAGGCGCTGGAGCGCTTGCGCGGCATCATGCGCGAGCGCATCGCGCACACGCCCAAGGGTGAAGACCGCGAATACAACGTCTATCCGCCCGAACTGGTTGCGCCTTATCGCGACCGGCGCTTCGAGGTGGGCGAGGCGCTCTACCACTACCTTGGCATCCCGCGTGAAGACAAGGCGCGGCGCCTCGCCCAGTTCGCCAGCAACTTCACGTTCTTCGGCGCGCCGCTGGCGCTGTTCTGCACCGTGGACCGGCGCATGGGTCCGCCGCAGTGGTCGGACCTGGGCATGTACCTGCAGACCGTGATGCTGCTGCTGCGCGAGGAAGGGCTCGACAGCTGCGCGCAGGAATGCTGGGCGATGTATCCGGAGACCATCGGCAGCTTCCTGCAGCTGCCGGCCGAGCGCATGCTGTTCACCGGCATGGCGATCGGCTTCGAGGATCCCGAGGCGCCGGCCAACCAGTTGCGCGCGGCGCGCGCACCGCTGGCGGAGTTCGCCGAGTTCATCGGCATCTGAGAACTGGCACCGCGCGCAGTTACGCACGCGGCGCCAGGATCAGAGCAGCCCCAGCTGCCGCGCGATCGCCACCGCCTGGGTGCGGTTGCTGGCGTGCAGCTTGGCGCTGATATTGCGCAGGTGCGTGCGCACCGTGGTCTCGGACACGAACAGGCGCTCGGCCATGGCGACATTGGAAAAGCCTTCCGCCAGCAACTGCAGCACCTTCTGCTCCTTGGGCGTCAGCGGCTCCACCAGCGCCGGCGGTGCGGGGCGGCCGGCCGCCCCGCCAGGCGCTTCGCCGGCTTGCTGGCCGCATGCATGCAGCAGTTTTTCCACGTAGGCGGATGGCAGGCTGGCGCCCTGGCGGGCGCAGGCGTCGGCCACCAGCCGGCGCACGTCGTCACCTTCGTCGGCGAAAATCCGCACGAAGCCCTCGGCTGCCCCGAAGCGCAACGCCTCGCCCATCACCACCAGCGCATGCGTGCCGTCGCCGCTGCGCTGGCACGCCTGTGCCAGCAGGATGCGCAGCTTGAGCGCGCGGCGCATCAGCTGGTTGCTGGTGGCGGCCGCCAGTTCGCGCTCGATCGCGTCGCGTACCTGCGCCCCCGGGCGGGCATGCACGTCCAGCCGCAGCCTGCCGACAAAAATGTCCTCGACGTCGCTGGCAAACGAGCTGACGCCCGGACGCGTGCGCCACAGCGCCGGGTCGGCGGCGCGCTCGATCGCCTCCTGCGCGGCGTGCACGTTGCCCTGGCGCAGCGCCAGCCGCGCGCGCTCCAGCATCGCCGCCATCACCAGCCGGGTCAGGCCGCGGTGGTGGCCGAGCGCCTCCAGCTGCGCCAGCCATTCATGGGCCTGGTCGGTCTCGCCACGCTCGAAGGCGATGCGGGCCAGCACGGTATGGCCGGTGATGATCTGGTCCGGCAGGCCGAGGTCGCGCGACAGCGGCAGATACACGGTAAGCAGCCGGCTGGCGCGGTCGGTATCGCCGCTCTCGTACAGCCCTTCGGCCAACAAAATGCCGGCCATGGCGTTGCCGTTGGTCGGGCCGAAGCGGTTCGGCAGCATCGTGCGCGCGGCGATGCGGAAGCGCCCGAGCGCCTGCTGCAGCCGTCCCTGGCGCAGGTCGATCAGGCCTTCGACCGATTCGGAGAAGATCTTGTTGAAGTTGCTGTCCGAGCCGCGCACGGCCTGGCGCGCGATCTGGAGCAGCCGGCGCGCCTCGGGATAGTCGCCGATGACCGCGGCCAGCCGCGCCATCGACGTACCCAGGATCGCATCCGGGAAGGCGTAGCCCATCGGCAGCGGCGGCACCTCGTTGCGGGCGAAGGCACGCGCGTCGTCGAAGCGGTCCATCATGTTGAGCAGCACGTGGCGCAGCGCGCGGATATGCGCGAGCAGGTCGCCGGCCGCGCCTTCGGTCGGGATCGCCTGCAGCAGCGCGATCGCGTCGGCCGGGCCGCGCGTGAATGACACCGCCCACGCATGCGCGATCTGCAGCTTGGGCCAGCGGGCCAGCTGTTCGGCCGGTACCGCCTCCAGCCAGCGCGTCAGCAGCCGCATGCGGCCCTGCCCCAGCAGGTCATCGACGGCGCTGTCCAGCAATTCCAGCGCATGGCCCAGCGCGCCGGCCGCGAGTGCGTGCTCGATGGCGGGCACCGGGCGGCCCTGAGATTCGTACCAGCGCGAGGCAGCCAGGTGCAGTGGCGGCACGGCGTCGGGCATCGACTGCGCCAGCTGGCCGCGCAGGAAGCCGGAAAACAGGCTGTGATAGCGGTACCACTGCTCCGCTGCCGCGCCGGTGCCGCGCTCGCCGTAGCGCTCGCTCTCCAGCGGCAGCAGGAACAGGTTGGCGCGCTCCAGCCAGGCCAGGATTTCGTCGCTGCTGCCGGCGCCGCCCCCGGATGGCGGAGCGGCCTGGCAGACCGCGTCGCACAGCGGGCCGCAGAGCTGGTCGAGGATCGAGGTCCGCAACAGGAAGTCCCGCACCGCATCGGGCAGGTGCAGGAAGACGTCTTCGACCAGATAGTCGGCAATTGCCGCGTTGGAGCCGGAAAAGCCGGCAATGAACCCCTCGGGCTGGCTGCGCCGCTCCATCGCCACCGAAGCCAGCCACAATGCCGTGGCCCAGCCTTCGGTGCGCCGGTGCAGCGCGCTGATCGCGGCTGGCTGCAATTTGAGCCCACGGGCCTCGCGCAGGAAGGATTCGGTCTCGCTGGCGCTGAAGCGCAGTTGCGCGGGCTCGATCTCGAGCAGCTCGCCGCGCGCGCGCAGCCGGCCCAGGCCGCTCTCCGGCACCCAGCGCGTACCGATTACGACACGGCAGCCCGGCGGCAGGCTTTCGACCATCTGCCACACCAGGCCGCTGACGGCGGCGTTCTGGATCGATTCGAAGTCGTCGAGGAACAGCGTGAAGGCGCCGCTGTGGCTGCCCAGCCGGTCGATCAGCGCGAGCGCCTGCTCGCCGGGATCCTGCATCAGCCCGGAGCGGGGCGGCTGGGCCGCTGCGCCGAGCGCCTGCGCGATGGCGGCCTCGACCGAGCCCAGGAAGCGGGTGGCATCGTTGTCGGAGCGGTCAAGGGTGAGCCAGGCGGTGCGCCCGCCCGCGGCTTCCAGGCGCGCACGGCACTGGAGCATGGCGGTGGTCTTGCCAAAGCCTGCGGGCGCGCGCACCAGCACGAGCTTGACGAAGTCCGCGGCGCACACGGCGTCGCAGATCGACGCGCGCTCGACCTGGAACGGCGTCAGCAGCGGTGGACGCAGCTTGGCGGCCAGCGCAGCGGCGCCGGTGGCGGACGGCATGCGCCGCCCGGTCTCCTCGATACTTGCCATTGGCGATTTGTCGTCTTCCGCGCCGCAGCGCCCTTGCGGCAATGCGAAGGGCAATGCGAAGCGATGCGCCCGCCCGCGCAGCAGCGCGGGCGGGCGTGACTGTGATGGAACACGGAATTATGGCGTAAACGCGCGCGGCCGCGCGCCGCCGAGGGTTCGGGGTCTCTTCAGGCGGCCTTCCGGCTGGATTAAGGGGCTCCCGGACCGCAGCGCCGCTGCGCTCGCCGGGCACAAGCCGGATGCCGGCGCCGCCTTCACACCAGCTTGTTGCCGTGGCCGGTCCAGTAGCGGTCGCGCAGCAGCCGCTTGAGCAGCTTGCCGGTCGGCAGGCGCGGCAGCTCGGACTCGAAATCGACCGAGCGCGGGCATTTGATGGTGGACAGGTTGGCGCGGCAGAACGCGATCAGCTCGGCTGCCAGTTCCGGCCCGGCCTGCGCCATGTCGGCCGGCTGCACCACAGCCTTGACCTCTTCGCCAAAATCCTCGTTAGGTACCCCGATCACCGCCACGTCAAGCACCTTGGGGTGCGTCATCAGCAGGTTCTCGGCTTCCTGCGGGTAGATGTTGACACCGCCGGAGATGATCATATTGGCCTTGCGGTCGGTCAGGAACAGGTAGCCGTCGGCATCGGCATAGCCGACATCGCCGATGGTGCTCCAGTCCGGATGCCGGGGATGGCGCGATTCGGCCGTCTTGGCCGGGTCGTTGTGGTATTCGAAGGCGCGGCCTTCGGCAAAATAGATGGTGCCGGGCTCGCCGGGCGGTTGCAGTTCGCCGTCGGGGCCGCAGATGCGCAGCTTGCCGACCATGGCCCGGCCGACGGTGCCCTTGCGCTGCAGCCATTCCTGGGTGCTGACCACGGTCACGCCGTTGCCTTCGGTGCCGGCGTAATACTCCCAGATCACCGGCCCCCACCACGCGATCATCGCCTCCTTGACCTGCACCGGGCATGGCGCCGCGGCATGGATCGCCACGCGCAGCGACGACACGTCATAGGCCCGGCGCTGTGCCTCGGGCAGTTTGAGCATCCGCGAGAACATCGTCGGCACCAGCTGCGTATGCGTGATGCGGTGCTGCTGCACCAGTTGCAGGTATTTCTCCGCGTCGAAATGCTCCATCACCACCGCGGTGCCCCCCAGCGCTTGCACCGACATGTTGTAGCGCAGCGGCGCGGCATGGTATAGCGGCGCCGGCGACAGGTAACGGGTCTCGGCATCGAAGCCATAGAGCCGCTGGCACAGGCTGGTCAACGTGGTGGCATCCTCGATGCGCGGGCTGCCCGGCGGCGCGAATACGCCTTTGGGCCGGCCCGTGGTGCCCGACGAATAGAGCATGTCGCCGCCAGTCACCTCGTCCGCGACGCGCGTCGTCGGGCAGCTTGCCAGGGCCGGTTCATAGGCGTCGTAGCCGGGCACCGTGCCGTCCAGCATCAGCCGGCGCTTCAGCGCCGGCGTCTGCGCCACCAGCGCGGCCGCGATCTCCGCCTGGGCGTGCGTGGTCACCAGCACCTGCGCGGCGCTGTCGTTGACGATGTAGGCGGCATCGGCCGCGTTCAGCTTGGTGCTCAGGCAGATATAGACGATGCCGCTGCGTTGCGCGCCCCAGCATAGCTCGAACATGCGCGGATGGTTCTCCAGCATGAACGCCACACGGTCGCCGGGGCGCAGGCCCAGCGTGCGGAACAGGTGCGCCACCTGGTTCGAGCGCTCGTCCAGCTCGCGGTACGTGACGACTGCGCCGCTGCTGCCCATGATGACGGCCGGCTTCTCCGGCGTGCGCTGCGCGTGGATGGACGGATGCATGGCGTTGGGCTCCTCGACAGGGGTTCGCTGGATTGGGATGGTGATCCCGCATTCTGTGAACGACCCGCCGGTTCAACCATCGTCGGAAGCGACGAAGCGTGGCGCCGGCATTTTGATGCGGCGCCGCATGAAACGAGCAAGTGCGGGCGTTGAGCGGCGCCTGCGCACCTTCGTCCGATGCGACGATGCGCCGCCCGTCGGCGTGCCCGGATCATGCTGACGCAAACTATCGCAGCCACGCCATCCCCCATTCCCGAAGGAGCCGAGGTGGATTTCAAGTTCAGCGAAGAACAATCGATGCTGCGCGACACGCTCGCGCGTTACCTGGCCGACCACTACGCTTTTGAAGCGCGCCGCGCCGCGGTCCAGTCCGCAACGGGCTGGCGGCCCGATTGCTGGCGTGCGTTCGCGCGCGACCTCGGCATCCTGGGCGCGGGCTTTGCCGAGTCGGTCGGCGGGCTGGGCGGCGGCGCTGCCGAGCACATGATCGTGATGGAACAGTTCGGCCGCCACCTGGTGCTCGAACCTTATCTCGGCACCGTGGTGCTGGCTGGCGGCGCGCTGGCGCAAGGCAGCCCGGAACTGGCGGCGCAGTGGCTGCCCGCCATCATCGGTGGCGAGGTCACCGCGGCCTGGGCGCATGCCGAGCCCGCCAGCCGCTATTGCCGGCATGACGTGCAAGCCAGCGCCACGCGCGCTGGCGACGGCTACAAGCTGAGCGGACACAAGCACGCCGTGGTGGGCGCGCCTTCCGCGTCGCACCTGGTGGTCAGCGCCCGCACCGCTGGGGCGCGCCGCGACCGCGAGGGCATCAGCCTGTTCTGGATCGCACGCGACACGCCCGGCGTGACCCTGCGCGAATATCCCACCTTCGACGGCATGCGCGCGGCCGAGGTGCTGCTCGATAACGTACAGGTGCCGGCCAGCCAGCGCATCGGCGCAGAAGGCGAGGCCTTAGCGCTGATCGAGCGGCTGTGCGACCACGCCCTGGTCGCGCTGGCCGCGGAAGCCAACGGCGCGATGGCGCGCATGCTGGCCGACACCATCGACTACGCACGCCAGCGCAAGCAGTTCGGCGTGCCGATCGGCACGTTCCAGGTGCTGCAGCACCGCATGGCCGACATGTATATGCAGCTGGAGCAATCCGTGGCACTGACGCAGGTCGCGGCGATGCAGGCCGACGGCGCGCAGGCGGACTTTGCGCAGGCGGCGTGCGCGGCCAAGGTCCAGGCCGGCCAGGCCGGGGCCTTCGTCGGCCAGGGCGCCGTGCAGATCCACGGCGGCATGGGGGTCACGGAGGAGCTGGCGGTGGGCCACTATTTCAAGCGCGTCACGGCGATCGACCTGCAGTTCGGCTCGGCCGAGCACCACCTGCGCCGCTACGCCGACCTGCTCTATCCCGTCGCGGCCTGAACCGCCAACCCCTGACGACTACCCCAGCGAGGCCCGTCGATGCATCTCGATTTTTCCCCGCAAGACCAGCAATTCCGTGAAGACGTGCGCGCCTGGATCACCGAGGCGTATGACGACGAACTGCGCGCGATGATGGCGCAGTCCAAGAACGGCTATCTCGACAAAGCCGGCCAGGTGCGCTGGCAAAAGGCACTGCATGCGCGCGGCTGGGCCGCGCCCAACTGGCCGCAGGAATACGGCGGCCCGGGCTGGACGCCGACGCAGCGCTTTATCTTCCAGTCCGAGCTGGCCACGGCCGGCTGCCCGCCGGTATCGCCGATGGGGCTGAAGATGGTGGCGCCGGTGCTCATGAAATACGGCACGCCGGCGCAAAAGGCGCGCTTCCTGCCGCCGATCCTGGCATCGGACGTGTGGTGGTGCCAGGGTTATTCAGAGCCCAATTCCGGCTCTGACCTCGCGTCCTTGCAGCTGCGCGCCGATCCCGGCACCGACAGCGACGGCGAGCACTACATCCTCAACGGCTCCAAGATCTGGACGACGCATGCGCAGTGGGCCGACTGGATGTTCTGCCTGGTCCGCACCAGCCGCGAGTCGAAGCGGCAGGAAGGGATCTCGTTCCTGCTGCTCGACATGCATACCCCCGGCATCACGGTGTCACCTCTGCCGACGCTGGACGGCCCGGTGGCCGGGCAACAGGAAGTGAACCAGGTCTTCTTCGAGAACGTGCGCGTACCGGCGGAGAATCGCATCGGCGACGAAGGCAAGGGCTGGACCTATGCCAAGTACCTGCTGGAGTTCGAACGCGGCGGCACCTACAGCCCGATGCTGCGCAAGCAACTGGCCAAGGTGGCGCAGATCGCCGCCGAGCAGACCGCCGACGATGGCGGGCGGCTGCTCGACGACCCCTCCTTCCGGCGCAAGCTGGCCACGCTGCACGTGCGCACCGCCGCGCTGGAGGCGGTCGAACTGCGCGTGTTTTCGGGCGTGGAATCGGGCACGTCGATCGGGGCCGCGTCGAGCATGCTGAAGCTCACCGGCACGGAGACGTTGCAGGCCGTCAGCGAGCTGGCGGTCGAGGCCGCCGGTCCCGCGGCATTGCCGTTCGTGCAGGACACCTGGGCCGGAATCCAGGGCCGCGAGGCCGCGCTGCGCGTGGGGCCGGACTATGCGGCCGTGCTGGCGCCGCGCTACTTCAACTACCGCAAGGCGTCGATCTACGGCGGATCAAACGAGATCCAGCGCAATATCATCGCCAAGCTAGTGCTGGGGCTTTGACGTGGCGTGCCGGCAGGTTGGTCCTGCCGGCTGGGCCTCAGACAAATTCCTTCAGGAACGCCAGCCTGGCGTCAGCCGATACCTGGGCGTGAACTGCCGCCTGCAGCGTCTGCGACGGCAGCCAGGGATACGGCAAGGCAGCCTGCAAGGCCGCCAGCATGGCCGCGCCGGCATCCGGCACCACGTCCATCCGCGCGATATGGATGTGCAGGCTGCCGATGCGGTACGTCCCATCTTGCTGCCGCGCAAAGCCCCAGCGGTAGACGCCCTTCCCCGCGCGCAAGGTATGCGCCGCCTTCTCGCGCATCAGCACCAGCCACGGCACCGTCAGCGTGGCTCCCGCCTCCGCCAGCGACAGGTCGCCGACGTAGTAGGTCCGGCAGCGGTCGAAGGTCTGCGCGAAGTCAGTCACCAGCGTCGCCGCGATCGCCGCGGCGCCTTCGGTCTTTGCCGGGAAGCTGATGGTGTCGGTGTCGATCGAGAAGGTCAGCGTCGCATCTTGCGCGAACGCCTCGTGGATCAGCGCGGGACGGTTGTTGTCCTTGGCCTCGACATAGCTGGCCAGCAGCGCTTGCGCTTCGGGTAGGGAGATCGGGTTCATACAGGCAACGCGTTGGCGTAAAAAGTGAGGCCGGGCAGCACGGCAGGCCGCGCGGCGAGTTTGGTAGAATTTGGCACAAAGCTTGCATTACAAGCTAATTGAACAATCCGCCGATGGCTACGACTCCTGCAAACAAGACCCTGACAATCACGCATCCGGCTTGCCTGATCGATGGCTCGGACCGCGAGTTCCGGCACCTCGTCAATGGCCTGCTGCCGTTTGCCGCGCGGCTGCTGTCGGTGCGGGACGGCTTTGGCAACCTGGTCGGGCTGACCGGCGTGCAATATTCGCTGATCCGCTCGATCGCCCACCTGTCGCAGCAGGGCGAGGTGACGGTGAACCAGCTGGCCGACCACCTGCACCTGAGCGGGCCGTTCATCACCATCGAGACCGGCAAGCTGAAGAAGCTCGGCCTGATCGACAAGAAGGCGCACCCCGACGACAAGCGCAAGATGCGCCTGACCATCACCACGGCGGGCAACAAGCTGCTCAATGAACTGCTGCCGGTGCAGCAGCAGATCAATGACGTGCTGTTCGACGGCGTCACGCGCACCGAATTCAAGGTGCTGTGCTCGGTGGTCGATCGCCTTGTCGCCAACGGCGACCGTGCCGCGCTCGACCTTGAGCACCTGCAGGCGCGCCGCCTGAAAGGCTAGGGACATGCCCCTGTCAATGCGCGGCCCATTGCACCGTGCCGACATCGATGCCCTCCTGATGCATCTCCCATAGCGGGCTGAGCTCGCGCAGCTTCGACACCGTGGCGCTGACCTGGCGGATGACTTCGTCGACTTCGGCCCCGGTGGTGTAGCGGCCCAGCGTGAAGCGGATCGAGCTGTGCGCCAGCTCGTCGCTGCGGCCCAGCGCACGCAGCACGAACGACGGTTCCAGCGAGGCCGAGGTACAGGCCGATCCCGAAGACACCGCCACGTCCTTGATGCCCATGATCAGCGACTCGCCTTCGACGTAGTTGAAGCTGATATTCAGGTTGTGCGGGATGCGGTGTTCCAGGCTGCCGTTGACGTAGACCTCGTCCAGCCGCGACAGGCCCGCCAGCAGCCGGTCGCGCAGCGCACCGACACGGCGTCCTTCCTCTTCCAGTTCCAGCCGCGCCAGCCGGAACGCCTCGCCCATGCCCACGATCTGGTGCGTCGGCAAGGTACCGGAACGCATGCCGCGCTCATGGCCGCCGCCGTGGATCTGCGCCTCCAGCCGGATGCGCGGCTTGCGGCGCACGTACAGCGCGCCGATGCCCTTGGGCCCGTAGACCTTGTGCGCGGTCACGGTCAGCAGGTCGATCTTCAGCGCCGCCAGGTCGATGGGGATCTTGCCGGCGGCCTGCACCGCGTCGCAGTGGAACACGATGCCAGCAGCGCGGCAGATCTCGCCGATCCGCGCGACCGGCTGGATCACGCCGATCTCGTTGTTGACCATCATCACCGACACCAGGATGGTGTCCGGCCGCAGCGCCGCGCGCAGGACATCGAGATCGACCAGGCCGTCCGTTCCCACATCGAGATACGTCACCTCGAAGCCTTGCCGCTCCAGTTCGCGGCAGGTATCGAGCACGGCCTTGTGTTCGGTCTTGACCGTGACGATGTGATTGCCCTTGCCGCGGTAGAAATGCGCCGCGCCCTTGATCGCGAGGTTGTTGCCTTCGGTGGCGCCGGAGGTCCAGACGATCTCGCGCGGGTCGGCATTGAGCAGCGCCGCGACGTGCGCGCGCGCGGTTTCCACCGCCGCTTCCGACTGCCAGCCATAGCTGTGGCTGCGCGATGCCGGGTTGCCGAACTGCTGGTGAAGGAACGGCACCATCTTGTCGACGACGCGGAGGTCCACCGGCGTCGTCGCGCTGTAGTCCATGTAGATGGGAAGGTTGTCTTGCTGGTTTTGCATGGGGCGCATTCCTGGCTGCGGAGGGAGTACGACCGGGGGAGAAAGTGAAACCGCGCGAACCGCGCGAACCCGCTGGTCAGGGAAAGTGCGGCCGAGTCTAGCACCGGGCCGCGCGGCCGGGGGCGGGCCGCCATGCTGCCGATAGGGTTGCTCCGTGCTGTCGCACGCGCCATCCGCAACGCCCCAACCCCCAATTCCACTTCCCGAAAACCTTTGTGCCACAAGGCTTTCCGGCATTCACGCGGCGGCGCAGCGTGCGCGCCAGGCTCCTCGCCTAGGGTTTCCACCAACTTGAATACCGCAGTTTGTTAGCATTCAATGAAACCTAAGTTACAAAGCTAATTAAGAAAACAAACCGCGGCAGCCACAGCGGTTGCCCAAACATGCGTAGGAGTCGTGATGGCTGAGTCATCTGTCGATCAGGGCGTCGTAACGGACGCCGATGCGCAGCGCCGCTTTCGCAACGCGCTGGCCATGTTCGCCACCGGCGTCGCCGTGATCACCGCGCCGCGCGCCGGCGAGGTCCCGGTCGGCATCACGGTGGCGTCGTTCAACTCGGTATCGCTGGATCCGCCGCTGGTGCTGTTCTCGGTCGATCGCCGCTGCCTGAGCCTGGCTGACCTGCGCAGCGCGCCGCGCTACGCGGTCAACGTGCTGGCCGAGGCGCAGCAGGATCTCTCGAACCGCTTTGCCCGCGCCAGCTCGGGCAAGTGGGATGGCATCGACTTCGGCAACGTCAGCGACAGCCATGTGCTCTTGCCAGACACGCTGGCGACGTTCGAGTGCGAGCCCTATGCGATGCATGACGGCGGCGACCACGTGATCTTTATCGGTCGGGTGGTCCGCCATCAGGCCCGGCATGACGGCCGGCCGCTGATCTTCTTTGGCGGCAAGTACCGGGCGCTGGAATACAGCCCCACCGCGGCCTGAACCCAACAACACAAGCAGTCAGCTACAGGAGAACGACATGATCAAGACCGGCACCCAGCACATCGCCATGCTGCGCGATGGGCGCGAAGTGTACCTCGATGGCAAGCGCGTCACCGACGTCACGGCGCACCCCGCCTTCCGCAACTCGATCCGCAGCTATGCCAATCTCTACGACTTCCAGGCGCGTCCAGAGAATGCCGACAAGATGACTTTCCGGCCCGAAGGCAGCGACCGGCGCGTCAGCCGCATCTGGGAGCTGCCCACCAGCTACAACGAACTGGTCGAGCGCCGCGAGATGCTGGAAGCCTGGACCGCGCTGCACTACGGCTTCATGGGCCGCTCGCCCGATCATGTCGCGTCGTGCATCTCCGGCATGTACATGGGCATCGACGTGCTCGAGCAGGCCGATCCGGCGCGCGCCGGCGCCTTGCGCGACTACTACCGCTACGCCCGCGACAACGACCTGTTCCTCACCTATGTGATCGTCAACCCGCAGGCCAACCAGGCCAAGGCGGCGCACGAGCAGGAAGACAAGTACCTGGCGGTGGGCATCGTCGACCAGGACGCGGAAGGCATTACCGTGCGCGGCGCCAGGATGCTCGCCACCAGCGGCATCATGGCCAACGAAGTGTTCTGCAGCTGCATCCAGCCGCTGCGCGAGGGCGACGAGATGTATGCGCTGTCCTTCGCGGTGCCGATGAACAGCAAGGGCCTGAAGGTGATGTCGCGCAAGTCGTACGAGGCCAGCGCCACCTCGGTCTTCGACAACCCGCTGGCGAGCCGCTTCGACGAGAACGATGCGGTGCTCTACTTCGACGACGTCAAGGTGCCCTGGGAACGGATCTTCGTCGCGGGCGACGTCGCTATGTGCGCGAAGCAGTTCCATGCCACGCCGGCGCACGTCTACCAGAACTACCAGTGCCAGGTGCGGCTGATGGTCAAGCTGCGCTTCCTGGTCGGCCTGGCGCACCGCATCACCGAGATCAACGGCACTGCCGGCTTCCCGCAGGTCAAGGAGCTTCTGGGCCAGCTCGCCGCCGAGGCAGGCATGGTCGAGGCCTGGGTCTATGGAATGGAAGCGAAGGGCCAGGTCAACCAGAACGGCTACTTCATTCCCGACCGCGGCATGCTGTACGGCTCGCAGGTGGTGACGCAACAGCTCTACGCCAAGGTGCTGAACACGCTGCGCGAGCTGGCCGGCGGCGGCATGATCATGCTGCCCTCCAGCATCGAGGATTTCGCCAATCCCACGCTGGCCGACATCATCGCCAAGACGCAGAAATCGCCGGTGTGCAGCCCGGAGGAGCGCGTCAAGTTCTTCAAGCTCGCCTGGGACGCGGTCGGCTCCGAGTTTGCCTCGCGCCACAACCAGTACGAGATGTTCTACGCCGGCGCCACCTTCGTCACCAAGGGCCATGCCTACCGCACCTACGACTGGAAGCGCGCGTCGGGCCTGGTCGACAGCATGCTCGGCAGCTATTCCCTGCAGGACGAACTGGCCCGGCTGCCGCAGGCCGCCTGACCCGCTCCCCTCCCGTTCCCCACCCTTGCCTCGATAACGGAGATCAGCATGGCGATCAACAAACTTCACGACGAGTTCCATACCCTGGACCTGGCCTCCGGCTGGGAAGTGCCCGAAGGCTACCCCGCCGGCATCCAGCAGAAGATCCTGTCCGGCGCGCTGGACGAAAGCGGCCGCCGCGGCAGCCGTACCCGCCTGCTGCGCTTCGACGCGGGCATCTTCACCAGGGCGCCGTTCGTCCACGACTACTGGGAGGAGGTGTACCTGCTCAGCGGCGACCTGACCGTCGGCAACGATGCCAACGGCGACGGCGGCGAAGCCTTCGCGCCCAATACCTACGCCTGCCGCCCTCCCGGCGCGTTCCACGGCCCGTTCCGGTCCAACGGCGGCTGCATGCTGCTGGAAATCCACTACTACGACCCGGCCTGATCATGGAAGCGACCGTAGCCACCGCCAGGCGCCAGCTTGCCGACGGCAGCGCCAATGCGCTGTCCCTGCTGGCCTCCTGTGTCGAACGCATCTGCAATCCGGGCGGCGAAGGCGCGCGCGTCTTCCCGCACGGCGTCAGCATGGCCGCCCGCAAGCAGGCGCAGGCCAGCGACATGCTGCGCGAACAGGGCGTGGCCGGTGCCCTTGCGGGGGTGCCGGTGTCGGTGAAGGACCTGTTCGACGTGCAGGGCGATGTGACCCGCGCCGGCGCGAAGGTACTGCCGGAACGCGCCGCCAGCGCCGATGCCCCGGCCATTGCGCGGCTGCGCGCCGCGGGCGCGGTCTTCGTCGGCCGGACCAACATGACCGAGTTCGCCTATTCCGGCGTCGGCATCAACCCGCACTACGGTACGCCGCGCAACCCGTTCGACCGGCAAGCCGGGCGCATTCCGGGCGGCTCGTCGTCCGGCGCTGCGGTCTCGGTAACCGACGGCATGGCGCTGGCCGCGATTGGGTCGGACACTGGCGGCTCGTGCCGCATCCCGGCAGCGCTGTGCGGGATCGTCGGATTCAAGCCCAGCGCGAGCCGGGTGCCGCTGCAAGGCGCGGTGCCGCTGTCGCCCAGCTACGACTCGGTCGGCTGCCTGGCCAATACCGTGGCGTGCTGCGCCGCCGTCGACGCGGTAATGGCCGGCGCAGCGCCGCCCGCGGCGCCGGCCAGCCTGGCCGGACTGCGCCTGGCCGTGCCCGGCGGGATGGTGCTGGATGCCATCGACTATGCGGTAGCGCAGGCGTTCAGCGACGCCCTGCGCCGGCTTTCCGCCGCCGGCGCGCTACTGCACGACGTGGACTTCGACACCTGGGGCCAGCTCGGCGACCTCGGCCACGGCGGCGGGCTGGTGGCCGCCGAGGCCAGCGCCTGGCACGGCAAGCTGATGGCGGCGCACGCCGACCGCTACGACCCGCGCGTGCTGTCGCGCATCCGGCTGGCCGACGGGCAGCTCGCCGCCGACTACCTGCGCATGCGCGACCGCCGCACCGCGCTGTGCCGGCAGGCGGATGCCGAACTGGCGGGCTTCGATGCCGTGGTGCTGCCAACCGTGCCGATCCTGGCGCCGCGCATCGCCGACCTCGATGACGACAACGCCTTTTTCGCCACCAACCGCCTGCTGCTGCGCAACCCCGCCATCGCCAACATGCTCGACCTTTGCGCGCTGTCGGTCCCTTGCCATCGCCCTGGCGAAGCGCCGGTGGGCCTGATGCTGTTCGGCCGGCACGGCGCCGACCGCAGGCTGCTGGCGATCGGCATGGCCGTGGAAGCGGCGCTGCGGCAGTGCCACAGGTAGCCGCAGCCTGAGCAGTACTCACTATTCCTACAAAACCCAAGGAGACAACATGCCTGATATCCGCATCGGCGCGGCCGCGCTCGCCTGCGCCGCCCTCATCTCGGGAACCGCCGTGGCGGCCGATCCCGCCCCCGTCAGCGATGGCGTCGTCAAGATCGGCGTGCTCACCGACATGTCGTCCATCTTTTCCGATATCGGCGGCAAGGGCTCGGTGATCGCCGCGCAGATGGCTGTCGACGACTTCGGCGGCAAGGTGCTCGGCGCACCCGTGCAGGTGGTCAGCGCCGACCACCAGAACAAGACCGACGTCGCCGCCACGCTTGCGCGCGGCTGGTTTGACAACCAGAAGGTCGATGTCATCCAGGACGCGCTGCCGTCGTCGGTGGCGCTGGCCGTTTCCAACCTGGGCAAGCTCAAGCACAAGATCGTCATTGCCAGTGGTGCCGGCACCACGCGGCTGAGCAACGAGGACTGCTCGCCCTATACGATCCAGTACTCGTACGACACCTACGCCTTCGCCGCCAACACGGTCAAGGCACTGACCCGCCGCGGCGACAACAGCTGGTACTTCCTGACTGTCGACTACGCCCTGGGTGCGTCGCTGGAGAAGGATGGCACCGAGGCGCTGTCGAGTGTCGGCGGCACGCTCAAGGGCAAGGCGAAGCATCCGATCAACTCCGCCGACCTGTCGTCGTACCTGCTGCAGGGGCAGGCGTCCGGCGCCAGCGTGATCGGGCTGGCCAACGCCGGCGCCGATACCGTCAACGCGATCAAGACCGCGGCGGACTTCGGCATCAACGGCAGCAAGCAGCGGCTGGCGGGCCTGCACATGTTCATCAGCGACATCCACAGCCTGGGGCTGCAGGCCGCGCAAGGCATGACGCTGACGACTTCGTTCTATTGGGACCGCGACGACGCCACGCGCGCGTGGTCGCAGCGCTACTTCGCCAAGACCGGCAGGATGCCGACACTGGTCCATGCCGGCGTGTATTCGTCGACCATGCACTACCTGAAGGCGATCCAGGCCGCGCGCACCGACGAAAGCGACGCGGTACTGGCCAAAATGCGCGCCACGCCGGTCAATGACTTCTTCGCGACCAACGGCACCATTCGCGCCGATGGCCTGATGGTGCATGACATGTACCTGGTCGAGGTCAAGCGGCCACAGGAATCGAAGCGCCCGTGGGACTACTACAAGATCAAGAGCGTGATCCCCGCCAGCGAAGCGTTCCGGCCGCTCAGCGCCAGCGCCTGTCCGCTGGTCAAGAAGTAAGCCAACCCGTCCATGCGGCCGGCGCTGACGCTGGCCGCCCCTCCCCCGCACAGAGAGCCCCCGAACATGAAGACCCTTACCTTTGATATCGACAGCCGCCAGGGCAAGTCGCAACGCGCCGTCGCCATTCGCCAGCTGGTGGTGGCGGGATGGACCGGCCGCGACGTCGAGGCCATGGAAGCCCATATCCGCGAACTGGAAGAACTTGGCGTCAAGCGCCCGCCCTACACGCCCGTGTTCTATCGCGTCGCCGCAGAACGGCTGGGCGCCGCGCCGGAGATCCAGGTCAGCGGCGAAGCCAGCAGCGGCGAAGCGGAATTCCTGCTCGTGAACGACGGCGGCGAGATCCTGGTGGGCATCGCCTCGGACCACACCGACCGCGAGGCCGAGATCTATGGCATCACTGTGTCCAAGCAGATGTGCGAGAAGCCCTGTGCGCAGACCCTGTGGAAGCTGGCTGAAGTGGAAGGCCACTGGGACCGGCTGGTGCTGCGCTCTTACGCCACCATCGACGGCGAACGCGTGCTGTACCAGCAAGGCGCGGTGACGGCGATGCGCTCGCCGGCCGACCTGCTCGACCGCTTTGCCGGGCATGGCGGCAGCTTTGGCGAGGGCTCGGCGATGCTGTGCGGCACGCTGCCGGCCATCGGCGGCATCCGCCCGGCGCAGCGTTTCGAGATCGAGCTGGAAGACCCGGTGCTGGGCCGCACGCTGCGCCACGCGTACGCGATCGCGACGCTGCCGGTGGAGGGCTAAGCATGGCGCGCTATCTCTTTCGCCACGGCAACGTGGCAGCCAACGATAAGGAGGCACGGCCATGCCGCATGACGACCTGATCCTGGCGACCCGCGATCTCGGCAAGTCGTTCCGCGGCTTTACCGCGGTCAACGGCGTCAACCTGCAAGTCCGGCGCGGCTCGATCCATGCATTGATCGGCCCTAATGGCGCAGGCAAGACCACTTGCTTCAACCTGCTCACCAAGTTCCTGGAGCCGACCACCGGCACCATCGTATTCAACGGCATCGACATCACCCGCGAGAAGCCCGCGCAGATCGCGCGCCGCGGCGTGATCCGTTCGTTCCAGATCTCGGCGGTGTTCCCGCACCTGACGGTGATGGAGAACGTGCGCATCGGGCTGCAGCGACAGCTTGGCACCGCGTACCAGTTCTGGCGCAGCGAGCGCTCGCTCGATGTGCTCAACGACCGCGCCATGGAGCTGCTCGAGCAGGTGGGGCTGACCGAGTTCGCGCACACGCTGACGGTGAACCTGCCGTACGGGCGCAAGCGCGCGCTGGAGATCGCCACCACGCTGGCGATGGAGCCGGAGCTGATGCTGCTCGACGAGCCCACGCAGGGCATGGGCCACGAGGACGTGGACCGCGTCACGCAGCTGATCAAGAAGGTCTCCGCCGGCCGCACCATTTTGATGGTCGAGCACAACATGAGCGTGGTCTCGTCGATCGCCGACAAGATCACCGTGCTGCAGCGGGGCGCAATCCTGGCCGAGGGGCCTTACGCCGAGGTGTCGAAGGACCCGCGCGTGATGGAGGCCTACATGGGCACGGCCGATGCCGAGCTGCAGGGCGCGCACTGAAGCGGGGGACGAGCAAATGAGTACGATCAGCACGAACAACACTCCCGCCCTCGAAATCAAGGGCCTGCAGGCCTGGTATGGCGAATCGCACATCCTGCACGGCGTCGACCTCACGGTGAACCGCGGCGAAGTGGTGACGCTGCTGGGCCGCAACGGCGCCGGGCGCACCACCACGCTGCGCGCGATCATGGGCCTGACCGGCGCGCGCAAGGGCTCGATCAAGGTCAACGGCAACGAGACCATCGGCCTGCCCACGCACAAGATCGCGCACTACGGCATCGGCTACTGCCCGGAAGAGCGCGCGATCTTCTCCAGCCTGTCGTGCGAGGAGAACCTGCTGCTGCCGCCGCAGCTCAAGGGCAAGGGTGGCGAGACGACCGCGGGCATGAGCGAGTCCGAGATCTACGACATGTTCCCCAACCTGAAGGAGCGCCGCCAGAGCCAGGGCACGCGCCTGTCGGGCGGCGAGCAGCAGATGCTGGCGGTGGCGCGCATCCTGCGCACCGGCGCCAACCTGCTGCTGCTCGATGAAATCTCGGAAGGGCTGGCACCGGTGATCGTGCAGGCGCTGGCGCGCATGATCCGGATGCTCAAGCAGAAGGGGTACACGGTGGTGATGGTGGAGCAGAACTTCCGCTTCGCCGCGCCGCTGGCCGACCGCTTCTACGTGATGGAGCACGGCAGCATCGTCGAGCGCTTCGATGCCGGCGATCTGCAGGCAAAGATGCCGGTGCTGCATGAACTGCTGGGCGTATGAGTCTGACGAGGAGCACCCATGAACCTGTTTGAAATCCCCCTGCCGGCCCTGCTGTCGCAACTGCTGCTGGGGCTCGTCAATGGCGCCTTCTACGCCATGCTGAGCCTGGGCCTGGCCGTGATCTTCGGCCTGCTCAATGTCATCAACTTTGCCCACGGCGCGCTGTTCATGCTGGGCGCGGTGCTGGCCTGGGCCGGCATGTCGTATGCCGGCCTGAGCTACTGGGCGATGCTGGCACTGGCGCCGCTTGCGGTGGCCGGCGTCGGCGTGTTGATCGAGAAAACCATGCTGCGCTGGATCTACAGGCTCGACCATATCTACGGCCTGCTGCTGACGCTGGGCATCACGCTGGTGATCGAAGGCGTGCTCCGTTCGGCCTATGGCGTTTCAGGCCTGCCCTATGCCCCGCCTGAAGCGCTGCAGGGCGCAACGGACCTGGGCTTCATGCGGCTGCCGAACTACCGCGTGTGGGTGGTGGTCGCATCGCTGGCGTCGTGCCTGTCGACGTGGTACGTGATCGAGAAGACCAGGCTCGGCGCGTATCTGCGCGCCGGCACCGAGAACCCGAAGGTGGTCGAGGCATTCGGCGTCAACGTGCCGAGGATGGTGACGCTGACCTACGGCTTCGGCGTCGCACTGGCCGGCTTCGCCGGCGTGCTGGCGGCGCCGGTGATGCAGGTGTCGCCGCTGATGGGGCAGAACCTGATCATCGTCGTGTTCGCGGTGGTGGTGATCGGCGGCATGGGTTCGATCCTCGGCGCGATCCTGACCGGCCTGGGGCTGGGCGTGATCGAGGGGCTGGCCAAGGTGGTCTACCCCGAGGCGTCGTCGACGGTGGTGTTCGTGGTCATGGTGGTCGTGCTGCTGCTGCGCCCGGCCGGACTGTTTGGAAAGGAGAAGTGATGAACGGATCGACTATCGCTACCCTCGGCATGCAGCCGGCACAGGCCGCGCGCCGCCTGCCGAAGCGGGCGCTCTACGGCGCGCTGCTGGCTTGCCTGCTGGCCGCGCCGCTGGCTGGCGCGTATCCGGTGTTTGTGCTCAAGGTGCTCTGCTTCGCGCTGTTCGCGTGCGCGTTCAACCTGCTGATCGGCTATGCCGGCCTGCTGTCGTTCGGCCATGCGGCGTTCTTCGGCGGTGCGGGCTATGCGGCCGGCCACGCCATAAAGGTGTGGGGCGTGACGCCCGAGATCGGGCTGCTGCTGGGCACGGGAACCGGCGCGCTGGTCGGCCTGGTGATGGGGGCGCTGGCGATCCGGCGCCAGGGCATCTACTTCTCGATGATCACGCTGGCGTTGGCGCAGATGCTGTTCTTCCTCTGCCTGCAGGCGCCGTTCACCGGCGGCGAGGACGGGCTGCAGGGCATCCCGCGCGGCAAGCTGTTCGGCGTGCTGCCGCTGTCCAATGACCTGACGCTGTACTACGTGGCGCTGGCGATCGTCGTGGCGGCGTTCGCGCTGATCGTGCGCACGGTGCATTCGCCGTTCGGCCAGATCCTGAAGGCGATCAAGGAGAACGAGCCGCGCGCGATCTCGCTGGGCTATGACGTCGACCGCTTCAAGCTGGCTGCCTTCGTGCTGTCGGCGGCGCTCGCGGGTCTGGCGGGTTCGGTCAAGGCGCTGGTGCTGGGCTTCGAGACCCTCAGCGACGTGCACTGGTCGATGTCGGGGCTGGTGATCCTGATGACGCTGGTCGGCGGGCTGGGCACTTTGGCCGGCCCCATCGTCGGCGCCTTCGTGATCGTGGCGCTGGAGAACAAGCTGGGCGACATCGGCAACCTGCTGGCCTCGGCCACCGGGCTCCAGTGGTTCAACGGGCTTGGCGAATCGGTGTCGATGGTGACCGGCTTCATCTTTGTCATCTGCGTGCTGGCGTTCCGCAAAGGCATTGTCGGCAGCTTCGGGCGGCAACCGGACTAGCTGCATTCGCTACGCGTTAACCCTTGGTTGACCCGCTGCCCCACTCGCGCATAGACTTTTTATGAACATATAGTTCATTTATGAACATAAAAGTCAGCGCGTGCCCGACCGATTCCGGAACGCCCCGCTGGCGTTACCGGAACGGCAACATGACTTTGAAGATCGGCATCAACGGCGCCGGCATCGGCGGACTGGCCGCGGCCATCGCGCTGCGCAGGCTCGGCCTGGACGCGGTGGTGTATGAACAGGCGCCCCGCTTTGCCCGGGTCGGCGCGGACATCAACCTGACGCCCAACGCGGTGCGCGCGCTGGACGGCCTTGGCGTCGGCGACGCGCTGCGCGAGACCGCCGCGCGGCCTTCGCACCGGATCAGCCGCATGTGGGATACCGGTGAAGAAACGTCGCGCCTGCCGATGCAGGAAGATGCCGAGCGCCGCTACGGCGCTCCGCAGCTCACCATGCACCGCGCCGACCTGATGACTGCGCTGGAAGCCGCGGTGCCCGCCGCGACCGTACGCCTGGATCACAAGGCCGTGGCGATCGTGTCGGACGCCGACGGCGCCACGCTGCGCTTTGCCAGCGGCACGGAAGAGCGTGTCGACGTGCTGGTCGGCGCCGACGGCATCCATTCCACGGTGCGCACCGCGCTGCTGGGCCAGGAAAGCCCGATCTTCACCGGTGTGGTCGCGTACCGTGCCGTGGTGCCCGCCGATAAGCTGGCCGGCGTGCCCAACCTGGGCGCCTTCACCAAATGGTGGGGTCCGGATGCCGCCACGCAGATCGTCACCTTCCCGCTCAACCGTGGCCGCGACATCTTTGTCTTTGCCACCGTGGCACAGGAAGCGTGGCGGCACGAGTCGTGGACCACGCCGGGCCGCGTGGAAGACTTGCGCAGCGCCTATGCCGGCTTCCATCAGGAAGCGCGCGCGCTGCTCGATGCCTGCGACGACGTGCTGATTTCTGCGCTGTACGTGCGCGATCCGCTGCCGCGATGGTCGTCCGGCCCGGTCACGCTGCTGGGCGATGCCTGCCATCCGATGATGCCGTTCATGGCGCAGGGCGCCGGCATGGCGATCGAGGATGGGGTGGTGCTGGCGCGCTGCCTGGCCGATGCGGCGAAAGATGGCGCTGCCGCCGTGCCCGCGGCGCTGGACCGTTACCAGGCTGCGCGCCATGAGCGCACCAGTCGCATCCAGATCGGCTCGCGCAGCAATGCGTGGCTCAAGGAAGGCGGCAATGCCGACTGGGTGTACGATTACGACGCCTGGAACGTGGCGCTGGGGTGAACGTATCCTTTGGGGGGTTGCTCCCCCACTCCCGCTTGCGGGGAGCGCCTGCCAGGGGTGGTAGTGAACCATAGCGCGCTCACATACCAACGGGCCCGCACTAGAGATCACCAGCCTGACGGCCGCGCGCGCGGCCGTCTTCCGTTAACACCAAAACCTCAGATGCCCAAGTCCCGTCCGCCGACCGAACCCGACCTCGACGACAGCGCCGAAGCCGAAGACGCCCGCGAAGCCCAGCTGGTTTCGCCGGTGATCCGCGGCCTGCGTCTGCTGCGCTATATCGCCGAAGGCGGTCCCACCGCCAACCTGAGCGAGGTCGGCCGCCGCATCGACGTGAACCGCGTCACCGTGATGCGGCTGCTGGACACGCTGGAGCACGAAGGCATGGTCGAACGCCTGCCTCATGGCGGCCACCAGGTCGGCTTCAATTTCCTGAAGCTCGCGTCGCGCGTGCTGGCATCGAACGACCTGACCAGCCTGGCCGCGCGCGTGCTGGCCACGCTGAGCGGTTCGCTGCAGCTGTCCGCGTACCTGGTGGTGCGCGACGGCGGCGACGCGCTCTACCTGCTGCGCCACATGCCGGCAGCGACGCTGGTCAGCAATATCCAGGTGGGCAGCCGCGTGCCGGCGCACCTGACCACGCCCGGCCGGATGCTGATCGCCGGCCTGCCGCCGGAAACACTGAAGGAATTGCTGGGCCCGGACCCGCTGCCGACCGTCACCGGCCAGAGCCCGGCCACCCATGCGCGGCTGGCCGATATCCTGGCCGCCGACCGCGAGCGCGACTGCGCGTGGAGTTTTTCGGCCTACGAACCGGGGATCGATTCGTGCGCGGCGCCGGTGCGCGGCGCCGATGGCGAAGTCGTCGCGGCCCTCAGCGTGGCGGGACCGCAGCAGCGCTTCGAGTCGGACGGCACGCTGCGCGCACGCGTGGAAAAGGAAGTCAAGGCAGCGGCGCGCGACCTGTCGGCGCTGCTCGGCCATCGCCCCGAGCGCCAGCGCTGACGCCAGCGGCAGCTATTTCGCCGTCATTCCGCGGTAATCCCGTACTCGCGGATCAGCTTTGCCCACGACGCGGTCTCCTGGCGAATGCGCGCGTCCAGCGCCTGCGGCGTGCTGCCGGCGGGCTCCATGCCCTGGCGCTGCAGTTCCTCTCGCACTGCCGGCGTAGCCAGCAACGCGCGCACGTCAGCGCTGAGCGCATCCGCCGCCGGCTGCGGCGTCGCCCTGGGCACCAGCAGCGCATACCAGGAACTGACATCGATGCCGGCCACGCCCTGCTCCGCCAGCGACGGCACGCCCGGTGCCGCAGGCGAGCGTCTGGCCTGCGTCACGGCCAGCGCGCGCAGCTGGCCCGACTGGATGAACGGCGCCAGCGTAGGCCAGGTGCCGAACAAGATCGGCACCTGCCCGCCCACCACGTCATTGAGCGCCTGCGTGGTGCCCTTGTACGGCACGTGCAGCAGCGCAATGCCGGCCTTGTGCCGGAACAGCTCGCCCGCCAGGTGCAGCCCGCTGCCGACGCCTGGGCTGGCGTAGCCCAGCGGCTTGCCGCTCTTGTCCGCCTGCTGCGCCAGCTTCACCAGCTCCTGCACGCTGTTGGCCTTGACCGACGGATGCACCGCCAGCACGTTGGGCGACCCTGCCAGCAGCGACACCGCGCGGAAATCGCGTTCGACGCTGTAGGTCAGCGCCGGCATCAGCGTGGGATTGATGGTGAGGTTGCCGGCCGGCGCCACCAGCAGCGTGCAGCCGTCGCCAGGAGCGCGCCGCACGGTGTCGATGCCGATATTGCCGTTGGCGCCCGGCTTGTTGTCGACCACGAACGGCGTGCCGCGCTTCTGCTGCAGGCCGTGCGCGAGCGTGCGCGCCAGCTGGTCGGCCGGGCCGCCGGCGGGAAACGGCACCACGATACGCACATTGGCGCAACTGGCCGCCTGCGCCACGGTCCACGGCATCGCCGCCAGGGCGATTGCCGCGCCCAGCCATCGGCGTCGTCGCGGCGAATGCTTCGATTGCCTGGATTGCTGCATGTCGCTGCCTGTACAAACGCCTATACAAACGGTTTCGGCATGACCGGACGGTAGTCGAGCAGGCGCGACAGCTCTGCCGCCGCCTGCCGGACTTTCTCGACCATGCCGTCCAGCTGGTCGGGTTCGATGCGCGCGGCGGGGATGGTGGCACCGAGCGCCGCCACAACCTTGCCGGTGCGGTCGCGCACCGGCGCCGCGATGGTGGAAATGCTGGCCTCGAAGAAGCCTTCATGCAGCACGTAGCCGCGCTCGCGGTCGCGCTGGACCATCTCATACAGCTCCTGGACCGTGCGCGGGGTGCTCTCGGAATACACTTCAAGGCGGTCTTCGGGATACAGCGCGCGCAGTTCTTCCAGCGTCAGGTCTTCCAGCAGCACCCGGCCCAGCACGGTGGCGTGCGCCGGCAGCCGCGTGCCGACGTTGACCGTGCTGGCGAACGGCCGCGCCGCGACCGACTTGGCCACGTAGACGATCGAGCGCCCGTCGCGCACCACCAGGTTGCACGGATAGTGGATCTCGTCGCGCAGCCGGTCGAGCAGCGGCCGGCCCAGCTCGGTCAGTTCCAGCGAAGCCAGGTAGTCAAAGCCCAGCCGCAGCACCGCCATGCCCAGGCGGAATTCGCGCCCGCCATCGGTGCGCTCGACAAATCCCATCATTTCAAGCGTGGCCAGCAGCCGGAACACGGTCGAGCGCGGCACCTTGAGGCGGCGCGCCAGGTCGGCGGCGGACAGCGTGCGCTCGCGGCTGCTGAACTCGCCCAGCAGCCGCAGGCCGCGCTCCAGGCCGGGCACGATGTACTTGTCCTGGCCGCTGTCCTTGTCGTCCTCTGGCGGCGTTTCGGTGGTCATGGTCTGTCTCTGCAGGTTTCGGTCTTGGCGTAACGCTTTCATATACCACGCCTGAAACCGATAGGGTACCTGTTCCGGGGATGAGACCCGCGATTCGGCAAGGTTTGGGGGCTTGACGACCAGCACTTTGTTGATGCTCCGGCCCTCTCCCCCGGCCCCTCTCCCGCGAGCGGGAGAGGGGAGCAAACAAGCGGGATAGAAAGGATTGCGGGCAGCGCCGCGACGGCGCCAAGCGGGCGGAACCGGGCATCCCAAGCGCCACCAGATATCAGCCGCAGCGCCTAGCCCCCAAGAGCCTCACCGCAAATACTCCCGCAACCAAGCCACACACTGCTCCCCCTGCGCCGCCGGCCACCGCACCACAATGGTCTCGTCGCGACGCCGCAACTCAACGCAAATATCGCTCAACGGCCTAGCATCGCCACGCCCAAGCAGCCGCGCAAACAGTCCCGGCGCAGCAATTGGCGCCCGAACCGCATGACCATTGGCCGCAGGCACGGCAGCGGGTTGCAAGCGCACCGCCGAAGACAGCTGCGGTTGTGCCTGCCCTTGCGGCGGAGCCTGCAATTGCCCCTGCGGCGACAATCGCACCAGCAGGTTGGCGCCAAACTCATCCCACATCCGGTCTGCCTTGGTCTTCATCACACTCAGCCCGAACGTGCCGAGCCGCCCCAATACATCCACCTGCACCCTGATGCGCAGCTGCGTCGAGCCATCTTCCTGTGGGGTCAGGAAGATCTCGCTCGACTGGCGCAGCGAACTTGCCACCGACGCATCCTCGCCGGTGCCCTCGGTGCGCAGGTAATGCGGGGCGCGGGTTTCGACGATCTTCGTATGCAGCCGGAAGCGCGCGTTGATAAAGGCAATCTTCACCGCCATGTGCGCGATGTACTCGACATCGCTCAGCACCTCGATCGATTCCATGCCGGGGACGCACGCGCCCATTACGTTGGGGTCGAGCAGCAGTTCCCATACGCGCGCCGGCGGCGCCGCGGTCACAAGGGTCTTTTCAATTTCCACGCATTTTCTCCGCGGCGGACAGCACGGATTCGACGATGCCCACATAGCCGGTGCAGCGGCACAGATTGCCGTTCAGGCCGTGGCGGACTTCGTCCTCCGTCGGGTTGGGATTGTTGGCAAGCAGCGCGCACGACGCCATCAGGAAGCCCGGCGTGCAATAGCCGCACTGCAGCCCGCCGTTGTCCATGAAGCACTGCTGCAGCGGATGCAGCTGGCCGTCGGCGGCCAGCCCTTCCACCGTCATCACATGACGCCCGCGCGCCTGCACGGCAAGCATCAGGCAGGACTTGACCACCTCGCCGTCGACCAGCACGGAGCAGGCGCCGCAGATGCCGGTCTCGCAGCCGCGCTTGGTGCCGGTCAGGTTGAGGCCGTCGCGCAGCAGGTCGGAGAGCAGGCGCCGGGCCGGCACTTCCACCTCGTGTTCTTCACCATTGACGGTGAGTTCGATGCTGACTTTGTTCATGGCGATTCCTTACTCCGAGGCCACGCCGAACAACTCGGCGATAGTGCGGCGCGCGACCACGCGCACCATCTCGCGGCGGTACGTGTCCGAGCCGCGCATGTCCGAGACCGCATTGATGTCGGTGGCGACGATGGCGGCCGTCTCGGCAGCCAGTTCGGCGGTCACGATCTTGCCGGCGAGCAGCGCTTCGGCGCGGCCCAGCCGCGCCGGGATCGGCGTCGACGCGCCCACTGCGAGCCTTGCTTCCACGCAGAAAGCGCCTTCACGGCGCACCGCCAGCGCCACGCTGGCAAGCGGCCGGTGCTCGGCGGCGGTGCGCAGGAAGCGCGCGTAGCGGCCGTCGGCGCCCGCGCCCGGTGCGGGCACGCGGATCTGCGTGAGCACCTCGTCGGGCGCCAGCGCGGTCACGTAGTAGTCGACCAGGAAATCTTCGATGGGGATCACGCGCTCGCCGCCGCTGCCGCTGACCACGACCTGCGCCCCCAGCGCCAGCAGGCAGCCCGGCGGATCGGTGGCCGGGTCGGCGTAGCAGAGGTTGCCGCCGATGGTGCCCTGGTTGCGCACCTGCGGGTTGGCCACGCGCGCGGCCATGCTGGCCAGCATCGGGTAATGCGCCTGCACCAGCGTCGAACGCGCCACCTCGGCATGCCGCGTCAGCGCGCCGATGCGCAGGCCCTCGCGCGCATCGAAGCTGATGCCGCGCAGCGCTTCCAGCCTGCCCAGCGACACCAGGTGGCCGGGCGTCAGCATGCGCTGCCGCATGCCGAGCATCAGTGCGGTGCCGCCGGCAAAGACGCGGCAGCTGTCGCCAAGGTCGGCCAGCATGCGGCTGGCCTCGGCCACCGACGCCGGCTCCAGGAACTCGAAATCACGCATGGGCGGCCTCCCCGTCCTGCTGCTGCAAGGCGCGCAAACCCGCCAGCACCTTCTCCGGCGTGATCGGCAGCGACTGGATGCGCACGCCCACGGCGTCGAATACGGCATTGGCGATCGCCGCCGCACCAGGCAGGATCGCGGTTTCGCTGGCACCCTTGGCGCCATACGGCCCGTTGGGATCGTTCGATTCAACCACGTCGGTGCGCAGCATCGGCACCGCGTCGGCGGTGGGCATGGTGTAGTCGGCAAGGTTGCCGTTCATCAGGCGGCCTTCCTCGTAGTGCAGGTTCTCGTACAGCGTCCAGCCGATCGCCTGCACCGTGGCGCCATGGGTCTGGCCATGCACCGCAAGCGGGTTGATGGCCTTGCCGCAGTCGTCGGCGACAAAGCTGTCGACCACGGTGACCTGGCCCGTGCAGGTATCGACTTCCACCTCGACCGCATGCGCCGCGAACGAGTGCGACGGCGCGACGTTGCCGTAGTAGTTGTCGTCATGCATCACGGTGGGCGCGTCATAGGTGGCCCGCACATGGATGCCTTCGCCGCCGTGGCGGAAGATGTGCAGCCGCGCGATCTCGGCCAGCGTGGCGGACTTGTCCGGCTGTCCGGATGCAACGATGCGGCCATCGGCAATCGTCAGGAGCTCGGCCGCGACGCCCAGCTTCTCCGCCGCCAGCGCCAGCAGCTTCTGCCGCGCCTCGCGCGCGGCGCGCAATGCCGCGTTGCCGGCGATGATGGTCACGCGCGACGCCAGCGATCCCAGGCAGAACGGTGCGGTGTCGGTGTCGGGCACCATCACCGTCACGTGCGACAGCGGGATGCCCAGCTCCTGCGCGCAGATCTGGCTGAGCATGGTGTTGGCGCCCTGCCCCATGTCGCATTCGCTGGTCTGCAGCATCACGCGGCCGTCTTCGTTGAGCTTGAGCAGGATAGTCGAGCCGTCCCAGTTGCCCAGCGTACGGTTGCCGCTGACATGCATCGCCGCCGCGATGCCGACGCCGCGCCGGCGCGTGCCGGTGCCGCGCGCGGCGAAGTTCAGGGTGGCGCGCTTCTGATCCCATCCGATCGCCTTGCGCGTCATCTCCAGGCACTCGGCCATGCCGGTGCTGCTGATCTTCCAGCCATGCACGCTGGTCGCGCCGGCGGGAATCGCATTGCGCTTGTGCACTTCAATCGGGTCGATGCCGAGCATGCCGGCCAGCACCGTCAGGTGGCAGTTCAGCGGAAACTGCATCTGCTGGCCGCCGAAGCCGCGGAACGCGCCGCGCGGCGGGTTGTTGGTATAGGCCATCACCGCGTGCGAGCGCACGTTGCGCACCTGGTGCATGTTGTCGCTGCGCATGGCGGTGACATGCATCACGTCGCCGGCCAGGCCGGCATACGCGCCGCACTCGGCGGTGATGCGCACGTCCTTGGCCACGATCATGCCGTCCGCGGACAGGCCCATGCGCAACCAGACCGTCATCGGCACGCTGGCGCGCGCGCCCTGGAAGTCCTCCAGCCGGCTGTTGACCAGCCGCACCGGCCGGTCCAGCCTGCTGGCCAGGAACGCACAGATCAGGCTGTTGTTCTCCTCGACGATCTTGGCGCCAAAGCCGCCGCCGGTGGTGGCCTGCACCACGCGGATGGTCGACACCGGCCGGTCCAGCGCCTCGGCCAGCCGCATGCGAGCCAGGAACACCGACTGGGTCGAGGCCCACAGCGTCAGCCGGCCGTTGCCGTCCTGCGCCGCGACCGACGCCATCGGCTCCAGGTAGCCCGGGTACTGCGAATGCATGTCGTAGGTGGCCTCATACACAACGGCGGCGCCGGCGAAGCCCGCTTCCACGTCACCGCGTTCGATCCGCATCTGGTGGCCGATATTGCGCGTGCCGGGGTGCAGCTCAGGCGCGCCTTCGGCCAGCGCCGCTGCCGGCGTCAGCAATGCCGGCAGCGGTTCATACTCGACGCGGATCAGGTCCAGCGCATCGCGCGCCACCTCGTCGCTGACTGCCGCCACGGCCGCCACTTCCTCGCCCACGTGGCGCACCACGCCGCAGGCCAGGATGCGCTGTTCCTTGCGGTGCGGGCCCCAGCTGCGGGTGGGCACGTCGTGTCCCGTTACCACCAGCTTCACGCCGGGCAATGCGCGCGCCGCCGACGTGTCGATGCCGACGATGCGCGCATGCGGGTGCGGGCTGCGCAGCACCTTGGCGTGCAGCATGCCGGGCAGCTTGATGTCGCCGGCATACTGCGCGCGCCCCATGACCTTTTCCCGCGCGGTCACCTGCGGCGTGGACGTTCCCACGATGGCCTTGCTCATGCCGGCCTCCTGCGTGTCGTGCTGCAAATAGCGTGTTGCATGAATCGATGCGCTGGCTGCTCTCACTCCGCGGTGATGCCGAGGTCGCGGATCACCTTGCCCAGGCGCTCGTAGTCGCCCGCATTGACCTTGTCGAGCGCGGCCGGCGCGCCGCCCACCGGGATGGCACCGAACGTGGCCATCTTCTCGGCCACGTCGGGCAGGCGGATCACGTCATTGAGCTGCTGGTTCAGCACCTTGACCACTTCCGGCGGCGTGCCCTTTGGCGCCATCACGCCATGCCAGGCACCGACTACCACGTCCTTGTAGCCAAGCTCGGCCAGCGTCGGCACGTTGGGCAGCAGCGGCGAGCGCTTCGCGTCCGTGATCGCCAGCGGGATCAGCCGGCCAGTGTTGATGTACTGGGCCACCGGACCCAGCGTGACGTAGGCGAAGTTCACATGCCCCGCCACCACGTCGTTGACCGCCGGCGCCACGCCCTTGTACGGCACGTGCTGGATCTTCACGCCGGCGGCGCGGTTCAGCATTTCACCGGCGATGTGCATCGGCGACCCGGCACCCGGGCTGCCGTAGGTGAAGGTCTTGCCCGCCCTGGCCGCCGCGATCATTTCCGGCAGGGTCTTGACACCAGCGGCCGGGTTGGCCACCAGCAGCACCGCCTGCACCGCTGTCTGGATCACCGGCGTGAAACCGTGCAGCGGGTCGTAGCTGGCGGCCGGCGCCAGCTTGAGCACCATCGGCGCGAGCGTGAACGGGTTCGGCGTGTAGAGCAGCGTGTAGCCGTCGGCGGGCGCCCGGCTGACAAAGCTGGCGCCGACCACCCCGCCGGCGCCGGGACGGTTCTCGACGATCACCGGCTGCTTCAGGCGCGCGGACAGCTTGTCGGCATACAGCCGCGCCATGGCGTCGGTATCGCCGCCGGGCGGATAGGCGACGACCATGGTCACGGTCTTTGCCGGATAGGGCGCGGCCACCGCGCTGCCCGCGGCAAGTGCGAGCGCGGCCATGGCAGTGGCGGCGAGAAAATGGCGGCGGGGGCGATCATGTCTCATCAACAGCTCCTGAGGGGGCGCAGTCGCGGCGTTGGAGGTGGGCTGTTGTGCACACCGCGAAACAGGGTTGGCTTATGGATCACAACACTGCGGTTGTTTTATTGGTAAAACACATGTTCACATCAGGAACGTGACTACTGTAGGTGGCAAATATTGACAACTCAACTTACTGAAAACACCAATTGACTTTTTATATTCGCTCATTGATTTTTTCTGGTGGTAATGACGAGACATTGGCACCGGACTCGCTGCGGCCTGTGAGACAATCTGGCCCGCCCACCGGCCCCGACCAACCTGCCGGCAGACCCCAGACAAGAGGACCGCATGCCCCGTGACGCCGCGCCCGCCCAGGGCCAGCCCGCGCCAGAACTGACCGCCAGCCCCTGGACCGATCTCGACGAGGCCGGCAACGGCCTGACTGTCGACAATTTCCTGACCACCATGCTGAGCCAGCTGGTGACCGCGCTGCGCAGCACCGTCACCAAGCCCTACGCCGAGCAGTTCGGCCTGACCGTGCCGGAGTGGCGCATCCTGGCGCTGCTGGCGCATGCGAAAGAACTGCCCTTCTCCGAGCTGGTCACGCAATCGACCTCGGACAAGGCGCTGGTCAGCCGCACGCTGCGGCTGCTGGAAGACCGCGGGCTGGTACGCCTGACTTCGGCCGGCAACACGCCGCGCAAGAAGCTGATCTGCGCCATCACCGAGGCCGGCTCGACGCTGCACGACCAGGTGATGCCGCTGGCACGCAAGGGCCAGGCAGAAGTGATCCGGATGCTGTCGCCGCAGGAAAGGGAGGCGGTTTATCAGGGGCTGCGCAAGCTGCTGCGGGCGCAGGGATAGCGCAGCGCCAGGTCGCACAGCAAAAGAAAAAGGCCGCCCCGGATCCCGGCGCGGCCTTCAAAGATAAACGGGACAAGCACGCGCCCGTTCAGACCTCCAGTTCCTCCAGCACCTGCCCCTTGGTCTCGATGCCGAAGAAGTGAACGGTGACGGCTGCCAGCGCGGGCACCACGGCCAGCGCGAAGAACGCCACGTTGAGGGTGCCGTTGCCGATGGTGCCGGCGATCAGCGTCGGCGCGAAGATCGCGGCCAGTTTCAGCCAGGCGCCGCCCAGGCCGCAGCCCATCGCGCGCACGCTGGTCGGGTACAGCTCGGGCGTATAGACATAGGCGGTGATAAAGCCGCTGGCCAAAAAGCCCATCGCCAGCGCGCAGAAGGTCGCCACCACATACACCGACGCGGCGTGGAACACGCCGGCCAGCACCAGCGACAGCGCGCACAGCAGGAACGACACGTTGATCACCGGCTTGCGGCCGACCTTGTCGACGATCATCGCGCACACCAGCGAGCCGACCACGCCCAGCACCGAGGCGCCCGCGGCCAGGTTCAGCGCCAGCTGCAGCGGCGCGTGGTAGACGGTCTTGTAGACCGTGGGCAGCCAGGTCGACAGGCCGTACTGGATAAAGCCGCAGGTTGCCCACAGCATCCACACCGCGATCGTGCGGCCCAGGTAGGCCTTGCTGACCAGGTCGCGCACGCGCCGGCGCGGATGCTGGGTCATGCGGTCATAGGCGCTGGCATTCTGCGGCGGCGGCAGCGGTCCCCTGGCGCGTGCCTCGAACGCACGCAGCGCCGCGTCGGCTTCTTCCAGGCGGCCCTTCTCGGCCAGCCAGCGCGGCGATTCCGGGATCACGCGCTTCAGGATGAAGAACAGCACCAGCGGCACGCCGCCGATGAAGTACATCACCTCCCAGCCGTAGTGCGGCACCAGCCAGGCGCCGACGCCGTTGGACACCATCAGGCCGATCGGGAACACCACCTCGTACAGCAGCACGAAGCGGCCGCGGCCATGCGCGCGTGTGACTTCATTGATATAGGTGGCGGCCACCGGCAGCTCGCCGCCCAGGCCCAGGCCCTGCACGATGCGCAGCAGCAGGAAGATCTCGAACGACGGCGCGAAGCCGCAGGCAATGCTCATCAGGCCGATGATGCCCGCGCTCCAGCCGATCGAGCGCAGCCGGCCGAAGCGCTCGGCCAGCCCCGGGAACAGCAGCGCGCCGACCAGCTGGCCGACCGACGGCGCGGCGATCAGGACCCCGATCTGCGCCGGCGTCAGCGACCATTGCGCGATCAGCAGCGGCAGCGTGGCGGCAATGGCGATGACATCGAAGCCGTCGAAGAAGGTGGCCAGGCCGATCAGCAGCCGGGCGCGGATATGCATGGCGTTGCCCGGCATGCGTTCAATGCGGGCGACGATGTTGCCGCGCGTGACCGGGCCGCTGCGGGCAGCCGCAGCGCTTTGGCCGGCGCTGTCGGCCGTGGTCACGATACCTGCGGTGGCGGCCACCGGTGCGCCGGGGGACGCTGCGTCTTGTCTCTGTGTGAACACGGTACTTCTCGGTTTGATTCTTCGGGGGTTGCTCCCCTCTCCCGCTTGCGGGAGAGGGGTTTGGGGAGAGGGCAGGCGCTGCAGGCGGCATACGCCCGGCTTGCCCGGCGGCCTTGGATGAGGAAATCGGGACCTGGCAACGCGCTGGCTGCGGCCAGCGCTGGCCCTCTCCCCCGCCCCTCTCCCGCGCGCGGGAGAGGGGCGAAAACACTCTCGGAACGAGCAATCGCGAATTACAAGTCCAGCACCAGCTTGCTGCCCTTGCACCCGGACACGCATACCATCATGGTCTTGTTGCTGGCGCGCTCGCTGTTGCTCAGCACGCTGTCGCGGTGGTCCGGGCAGCCTTCCAGCACGGCGGTTTCGCACGAGCCGCACACGCCTTCGCGGCAGCTGTACTCGACCTCCACGCCGGAATCGAGCAGCGCATCGAGCAGCGACTTGCCCGACGGCACCTTGACCAGCGAGCCGGTGCGCGACAGCTGCACCACGTATTCGCCCTCCTGCACCGCCTCGGTCGACGGGTCGGCGGCAAAGCGCTCGATATGGACATTGGGGTAGGCATGCGCCTCGCATGCGGCCTCGAACGCATTCAGCATCGGGCCCGGGCCGCAGCAATAGAAATGCGTCTGCGCGTCCTGTCCGCCCAGCATCGCCTTCAGGTCCGGCGGCGCGCCCGCTTCGTCGTCGAAGTGGAAGCGCACCGCATCGCCATAGGCCGACAGCGGTTCGACGAATGCCGCCTCGGCGCGCGAACGGGCGCAGTAGATCAGCGTGAACGACTTGCCCAGCTCCGCCAGCCGGCGCGCCATGCAGACGATCGGCGTGACGCCGATGCCGCCGGCCACCAGCACGGTATGCGCGGCGCTCTCGTCCAGCTCGAAGTTGTTGCGCGGCGCACCCACCGTCAGCGTGGCACCCACGCGCAGCTGCTCATGCACGTAGCGCGAGCCGCCGCGGCTGCCGCGGTCCAGCAGCACGCCCACGGTGTAGCGGTTGCGCGCTTCCGGCGCGCCGCACAGCGAGTAGCTGCGCACCAGGCCATTGCCCAGGTGCAGGTCGATATGGGCGCCCGGGCTGTACTCGGGCAGGGTCTTGCCTTCGGGATCTTGGAGTTCGATGCTGACCACGCCGCGCGCTTCAAAACGCATGGCCTGGACGCGCAGGGTCAGGGACTGGTGGGCACTCATTGCTGCTTCCTTCTGTCGCGCTTCTCTCTCTTACCGCTTCTCGGTCAGGAACTTGCCTGCCGGGCCGCCTGCGTTCTTCTGGCGGCGGGTGTTGCCGTCGATGCCGCCCTCGATCGCCCATTCGGCGAACATGGTCGGACCCGGCTCGAAGGCGCGCGGCTCCCAGTGCTCGTCGAGCTGGTCTTCATCGGCGTAGTATTCGATCAGGCCGCCGGCCGGGTTCTTGAAGTACCAGAAGTAGGCCGAGGAAATCGGATGCCGGCCCGGGCCGAGCTGCGTGTCCCAGCCCTTGCGCGAGACATGCATGCCGCCGCCGAAGACTTCATGGATGTCGCGCACGGTGAAGGCGACGTGGTTCAGGCCGCTCTTCGGTTCCGGCAGCTGTAGCAGGAACAGGTCGTGGTGGCCGCCATCCGCGGTGCAGCGCAGGAACGCGCCGCGGTCCGGGTAGCGGTCCGACGGCACGAAGCCGAACTTCTCCACATAGAACTGCTCGGTGGCCTTGACGTCCTTCACGAAGAACACCACGTGGCCGACTTCGATCGGCGTGGCGTGGTCGTAGATCGGGCTGCGCTGGTTCAGGCGCGGCTTGTCGTTCCACGTATTCATCAGCGCGCATTCGACCTGCACGTCATGCTTGCGCGTGACCTGGAAGCGCACCGCCAGGCCGTTCGGGTCGGTGCAGCCGATGCGCAGCGTGGCGCCTTCGCCTTGCTTCACGAAGCCCGGCGCATCGGCGATCGCGTCAGCCAGATGGTCGAGCGATGCCTGCGACTCGACGCCCCACACCACTTCGCGCAGCGTCGGGCCGGCCTCGATCGCAGGCGGCAGCGAAGCATCGTCGATGCGGCGCACCAGCACGCGGCAGCCGTTCAGCGTTTCGAAGTCCAGGCCCTGCGCGTCATCGCGCTTGATGGCCAGGCCCCAGTCCGAGAAAAAGCCACGGCAGGCGTCAAAGTCATCCGCGCCGTAGACGATCTCGTCGATTCCCAATACCTTGATCATTGCTTCTCTCCTGCCTGCCGGGCTCAGTGGCTGGCCCACGGCAGCGGTTGTTCGTTCAGGCCCCAGTACACGCTTTTCTGCTCCATGTACTGCAGGATGCCCAGCCGTCCCTTCTCGCGGCCCAGGCCGCTGTCGCGCCAGCCGCCGAACGGCGTCGAGATCGAGAACTGCTTGTAGGTGTTGATCCACACATTGCCCGCCTGCACCGCACGGGCCACGCGCCAGGCGCGCTTGTAGTCGCGCGTCCAGATGCCGGCGGCCAGCGCGTAGACGCTGTCGTTGGCCTGTCCGATCAGGTCGTCCTCGTCGTCGAACGGGATCGCCACCAGCACCGGCCCGAAAATCTCTTCCTGGCAGATGCGGGCGTTGTTATCCAGGCCTTCGATGATGGTGGGCGTGTAGAAGTAGCCGTTGGGCAGGCCGGCCACGTCGGGACGCACGCCGCCGGTGCGCAGCTGGCCGCCTTCGTGCACGCCGGTCGCGACGTACGATTCGATGCTGTCGCGGTGGCGGTCGGTGATCAGGGGGCCCATCTGGGTACGTTCATCGGCGGGGTCGCCAACGCGCAGGTGCGAAGCGGCGGCCGCCAGGCGGTCGATGAACGGCTCATACTGCGAACGCGCGACGAACAGGCGCGAGCCGGCGATGCACGACTCGCCCGACGAGCTGAAAATGCCGTACAGCACGCCGTTGACCGCGTGGTCGAGGTCCGCGTCGTCGAACACCATGGTCGGCGACTTGCCGCCCAGCTCCAGCGACACCGGCATCATCTTGTCGGCGGCGATATGCGCGATGTGCTTGCCGGTGGTAGTGCCGCCGGTGAACGACACGCGCCGCACCAGCGGATGCTTGGTGATGGCATCACCGATCACCGAGCCCTTGCCCGGCAGCACGCTGATCAGGCCCTTGGGCACGCCGGCTTCTTCGCAAATGCGCGCCAGTTCCAGTGCCATCAGCGGCGTGACTTCGGCCGGCTTGACCACCACGGCATTGCCGGCGGCGAGCGCGGGGGCCATCTTCTGCGCCTCGCTGGCGATCGGCGAGTTCCACGGCGTGATCGCCGCGACCACGCCCATCGGCTCGTAGACGCTCATGGTCAGGCAGTCGCCGCGCTGCGGCGTGATGGTTTCTTCCAGCGTTTCGCAGGCGGCGGCAAAGAACTGGAAGGTGCCGGCTGCGCTGGCGACCAGGGCGCGCGTTTCGCTGATGGGCTTGCCGTTGTCCAGGCGCTGCCGTTGTGCCAGCGGCTCGGCTTGTGCGCGGATCAGTTCGGCCACGCGGTACAGCACAGCGGCACGCTCGTGCGGCTTGCGCTGGGCCCAGCCGCTGGTAAGGAAGGCATGGTGCGCGCCCTGCACGGCTTCTTCCACGTCAGCCGGGCTGGCGGCATTCAGTTCTGCGACGACCTCGCCGGTCGCCGGATAGCGCGTGCCGTAGCGGTCGCCCGTGCCGAGGCGCCATTCGCCGGCGATGCAGATGGGGAGGACTTCTTGTGGGTTCATGTCGTTGCCTGCTAAGTCTGTGGGGCGTGGCTGCCGGAACTAGATCGATACCGCATGCGCGCGGTTGCCCAGCGCCCGCACCACGCTGAACACCGTCAGCGCCGACGTCTTCGGATTCGCCGCCAGCGGCTTGCCCCGCATCGTCAGCTCGAACCCGCCAAACGCCCCGCGCGCTTCCACGTGATGCACGTTCTCCACCGCATGCGGATCGGCCAGCAGCTTCACCGCAGTGCGATCCAGCCCGAGGCCGGCCAGCGACACCGTGGCGGCGACGTTGGCGTTCTTCGGGTACAGGCGCGCGGCGTCGCGCGCCGTGCCTTCGAAGATCACCGTCGCCTCGGTCAGCGCATCCAGGTCGAACAGCTTCTCGGCCGGGGTGCCAGCCCAGGCGCGCGCCGGCTTGCGGCCGGTGTAGATCACTTCATCCAGCCCGCCGACGCGCGCCGCGGCCAGCGCGTCGATGGCGCCGATGGCACCGGACAGCAGCTGCACCTGCGTGCCGCCACGGCGTGCCGCCGCTTCCAGCCGCTCGGCCATGCCGGGCTCGGACAGCGCGCCCACCGACACCACCATGCACGGGATGCCGCGCTCCAGCGCCGGCACGATGTGCTCTTCCAGCGCATGGTGGCCGGCGCACTCGACCAGCAGGTCGGGGCGCTGGTCGTCAAGGTGCGTGGCCACGCGGGCGCTGGGCGCCAGCGCGGACAGCGCGCCGCGGGCCTCGTCCATCGCGCTCTCGGGCACGATCACCACGTCGAAGGCGACGTCGGGATCGCTCTTGAGCAGCTCAAGCACGCCCCGGCCGATCGCACCGCACCCAATCATGGACACATGCAGCATTTTTCTGCTCTCCTCAGGCGCTGACGGTGGCCTGTTCCGAAGCCGGGGTTTCCTTGTTCACCGGCGGGCCGGCAAACACGGTCTTGAAGCTGCCGATCGACAGCATGTCGATTTCCAGCAGGAACGGGCCGGGCTCCACCGTGGCCTGCTCCAGCGCGGCGCCGACTTCGGCCAGGCTGCTGACGCGCGCATGGCGCAGCGACAGCGACCTGGCCAGCGCGGCGTAGTCGGGCGTATGCAGGTCGACGTAGTGGCGGCGGCCGCCGTACTGCGCGTCCTGGATGTTCTTGATCACGCCGTAGCCCTTGTCGTTCATCAGCACGATGACCATGTCGGCACGTTCCTGCACGGCAGTCGCCAGCTCACCCAGGTTCAGGATGAAGCCGCCGTCGCCGGCCAGCGTGAAGGTCTTCTTGCCCGACGCGGTGGCCGCCGCGCCGATCGCGGCGCCGATGCCCATGGCCAGGCCCTGGCCAATGCCGCCGCCCAGCGCATGCACGCCGGCGCGCGAGTCGAAGATGCGCAGTTCGCGATTGCCCCAGGTGCTGTTCGACACGGTCACGTCGCGCACCCAGTTGAAGTTGCGGCCGACTGCGCCTTGCAGCGCCTGCACCAGTGCCGAGTACGGGCCCAGGCCATCGACCAGGCCGTTGACGGCGACGTCATGCGCGCGGCGCAGGTCGGCGGCGAAGGCCGGATCGACATTCATGCGCTTTTCGAGCCGGTCTGCGAGCGCGTCCAGCGCCAGCGCGGCATCGCCGCTGACAAAGTAATCGCTCTGGTAGCAGCGGCCTTCGGCGGCGGGATCGGCGTCGATGCGCAGCAGCGGGCGCGGCAGCTTCAGTTCGTACTTCAGCGTTTCATTGCCGCGCAGGCGCGAGCCCACCACCAGCATCGCGTCGCAGGTCTGGTAAAAGGCCTCGACCGGCTTGTGCAGGTTGTAGGCGCCCAGCGAGCGCGGATCGTCTTCCGCCACGATGCCGCGGCCTTGCGTGCTGGTGACCACGCCGAAGCCCAGGTCCAGCAGGCGCTGCACCTGCTTGCTGGCGTGGCGGGCACCGCCGCCCAGCCACAGCAGCGGGCGTTTGGCATTCACCAGGCGCTCGGCCAGCGCGTCCAGCGCGTGCGCCGACGGCACATGCTTAGGCACCGGCAGCGGCTGCAGGTCGGCCGGCAGGTCGATCAGCGCGGCCTGTATGTCGATGGGGATCTCCACGCTGACCGGGCCGGTCGGCGCCGTCAGCGCGGTCTGCACCGCCAGCTTGATGGTGCTGATCGCGGTGTCGGCGCTGCGGATGCGGAAGGCGGCCTTCGACACGGCCTTCAGCATGGTGAGCTGGTCCGGCGCTTCGTGGATGTAGGCCAGGTTCTGGTCCAGGTACGGCGTCTCGATCTGGCCGGTGATATGCAGCATCGGCGTGCCGGCGGTCAGCGCTTCGACCATGGCGCCGGCGGCATTGCCCGCGGCGGTGCCGGTGCTGGTCAGGCACACGCCCAGGCCGCCGGTGGTGCGGGCGTAGGCGTCGGCCATGTTGGTGCCGCCCGCTTCGCCGCGTGCCGGCACGAAGCGGATGTGGCCGCGCTCGCCCATGGCGTCGAGGATCGGCATGTTGTGGATCGAGATCACGCCGAACGCGGCCTTGACCCCGCACTGCTCGAGAAACGCCGTGATGGCGCAGCCGACGGTGACCTGCTGTTGTTCGTACTGGTGTTGATTAGGCATGACGGGAGTGTCCTCCGGAGATATCGATATGGCTGCCCGTGGTGTACGAAGACAACGGCGAGGCAAGGAACAGGATGGCGCGGGCTGCCTCGACGGGCAGGCCCAGGCGGCCAAGGGGAATATGTTTCTGCTGGGCCAGGCGCGCGGTCCACGCGGCCCAGTCCAGGTGGCGGTCTGCTTCAGGACGCGCCTCGAAGCGGCGGCGCCACTGGCCCGATTCGACCAGCCCGATCAGGATGCCGTTGACGCGGACACCCTTGGGCGCGAACTCGGTGGCCATCGAGCGCACCAGGTTCAGCACGCCGGCGCGCGCGGCGGAGGTCGCCACCATGTGCGGCTCGGGCTGTTGCGCCAGCAGCGAGTTGACGCAGACGATCGCGCCCTGGCCCGACTTCTCCAGCTGCGGCAGGAAGGCGCGCGTCGGGTGGATCACCGAGAAGAACTTGAGCTGCAGTTCGTCCATCCAGGCCGCGTCTTCGGTATTGGCGAAGGTGGACACGCGGCCCTGGCCGGCGTTGTTGACCAGCATGTCGACATTGCCGAGCTTCTGCTGCACGTCGGCCGCGAAGGCGGCGACCTGTTCCGGCTTGAGCACGTCGCAGGTGGCGGCATGGAGCCGGCACCCGGGGAATTTCTCGCGCAACTGCGCTTCGGCGCTGCGCAGGCGGGCTTCGTCGCGGCCGCACATGGCGACGGCGGCGCCCGCTTCGAGCAGCAGTTCGACGGTCGCCAGCCCGATGCCGGAGGACCCGCCGGTAACGACGGCAACCTTGCCGCCGAGTTCAATCATGGACATTGTCCTCACTCCCGATACAGATTCACGACCTTGCCGGCGCTGTGCAGCGACAGCCGGTAGTCAAGCAGGCGCGACAGCTCGCCCGCTGTGCTCCTCACCTTCTCCACCATCGCGTCCAGCTGTTCCGGATCGATATGCGCAGCGGGGATGGTGGCGCCCAGCGCCGCCACCACCTTGCCGGTGCGGTCGCGCACCGGCGCGGCAATGGTCGAGATGCTCGATTCGAAAAAGCCTTCCTGCAGCACGTAGCCACGCTCGCGGTCGCGCTGGACGATGGCAAAGAGCGCATCGACCGTGCGCGGCGTGCTGTCTGAGAACACTTCCAGCTGCGCCTCCGGATACAGCGCGTGCAGTTCCGCCAGCGGCAGGTCTTCCAGCAGCACCCGGCCCAGCACCGTGGCATGCGCGGGCAGCCGCGTGCCGACGTTGACCGAGCTGGCGAAGGGCCGCGGCGACACCGCCTTGGCCACGTAGACGATCGAACGCCCGTCGCGCACCACCAGGTTGGTCGGATAGCCGATCTCGTCGCGCAGCCGCTCCAGCAGCGGGCGGCCCAGTTCGGTCAGCTCCAGCGACGCCAGGTACTCGAACCCCAGCCGCAGCACCGCCATGCCCAGCCGGAAATCGCGGCCGCCATCGGCGCGCTCGACAAAACCCAGCATTTCCAGCGTGGCCAGCAGGCGGAACACGGTGGAGCGCGGCACCTTCAGGCGGCGCGCCAGTTCGGCGGCCGACATGGTGCGGTCCTTGCTGCTGAACTCGCCGAGCAGGCGCAGCCCGCGCTCCAGGCCCGGGACGATGTACTTGTCCGGGGTTTCGTTGGCGGCTGGCGTCGTCGGGATGGCGTTGGTGCTCATGGTCAGTGCGTGCGAACAGGCCGATGGCGCATCAGCGCTTGATCTTCGCGAGCGGGTGCTCGGGCGGGTAGGTCGGCGTGACCGGCTTCTTGGCGCCGAGCATCACGCACATCAGCGCGTCTTCCTCGCCGATATTGATTTCCTCGCGATACACGCCCGGCGGCACCGAGACCAGGTCGCGGTCGGTCAGGACGGTCTCGAAGCGCTCGCCATCCTTTTCCAGGATCAGCTTGATCTTGCCGCGCAGGACGAAGAACACCTCTTCCACGTCGGTGTGGATATGCGACGGGCCTTCATGGCCGGCCGGGATGATCATGGTGGAGAAGGTGAAGTGCTCCGACGGCACGGTGTTGGTGTCCGCGGCCACGCCGGTGCCGCCGGTGCCCAGGTAGCGCATCTGCGCGCGGCGGTACTTGGGGTCGTAGTCGGCCTGGAACTTCAGCGCGTCCCAGTCGTACTTGCGCGTGGAGAAGCGCGCCACGCGGCTTTCCATCCACTGGTCGAACGAGGCGCCGTCCGGCTGGTCCCAGGAACGCTTGATGTTTTGCTGTTGGGAAAGATCGCTCATTTGGATTCCTTCGGTTTTCTTCAGTGGATTTCGGATCAATGCATGACAAAGCCGCCGTTGACCGCCAGCGTCTGGCCGGTCACGAAACGGGCAAGGTCGGACAGTGCGAACAGCACCGCGCCGCAGACATCGTCGGGCAGCTGCTCGCGCGAGATCGCGCGTTGCTCGCGGTACAGGTCGTGCCGGTGCTGGGGCACGTACTCGGTGGCTTCCACCAGCGTCAGGCCCGGGGCCACCGCGTTGACAGTGATCTGGTCGCGGCCCAGCTCGCGCGCCAGCGAACGGGTCATGCCGATGATGGCGCTCTTGCTGGCCACATAGGCGAGCAGGTTGGGCGCGCCCCACAGCGGCGTGTCCGAGGCCAGGTTGACCACCGCGCCACGGCCGCTGGCGCGCAGCGCCGGCAGGCAGGCGGAAGTCATCAGCCAGGTGCCGCGCACGTTGACATTCATCACGCGGTCCCAGGTGGCGATGTCGATGGCGCTGGCATCGCGGCCGCCCGAGTCGGTCACGGCGGCGTTGTTGACCAGCCCGTCGAGGCCGCCCAGTGCCTTCACCGCGGCATCGGCGCAAGCCTGCACCGAGGCGGGGTCCGACAGGTCCAGCAGGACCGGCACCACCTTCAGGCCGCGGGCGCGCAGCGCATCGGCTTCCTGCTGCAGGCGTTCGGCCAGGATGTCGGCCATGGCCACGCTGGCGCCGGCTTCCGCCAGCGACTTCGCGAAGGCCAGCCCGAGGCCGCGTGCGGCGCCGGTGACCAGCACCTTGCGGCCGGCCAGCAGAGCGTTGTTGGTGATGGCCTCAGGCATGGCTGGCGGCTCCGGCGGCTTGCGTGGGCTTGAGCATCGCCACCGGCTCGTCGGCGATTTCCTGGTCGGCGCGGCGCTTCAGCAGACGGCGCACGCGCGTGATGCCGGCGTCGTGCTGGTACAGCATCTCGTGGTCGCGTGCGTTGGGGGCCATCATTTCCAGCACCACGCGGTCCTGCTCCAGCACGTCCCAGTGCAGCTGCTCCAGGCGGTTGCGATACAGGAAGCGCCACACGTCGCGCTCCCAGCCCTGCACGTGGCGGGTGCGCCAGAAGAACACCATGCAGTGGTCTTCATCCACCGGCGTGGCCATGCCGACGATGCCGAACGGGCCGCCGGGGCCGACCTTGGCGCGGTACGGGATCGCCAGGCGCAGCCACAGCGTGCCGGTCTCGCCGAACTCCACCCAGTCGAAGTTGACGCCGCGCTGGCCGGTCTTCTCGAACACCAGGCCGTGCTCGGTCTCGCGGATCTGCATCACGGCGGACTTCTCGCCGGATGCCATCGAGTGCGACACCGCGTGCAGGTAGGCGCCGTGCATCGGGTCCATCACGTTGTCGATGGCGTAGCGGTAATTGCAGTCCCAGTGCGCCACGCACAGGAAGTTGCTGTGTTCTTCGCTGACCAGTTCTTCCGGCAGGCGCAGCTCGTCGGGGCTGCCTTCGCCCTGCGGGGCCTGGTCGCCGAACCACAGGAAGATCGCGCCGGCCTTTTCCTGCACCGGGTAGCTGCGCACGCAGGTGCGGCCTTCCAGCGGGCAGCTTTCCACCGCCGGCACGCTCTTGACCTGGCCGTCGCCGCCGACTTCCACGCCGTGGTACCAGCAGGCGACGCGGTCGCCCAGGTTCCAGCCCATCGACAGGCGCGCGCCGCGATGCGGGCAGCGGTCTTCCAGCGCGTGGACCTGGCCGGCGCCGTCGCGCCACAGCACGATGTTCTGGCTCAGGCGGGTGATGCCGATCGGGGCATGGCTCACCGCCCACGAGGCGGCGACCGGGTACCAGTAGTTGCGCAGGCCGGTGTTCAGGCGGGCTTCGGCGCGGGCTTGCTTGTTCGATTCCATGTTGTTCTCGCTATGGTCGCGATGCGGACGCGGTTCAGGCGCCCAGGCGGCGCATTTCGGAGAGGAAGCGCTCTTCGGTCCATGGCTGGCCGTCGACGCCCAGGAAGCCGGCGGCGTTGAACGCGCGCACGATGTCCTGCGGGTTCTGCGCGCCGCCTTCGAAGGCGGCCTCAAGCGCGTCGCCCAGCGCGTTCTCGTAGGCGCTCGGCGCGGTGGCGCGGGTCTGCCAGACAATGTTGGCAACCTTGCCGGGTTGTTCGATATGGCCCTTGCCTGCGACGTTGTTCGGCGCCGGACGCTCCCAGGGCACCAGGTTCGGGTTGTACGAGAGGCTTTCCATTGCGCTTTGCTCCATGTCTTGCAGCTTGGGGGACCGTGTTCCGACGCCGCCCGGGCGCGACCTGCTTTTGCGCCCGTCGTGTTTTACTAATGAAACACTGGTTTAGATATTGAACACAGGTACGACTATAGACAACACAACCGTAAAAATTGACTGGGGTAAACCCGCGAAGCCGGAGCCAGGTGGCGCAAGCGGCGCGCCAAGGGAGCGGCGCCAAGCGGCTGGCGGCGCCGGGTAGGGTCAGGCGTCGCCTTGGGGCGGCAGCGCCGAGCGGATCAGCCGCGCGGTCGCGGCGGCCTGCTCGATGTAGCAGGCATGGCCGGCGTCGGGGATGAGCGCCAGCGGCAGGTCGAAGCGTTCGGCCAGCGTGCCGCAGGCCAGCGGGGTGGTCACCACGTCGCGGCTGCCGCAGGCAATGCGCGTGGGCAGTGACGCCGGACGGCGCGACAGATAACGGTCGATATCGTCGCCGCACAGCATCGCCACCGCCTGGCGATAGCCGTCCGGGTTGAGCCGCTGCATATTCCACTGCACCCACGCCTGCGCGCCGGCATCGGCCAGCTCGCTCAGCAGCCGGGCCGGCCCGCGTTGCGCCAGCCCTTCAACGCCAAGCGTATCCAGCGCCGCCAGCCGCTGCTGGGCCACCTGCTGCGCCTGCGCCTCCTTGCCCGCCGCGCCATAGCCCTGCGCCACGCTCAGCAGCAACAGCCGCGCCGGCAGGTTGCGCGCGTTCGCGACATAGGCCGCGGCCATCAGCGCACCCAGCGAATGGCCGACGATCAGCGCCGGCTGCATGCCCAGCGTCTGCAGCAAGCCATCGAGCCGCAGCGCGTAGTCCGATGCCAGCGGGCGCGCCTGCGCCAGCGGCGTCGAGTTGCCATAACCCGGCGCGTCCCAGGCGATCACGCGCGCCTGCGCCGCCAGCAGGCTGGCGCAAGGCAGCCACGAGGCCGCGCCGGAGCTGATGCCGTGCAGCAGCACGATGGCGGGCCCGCTGGTCCCGCCGCTGCGGTAGGTCACCTGCGCACCGCGGTCGACCGTCACCACGCGTTCCGCAAACCCGCTGCTCAGGGCCTCCAGTAGCTGCCGATCCGGCTGAGGAGGAATGGGGGGCTGATTTTGTTCCATATATAAAACTTAGGTTTGCGAATAAAACTTTTGAAGCATAGGCGTGCGCCTCGGGAAACGGGATGAGGGTAAACGATAGGCCTATCCGACACGGAAACGTCAACGCGCCGGCCTGGTGCACGCGCCGGTTTGCAGGGTGCGGCAGGCCTTGGCCCATGGCATCCGGCGCAGCGCCTTTGCCGGTGCGGCAAGACGCCTGGGCGACCGGGCCGCCGGTGGCGCGCGCCGCGCAGTGCCGATGCACCGCCCGTGCGCACGCCCGGCCCTGCGCGGGTGCAGCCAGCGGCTGTCCGGCGCGTCGTCGCCTTGCCGCACTAGGGATAACCCTCCTCACAGCTTTTGGAAACTCGCGGCTATATTTTGCTCAACGTTTCTTATGTTGTTTGATGTTCCATATATAAAACACAAAAGCGGCTATGGCAGCATTTTTGCTAGACACTGCGGCTTTTGACAGCCTGCGGGATCCACAAGAGGAGAACACCCTGCCAATAACAAGCCTGCCCTGAAACCCGGGCGCCATCGCAGCGGCCCGGACCACAAAGACGATTACAAGACGGAAAAACGGAAGGAAACTGGTAGATGAAACTTGCACGAACCGCCGCGGCGCTGCTCGCGGCTTCCCCCCTGCTGGCCTCGGCCCAATCGTCGGTGACGCTGTACGGCGTCATCGATAGCGGTGTCGAGTACGTGAGCAATGTCGGCGCCAACGGCGACAGCCTGGTGCGCATGCCCAACAACACCGCCACGGTGCCGTCGCGCTGGGGCATCCGCGGCACGGAAGACCTCGGCGGCGGGCTGAAGGGCCTGTTCGTGCTGGAATCGGGCTTTTCGCCGGACACGGGCAACGCCAACCAGGGCGGCCGCCTGTTCGGGCGCCAGGCGCTGGTCGGCCTGAGCAACCAGTATGGCCAGCTGTCGTTCGGCCGCCAGTACACGATGCTGTTCTGGGCCATCCTCGACAGCGATATCCTCGGGCCGAACGTGTACGGCTCGGGCTCGCTCGACAACTACCTGCCCAACACGCGCGCCGACAACGCGGTCGCATACAAGGCCAACTTCAACGGCTTCGTGGTCGGTGCCACCTACAGCTTCGGCCGCGACGCGGTCAACGCCGGCCCCAGCCCGGCCGGCACCAACTGCGCCGGCGAGAACCCGGCCGACAAGAAGGCCTGCCGCGAGTGGTCGGCCATGATCGGCTATGACAGCAAGACCTGGGGCCTGATCGCAGCCTACGATTCGCAGCGCGGCGGCCCCGGCGCCTTCGGCGGCCTGACCAACAGCAACCTGACCGACGACCGCCTGTCGCTGGGCGGCTACATGCTGCTGAAGAACACCAAGCTTGGCGCCGGCTGGATCCGCCGCGACAACGAAGGCAGCCCGACGCCGATCAGCGACCTGTACTACGCCGGCGTCTCCTACGACATCACTCCGGCGGTCAACCTGGCCGGCCAGGTCTACTTCCTGAACTACCACGGCAGCGACAACGAGGCCATGCTCTACGCGCTGCGTGCGACATACAGTTTCAGCAAGCGCACCTCGGTCTACGCCACCGCGGGCTATATCAATAACGACGGCCAGCTCGCCATGTCGGTGAGCGGTGGTTCGCCCGGCTCCAACCCCCGCCCCGGCGCGAACCAGTGGGGCTCGATGCTGGGCATCAAGCACATCTTCTGAGTCGGCTGAGTTGGCCACCATGCCCCGGCGCCGCGCGCCGGGCTTCACCAGCCGCTTCACCAGCCATGTTGGCCCCCGGCCCCCGCCGGGCGCCAAGTCTTACCGAGGTCTGAACATCATGAAGTCTGCACGCCGCAAAGTCCTGGCCACGCTGGCCGCCGCCACCACCGTGCTTTGCACCGGCGCCGCCCTGGCCCAGGGCGCGTACCCGAACAAACCCATCACCATCGTCGTTGCGTATCCGGCCGGCGGCGATGTCGACGTACTGGCCCGCATGTTCGCGGAAAAGCTGGCACCGCGGCTGAAGCAGTCGGTGGTGGTGGAAAACCGCACCGGCGCCGCCGGCACGATCGGCAGCGCCTATGTCGCGCGCGCCAACCCCGACGGCTACACGCTGCTGCTGGCGCCCAACACGGTCGCCATCGCTCCGCTGGTGCTGAAGGCCGGCACCGGCGCCAGCTACGACGTGCAGCATGACTTCACGCCGATCTCGCAGATCGGCACGCAGTCCCTGTTCGTGGTGGTCAACAAGGGCACCGGCATCACCAAGGTCAGCGACCTGGTGGCACGCGCCAAGTCGGGCAAGGTGGAAACCTATGCCACGCCGGGCAACGGCTCGCCGATGCACATCATGGGCGAACTGTTCAACAAGTCCGCCGGCATCAAGATCAGCCAGGTGCCGTATCGCGGCCTGGCGCCCGCCATTGTCGACGTGATCGGCGGGCAGGTGCCGGTGACCTACGTCACCTACGGCGCGGTGGCGCAGTACGTGGGCAACGGCAGCCTGGTGCCGCTGGCGGTGGCGGACCTGAAGCGCTCGCCGTTCGCGCCCAACGTGCCGACGCTGGCGGAGCTGGGCTACAAGGATGTCGAGATCGGCGCCTGGCAGGCGCTGCTGGGTCCGAAGAACATGCCCGCCGACGTGGTGCGAACGCTCAATACGCACGTCAACGACATCCTGAAGATGCCCGACGTGGTGTCGCGCATGGCCACCATCGCGGTCACGCCGGCGGGCGGCGAGCCGGCCGCGCTGTCGAAGCTGATCGCCGCGGATACCACGCGCTATACGAAGATCGTGAAGGAGTTCGGCATCCAGGCCGACTGATCCTCGCACCGGCGGCTTCCTGCGGAAGCAGGAGCCCGCCCGGCTGCGCGACGGCAATCCGTACGCAGCCGCTGCAAGAATTACCGTCAGCGCGGCGGCGTGGCGTGCACAAGCGCCATCGCTGCAAAGTGGTCCGGAAGTTGCTGTGTTTCGGGCATGGACTTCTCGTTCGACTGGCGCGAAGCGCTCTTCTTCACCGTCTCGCCACTCGAGATCGTCGTTCGCGGCACGGTGATGTACTGGGCGCTGTTCCTGCTGTTCCGTTTCGTCGTGCGGCGCGACATCGGCTCGATGGGCATTGCCGACCTGCTTCTGGTCGTGATCGTTGCCGACGCGGCGCAGAACGGCATGGCCGGCAAGGGTGAAGGCGTTGCCGACGCCATGCTGCTGGTCGTCACGCTGATTGCGTGGAACCGGTTGATCGACCTGTTGGCCTACCACTTCCCCACGTTCCAGCGCTTTGCCGAAGCGAAGAAAATCCTGCTCGTGCGCGACGGCACCAGGCTGCAAGAAAACATGCGGCGCGAATCGATCACCGACGACGAGCTGGAAGCCAAATATCGCGAGCAGGGGGTAGAAAAGCTCGAGGAGATCAAGGCGCTGTACCTGGAGGCGGATGGCAAGGTCAGCGTGATCAAGAAGAAGTAGATGCTCCCCGCCCCGCTCGCGGGACAGGGAGCCAGGCTCAGTTCACCTGCCGGTTCATCCCCTCCCAGAACGGCTCGCGCAGCTTGCGCCGCAGCAGCTTGCCGGACGGATTGCGCGGCAGCGCGTCGACGAACTCGATGCTCTTCGGCACCTTGAAGCCGGCCAGCCGCTGGCGCGTCCACGCGATGATGCCGTCGCGATCGGGCGATTGTCCCGGCTTCAGCACGACGATGGCCTTCACCGCTTCGCCCCACTTCTCGTCCGGCACGCCGATCACGGCCACGTCAGCCACCTGCGGGTGGCCGTAGATCGCGCTTTCGACCTCGGCCGGATAGACGTTCTCGCCGCCGCTGATGATCATGTCCTTGACGCGGTCGTGGATGTACAGGTAACCCTGCGCATCCATGTAGCCCGCGTCGCCGGTGCGCAGCCAGCCATCGGCGTCGATGGTGCGCGCGGTCTCCTCGGGCTGCTTCCAGTAGCCGGCCATGTTGTGCTGCGAGCGCACCACGATCTCGCCGACTTCATCGGGACCCAGCCCGCGCCCCTCATAGTCGACCACCTTGATTTCCACGCCTGGCAGCGGCTTGCCCGCGGCACGCATGCGCGGCACCTCTTCGGTGGTGTGGTCCTCGGGCGGCAGCGCGACGATGGTGCCGGTGGTCTCGGTCATGCCGTACTGCTGCACGAAGCCGCAGCCGAACACCTCGATGCCCTCGCGCAGCAGCGCCGCCGGAATCGGCGCGGCGCCATACAGCAGGTACTTCAGCCGCGAGTAATCCACTTGGCGCGCGCGCGGATCGCGCAGCACGATCTGCATGGCCGCCGGCACCATGAACAGCTTGCTGACGCGCTCGTGCTCGATGAAATCCAGCACCGCGCGCGGGTCGAATTCGCGCGCGACCACGCCCTTGGCGCCAGACAGCAGATTGCGCAGTCCCCAGCCCGAGCCGCCGATATGCGCGACGGGCATCGCCACCAGCGAGATATCGTCGGCCGTCCAGTGCGACCAGGCAATGCCTTCGCGCTCGCTGACCTCGGTGCCGATGGTCAGGTTGCGGTGCGTCAGCATCGCGCCCTTGGGCCGCCCGGTGGTGCCAGAGGTGTACAGCTGCAGCACCACGTCGTGCGGCGCCGGCCGGTGTGCCGGCGGCGTGGCCGGCTGCGCGTCGCGCCAGTCGGTGTAGCAAGGGGCATCGCCGCCGTCGGCGCACGGCTCCATCAGCACCACCGTGCGCACCATCGGCAGCGCCGGCAGCAGCGACTTTGCCATCGCCGCCGATTCCGGCCCGACGAACAGCACCACCGCGTCGCAATGGCCGACGATAAACTCGATCTCCGGCGGCGCCAGGCGCCAGCTGGCCGGAGTGGTGACGACGCCAGCCTTGGCCGCGCCGAGCAGCAGTTCGAAGTAGTGGTCGCTGTTCTTGCCGATATAGGCAATGCGGTCGCCGGCGTGGATACCCTCGGCCAGCAGCGCCTGCGCGACCCGGTCGGTATTGCGCTCGAAGTCGGCGTAGGTAGTCTGGCGGCCCTCGAACGCATATGCCACCGCGTCGGGCCGCAGTCCGGCGAAATGGCGCACGGCATCGGGCAGCGTGCTCAGGTAGCTGAAATCCATCCGCGTCTCCGTGTTGATTCCATCCAGGCCGCTTCGCTCAGCGCGGCGCCATCCGGATGGCGCCGTCCAGCCGCACGGATTCGCCGTTGAAATAGCCGTTGCGGCACATCTCGACGGCCAGCGAGGCGAACTCTTCCGGCTGGCCCAGGCGCTTGGGAAACGGCACCGAAGCGGCCAGCGCGGCCTTGACGTTCTCGGCCGCGCCCTGCAGCAGCGGCGTATTGAAGATGCCCGGCAGGATGGTATTGACGCGGATGCCCTCGCCCGCGAGGTCGCGCGCGATCGGCAGCGTCATGCCGACCACGGCGGCCTTGGACGCCGAGTACGCGGCCTGCCCCATCTGGCCATCCTGCGCCGCCACCGATGCGGTGCTGATGATCACGCCGCGCTCGCCGCCCGCGGTGTCCAGCGTCAGCATGCCGGCCGCCGAGCGCGCGATGCAGCGGAAGGTGCCGATCAGGTTGATCTGGATGATGCGTTCGAAGGCATCGGAGGGAAAGTGCTTGATCTGGTCCGGCGCTTCCTTGGAACGCGACGCGGTCTTGATGGCATTGCCGGTGCCGGCGCAGTTGACCAGGATGCGCTCCTGGCCGATGGCGGCACGTGCCCTGGCGAAGCCGGCCTCGACTTCAGCTTCCGAGGTCACGTTCACCTGGCAGAACACGCCGCCCAGTTCGCGCGCCAGCGCTTCGCCCTTCTCGGCGTTGAGGTCGAACAGCGCCACGCGCACGCCGTGCGCCGCCAGCGCGCGCGCCGTTGCCGCGCCCAGGCCCGAGGCGCCGCCCGTGATCACTGCCGATACCGATGCATTGAGTTCCATGCCGTCTTTCCCTTGTGTCTTGTTGCTGGCCGGACGGGCCACCGGTTCTGGTGCGCGCGCCCGCGATCTGAGAGTGGCCGGCGGGCGCCGAAATGCCCACGCCGGAGTGGGTTCGAGATTCGTGGATCGGCGCAAGCGACGCATCGTCCGAAGCGACGAATGGTTCCGACGTGGACCCAGACGTGGACCCGGGGTGGCCCGACGTGCCGGATGCGGCGGTGCGTCACCCGGCACCGCCGATGCGCTACAGTGGCGCGATCGACGTTCATTCCCGCGCCTCCGCCGGCAGCGTCACGCCGGGCCAGGTGCGGACATCCAGCCATGCGCAAACCCGATCGCAACGCCCCCTCCCGATCGATGTGGCCACGCCGGCTCACGCCAGGTGCGAGCCTGGCCATGCATGCCGCGCTGCTGGCGCTCGCACTGCTGTGTTGTACGGTTCCAGCGCCCGCTATGGCGGCAGGCCCGCTTGCCACCCTGCTGGCACCGGCCAAGCCCGCTCCGGCGCCGGCCAGCGCGCCGGCGGCCCCGGCCAGCGTGCCGCTGGCGCAGTCGCTCGACCAGGTCATCGCAACACTGCAGGACGATCGCGAACGGCGCGCGCTGGTCGGCCAATTGCAGGCCTTGCGGCGCGGCCTGGACGCTTCCGCGGTGGCGCCGGCGCCGGCGTCCGCCGCTGCGGCCGGCGCTTCGGCACCCGGGCTGATCGGAGCCGTGGCCGAGGTGCTCGACGAAGTCGACACGCACCTGCGCAAGGACCGCGGCCCGTGGCAATACTGGGGCTGGCGCTCGCGCTTCGCAGGCGAGGAATGGCGCGCCGCGCTGACCCACCGGGGCACCCGCTCGGGGCTGGAATCGCTGCGCGAATTCGCGCTGGTGCTGGCGGTATGGGCGGCGAGCGGCTGGGGCCTGTGGGAGATCGGCCATCGCATCCGGCGCCGGCGCGCGCCGCCGCGCCCGCGTACCGAGCGCGCCAGGCTGCCCGAGGTGCCGTCCTGGGTGGATGTCGGCGTCTTCATGCTGCGGCATATCGGGCCCTGGGTGATCGCATTCGGCATCACGCTGCTGATGGCGACGCGCACCTTCGCGCAGTCGCCAGCAGCCGTGGCCGCGGTGCTGGTCGCATACGCCATCGTGGCGGGTGCCGTCGCCGCCGCGATGTGCCAGGTCATCTTCGTCCTGTTCCGCACCGCGCACCGCCAGCTTGCGGTCCGGCAGCTGCTGGCGCGCTCGCCGTGGCTGCTGTTCTGCACCGGCGCACTGGCGGCCCTGGGCGACAGCGCCACCGACAGCCGCGTCGTCGCGGTGCTCGGCACCAACCTCGCCGCGCTGGTGTCGACCACGGCCAATATCGCCGCAGCACTGGGCATCGGCGTGTTCGCGCTCGTTTTCAGTCGCCAGATCGGCCAGCTGATCAGCCACCGGCCGCTGGCCTTCCGCCAGTCCCACCCGGGCCTGACCGACCTGCTGCGGCTGATCGGCCAGGCCTGGCACTTGCCGGTGCTCGCGGTGGTGGTCGCGTCGGTGATCGGCACGCTGCTCGCCGCCGGCCACGCCGATGTATTCCTGCGCCGCACCGTGGCTTCGGTCGCGCTGTTCGTGGCGGCACTGCTGCTGACGATGGTCGCCAGGCGCTCGCCCAAGGCAACGGCACGGCCGCCCCGCTTCCGCGACCGCCGGCGCTCGGCCTATGTGCAGCGCTTTGGCCGCTTCGCCATGGCGCTGCTGCGGGTGGCGATCTGGGTGGTATTTCTTGCCATGGTGATGCGCGTCTGGGACACGTCGCTGATGCAGCTGGCGGAATCTTCCGCAGCGGGCCGCCATATCACCGAGACCGTGTTCAGCGTGACCAGCACCGTGCTGCTGGCCTGGCTGGTCTGGCTGCTGATCGACACCGCCATCACGCAGACGCTGTCGCCCGCGCATGGACGCGGCGCGCAGCCCAGCCTGCGCGCCAAGACCATCCTGCCGCTGGTGCGCAATGCCTCGTTCATCGGGCTGCTGCTGATCGCGGTGATTGCCGTGCTGGCCAACCTGGGCGTCAACGTGACACCGTTGCTGGCCGGCGCGGGGGTGGTCGGGCTGGCGATCGGCTTCGGGGCGCAGAGCCTGGTGCAGGACCTGATCACCGGATTGTTTATCGTGGTCGAGGACTCTATCGCCATCGGCGACTCGATCGAGCTGCCTGACCATGCCGGCGTGGTCGAAGGTATGACCATCCGCACGGTCAAGCTGCGCGACGGACGCGGCGCGCTGCATACGCTGCCGTACAGCCAGATCAAGGCGGTCAAGAACCTGTCGCGCGGCTATGGCTATGCCGTGTTCAGCATCGGCATCAGCTACCACAGCGACCTCGACCGCGCCCTCGAGCTGATCCGCACCACCGGCACGGAAATCGCGCGAGATTTCCGCTACTCGCGCAACCTGATGTCGGGGCTGGACATCCTCGGCCTGGACCGCTTCGACCCGAGCGGGCCGGTGGTGATGGCACAGTTCAAGACCCGGCCGCTGACGCAGGCGGAAATCACGCGCGCGTTCAATGCACGCCTGAAGCGCAACTTCGACGCCCACGGCATCCGCATGGCATCGCCCAGCCTGACCATTCAGGTCGATGGCAAAGGGCTGCAGGTGGGGGGCGACGAGCAAGCGAACCCGGCGGCGCCATAGCAGCCGGTTCGAATGCCGGTTCGAACCGGCCCGTTCGCAGAAACGGGTATGGCAACCTATTCTCGGCCCGGCAACGGGGTCTTTTTGCCGCCAACATTCTGGACACGTGTGGCGTGTGTGAAACGCCCGGCACTATTTCCGTGCTGAAAATTTCGGCGTTCTCGTCACCCGCATTACCATCACGCCTCACAAGTCGGTAGTGCGCCCGACCTCCCATACGCTGCAAAGCAGCAATTTGGTATGGCCCCAGCTAAGTGTTATGCCTGCAATCCGTGTTTTCCCTCCCGACACGGGGGACAAAAGAAACAACATTGTTTGGCATGATTGCCTTATCGCAGCGCGCCGGATGAGCCTGACGGGACCGCTGCGAGCCGTATCGGCGCAGGTACAGAACGCCAGAGCGGCACCGATAACACAAAAGAAAGTGGCCACTTGCCGTGGCACAAGCAGGAGGCGTTTGCCGCCGGGGGGAATGTGAACATGGGCGAACACCCGACTACGGACGAGGACTTCCATCGTCTGGTCGACTCGATCTACGAGTCCGCGCTGGACGTTGCGGCAATGCCGGCGGCACTCGACCTTTTCTCCCGGTACACCTCCACCGGCAGCCCGCGTTACCTGATCTGGGACAAGCTCGCCGGCCATGCACGCCTGGGCGTCACGCCCCACGGCTGCTTCACCAACGGCGCAAGCGTTGGCGGCTGGCTGCCCAATCCGCTCGAGCTGCCCTACGCCGGCGCCTGCTGTATGCCGGCCGACACGCCTGACAGCCCCGCCTGCGCGCCGCTGCACACGGCCTCTCACGATGGCGCCGTGGCCGAGCGTCCAGTCTCCACGCTGGCATGCAGCGGACTCGAACATGGCATCCGCCTGGTCGAGAACGCCGAGGTCTGCGTACTGATGAGCGGCACCAGCGCGGGCAGCATCAGCGCCGGCCAGCGCGAGCGGCGCCTGGCCCACGTCATGCCGCATTGGGTGCGTGCCGCGCGCATGCAGCAGCGCAACTTTGAACTGAGCGGGCTGGCCAGCCTTGGCCTGGCCGGGCTCGATACCCTGGATTTTGGCGTGATGGTGCTGCAGGCCGACCTGCGCGTGCGCTACGCCAACAGCTGGGCCGAGGCGCTGGTGCAGGCCGACAGCCACCTGTCGCTGCAGGACGGCGTGCTGCGCGCCCACAGCGACACGCTGCAGGCGGTGCTGCGCAAGCTGCTCGACGGCGCCATGCGCGGCCGCGGCGCCGAAGCCGCGTCGGGCTCCTGGATGCACATCACCTCCGGCGGGCAGCCGGTGCCGATCATCGTCACGCCGCTGGTCTCGCGCCAGCCGGTGGAAGGCCCGTGGCAATTGCCGGCCGCGATGATGCTGTTCGGCAATTCGGAATCGCGCGCGGTGCTCGATGCGGGCGTGCTGGCCTCGCTGTTCGGGCTGTCGCGCAAGGAAAGCATCATCGCCGTCCGTCTCGCCGCCGGCGAGACGCTGAATGAAATCGCCGAGCGCGAGTTCCTGTCGCCGCATACGGTGCGCGTGCATATCCGCGATACGCTGCGCAAGACCGGCACGCACCGCCAGTCCGAGCTGGTGCGCCTGCTGCACCTGCTGCCGGGCGTCAATCTCGAACGCGCCGGGGTGACCTCGGCGGTCCGGCCGCGTACGCCGCGAGCGGGGACGGCCTGAAGCACTGGCACCGGCCCCCAAGGGTGACCCGGCCGGGGGGCACCTCCATATCGAATCGGTATCGCTTCCCAATAAATCAATATTGGACTGGCGCTCGACGCGTGAACTACGCTGTGGCCCACCCTGAGCCATCCGGAATGCAAGGCAGCCGCCGCCGCGTTCCGCAGGGCTCGCGTGCCACAGCTACCGGACTTCACCGTGACCGCCTTGCTATCCACCTTCGACCTGACGCCCCTGCCGCCGCACGCGCTCGCGTTCCGCGCCGAGGTCCGCGCCTTTCTTGACGAGCACCTGCCCGCCCTGCCGCCGGAAACCCGCGCGCGCTCGTGGATGGGGTTCGATGCGGCGTTCAGCCGCGCACTTGCGGCGCGCGGCTGGGTCGGCATTACGCTGCCGGCGCAATACGGCGGCGCCGGCCTCGATCCTTACTCGCGCTTCGTGCTGGTGGAGGAGTTGCTGGCCTGCGGCGCGCCGGTGTCGGCGCACTGGATCGCCGACCGCCAGAGCGGCCCGCTGATCCTGCGTTACGGCAGCGACGCGCAGAAGGCCCGCTACCTGCCCGCGATCTGCCGCGGCGAGGCGTTCTTCTGCATCGGCATGAGCGAGCCGAACTCCGGCTCCGACCTCGCCAGCGTGACGACCCGCGCCGTGCGCCAGCCCGATGGCTCGTGGCGCCTGACCGGCCGCAAGATCTGGACGACCAACGCCGACCGCTGCCACTTCATGATCGCGCTGGTGCGCACCTCGGGCACGCCGCAGGACCGGCAGGCGGGCCTGTCGCAGTTCATCGTCGACCTGCACGCGCCCGGCGTCTCGGTACGGCCGATCCACGACCTGGCCGGCGATGCGCACTTCTCCGAGGTCACCTTCGACGACGTCGCGCTGGCCCCGGATGCGCTGGTCGGCCAGGACGGCAGCGGCTGGGAGCAGGTCAACGCCGAACTCGCGTTCGAGCGCAGCGGCCCCGAGCGGCTGTACTCCAGCGTGGTGCTGCTCGACACCTGGCTCGACGCCATGCGCCGCCTGCCGCCGGCACGGCGCGACACCGTGACCGCGGGCCGCCTTGCCGGGCACCTGGCGGTGCTGCGCGCGATGTCGCTGGCGGTGACCGCGCGCCTGGCGGCCGGTGAAAGCCCCGTGGTCGAGGCCGCACTGGTCAAGGACCTGGGCACGACCTTCGAGCAATCGGTCCCCGCGCTGGTGGAAGCGGCGCTCGGCGACGAAGCGGCACTGGCCGCCGACGGCGCGCTCTATCGCACGCTGGCCTACGTCACGCAGATCGCCCCGTCGTATTCGCTGCGCGGCGGCACGCGCGAGATCCTGCGCGGCATGATCGCGCGCGGCCTCGGCCTGCGCTGAAGACCCGCCGCACCGTCCCGACGTCCTGCCCCCCCGACGAGACCCATCATGCATAACGCTTACTCCGACGCCCTCGACGCGCTGCTGCGCGATTGCTGCACGCCCGCCACGGTCCGCGCGCTGGAACGGCAGGCCGATCCCTCTCCCTTGTGGCAAACTCTGCGCGACAGCGGCTTTGCCGACTGCCTGCTGCCCGAGGCCGCCGGCGGCGCCGCGCTGCCGCTGCCTGAACTGGCCCCCGTGCTGTTCGTCACCGGCCGCCATGTCCTGCCGCTGCCGCTGGCGCAGACCATCTTCGCCCGCGCCCTGCTGCACGCGCAGGGCATCGCCCTGCCCGACGGACCCATCGCCCTGGCGGGCTTCGACGACGGCGCGCCCGCTGCGCTCGTCGCCGATGCGCGCCATGCCCGGTGGTTCCTGGTGCAGGACGGCGAGCGTTGCCTCTTGCTGCCGGCGGCCGACGCGCGCGCCGAACTCACCGGCGCGCACGCCGACCTGACCCTGCGGCTGCCGCGCCCGGAGGCGGCCATGCCGGCTGCGTTCCGGCTGGCGCCCGGCACGCTGCGCACACTCGGCGCCTGCCTGCACGCGGTCCAGCTGGCCGGGGCGCTGTCGCGGGTGCTCGACCTGACGCTGCAGTACGCCAACGACCGCCAGCAGTTCGGCCGCGCCATCGGCAAGTTCCAGGCGATCCAGCATCAGGTCAGCGAGATGGCCGAGCATGTGGCGGCAGCGCGCGTGGCGGCGCAGCTGGCCTGCGCCAGCACCACCGGCCAGCCCGAGCGCCTGCGCGCCGCGCTCGGCAAGCTGCTCGCCAGCGATGCCGTCACGCCAGTGGCGGCCATCGCCCATGCGGTGCACGGCGCGATCGGGATCACGGAGGAATACGACCTGCAGCTCTGCACGCGCCGGCTGCATGCGTGGCGCGTGGCGGACGGGTCGGAGCGCTGGTGGAGCCGCGTGCTGGGCGAGGCGGTGCTCGACGGCACGGACAGCCGGGCGGTCGAACTGGTGCGTGGATGGTGCGAGTGAAAATGAAAACGCGCATTGCCTGAGGTTTCAGGCAACGCGCGTGGCAAGCACTGCGAAGGATCAGGCGATCACGCGGCCAGGCTCAGCCCGCTGTGCGACTTGCGGTGCCGGCGCTCCGGCTTGCATTCGTACTTGAGTTCGGTGCGCCCGTCTTCATAGGCCACTTCCAGGCGCACGGTAAAGCCCCACAGCCGCGTCACGTGCCGCACCACTTCGTCGAAATTGTGCGCCAGCGGCCGGCGGTCATTCTGCAGGTGGCGCAGCGTCAGCGAACGGTCGCCGCCGATATCGACATTGGTGACCTGGATATTGGGCTCCATGGTCGACAGGTCATACTGCGCCGCCATCAGCTGGCGGATCGCGCGATAGCCCTCGTCGTCGTGGATGGCGGTGACGCGCAGCTTGCCCTCGCGGTCGTCGTCCAGCACCGAGAACAGCTTCAGTTCGCGGATCACGCGCGGCGACAGGAACTGCAGCAGGAAGCTCTCGTCCTTGAAATTGCGCATCGCAAAGTCCAGCGTCGTGCGCCAGTCGCTGCCGGCGATCTCCGGCGCCCAGCGGTAGTCCTCGTCGGTCGGGTTCTCGCACATGCGGCGCAGGTCCTGGAAGATCAGGAAGCCCACCGTGTACGGGTTCAACCCGCTGTAATACGGGCTGTGGTACGGCGGCTGGTAAATCACGTTGGTGTGCGCCTGCAGCAGCTCCATCATGAAGGCATCGTTGACCAGCTTTTCTTCGTAGAGCTGGTGGATGATGGTGTAGTGCCAGAACGTTGCCCACCCTTCGTTCATCACCTTGGTCTGGCGCTGCGGGTAGAAGTACTGCGCGATCTTGCGCACGATGCGCACGATCTCGCGCTGCCACGGCGCCAGCTTGGGCGCGTTCTTCTCGATGAAGTACAGCAGATTCTCCTGCGGCTCGGGCGGGAACGTCATTTCCGGCGCCTCTTCGTCGGCCGTCAGCGCGTGCGGGCGATGCTTGGGCAGCGTGCGCCACAGATCGTTGACCTGCATCTGCAGGTAGTTCTCGCGATCGGCCTGGCGCGCCTTCTCTTCGGTGATGGAGAGCTTCTTGGGCCGCTTGTAGCGGTCCACCCCGTAGTTCTGCAAGGCATGGCAGGAGTCGAGCAGCAGTTCCACTTCCTGTTCGCCGTAGCGCTGTTCGCACTCGGCCACGTAGTTCTTGGCGAACAGCAGGTAATCGACGATGGCGTCCGCGTTGGTCCAGGTGCGGAACAGGTAGTTGCCCTTGAAGAAGGAGTTGTGGCCGTAGCAGGCATGCGCGATCGTCAGCGCCTGCATCGGCATGGTGTTCTCCTCCATCAGGTAGGCGATGCAGGGGTTGGAGTTGATGACGATCTCGTAAGCCAGGCCCATGTGGCCGCGCTGGTAGCTGCGCTCCGACGCCAGGAAGTGCTTGCCATAGGACCAGTGGTTGTAGCCCACCGGCAGCCCTGCCGACGCGTAGGCGTCCAGCATCTGCTCGGCCGTGATGATCTCGATCTGGTTGGGATAGGTATCCAGCCCGAACTCGCCGGCGATGCGGGCGATCTCGCGGTCATACCGGTTGACCAGCTCGAAGGTCCATTCCGAACCCGTGGACAGATAAGCCATCTTCGCCCCTTGTTGCGGGCAAGGCGCCAACCGCGCAGGCGCGCGCTGGCGCGCCGCGTGGTCCGCGTTGCCTTGCCACCAGACTTCACTGCGGCCTTCGCTGCCGGTTGCCCCGGCAGCAGGCCCCAACTAAGCCGCCCGCTTCTGGAACAGGTCGTGCAGCACCGGGTAGATTTCGTCCGCGCCGATGATGCGCTGCATCGCAAAGTGCTCGAACTGGCCCTTGACCGTCAGATACTCTTCCCAGAGGTTCTGTGGTTCCTCGGACGCCACTTCCACGTATGCGTAGTACTGCACCAGCGGCAGGATCGACTCGCGCAGCAGGCGTCCGCACAGTTCGGAATCGCCAGCCCAGTTGTCGCCGTCGGAGGCCTGCGCGCAGTAAATGTTCCACTGGCTTGGCGGATAACGGTCATGGACCACCTCCACCATCAGCTTCAGCGCACTGGACACCACGGTACCACCGGACTCGCGCGAGTGGAAGAAGTCTTCCTCTTCGACTTCCTTGGCCACCGTGTGATGCCGGATGAACACCACGTCGATACGCTCGTAGTTGCGCTTCAGGAACAGGTACAGCAGCATGAAGAAGCGCTTGGCCAGGTCCTTGCGGCTCTCGTCCATCGAGCCGGACACGTCCATCAGGCAGAACATCACCGCCTGGGCCTGCGGGCGCTTCTTGAGCACGCGGTTGTTGTAGCGCAGGTCGAGCTTCTCGATAAAGGGCACGCGATCGATGCAGGCGCGCAGGTGCCGCATCTTCTCCATCAGTTCGAGCGTGCCTTCGGCGTAGGGGCCGTCCTTGTCCAGCGCCTCGGCGTACTCCAGCTCCAGGTCGCGCAGGCGCTTCTGGTAAGGGCTGGACAAGGCGATGCGCCGCCCGATCGAGCTGCGCATGGTGCGCAGGATCGACAGGTTGGACGGGGTGCCGTCGATGGAATAGCCGGCGCGCACCTTGCGCACTTCGGCGATCTTGGCAAGGTGGCGCTTGGCCAGGTCCGGCAGCGCCATGTCCTCGAAGAAGAAATTGAGGAAATCCTCGCGCGACAGCGTGAAGACGAAATCGTCCTCGCCTTCGCCGCTGTCGCTGGCCCGCGAACCGCTCCCGCCACCGCCCTGCTGCTGCCGGTCGAAGGAATCGCCCTTGACGAACTTCTTGTTGCCAGGGTGGATCCACTCGCGCCGGCCGCCCGGGCCGTGGTGGAAGATCGGTTCGGTGATGTCCTTGACCGGAATGGACACCTGGCCGCTCTGCTCGATGTCCATGATCTTCCGGCCGGACACCGCCTTTGCCACCGCCTGCCGAATCTGTTCGCGGTAGCGCTTGATGAAGCGTTGCTGGTTGACGGCACTCTTGTTGCCGCCGTTCTCGCGCCGATCGATGACCGTAGCCATATGTTGCCCTCGTTGAGAGACTGCTTCCGCGGCGCCGTTACGATGATTTTCTTACGCGCAGATACCACTCCACCAGAAGTCTCACTTGCTTGGGCGTGTACCCCTTCTCGACCATGCGGTTGACGAAGTTCTCGTGCTTGTCCTGGTCTTCGCGAGAAGACTTGGCGTTGAACGAGATCACCGGCAGCAGGTCCTCCGTGGTGGAGAACATGCGCTTCTCGATCACCATCCGCAGCTTTTCATAGCTGGTCCAGACCGGGTTCTTGCCACTGTTGTTGGCCCGCGCCCGCAGCACGAAGTTGACGATCTCGTTGCGGAAGTCCTTCGGGTTCGAGATACCCGCCGGTTTTTCCACTTTCTCCAGCTCGTCGTTCAGGGCGTTGCGGTCGAGGATTTCGCCGGTGTTGGGATCACGGTACTCCTGGTCCTGGATCCACAGGTCGGCGAACACCACATAGCGGTCGAAGATGTTCTGGCCATATTCGGAGTACGACTCCAGGTAAGCGGTCTGGATCTCCTTGCCGATGAACTCCACGAACGGCGTGGTCAGGTACTCCTTGATGTACGACAGCAGCTTGGCTTCCTGCTCCGGCGGGAACTGCTCGCGCTCGATCTGCTGCTCGAGCACATACAGCAGGTGCACCGGGTTGGCCGCAACTTCGGTATTGTCGAAGTTGAAGACCTTGGACAGGACCTTGAACGCAAAGCGCGTCGACAGCCCGTTCATGCCCTCGTCGATGCCGGCGTAGTCGCGGTACTCCTGGTACGACTTCGCCTTCGGGTCCACGTCCTTCAGGCTTTCGCCGTCATAGACGCGCATCTTCGAGAAGACGTTGGAGTTCTCGGGCTCCTTGATCCGGGTCAGCACCGCGAACTGCGCCATCATCTTCAGCGTGTTCGGCGCGCACGGCGCGGCCGACAGCGAACTGCAGCGCAGCAGCTTGTCGTAGATCTTCACCTCGTCGGACACGCGCAGCACGTACGGCACCTTGACGATATAGATACGGTCCAGGAATGCCTCGTTGTTCTTGTCCGACTTGAAGGTGGTCCACTCCGCCTCGTTCGAGTGCGCCAGGATGATGCCGTCGAACGGAATCGCGCCGAAGCCTTCCGTGCCCTTGTAGTTGCCTTCCTGGGTCGCGGTCAGCAGCGGGTGCAGCACCTTGATCGGCGCCTTGAACATTTCGACGAACTCGAGCAGGCCGCGGTTGGCCAGGCACAGGCCGCCGGAATACGAGTACGCATCCGGATCGTCCTGCGGGAAGTCCTCGAGCTTGCGGATGTCCACCTTGCCCACCAGCGACGAGATGTCCTGGTTGTTCTCGTCGCCCGGCTCGGTCTTCGAGATCGCGATCTGCGACAGCACCGACGGGCGCAGCTTCACCACCTTGAACTTGGTGATGTCGCCGTTGAACTCGTGCAGGCGCTTGACTGCCCATGGCGAGGCAATCGTGTTCAGGTAGCGGATCGGGATGCCGTAGTCCTCTTCCAGGATCTTGCCGTCTTCTTCCGGCGAGAACAGGCCCAGTGGCGACTCGTGGATCGGCGAACCCTTCAGCGCGTAGATGGGGATCTGTTCCATCAACGCCTTGAGCTTCTCCGCGAGCGAGGACTTGCCGCCGCCGGGAGGCCCGAGCAGATACAGGATCTGCTTGCGCTCTTCCAGGCCCTGCGCGGCGTGCTTGAAGAATGAGACGATCTGCTCGATCGTGTCCTCCATGCCATAGAAGTCGCGGAAGGCCGGATAGATGCGGATGACCTTGTTGAAGAAGAGCCGGGACAGCCTCGGATCGTGGTGGGTGTCCACCAGTTCAGGCTGGCCGATCGCGGCGAGCATGCGTTCGGCAGCGGTCGCGTAGGCAGTCGGATCCTTCTTGCAGATCTCCAGGTACTCCTGGATGCTGTATTCCTCTTCCTTGCGGGCTTCGAAGCGCGTAGCGTAATGGCCGAAAATGTCCATACCTCACTCCCGTCAGAGTTCACATCCGAGGCGAAGGTAGTTCTACCCTTCAAGACTTCGCAAGTTCCGCGGTTCGCCACCCCGGCTTGACGACCGGTGAATGTTGCGAAGACTTTACTTCATCATAGTCAAATAACGGCGATGGTGGAGTCCGAGTTGACGAATCTTGCATCGACGCAACGCTTGTTTCCACGCTGCGTTTATCGCCTGATTCCGCTGGTGGCGCTGTCAGCTTTTGGCTGATATTTCCACTCGGTGCCGCACCCCGCGCGCGACGGGCCATTGACTATGCTTGTGACACACCTTACACCTTTCCGCCGATCCGTGCACAGCCGGTTTTGTAACCGGAAACACAAAAGCCGGCATCCTGTGCCGGCTTTTGTGTTGCTTTCAGAATTAGCTTAGACGCGCATCAGCAAACGCAGAGTGCTGATAGCAGTTGGCACTGCGCGCGGCCATCAGAGCGTGCGTGCCACCAGCTCTTTCATGATTTCGTTGGAGCCGCCGTAGATCTTGCCGACGCGTGCGTTGGCGTACATGCGCGCGATCGGATATTCCAGCATGTAGCCGTAGCCGCCGTGGAACTGCAGGCACTCGTCGATGATCTCGCAATTCTTTTGCGTGCACCACCACTTGGCCATCGCGGCGGTCGCGGCATCCAGTGTACCCGCCATCAGGCGCATCATGCAGTCGTCGACGAAGGTGGAGGCGATGGTGGCCTCGGTCTTGCACTCGGCCAGGCGGAAGCGGGTGTTCTGCAGGTCGGCCAGCGCCTGCCCGAAGACCTTGCGCTCGCGCACGTATTCGGTGGTGAGCTCGATCGCGCGATGCATCGAAGCGCTCGCGCCCAGCGCGATGATCATCCGCTCCTGCGGCAGCTGCTGCATCAGTTGGTAAAAACCCTGCCCTTCCTGCTCGCCGAGCAGGTTCTCGCACGGCACCAGCACGTCGTCGAAGAACAGCTCGGCGGTGTCCTGGCCCTTCTGTCCGATCTTCTCGAGGATGCGGCCGCGGCGGAAGCCTTCGAGGTCGCGCGTCTCGATCATGATCAGCGAGACGCCACGCGAGCCGGCTTCCGGATCGGTCTTGGCGACCAGGCACACGAGGTCGGCGTGGTAACCGTTCGTAATAAACGTCTTTGCACCGTTTATGCGATAGCAGTCTCCGTTTGCGGTCTGTTCGCGCACCGCGCGGGTGCGTACCGATTTGAGGTCCGAGCCGGCGCCAGGTTCCGACATGGCGATGGCCGCGACCATCTCGCCGCTGGCCATCTGCGGCAGCCACTTCTTCTTCTGCGCTTCGGTGCCGTAGTTGAGCAGGTAATGTGCCACGATGCCGCTGTGCACGTTGTTGCCCAGGCTGGTGAAGATGGCGCGCGCCATCTCGCGCGTGATCACGGCTTCATGCGCGAAGTTGCCGCCGCCGCCGCCGTACTCTTCGGGGATGCTGGCGCACAGCAGGCCGGCCTGGCCGGCGCGGCGCCACACGTCGCGGTCGATATAGCCCTGCTCGGCCCAGCGCGCTTCATTCGGTGCCAGTTCGCGCTCGATAAAGCGGCGTACGGTGTCCTGGAACATTTCCAGGTCTTCGGTCATCCAGGGAGTCTGGCGTGCGGCGGGCGCCGCATGGTGGTGTTGGGTTGCCATAAGTATTCGGATACGGGGATAGACGGATGATCGACAGGGGCAAGCGGCGTCTCGCGCGGCCTGCCTGTATACGTAAACAACTGTGAGTCGCCATGCTGCGGAGCAACATGGCAGCGGCGCTCAGTCGGGCCAGCGGTAGCGCAGCGGCTGCCTGGCCATGAAGCGGTCTGCGGCCTCGCGGCGATAGCCGGTGGAAAAGGCGATGCCCTGTCCGTCCGCTTCCATCGCCAGCATGGTGTGCAGGTCCTGGTTGAGCGACGCGTTCAGCGCCTGCTTGGTCAGGCCCACCGCGACCGGCGAGGCCTCGGTGAAGGCGCGTGCCAGCGCTTGCGCGCGCCCGGCCAGGCTTTCTTCCGGCACGATTTCCATGACGATGCCAAGGTCTTGCGCGGCCTCGGCATTGAGCTCGCGCATCGAGAACATCAGCGCCTTGGCGCGCTGCAGCCCGATCATCCGCGGCAAGGTGTAGAAGACGCCACAGTCGGGAATCAGGCCCATGCGCAGGAACGGCAGCCCGAAGCGCGCCCGCGGCGTGGCCAGGATGATGTCGGCGGTCAGCGCCAGGCTGAAGCCGGCACCGTAGGCCGCGCCGTTGACGGCGGCAATGACCGGCACGTCCAGCTGGATCAGGTCTTCCAGCCAGCCGTGCGCCTGCTGCAGCCGGCGGCGGCCCCGCGGCGCGTCGATCTCGACCTGCATCGAGCTGATGTCGCCGCCCGAGCAGAAGTCGGTGCCGGCGCCGGTCAGGATCAGCGCGCGCACGCTCTCGTCGGCACGCACCTGGCGGATGGCTTCGCCGATTTCGCCGCGCATCGGGATCGACAGCGCGTTCTTGCGCTCGGGGTAGTTCAGGGTCAGGGTGGCGATGCCGTCTTCGATGGCAAAGCGGATGGTTTCCATGGATAGACTCCGGTATGCGGTGCCGTGGGCGCTCAGTCCAGCTGGATGTTGGCGTCGCGCACGATCTTGGCCCACTTGGGCATGTCGCCGCTGACCACCTCGGCCAGTTCCTGCGGGCTCGAGCCGACCGGCTGCAGGCCCATGCCGGCCAGCTTCTGCGAGACCTCGGGCAGCTTCACGATGCGCGCGGTCTCGGCCGCCAGCCTGGCGGTCACGTCCTTGGGCGCGCCGGACGGCAGGAACAGCGCGAACCAGCCGTTCGGCTCGAAGCCCTTCAAACCCAGCTCGGCAAAGGTCGGCACATTGGGCAGCGCCTTGTAGCGCTGGCTGCCGGTGATGCCGAGGATCCTGAACTTGTTGCTGCCCAGGTAGGGATTGGCCGACGTCACGTCGACAAAGGCCGAATCCACCTGCCCGCCAAGCACGTCGCTCATCAGCGGCGCGGCGCCCTTGTACGGGATATGGGCCATGTCGATGCCGGCCTGCTGGCGCAGCAGCTCGCCATGCAGGTGCGACGAGGTGCCGTTGCCGTAGGAGCCGTAGCTGAGCTTGCCTGCCTTGGCCAGCGCCAGGAACTCGCGCATGTTGCTGGCCGGCACGCGGTTGGGCACGACGAACAGGTCCGAGGACTTGGCGATCAGCGACACCGGCGTGAAGTCCCTGGCCACGTCGTACGGCATGCGCTTGTATAGGCTGGGCGACTGGATCATCGCGGTGATGGCCAGCAGCAGCGTGTAGCCGTCGGCCGGCGCCTTGGCGACGGTGTCGTTGCCGAGCATGCCGCTGGCACCGGGCTTGTTCTCCACCACCACCGGCTGGCCCAGGATCTCGGCCAGGCGCTGGCCGACCAGGCGGCCGACGGTATCGGTGCCGCCACCGGCGGGATACGGCACGATCAGGCGGATCGGCTTGCTCGGATACGGTTGCTGGGCGAAGGCCTGGCCGGTGCTGCCGAGGATGGCCGCGCCGGCCAGGGTCCCGGCCTGCGCCAGCCAGTTGCGTCTGCTTTGCTGCATGCTGTGTCTCTCTTTGTTCCGGGTTTCGCCGCCCTCAGGCGCGCGGGGCTTCGGCCTGCATCTCGCGTTCCTGCAGGGCGCGCCACTGGATCTTGCCGGTGCCCGACTTGGGCAGCGCCTCGACGAACTCGACGATGCGCGGCACCTTGTAGGCAGCCAGCCGCTCACGGCACCAGGCCATGATGCGTTCGGGATCGGCCTCGGCGGTGCCGCGCGCCTCGGGGCGCAGCGCGATCACCGCCTTGACGGTCTCGCCGCGGCGCTTGTCGCGCGCGGCGATCACGCAGGCCTCGTGGATGGCCGGGTGGCCATACAGCAGGTTTTCCACCTCCGCCGGCCAGACCTTGAAGCCCGAGGCGTTGATCATGCGCTTGAGGCGGTCGCGCATGAAGAAGTAGCCCTCTTCGTCCATGAAGCCCAGGTCGCCGGTGCGCAGGAAACGCTTGCCGTCGAGCTCGACGAACGAGGCCTCGTTGGCTTCGGGGTTGCGCCAGTAGCCCTGCATCACCTGGCCGCCGTGGGCGACGATCTCGCCGGTCTGGCCTTGCGGCAGTTCCTGCAGCGTCTGCGGGTCGATCACGCGCGCGTCGACGCCGAAGGTGGCGATGCCCAGGCATTCGCGCTTGGGCTTGTTGCGCGGGTTGGACAAGAGGAACGAGGCGGTCTCGGTCATGCCGTAGGCTTCCACGTAAGGCAGGCCGAAGCGTTCCTGCAGCATGTTCGCGACCGCGTCGGGCATGGCCGCACCGCCGCCGCCGAGGAAGGCCAGGCTCGACAGGTCGCGCTGCGCGATGCCGGGCTGGGAGAAGAAGTCCACCATCATCGCCGGCGGCGCGCCCCACACCGAGACGCGGTAGCGCTCGATCAGGTCGGCGGCGAGCGCACGGTCCCAGCGCGGCATCAGCACCACGGTGGCGCCGAGGTAGATCGGCGAATTCATGCAGTTCTGCATGCCCAGCAGGTGGAACATCGGCGCCACCGCCAGCACCACCGATTCGGGCGTGCTGCTGCGCCAGATCTGCGAGCCGACTGCGGCGGTCATCATGGTGCCGTGCGTATGCATGCAGCCCTTGGGATTGCCGGTGGTGCCCGAGGTGTAGGCCAGCATGCACAGCGTGTCGAAGCCGGCCTGGTGCGGCAGCGGGCGATGCCCGGCCGCGCTGGCGGTCTCCCATGCCACCGGCATCGCGCCGGACGGCGCCGCCCGCAGCGCCGGCGCGGGCTCGCGCAGCCATGCCGGCACCGGCAGGCCGCCGTCGTCGCGCAGCATGCCGGCGTAGTCGTGCACGATCACGTGGCGCAAAGCCTGGCCATGCAGCGGCGACAGGCACTGGTACAGCTCGCTGCCGGCAAAGGCGGCAACCGCGCCGCTGTCGGAGACCACGTGCGCCAGCTCGGCCTCCAGCCACATCGGGTTGGCGGGCACCACCACGCCTTCGGCGCGCAGGATCGCGTAGTAGGCAATGATGAACTGCGGGCAGTTCTGGCTGAACAGCAGCACGCGGTCGCCGGGCTGGATGCCGCAGGCCTGCTGCAGGTAGCCGGCCATGCGCTCGATCTCGTCCTGCAGCTGCGCGTACGAGATCGCGGTGCCGAAGTACCGGATCGCGGCCTTGTCCGGATAGCGGCGCGCGGCGGCCTCGACGTTGTAGTACAGGCTGGTGCGCGGCGTGTGCAGCGTGGCGGGCAGGTCCGGCGGCCAGGCCGGAGAGCGGAACGGCAGGTTGGTACTTGTAGCAGGCTTCATTTGCAGCAGGGGTGAGCGGTTCAAGCGGTTCAATTCAAAATGGAAAATCAGTCCAGCCGGATGTTGTTGATACGGATCACCTTGCCCCAGCGGGCGTAGTCGGCCTGCACGGTCTGCGCGAAGGCGTCTGGCGTGCTGCCGGTCAGCACGATCCCCATTTCGCCCATGCGCTTGCGCAGCTCGGGCTGGGCCAGGATGCGGTTGACCTCGGCGGCGTACTTGTCGACCACCGCGCGCGGCGTCGCCGCCGGCAGGAACAGGCCGAACCAGCCCTGGCCGTCCATGCCGGCCACGCCGGCTTCGCGGAAGGTCGGCACATCCGGGAGTTGCGGCGAGCGCGCCGCGCCGGTCACGGCGAGCGCGCGCAAGCGGCCCGAGGCGTTGTGCGGCTTGGCGCCCATCACGGAAATGACGGCGGCCGGCACCTGGCCGCCAAGCAGGTCGTTCAGCTCCGGCGCCTCGCCCTTGTATGAGACGTGCACCATGTCGAGCCTGGCCGACTCCTTAAAGATCTCGCCGTACAGGTGGCCGCTCGAGCCGGTGCCGTACGAGCCGTAGGAGAACTGCTTCGGCTTGGCGCGGACCAGTTCGATGAATTCCTTCAGGTTGTTGGCCGGCACCGAGCTGTGCACGGCAAAGACGAGGTTGGTGGTGGCAAGCTCCGACACCGGCACGAAATCCTTGACCGGGTCGAACGGCGGCTTGGCGTAGAGGCTGGGCGCCTGCACCAGCGTGGTAATCGTCAGCAGCGCGGTATGGCCGTCGGCCTCGGCACGGGCCACCGCTTCGGAGCCGATCATGCTGCTGGCGCCGGGGCGATTCTCCACCACCACCGGGCGCTTCCAGGCCTTGCCCAGGCCATCCGCCACCGCGCGCCCCAGCACGTCGGTGGCGCCGCCGGCCGGATATGGCACCACCAGGCGCACGGCCTTGCTCGGGAAGGCTGCCTCGGCCCAGGCGGTGCCCGAAGTCAGCAGGCCCACGCCCACCGCCGCCAGCAGCCCTGCACCGAAGCGCCTCGATGCATGACGAAGATCCGCACCACGACGATTTGCCTGCATGTGTTGTCTCCTTTGGTTTTTTCCGGGGCGGTTGGGGCGCCTGGCCCCGGTTCACCCGGTACTGGCCGCGCTGGCGGGCCGGTTCTCTTGTATTAGCCGGAGAGTGCGCGATGCTGCGGTGCGTGGACAATGACCAGACGGGCCAAAATGATTGGCCGAATCGTTCAGGCAAAAGGCAGGCTTTGGCAAATCCCGATTGTGCGGTGCTGCAGGCGCTTGATAAGGTGGCGCAAAGACCGGAAATGTCCGCGCCGGCGCGTCACGTGACGAGGAGACCCATGCACACCGCTGTCCTGCCATCGCTGCGCCCTCCAGTACCGGGCAAGCTGCACTTCGCCGGCGCCCTGACGCAGGGTCCGCTGCCCGGCAGCGCCGCGCGCCTGACCGGCGCGGCACAAGCCCAGGGCGCCAAGGGAGCCGTGGCAGCCACGACTGCCCAGGCCCCGGCACGCCACACTGTCGCGATCCAGCACGTGCACCGCATCCTGCAGGGTGCGCGCCGCCTCGGTCACGACGTCGACGCATTGCTGCGCCGCGCCGGCGTTTCGCCGGCGCTGCTGGCCTCGCCCAGCGCGCGCGTGACACAGGGGCAGTACGCGGCGCTGATCCGCACGCTGCGCCGCGTCATGCGCGACGAGCTGTGGGGGCTGCTGGAGCGGCCGGTCCCGCCCGGCACGTTTGCCCAGGCGGCGCGGGCCATGATCCATTGCGCCACGCTGGAAGACGCGATCCACGCCGCCATGCGCCTGTACCGGCTGCATCTCGATGCCTTTACACCGCGCCTGCATGTCAGCGCCGACGGCAGGGTTGCCTCCATCCGGCTGCAGCGGCGCGCACCGACCTCCGCCTGCCGCAGCTTCGCGGAATCGACCTTCGTGTTCCAGGGCTATGCGCTGGTGAGCTGGCTGGTGGCGCAGCATATCCCGCTGCTCCGCGTCGACCTGGCCAACGAACGCCCGCAGGGCGGCAGCGACACCGAACGCGTGTTCAAGACCGCCGTGCACTACGGCCAGCCGTTCACGGCGCTGCATTTCGATGCCGCCTGCCTGCGCCTGCCGGTGATGCAGGACGGCGACAGCCTGCGCGCCTTCCTGCAGGAAGCGCCGCGCAACCTGCTGATCCGCTACCGCGACAGCTGCTGCCTGGCCGAACGCATCCGCCAGCACCTGCGCTCGCATCTGAGCGACGAACTGCCATCGCTCGAGCAGATGGCGCAGATGCTGCGGCTGACGCCGCAGACGCTGCGCCGCCGGCTGCGCGACGAGGGCCGCGGCTACCAGAGCATCAAGGACAGCCTGCGCCGCGATGTCGCCATCGGTATGCTGGAACACCCCGGCATGACGCTGCAGGAAGTGGCGCTGCGGCTCGGCTTCTCGGAGCCGAGCACCTTCCATCGCGCGTTCAAGAAGTGGACCGGGGTGGCGCCAGGCGAGTACCGGTTGCGGGGGATGCGCGGCGAGCTGGAGCCCGCCTGAGCCGCGCTATTCAAGCTGGATCTCGCCGTCGAATTTCGCCTTGAGCTTTGCCGCCGGCAGTTCCAGCGTCATCGTCACCGGAAAGCGTCCGGTGGCGGAGATGGTGCCATCGGCAATGGCCTGGGCGATCGCCTGCTCGATCTCGCGCTGGGAACTGACGCCGACGACCTTGAGGAACTTGCGGATGCTGAGGTTGAAGGTTTCCTCATCCATGTGCTGTCTCCGGGAGTTAGGCGCGCGCTGCGCCCTGGAAACAGCCTAGGCGATGCGGGGGCCTTGTGCAGGCGCCCCCGGGGACCTGTGCTTCAGATGACGCCCTGCTCCCGCAGCGCGGCAATGCGTGCGGCGGACAAACCCAGCACGTCTTCCAGCACGCGCCCGGTATGCTGTCCCAGCCGCGGCGGCGGCGCATCGTACTGCACCGGCGTTGCCGACAGCCGCAACGGGCTCTTGACCGTCGGGCACAGGCTGCCGTCGTCGCGCACCAGGTCGACCTGCAGCTCGCGGTGCCGCACCTGCGGGTCTTCCAGCACCTGGCCGTAGTCGTTGATCGGCCCACACGGGATGCCCTGCGCCTCCAGCGCCTGGACCCAGTGGGCGGTCTCGCGCGTGCGCATGTGCGCCTCCAGCATCGGCACCAGCGTCTCGCGGTGGACGATGCGGCCGGGGCCGGTGGCAAAGCGCTCGTCGGCCGCCAGGTCAGGGCGTTCGATGCCGCGGCAGTAGGCCTGCCACTGCCCGTCGTTGCCCGCCGCCACGATCATGTAACCGTCGGCGGTGGCGAACACATGGTAGGGCACCATGTTGGCGTGCGCGTTGCCAAAGCGCGGCATGGCCTTGCCGGTCACGCGCTGGGCGATGATCGGCGTGGCACCGACCGCCACCACCGCGTCGAGCAGCGCCATGTCGATATGCTGGCCCTCGCCGGTACGTTCCGCATGGCGCAGCGCGGCCAGCACCGCCACCGTGGCATACATGCCGGTCAGCATGTCGACCACCGCGACGCCGACCTTCTGCGGCCCGCCGCCGGGCAAGTCGTCGCGCTCGCCGGTGACGCTCATCAGGCCGCCGAGGCCCTGGAAGATGAAGTCGTAGCCGGGCTTGTGCGCGCTCGGCCCGGTCTGGCCGTAGCCCGTGATCGAGCAATAGACAATCGCCGGGTTGACCGCCTTCAGGCTGTCATAGTCCAGCCCGTAGCGCTTCAGGTCGCCGACCTTGTAGTTCTCCAGCACGATCTGCGACTTCGCCGCCAGTTCGCGCACGATCGCCTGCCCTTCCGGGCTGGCGATATCCAGCGTCACCGACTGCTTGCCGCGGTTGGCGCCGGCAAAGTAGGTGGCGTCGCGCGACGGCTGGCCGTTCGCATCGGGCAGCCAGGGCGGCCCCCACGAACGGGTGTCGTCGCCGGCGCCGGGGCGCTCCACCTTGATGACCTCGGCCCCCAGGTCGGCCAGGTTCTGCGCGCACCACGGTCCGGCCAGGATGCGCGACAGGTCAAGCACCCGCACGCCCTGGAGGGCGCCGCGGGCGGTGCCGGGCAGCGATTGCGCCCCCGCCATCTCAGATCGGGTCCCAGCCGATCACGTCGGGCGAGCGCTCCAGCTTGAAGAAGCTGTTGCGCATCGCCGGCATGGCGATCTCGGCCACGCTCTCCGGGGTCCAGCCTTCGCTCATGTGCACCGAGCGCACCGGGCGCGGCTGGCTCATCAGCATGATCTCGTTTGCGCGCACCGCGAAGATCTGGGCGTTGACTTCGGACGCGGCGTCGCTGGCCAGGTACACCGCCACGGGGGCGATCTTGCCGGCTTCCATCTTCTGCAGCTTGGCGACACGGGCCTTCTCTTCCGGCGTTTCAGCGGGGATCGAGCTGGTCATGCGGCTCCACGCGAACGGCGCGATGCAGTTCGAGCGCACGTTGAAGCGCTGCATGTCCAGCGCGATCGACTTCGACAGCGCGGCGATGCCCAGCTTGGCCGCCGAGTAGTTGGCCTGGCCCAGGTTGCCGATCAGGCCCGAGGTCGAGGTCATGTGCACGTAGGCACCGCTCTCCTGGTCCTTGAAGTAGCTGGCGGCGGCGCGGCTGACGAAGAAGGTGCCGTGCAGGTGCACGTCGATCACCGAGCGCCATTCTTCTTCATTCATCTTGAAGAACATGCGGTCGCGCAGGTTGCCCGCGTTGTTGACCACCGCGTCGATGCGGCCGAAATTGTCCAGCGCGCACTGCACGATGGCGTTGGCGCCGTTCCAGGTCGAGACGCTGTCGGTGTTGGCCACGGCCTCGCCGCCGGCGGCGCGGATTTCTTCCACCACGCGCTGCGCGGGGCCGGTGTCGCCACCCTCGCCGGTCATCGACACGCCCAGGTCATTGACCACCACCTTGGCCCCGGCGGCGGCCATTGCCAGCGCGATGCCGCGCCCGATCCCGCCACCCGCGCCCGTCACCAGCGCGACCTTGCCTGCCATCAAACCGCTCATTGCCTTGCTCCTCTGAAATCTTCTGAAATCCTGTCGTCCGGTCACTGCCGCCGTGGGCGGGGTGATCACCGTGCGTACGGCGCGATGATCGTCCGGATTCGCCGTTCACATGCCGGTCCGGTCCAAATTCCGGTGCGATTATCGGCACGGCGCGACCGGCGACGCCCGAGTGCTGTCATTCCGGATGTCAATGCCACGTGGGATACGATAAATTGGCACCCGCGTCTTTGGAATTCACGAATCACAAAAGTGGCCTTTGGCCTGACGGAAGCCCATGCATTACGACCTGACCGATCTGCGCCTTTTCCTGAACGTCGGCGAGACGGAAAACCTCACCCGCGCCGCCGAGCGCAGCTTCCTGTCGCTGCCGGCGGCCAGCACCCGGATCAAGCAGCTGGAAGAGGCGTTCCAGACACAATTGCTGATCCGCCAGGTCAAGGGCGTGCGCCTCACCCCGGCGGGCGATGCGCTGCTGCGCCATGCGCGCGAAGTCTTCCGCGAGCTGGAATGCCTGCACGCAGACCTGCGCCCCTATGCCAAGGGCATCAAGGGGCGCGTGCGGCTGCTGGCCAATACCACCGCCACCAATTCCTTCCTCGCCACCGGCGTGTCGCGTTTCCTGACCGAGAATCCCGACATCGATATCGAACTGGAAGAGCATCTGTCGCAGGAAATCGTGTCGGCCATCAGCGCGGGCGCAGCCGACCTCGGCATCGTGGCGGGTGAAGTCGCGACCCAGGACCTGGACGTGATGCACCTGTGCAGCGACGAGCTGATCGTGATCGCACCGGTGAACCACCCGCTGCCGGCGTTCAAGCGGCTGCATTTCGCCGACCTGCTCGATACCTGCCGCTTTGTCGGGCTGAACCAGTTCAGCGCGATCCAGTCGTTCCTGGACCGCATCGCCAGCGGCATGGGCAAGCGCATCAGCCTGCGCATCCAGGTCGGCAGCTTCGACGCGGTGTGCCGCATGGTCGAGGCCGGCGCCGGCATTGCCATCGTGCCCAACAGCTGCGCGCGGCGCTACGCCAGCCGCAAGGTGCTGCGCTTTATCCAGCTGGAAGACGAATGGGCCAAGCGCGAGCTGCGCCTGGTCCGGCGCCCCGGGCGCGAGCTGCCCCAGTTCGCCGAGACCCTGATCCAGTACCTGGTCGACGCGTCGCGCGAGCCGGTATAAGCGCCGGTATAAGCGCCGGTATAAGCGCCGAGCCCTAGCCGGCGGCCAGCCCCGTGGAGTGCGCCACCAGCCCGGCCAGCGGCCGCAGCGAGACCGCCATGACCGCCAGAAGCAGCCCCATGGCGAAGACTCCCGGCCAACTGGTGCGGCCGCAGCGCGCCAGCGAATCGTGGACCAGTTCCGGCGACCAGTGGTATTCACGCAGGCGCCGGATGGTGGACTCGGCCTGCCAACGGTACAGCTGGTTGCCATACATGCCCAGCAGCAGCGCCAGCGCATAAAGCAGCGGCCGGGACAGCGCCAGCGGCATGTCGACGCGGAATAACGCGTGCAGCACCGGCTCCATGCAGACGATCAGCGCATAGACGCCGACTTGCCAGTACATGCGCCGGTAGGCCATCCAGAACGGGCCGAACAGGCACGCCGCCCAGTTCCACGACATGCCGCCGCGCGCCTCGGCCAGGGCCCAGCGGCCGCTGTAATACGCGTAGCGCGGGCCCACGAAAGCGGCCAGCGCCGCATCGTCACGGATCGATGATTTCATGCCCCCTCCCCTGCCTGCTGCCTGCCCCGTCATCGCGGAACAGCATTTGCAGCATAGGCCGGTACGCGCCGGCGCAGCGTGCGCTGGCGCGCATTGAAAGGAGATTGGCGCAGTCCGGTGGGAGAACCGGCCTGTAGTGTCCCGAAGCGCTATTTCAAGCGCAGCAGGAGCTGCAGGATGACCAGCGTGAAAACCGTGGCGATGACTGCCGTGGTTTCGCGCCCGAGGCCGGCCGCCACGCCGATTGCCGCCACCATCCAGATGCTGGCTGCCGTGGTCAGGCCCTTGATATCGGATTCGCTGCCGTGTTTCAGGATCGCACCCGCGCCCAGGAAGCCGATCCCGGCGGTCAGCCCCTGCAGCACACGGCTGATGTCCGCCAGCGGCACGCCCGCCTGCAGCGGCACCAGCACGAACAGCGCCGAGCCCAGCGCCACCAGCATATGGGTGCGCAGCCCCGCGGCCTTGCCCGAGGCCTCCCGCTCATAGCCGATCAGCCCGCCCAGCACCACCGCCATGGTCAGCCGCACCAGCAGGCGGGTGGCTTCGCCGGCGTCGGGCAAATCGCTGAATTCGGCGCGAAGGGCGCCGTAGATTTCCGACCAGACCCCGTCCATCGCTCGCCCCCAAGGTGCTTTGGTACAGACCTGAGCCTAGCACGCACCGCTGGCCTCCGGCGCTGGCCGCAGCCGAATGCGGCTACGCCTTACCTGGCCGTGCGGCGGCGTCCTACACGGCAAGCGGAACCTCCCCGACAGTGCCGCCACGGGCCCGACCCTATATTGGAATCACCACGACTAGTGCAAAACAGGAGCTACACCATGCCCTACATCCTTGCCTGGCTACTTGGTGTCCCGGCCTTTGTCCTGATCCTGATCTGGCTGTTCGTACACTGATACCCACCCGCAGGCCCGCGCGTCTGCCTTTGAAGCGCCCCTGAAGCGCCCCCCGGACGCCCGGCACAGCCGGGCGTCTTGCGCTATGCAACCAGGTGCACAGCGCGCCGCAAGCGCTTCCGGCGGCCCTAAGCCGCTCTTTCGCAAATCCGAATTTCGGCGGGCAGGGGGGTCGGGAATAATGGCCCCATTCGAAATAGACGGGGCCTCCCCATGCTTGCAGAACAGGATCCGGAACTGCTGTATCCCGAAATCCGCGAGGCCGTGCGCGACCTTTGCGCCGGCTTCGATTCGGCATACTGGCAGCGCGTGGAAGAGCAGGAAGCCTTTCCCGAGCGGTTCGTGCAGGCGCTGACCCAGGCCGGCTGGCTGTCGGCCCTGATTCCCGAGGCCTACGGCGGCTCGGGCCTGTCGCTGACCGCGGCCTCGGTCATCATGGAAGAAATCAACCGCAGCGGCGGCAATTCCGGCGCCTGCCATGGCCAGATGTACGTGATGGGCTGCCTGCTGCGCCACGGCTCCGAGGGACAGAAGCGCCGCTGGCTGCCCGGCATCGCCTCGGGCGAACTGCGCATGCAGTCGATGGCCGTGACCGAGCCCACCACCGGCACCGACACCACCAAACTCAAGACCACCGCGGTGCGCCAGGGCGACAAGTACATCGTCAATGGCCAGAAGGTATGGATTTCGCGCGTGCAGCACTCCGACCTGATGCTGCTGCTGGCGCGCACCACGCCGCTGGACCAGGTCAAGCGCAAGTCCGACGGGCTGTCGGTGTTCGTGGTCGACCTGCGCGACGCCATCGGCAAGGGCCTGACGGTCAAGCCGATCCGCAATATGGTCAACCACGAGACCAACGAACTGTTCTTCGATAACCTCGAAGTGCCGGCCGCGAATCTGATCGGCGAGGAAGGCAAGGGCCTGAAATACATCCTCGACGGCCTCAACGCCGAGCGCATCCTGATCGCCGCCGAGTGCATCGGCGACGGCTACTGGTTCGTCGGGCGCGCCAGCAACTATGCGCGCGACCGCATCGTGTTCGACCGCCCGATCGGCCAGAACCAGGCCGTGCAGTTCCCGATCGCGCGCTCGTACGTCAATGTCGAGGCCGCCAGCCTGATGCGCTACAAGGCGGCGCGGCTATTCGATGCCGGCAAGGCGTGCGGCAAGGAAGCCAATATCGCCAAGCTGCTGGCCGCCGATGCCTCGTGGGAAGCGGCCAACGCCTGCCTGCAGACGCACGGCGGCTTCGGCTTTGCCGCCGAATACGACATCGAGCGCAAGTTCCGCGAAACGCGCCTGTACCAGGTCGCGCCGATCTCCACCAACCTGATCCTGTCCTACGTGGCCGAGCACGTGCTCGAACTGCCGCGTTCGTTCTGAGGTTTTTTTCGCATGTCCCCCAATAACTCCAAGGGCATCCGCCCGCTCGACGGCATCCGCGTGGTTTCGCTGGAGCACGCGGTTGCGGCCCCCTTCGCCACGCGCCAGCTTGCCGACCTTGGTGCCCGCGTCATCAAGATCGAGCGTCCCGGCGTGGGCGACTTTGCGCGCGGCTATGACCAGTCCGTGCACGGCCAGGCCTCGTACTTTGTGTGGCTCAACCGGGGCAAGGAAAGCCTGACCCTGGACCTGAAGGATCCAGAGGCGCAGACCATCCTGCACCGGCTGCTGGCTGATGCCGATGTACTGGTGCAAAACCTCGCCCCCGGAGCGGCCGCGCGCATGGGCCTGGACTTCGACAGCCTGCACGGCAAGTACGACAAGCTCATCGTCTGCGACATCTCGGGCTATGGCGACTCCGGCCCCTATCGCGACAAGAAGGCCTACGATCTGCTGATCCAGGCCGCCGCCGGCCTGGTGGGCCTCACCGGCGGCCCCAACGAGCCGTCGCGCGCCGGCGTTTCGATCGCCGACATCTCGGCCGGCATGTACGCCTACAGCGGCATCCTTTCGGCGCTGCTGCAGCGTGGCCGCACCGGCAAGGGCCTGCGCGTGCAGGTGACCATGCTCGAGGCGATGGCCGAGTGGATGAACCAGGTCCTCTACTTCGGCCACTACGGCGGCAAGCCGCCGGCGCGCTTCGGCGCTTCGCATCCGACCATCGCCCCGTATGGCGTGCATCGCACCGGCAACGGCAGCGTGATCTTCAGCGTGCAGAACGAACGCGAGTTTGCCAGCTTCTGCGAGATCGTGCTCGGCAACCGGGAACTGGCGCAGGACGAACGCTTCTCCAGCAATACGGCCCGCGTGCGCAATCGCCCCGAGCTCACCGCCATCATCGAGGAGCGCTTCGCGTCGATGACCGTGGCGCAGGCCGAGGCACTGCTGGACGAGGCGCAGATCGCCAATGCCCCGATGAACGACATCGAGGGCGTATGGAACCATCCGCAGTTGCAGGCACGCCAGCGCTGGCGCGAAGTGGCCACGCCGGGCGGTCCGATCGGCGCGCTGCTGCCGCCCGCCAACCTGTCGGGCGTGGAACCTGTCATGGGCGACGTGCCGGCACTGGGCGCGCACAGCCGGCAGATCCTGGCCGAGCTCGGCTATGCCGATGGCGACATCGCCGCGCTGGCCGACAAGCAGACCATCTGAAATCGAACACACCACGCCCGGTCATCTCGCAACTGGGCCCCGGGCTTTTTCCATTTCCACGAAATCCAATTCCGCATCGGAGCCTGCATGAGCCAAGCCGCAGACACCAACTACCCGACCCGCCAGCTGTGCCAGTTCCTGGCCGACTTCAAGCTGGCGCACGTGCCCGCGCCCGTGATCGAGCGCACCAAGGACCTGTTCCTTGACTGGATCGCCTCGGCCATCGCCGGCAAGGACGCACCGGCCGTGCGCCGCCTGCAGGAATTCGCGGCCGCCATGGGTCCGGGCCAGGGCGACGCCGAAGTGCTGGTCGACCGCCGCCGCACCTCGCCCTACTTCGCCGCGCTGATCAACGGCGCTTCGTCGCACGTGGTCGAGCAGGACGACGTGCACAACGGCTCGGTGCTGCACCCGGCCGCGGTGGTGTTCCCGGCCGTGGTGGCCGCGGCGCAGGCCGAAGGCAAGACCGGGGCCGAAGTGCTGCTGGCGTCGATCGCCGGCTATGAGGCCGGCATCCGCATTGGCGAGTTCATGGGCCGCTCGCACTACACCGTGTTCCACACCACCGGCACCGTCGGCACGCTGGCCGCCGCTGCCGCCGTGGCCAAGCTCTACAACCTGGATGCCGAAGGCATCAACCAGGCGCTGGGCTCGGCCGGTACGCAGGCCGCAGGCCTGTGGGAATTCCTGCGCGACGCCGCCGACTCCAAGCAGCTGCACACCGCCAAGGCCGCGGCCGACGGCCTGCAATCGGCGTGGCTGGCGCGCGCGGGCTTCACCGGCGCGAAGCAGATCCTGGAAGGCAGGCAAGGCATGGCCGCCGGCATGTCGAGCGACGCCGATCCCGCCGCGCTGACCGACGGCCTGGGCACGCGCTGGGCCACCGCCGAGACCTCGTTCAAGTTCTTTGCCTCATGCCGCCACACGCATCCGGCAGCCGATGCACTCAAGGTGCTGATGCAGCGCGAAGGCCTCAGCGCCGACCAGGTCGCCAGCGTCACCACCCATGTGCACCAGGGCGCGATCGACGTGCTCGGCCCGGTGGTCAACCCGGTCACCATCCACCAGGCCAAGTTCTCGATGGGCACGGTGCTGGGCCTGGTCGCCGTGCACGGCCACGCCGGCCTGGCGGAATTCGAGCAGCACGCGCTGCCCGATGCCAAAGTCGTCGACTTCCGGGAGAAGGTCACGATGGAACTCGACCCGGAGATCAACGCCGCCTACCCGCGCCAGTGGATCGGCCGCGTCACGGTGAAGACCACCGACGGCCGCACGCTGGCCGCACGCGTGGACGTGCCCAAGGGCGACCCGGACAACACCCTGTCGCGCCCCGAGCTGGAAGCCAAGGCGCTGCAGCTGGGCGCGTTCCGCAACGGTGCCAGCGAGGCCGAGATGCGCGCCATCATCGCGCGCGTGTGGGCACTGGAGCAGGCGCCCAACGTCAACGACTGGCTGCCCGCCGCACGCTGAGGAACGCTGCATGACTACTGCCGTCACCTACCTGTTCGTCCCCGGCGACCGGCCGGAGCGTTTTGACAAGGCCGCCGCCGCGGGCCCCGACATGATGATCCTCGACCTCGAGGACGCCGTGCACCCCGACGCCAAGCCCGCCGCGCGCGAGGCGATCGGCGCGTGGCTGGCGGGCAAGCCCGCCGCGCGCGCCATGGTCCGCATCAACGACAGCGCCTCGCCCGCGTTTCCCGCCGACCTGGCCTGGCTGCGCTCGCTGCCGGCCGGCACGGCGCTGGCCGGGCTGATGGTGCCCAAGGCCGAAGACGCCGCCGCGCTGGCACAGATCGCGCAGGCGCTGCACGCCATCAATCCGCAAGGTGAGCTGGTCGCCATCATCGAGACCGCCCTAGGCCTGCACCAGGTCGACACGGTGGCCACGGCCAGCGGCGTGGCACGGCTGGCGTTCGGTTCGCTCGACTATGCGGTGGACCTCGGCTGCAGCCACACCCGCGACGCGCTGGCGTTCGCGCGCGCCCGCATCGTGCTGGCTTCGCGCGTGGCCGGGCTGCCGCCGCCGGTGGACGGCGTCACCACCGCGCTGAAGGATGAAGCCGTGCTGGCCAGCGACGTCGCCTACGCGCGCGAACTCGGCTTTGCCGGCAAGCTGTGCATCCACCCGGCGCAGCTGGGCGCGGTGCGCGCAGGCTTCCTGCCCAGCGCAGAACAGCTCGACTGGGCCCGCCGCGTCCTCGCAGCCACCGCCAGCGGCAGCCATGCCGTGCAGGTCGATGGCAAGATGGTCGACCGGCCCGTGATCGAGCAGGCGAAACGCCTGCTGGCGCTGGCGCAATAGCGCCCCGCTTTTCCTGTCCACCCCGAACCTGCAAGCCCATGACTGACGCCACTTCCGAACTCGAACGCCTGCGCGGCTGGATCGGCCGCAGCGAATCGCGCACCGAAACGCTGTCGCCCGAACCGGTGATCGGCCTGGCCGCGACCTTCGACCTCGACCCCGAGGCGGTCGCCGCCGGCCCGCTGCCGCCGCTGTGGCACTGGCTGTATTTCCTGCCGCGCGCGCAGCAACGCGACATCGGCCGCGACGGCCACCCGCACCTCGGCGGCTTCATGCCGCCGGTGCCGCTGCCGCGCCGCATGTGGGCCGGCAGCGAACTGACCTTCAGCCATCCGCTGCATATCGGCGATACCGTCACGCGCACCTCCACCATCGCAGACGTGCAGTACAAGACCGGCCGCAGCGGCGAACTGTGGTTCGTCGCGGTCGACCATGAACTGACCGTCAACGGCAAGACCGCGATCAACGAGCGCCACGACATCGTCTACCGCGCCATGCCGGACCCGTCCAAGCCGCAGCCGCCGCGCCCGCGGCTGGAACACACCGCGCAATGGCAGCGCACGCTGCAGGCCGACCCGGTCATGTTGTTCCGCTATTCGGCGCTGACCTTCAACGGCCACCGTATTCACTACGATCGCAGCTATACCCGCGATGTTGAAGGGTATCCCGGCCTGGTGGTGCATGGGCCGATGCAGGCCATGCTGATGCTGGACCTGGTGGCACGCGAGCAGCCGCAGGCGCGCGTGAAGCGTTTTGGGTTCCGGGGGCTGGCGCCGCTGTTTGATCAGGACACCATCACCGTTGGCGGCGCGGCCGATCCGGAGCAGGCTGGCCGGCTGGTGCTTTGGACGGGCGATGATGCTGGTGGGCAGGCGATGCAGGGGTGGGCTGAGATAGAAGGGTAAAGGGGCGAGGGCCGCAGGCGGATGCTGCAGGCGCTGATTCTCTGAGCATGAAGGGCGCCTGCCATCTCAGGGAATCAGCGCCCAACCTCGATTGGTTACCCGGGCATCGCGTCCTCAATTCCCTCCGCGACTTGTTCTACCCTGTCGGCCAGCAATTCAAGTGAGGTCCGGCAGAGCTCTCGCAAGGCATCCAGCGTAGTCGCCCGCAAGACTACGCTTCCTTCTTCCTGTGCGTCGCAATCGCTGTGTGTCACCAATGTCAGTACGCAGGCCGCGCCTCGCACAATCGCATCGGCTTGATCCAGCAGATTCAATAACAAGAGTTGCCGGGGGACAGGTAGCGCGTCCTCACGCGCTGCGCGCCGGGTTTCGGGACTGAAACGCGAAAGCGAATCATCTAGTCGAGGCGGGATGAAGGCGTCGGGTTCGAGGCTGGATTGGAGCATTACTGACCTCCGTAAGGTCGAAGACGAGGTAGCGTTAACCAGGTTCTCACTCCCGGCTCCTGCTGTGTCAGGAGCCCAGTCAGTCTAGAGCCGCTTGCCGTTCACAATCAAGGCGCAGATTGTGAAGGATCGATACGTCAAGGCAGTTTCAGAAGCGGCCAAGCTCCATGTTGCGAAGAATTGCGGGTTCGGGCCACGACTTGATCTGTGGCACTGGTGAAATGTTGTCGCAGTTTGAACCGCCTGGTTCAACGGCCGACAATCAAAGGCGCCATGCACGGGCACGGCGAAAGGACGCCGAGCTAACCGTAGCGCCCCCAAAATCCCCCTTAATCCGCCTGAATCCCCGCCTTCTTCACCACCCCACCCCACAGCGCCAGCTCCCGCTGGATCCGATCCCCAAGCTGCTTCGGCGTGCTGACATTGACGTCATACCCACCCGCCGCCATCCGCTGCCGATAAGCAGGATCGTCGCCGATGGCCTTCTGCGCCTTCACCAGCTTGTCGACCACATCCGCCGGCAGCTTCTGCGGCCCGATCAGGGCATACCATCCAGTCAGGTCATAGTCCTTCTGCCCCGACTCGATCATGGTCGGCACCGTGGGCAGCGCCGGATTGCGCGTCTTCGACGTGACCGCCAGCGCGCGCACCTTGCCGCCGTTGATATGGCCGATGGCGGTGCCGGTGATATCGAACATGAAGGTCACCTTGCCGCTCATCACGTCCGCCATCGCCGGCGAGTTGCCTTTGTACGGCACGTGCAGCATCTTCACGCCATTCATCTGCGCCAGCAGTTCCGCCGACAGGTGGTTCGATGCGCCCACGCCGGCCGAGCCGAACGAGACGTCCTGCGGATGCTTGCGCGCGTAGTCGACCAGTTCGCCGACGTTCCTGGCCGGGAAGTCCTTGTTCACCAGCAGCACGTTGGTGTAGTCGGTGATCAGGCCGATGTAGGTGAAATCCTTGACCGGGTTGAAGTTGACCGAACGCTGGATCAGCGGAGTCATGGTCATGGTGGGGCTGGCGACAAAGTACAGCGTGTAGCCATCCGGCGTCGCCTTGGCGGTCATGTCGGCGGCAATGGCGCCGCTGGCGCCGGCGCGGTTGTCCACCACCACCGGCTGCTTGAGCACGCGGCCCAGCTGCTCGGCGTAGATGCGCGCGGCGGTGTCGACCGGGCCGCCGGGGGCATAGCCCACCAGCAGCTTGACCGGCCGCGACGGGTAGGCGTCCGTCGCCCAGGCCGCGCCCTGCAGCAGCAGGGTCGTGGTCAGTGCCGCGAGTGTGGTCCAGGTTTTCATTGTTGTCTCCTCCAGATAGGGCTGAAATGCCCGGGCCGGCGTATGACGCCAGCCCGGTAAAGGGATTCAGGCGCTCAGTCCAGCAGCGCGCGCAGCGGCTGCTTGAGCAGCTTGCCGCTGGCAGTAGTGGGAATGACATCGACGGTGCGGATCTCGGCCGGGCGCTTGTACGGTGCCAGGCTTTCGCGCAGGTAGACGTCGAGCGCCTTGGGATCGACGCTCGCGCCTTCCTGCGTCTCGATAAAGGCGACCACCTCTTCGTTGCCGTCGCTGGCGGGGCGCCCCACCACCGCCGACTGGCGCACGCCGGGGAAGGCGTTGATCACCGACTCGACTTCGATCGGGTAGACGTTGAACCCCGAGCGGATGATCAGGTCCTTGGAGCGGCCGGAGATAAACAGCGCCCCGTCGGCATCCAGGTAGCCCAGGTCGCCGGTGTTGAGCCAGCCGCCCGGCAACAGCGCATCAGCCGTCTGCTCCGCGTTGCGGTAGTAGCCAAGCATCACGCCGGGACCGCGCACGCGGATCTGGCCGCGCTCGCCTGCGGGCAGAGGCGTGCCGGCATCGTCGGTAATCTCGATTTCGACGCCTTCGACGATATGCCCGGCCGAGCAGTCGGCACGCGGCGCGTCCAAGCGCGTGATGAAGAGCGAGCCGGCATATTCGGTGATGCCGTAGCCATGGTGCAGCGGCTGGCCGAACAGGGCTTCTACGTCGCGCTTGAGCGTGGGATCGAGCGGCGCGCCGCCGGTGTACAGGTAGCGCAGGCGCGGATACTTGCCCGGGCCTGCCCCATGTTGCGCCGCCACCGCAAGGATGCGCGTGAACATGGTCGGCACGCCTTGCAGGATGGTGACGCCGGGCGACGCCAGCGCCTCGAACACGTCGTTGCCGTCGAAGCGCGGGCGCAGGAACAGGCTGGCACCGGCGTAAAGGGTAGCCATCAGCACCGTGGCGATGCCGAAGATATGCGACATCGGCAGTGCCCCGTAGGCCACGTCCGCCTGCCCCATGTCGCGCGAGGTGGCGGAGATGCGGGCAAAGTGCGTCAGGCCGACATGCGGCACCATCACGCCCTTGGGCGCGCCGGTGGTGCCGGAGGTATAGATCAGCGTCGCGACCTGGCGCGCCTGTTCGCTGGCCACGCGTTCCGGCGCGCTGGCTGCGCGCAGTGCGAGCATGCCGTCGGCAAAGACGGGGCAGGCGCTGGCCTGCGCGCCGAGCCGCGCACCGTGCGCGGCGGCCACGTCGGACACATGGCCGGTGAACAGCACCAGCGCCGGCTGGGCGTGGTCGCGGATATTGTCGATTTCGCGCGCGGACAAGCGCGCGTTGACCTGGATCGGCCAGGCATGCAGCAGGCTGCTGGCGAACAGCGTCACCACCATCTCGTTGCAGTTCTCGCCGACCATCATGACCCGGTCGCCTTCGCCCACGCCCTGCGCCGCCAGCCAGTCGCGCGCCGCTTCGATGCGCTGCCACAGTTCGCCATAGCTGATCACCGCGCCGCTTTCGAACAGGCAAGGCGCGGCGGGCGTCTGCGCGGCCCAGTGGCCGGGGATATCGTGGATGTATTCGGGGCGGAAGGAAGACATGCGGCTGGGCTCGTTCGGGATACGGCTGGGTTGGCGATGCTTGCCGGCGGCAAATGCGCCGGAATGCACCCCGACGCACTTGAGCAGGCCGTGCCAGTTTGCGGCAAGGCTGCGCGCCGCGGTATTTGGAATTGGCTAAGGCCGTGTTCGTCCACGCCACCACCACCCGGCTCAGGTGGTTCCGCCGGCACGAAGGGCGACTTTATGATTGATAAAGCAATGGAGAACGCCCCGCGCCCTACAATCGGCCGGCACACCTAGGGCTGCACCGGTTGCTTGCCAGCAGCGGACGCCCGCGTAACGAGGGGACATTCAGATGGATTTGCGTTTCACCGCCGAGGAACAGGCCTTCCGCGAGGAAGTCCGCGCTTTCGTGCAGGCCAGCCTGCCGGAAGACATCCGCAACAAGGTGCTCAACCACCAGCGCGTCGAGAAGGACGACTACGTCCGCTGGCACCGCATCCTGCAGGCCCACGGCTGGGGCGCTCCCACCTGGCCCACGCAATGGGGCGGCACCGGCTGGACCGCGCTGCAGCGCCTGATCTTTGAAATCGAGACCTTCCGCGCCGGCGCGCCGCGCATGCTGCCGTTCGGCCTGACCATGATCGGCCCGGTGCTGATGAAGTACGCCAGTCCCGAGATGCAGCAGCGCTTCCTGCCGCGCATCCCGGGCGTGGAAGACTTCTGGTGCCAGGGCTATTCCGAGCCGGGCTCCGGTTCCGACCTGGCCTCTCTGAAGACCCGCGCCGTGCGCCGCGGCGACAAGTACATCGTCAACGGCCAGAAGACCTGGACCACGATGGCCCACTTTGCCGACTGGATCTTCTGCCTGGTGCGCACCGATCCCGATGCCAAGGCGCAGGAAGGCATCTCCATGCTGCTGATCGACATGAAGTCGCCCGGCGTGACGGTGCGCCCGATCAAGACGCTGGACGGCGGCCACGACGTGAACGAGACCTGGTTCGAGGACGTGGAAGTGCCCGTGGGGAACCTGGTCGGCGAAGAGAACCGCGCGTGGACCTACGCCAAGTACCTGCTCGGCCACGAGCGCACCGGCATTGCCGGCATCGGCCACTGCCACCGCGAGCTGCGCCAGCTCAAGCATTACGCCAGCCAGGCCACCGACGGCGCCGGCCGCCCGCTGATCGAAGACGTGCGCATGCGCGACAAGATCGCCCGCGTCGAGATGGACATCATGGCGCTGGAAATGCTGCTGCTGCGCGTCGCCACGCAGGCCGCCGGCACGCCCGGACCGGAAGCGTCGATCGTCAAGATCCGCGGCTCGGAGGTGCAGCAGGACCTGGGCATGCTGATGATGGAAGTGGCCGGCCCCAACGCCTGGCCGTATTCGCCGGACTGGCTCGAGCCGGGCGCCACGCAGCCGGTGTCCGGCCCAGAGTGGGCCGCCCCCGCCGCCTCCACCTACTACGACATGCGCAAGACCTCGATCTACGGCGGCGCGACCGAAGTGCAGAAGAACATCATCTCCAAGATGATCCTGGGTTTCTGAAGGGATAGCTGACATGGACTTTACCTACAGCGAAGAGCAACAGATGCTGGCGGACAGCCTGCGTCGCTTCATCGATACCGAATACACCTTCGAGGCCCGCCGCAAGAGCGCGCGCCAGGGCGAGAGCCTGGATCGCGGCGTGTGGAACAAGCTCGCCGAAATGGGCGTGCTGGGCCTGACCGTGCCGGCGGATTTCGGCGGCTTCGGCGAAGGCCCCGCCAGCCAGCTGGTGGTGCAGCGCGAGCTGGGCCGCGGCCTGGTGCTGGAGCCGGTCACGCCCAGCGGCGTGATGGCCGCGGCCATCCTCAACGCCTACGGCAGCGACGCGCAGAAGCAGGAATGGCTGCCCGCGATCGCCTCGGGCGAACGCATCGTCACGCTGGCCTACCTGGAGCCGACCACGCGCTACCGCCCGGAATCGGCCCGCGCCAGCGCCGAGCGCAGCGGCGACGGCTACGTGATCAGCGGCACCAAGAGCGTGGTCTGGCACGGTGCCGCCGCCGACGCCTACCTGCTGACCGCACGGGTTTCCGGCAGCAACGAGATCGCGCTGTTCCTGGTGCCGCGCGACAGCAAGGGCCTGGGCGTGACCGCCTATCCCACCATCGACGGCCTGCGCGCCGCCGACCTGTCGCTGCAGAACGTCACCGTGCCGGCCAGCGCACTGGTGGGCCAGGCCGCCGACGGCCTGGCGGCGCTGGGCGTCGGCCTCGAGCACGGCATCGCTGCGCTGTGCGCCGAAGGCGCGGGCGCCATGGAAAAGCTGATCCAGATCACCGGCGAATACCTGGGCACGCGCCAGCAGTTCGGCAAGCCGCTGGCCAGCTTCCAGGCACTGCAGCACCGCATGGCCGACATGCTGGTGCAGAAGGAACTGGCGCTGTCGATGGCCTACGTGGCGGCGCAGGCGCTGGACGAAACCGATCCTGCCGCGCGCCGCCGCATGCTGTCGGCTGCCAAGGTGACGGTTGCACGCGCCGGGCGCTTTGTCGGCCAGCAGGCGGTGCAGCTGCATGGCGGCATGGGCATGACCGACGAGCTGTCCGTGGGCGACTACTTCAAGCGCCTGACCATGCTGGACCAGTTGCTGGGCGACAGCGACTACCATATGCAGCGCTTCGGCGAAGTGATGGAAGCCTGATCCGGCCAGCGGCCGCTGGCCGCCAGTTGCTATGAGGCCGGGTAATTACCCGGCCTCTTTTTGTTTACACCTCGCTCCACAGGCTAGGGAAATCCACTAGTCCGTTCCAACGATTCCCGGCTGCGGCGCCGTCACTACCCTGTGACCACAGGCACGGACGTCGCCGGCCATTCCCCTAGGAGCGAGACTGCAATGACATCCACTACACATAGACTGCTGCGCGGCAGCCTGCTGGTGACCAGCATGGCACTGGCCGCGGCATCGTGGGCGAAGGTCACCCCCGAGGACCTCAAGCAGCTTGACGGCAACCTGACGCCGATGGGCGCGGAACGGGCCGCCAGCAAGGACGGCGATGTGCCCGCATGGGCCGGCAAATGGCTGGGCACGCCGCCAAACGTCAAATACCAGCGCGGCGAACGGTATCCGGACCCGTATGCGGACGAAAAACCCCTGTTCGTCATCACCGCGCAGAACATGGCGCAGTATGCGGAGCGGCTCAGCGACGGCCAGAAGGCGCTGTTCAAGAAGTACCCCGACACCTTCAAGATGCCGGTGTACGCCAGCCACCGCGACTTCCGCTACGAAGACACGGTCTACAAGGACATCCGCACCTACGCCACCACCGTCAAGATGACGGGCGATGCCAACGGCCTGAAGGACGCGGGCCCGCAGGTGCCATACCCGATCCCGAAGACGGCAATGGAGCTGCTGTGGAACCAGCGCTTCTCGTCGGCAGTCGGCACCGAGAAGGCGCAGTACGACCAGGCCGTGGTCTACCCGAATGGCTCGATCGCATGGGGTCGGGTCTCGTACAGCATCCTCTCGCCGCGCAACAACGGCAAGTTCGACCCGCACAATGCGCTCAACGAGCGCTCCTTCTTCCGCACGGCGACCGACCTGCCGCTGCGCGACCGCGGCCAGGTGATCGTGGGTTATGCCGTGTGGGACCAGGAAGGCTCCGACACCAACCGCACCTGGATCTACAACCCGGGCACGCGGCGCGTGCGCCAGGCGCCGGAATTCGGCTTCGACCAGCCGCAGGGCCCCGGCGGCTTCCGCACCGTGGATGACGACCGCCTCTTCAACGGCTCCGGCGAGCGCTACAACTGGAAGATCGTCGGCAAGAAGGAGATCTATGTCCCGTACCACAACTACAAGCTGCTGAGCACGTCGATCAAGTACAAGGACCTGCTGGCCAACGGCCACGCCAGCCCAGACGTGATGCGTTATGAGCTGCATCGCGTATGGATCCTGGAAGCAACGCTCAAGTCCGGCTTCCGGCACCAGTATGCGAAGCGCGTGCTGTATCTCGACGAAGACACCTGGCAAGCCCTCGCCGCCGACAACTACGATGGCCGCGGCCAGCTGTGGCGCACCAACCTGCAGGCCTCGGTCTACGCCTACGATGCGCGCCGCTATCATCCGACCGCGGTGTTCTACCATGACCTGATTTCCGGCGCTTACTTTGCGGACCGCCTGACCAACGAAGGCCCGATGTTCCAGCTGAACAACAGCCCTGAGTTCACCGAAGCGTTCTTCTCCCCGGACGCCGCGCGCGGATCGGGTACCTGACCACATCGCATGATCCGGCCGGGCGAGTCTTCGCCCGGCCGCGCCACGTCTCCCCTTCCTTCCTCCTTCCCTCGCCACTGCGCCGGCGTAGCCATGCGCCATAAGCCCCTCGTGGATTGGCCGCAAGCCCACCTTTGAGAAATTCCCGTCTCAAAGTCGGATTCGTCCCAGCAACTTATCGGCCTGCCGTCGATACCCTTGCACATTGCGGTGCGTGCCTCCTGCCGTGCACCGCTGCTCTGGCGGTGACCTCAACCCGTCCGCCTTTTCTTTGACCGCTGGCGATCCAGGCCCGGTGCACATCAACGATGGCAGCGCGATGCCAGTGCCCGGGGACGGTGTTCTCGCCGGGTGAAGCTGTGCAAGACAAGAGCCATCATGAACACAAGACTCTATCGGCTGGTATTCAATGCCGTTCGCGGCATGCTGGTGGCAGTTCGCGAAAGCGCGACGGGATGCGCCAAGGGCCGCCATGGCGGAACGCGCGGCGGCGCGACAACGGCGTTCGTGCCGGTGCTATGGCTCACCGCTGTGACGACGGCAATGATGGGCGTCCCCGTAGCGGCGCAGACGCTGCCGATCCAGGCGGACAGGAATGTGCCAGGGCAACGTCCGGTGGTCGGGGTCGCGTCCAATGGCGTCCCGGTCGTGAACATCGCCCCGCCCCAACGCAACGGTGGAACCAGCGTCAACAATTTCATCCAGTACAACGTAGGCCCGTCCGGCGTGGTGCTGAACAACGGCGGCCAGAACTCGCAGACCCGGATTGCGGGCTGGGTTCAGGGCAACGTGCAGCTGGGCAACAGCAGTGCCGGCAATATCGTGGTTCAGGTGACGCAACCCAATCCGTCACAATTGCTAGGGGCGCAGGAAATCGCCGGCAATCGCGCCAACCTGGTCCTGGCCAACCCCGCGGGCATCACCTGCTCGGGCTGCGGCGTGATCAATGCAGACCGCTTCACGCTTTCAACGGGGCGCCCGGTGTTTGGGGCCGATGGCAGCCTGACCGGGTTCGATGTGCGGGAAGGCCATATCGGGATTGATGGCCCAGGCCTGTCCAGCCCGCAGGCGCAGGTCGATCTGCTGGCGCGCTCAATCAGCATTAACGCCGAACTGTGGGCCAGGCACCTGAACGCCATTGCAGGCGCGAACCATATTGACCACTCGACGCTCAACGCCACGCCGCAGGCGGGCACGGGCGCCGCGCCGCAGTTCGCGCTGGATGCGGCGGCGCTGGGGTCGATGTACGCGAATTCGGTACGTCTCATCGGGACCGAAAAAGGCATCGGCTTCAATGTCGGCGGCGGCATCACAACCCGCGCTGGCGATATCGTCGTGGACAACAATGGGGACGTGCGCATCGTGCCGGGTGGCCGCCTGCAGTCCGAGGGTGGCGCCAACGTTGCCGGGACCAACATCGATAACGCCGGCACCATCACTACGCGCGGCGCCATCAATGGCAGCACGCCGGGGCAGCTGGCCAACAGCGGAACGATGGCGGCCGGCACGGATCTGCTGGGCTTCGCCGAGCGTATTGTGAACACCGGGACCATCGGCGCCGGGGTCGATGCCAATGCCAGCGTCACCGGCGCGGGCACGGCCAGCCTTGCCGCGCGCACCGCCATCCAGTCCAGCGGCAAGCTCGTCACCGGGGCCGATTCCAACCTGTCGGCGCCAACGCTGGACCTGTCCAACGGTACGACCGTCGCGCACAACACTGCCACCCTGAACGCCTCGGGTGACATCACGCTCCAGAACGCGCGGCTCGAAGCCACTGCCTTGCAGGTCAATGCCGGCGGCAGGGTGGATAACCGGGGCGGCGCCATCGTGGCCGGCACCAACGGCGGCCAGGTCAGCGGCGCTACCGTGTTGAACCAGAACGGCGCCATCACCAGTGCCGGCGCACTGCGCGTCGCCGCATCGCATACCGTGGACAATGCCTGCGCCACCGTAGCCGGCACCGGAGCGACGACTGTAGCTGGGGCGACCATCGCCAACCGCGGCGGCGTGATCGGCTCCGTGCAGGACAACCTGACCCTGAATGGCGCTCTGGACAACACCGCCGGCAAGGCCCTGGCGACCAGGGACTTGGTCATTGTCGGCGGCGCCATCACCAACGACCATGGGCAACTGTCGGCAGTCCAGGCGCTCAAGGCCGATACCGGCGGCCAGGCGCTCACGAACAACGCCGGTGAGATCTCGGGTGCCAGCGTCCAAACCGACACGGGCCTCTTCGACAACCGCGGAGGTGTGGTGCAGTCCACCGGACTGCTGGTGGCAGACACGCACGGGCACCTGTACGACAACGGCAACGGTGGCCTGACAGTCGCCGACGGGCCATTGACGCTCGCCACGGGGGTCTTCAGCAACCAGGCCGGGACGGTCTCCGGGCAGCAGTCGGCTAAGGTCAATGCGACGATCCTCGATAACTCCGGAGGCAAGTTCGTTACCGGTGGGCCGCTTGACGTGACCGCCGGGAGCCTGGCCAACAACAGCGGCTATCTCGCCTCGAAAGGCGACGCGACAATCCGCCTGACCGGCGGCTTCGACAACACGGCGGGCTTTGCCCATGCCGGCGGCCTGCTCGACGTTCAAGCGAGCACGGTGGTGAACCGCAGCACGCTCGGCGGGACCGACGCGGCGCCGAAAGGTATGGAAGGCGGCAGCGTCCGGATCGCCGCCAGCACCATCGACAATATCGATGGTGCCCTACGGGCCGACACAGCCATGACGGTCGCCTCGGCGACGTTCAACAACACCCGGGGCGAGATGACTTCGGGCGGCACCGCGCAGTTCAATGTCGGCGCCACCACCAACACCGATGGCCTGCTGGCGGCCGACACCCGGCTCGCCATCGTTGGCAATAGCCTTTCCGGCGACGGTACAGTGCGGTCCAAGGGGGATGTTGATATCCACCTGACCAACGACTTCACCAACACCAAAACGCTCGCCGCCGGCGGGAACCTGACCTTCGACACCGCTGGCAATATCGTCAACAGCGGCAAGATGCTGTCCGCCAACTCGATCGACGTACATGCCCGCAATGTCGACAACTCGGGGGAGTTGTACGGCGAAGTCGCCAACACCGTGCGCGCCGACGAGGCAGTCACCAACAGCGGCCTGATCGAAGGCGGCACGGTGCGTGTGCAGGCCGGCACGACGGTCACCAATACCGACCGCATCTTCGGGGACGCTGTTGCCATCGGCGCAGGCGTGCAGATCCTGAACGACCAGGACGCCGCCACTGGCAAAGGGGCCGTGATCGCCTCGCGCACCGGGGATGTCAACCTGGGCGCGCCGGACATCGTCAACCGCGAGCACGCGCTCATCCTGTCGTCGCAGGACCTGAACGTCGGCGGTGCGCTGGACGCCGAGGGCAAAGCCACGGGACAGGCCAGCTCGCTCACCAACGCCTCGGCCGTCATCGATGTGGCACGCGACGCCAACATCAACGCGGCCAGCATCCGCAACGAAAACAGCCATTTCGAGGCCCAGGAGACGGACACCGGCGTGAAAAGGACTCTGGTCTACCGCCTCAAGGGGTCAATGGACGATATCGACCCGACCACAGCGCTTATCTTCGACTGGAGCGGCAAGGACGATTACTTCCATCCAGGCACGGACCTTGGCTGGCTGTACCGCGATGGCAACCAGAAAGGCGTGGCACGCGTGCTGCTGCTGCCCTCGGAGCAATATCCATTTGCTGAATTCGGTCCGCCGTTCGACTGGTCGCGCCGCCCCGACGGCGAGGCCGGACCAGTGATGCCTTGGCAGGACCCCTATTACCTGGACTACTACGGCGGCCTGCCACAAGAACAGTGGTCGCCGCTGGGTCTGGCCTACACCTCGCACTACGAGAAGGATGCAAACGGAAATCCGGTGCTGGTGACGCAGCAGTACAACTATCCACCCGACCACCCGATCTGGGACAAGCTGAAGGTCGAGCGTCCCGACAGTGCGCCTCCTCCTTATGCCGCACCGTGCGAGATCGACGCCCCGCCGGCGTGCAATGCCGCATACCAGAAGTACCGCGACTGGCAAGGCGCCAATGTTGCGAAATATGAAGCGCTAAACGAAAGGATCGTTGCCTTCAACAAGGATTTTCACGCGCGCACTGTCGACAACTTTTATTCCGTGGACAAGCAGACGCAAGTGCGCGAGGAGGTGGTCTTGCATACCGATCCCGCCCGATTGCTGGTTGGCGGCAATGCCACGATCAACGGGGCCGTGGCCAACGACAAGAGCGAGATTGCCGTCGGCGGCACACTGACCGCGCCGGCACCAGTACGCAACGAAGGCTATACCGGCACCCGCTTCGAGACTAGCACCGGCACCCAGGCGTGGCACTACATCAATCGCGGCGTCAACGCACCGGACCGGCGCAGCGACAGCTCCCCCTTGGCTCCGCTCAATCTGACGCTTCCGCTGGTTCTGGCAACGGGCACCACGCAGGAGCATCTGCAAACGGTCCCTGGCAGCGGTGCGTCCGTCGACCCGAAGGCCGGCACCGGCCCGATTGCCAGCGCGCCAAGCTTGATGCAGGTGTCGCTAAATCCCGGCGGCAGTACGGCCGGAGGGCGCCTGGGCGGCGAGCTGATCCGCACTGTCACCCCGTCGCTGGCGATGCCCGGCAACGCGCTATTCGTCACGCGCACCGACCCCGGCGCGCGCTACCTGATCGAGACCGACCCGCGCTTCACCAACCAGCGCCAGTGGCTGTCCAGCGATTACATGCTGACCCAGCTCGGCCAGGACCCGACCAGGGCCCTCAAGCGCCTGGGCGACGGCTTCTATGAGGCGCGGCTGGTGGCCGACGCCGTGATGCTCGGCACCGGCCAGCGCTTCGTTGGGGACTACACCGACAATGAGGCCCAGTACAAGGCGCTAATGCAGTTGGGCGCCGAATTCGCCAAACAGTTCTCCCTGACCATTGGGACGGCACTCACCGCTGAGCAGATGCAGGCGCTCACCACCGACATCGTCTGGCTGGTCGAGAAGACCGTCACGCTGCCGGACGGCTCCACGCAGCAGGTGCTGGTGCCACAGGTTTACCTAAAGGTGCGCGAGGGCGACCTCAAGGGCGACGGCACGCTGATCACGGCGCGCAACATGGCGATCCAGACCGGCGGGGATGTGAAGAACACCGGCACCATCGCGGCGCGCGACGTGATGCTGATCGATGCCGGCAATATCCGTAACGAGCGCGGCACGCTGTCAGCCGGCAACATGGAATTGCACGCGAAGCAGGATATCGAGAATCTGGCGGGCAGGATCAGTGCCGGCGAGTTGGCAGCCACGGCCGGCAGGGACATCAACCTGTCCACCACCACAGCCTCGGACAGCAACAAGGCCGGCGAATCCACCGCCAGCCGCACCGTAATAAGCGGCGTCGCGAGCGTGGACGTGGACAATGCCGTGCTCGTAGCGGGCCGGGATATCAATAGCCAGGCGGCCAGCATCACGGCAACCGGCAGCCTCGGCATGGGCGCCGGGCGGGATATCAACCTGGACACGGTGAAGGTCGCCGAGAGCTTCGATGCCGTCGCGGACGCGAAGAACCGCTCCAGCGTGGCGCGCAGCGCGGAGCTCGGCTCACAGATCATCGGCCACGATGTAGCGCTCGTTGCCGGCCGGGATATCAATGCCAAGGCCGCGTACGTGAACGCTGACGGCGCCCTCGCCGTCAGCGCGACCCGTGACATCAACGTGAAGGCCGTTGAGGCAAGCGCGGCGATACGCGACGAGCAGTCGAAGCAAAGCGGCGGCGTCCTGTCGAAGAAGTCCACCCATACCATCGACGCGGCAAGCCGCACTGAGGCGCTCGGCAGCACCTTCTCGGGCGACACGGTTGACATGACGGCGGGTCGTGACCTGAACACCTCTGGCAGCACCATTGCCGCCACGCACGACGTGACCCTCGACGCCGGACGCAATATCGCCATCGGCACGGCAGAGACCACGTCCTCGTCCTACAGCTTCAAGGAGGAGAAGAAGACCGGATTTGGCGCCACCGGTTCCGGCCTCTCCTACGGCAAGCGCGAACAGAAGGACACCGTCAGCGACAACAGCACGCAGCAAGTGGGCAGCCTGGTAGGCTCCACGGGTGGCAGCGTGCACATGAATGCGGGCAGTACGCTGAAGCTCACTGGCAGCGACCTGATCGCCGCCAAGGACATCACCGGTGTGGGCGCCGACGTGACCATCGAGGCCGCGCAGAACCGCCAGCACCATGACGAGACGCATGAGGTCAAGCAAAGCGGCTTCACGCTGGGCGTGTCGGGCGGCGCCATCGGCGCGGCGATCAATGCGGGCAACAAAGTCATCTCGGCCAGCCAGAGCCAGGACGGACGCGCCTCGGCGCTGTGGGGCATGGCCGCCGGGCGCGATGCCTACGACGCCGCCACATCGCTCGCCAAGGATGGACTTGCCGGCGGCGCCGCGCTTACCCTGTCTTTCGGCAATAGCCGGAGCAAGCAAACCCTTACCGAGGACAGCACCCTTCACAATGGGTCCAACGTGTCAGCGGGCGGCACGACCGCCTTTACTGCCACGGGCGTGGATGCCAATGGCAACGGGACGGCCGGCAACCTGAACATCATCAGCTCGAACATCGACGCCAACAAGGTGGTGCTCGGTGTGAAGAATGACATCAACATCGTGTCGGCCACGGACACGAACGAGAGCCACAGCACCAACAAGTCGAGCAGCGCCAGCGTCGGTGTCTCCTACGGCATGGGTCCGAACAACGCAGGCTTTGGCGCCTCGGCCTCGGCCTCGACGGCCAGAGGCAACGCCGACAGCCAGGGCGCCACGCAGGCCAACAGCCATGTGACCGGCAAGGAGTCCGTCACCTTGGTGTCGGGCAACGACACCAATATCCTGGGCGCCACGGTGAGCGGTGGCAAGGTGCTGGGCGATGTCGGCGGCAACCTGAACATTGCCAGCCGCCAGGACACCGAAAAGGTGCGCGCCCGGCAGGAAAGCACGGGTGGCGGCTTCAGCATCAGCCAGGGCGGCGGTTCGGCCAGCGGCTCCGCGAGCCAGGGCAAGGCCAGCGGCAACTACGCGAACGTGAGCGAGCAATCGGGCATCTACGCAGGAGAAGGCGGCTTCGACATCCGGGTGGAGGGCAATACTGACCTCAAGGGCGCGGTGATCGCCAGCGCCGCCGGCAAGGACAAGAACCAGCTCGACACCGGCACGCTCAGCTTCAGCGATATCCGGAGCCACTCCGACTACAGCGCAACCTCGTTCGGCGTTTCGGGTGGCATTACCGCTGGCCCACAGAACAGCGAGAAGAACAGCGGCCAGACCTCGGGCAGGAACACCGGCGGCATCAGCCCGATGATCCCGCAGCATGAGAGCGGCAGCCAGGACGGCGTGGCGCTCAGCGCCATTGCGGATGGCACCATCGCGATCCGAGACGAGGCGCATCAGAAGCAGGACTTGTCGAGCCTCAAGCGCGACACCGCCGCCACGAACACTACGGTGGAAAAGAATCCCGACCTGAAGAACGTGCTCGACAAGCAGGCGGACACGATGGCTGCGGCGCTGGCGGCGGGCGAGGCAATAGCGAAGACGGTAGGTCAGGTTGCCAATGCTAAGCAGGCGGCGGCGGAAGAACGGTACAAGGCTGCTGCGGAGGCGTATCGCCAGGATCCGAGCGCCGAAAACCAGGCGGCCATGGCGGCAGCCCAGTCCGATATCGACGGCTGGAAGGAAGGGGGTGAGTATCGCGCTGCACTCCACAGCGCGGGCGGTGCACTCGTCGCCGGCCTGGGTGGAGGCAATGCGTTGGCCGGAGCGGCTGGCGCGGGCGCGGCATCCTTGGCCGGCGGCAATTTAAGCCAGTTGGCTAACGCCGCCAATAGCGCAGTTAGCACCGGCAGCAGCGAACTTGATCAAGCGATTGGTAACCTTGCAGCCAATATTGCTGCAGGCAGTATTGGTGCGGTTCTCGGCGGCGGCTCCGGCGCGGCTACGGCGTCCACTACGGATCGCTTCAACCGCCAGCTCGGCAATGACGAACGAGCATTGGCGATCAAGCTGGCAAAAGACAGCGGCGGAAAGTACACGACAGAGCAGATCGAGAACGCGATGCGCGCGGGTGGCAACTCCCTGCGTGGCGAGAATGTGACGAGCGGCATGGTTGTCGATGGTAAGAACAACCCCAACGGTGTCAGCGACATGGGCGCAAAATGGGAGGTGGGTCAGGACGAAAACGGAAATGGCCGCTATTTGGTTCAGCAGGTTCAGTCCAACGTTGATCCCGGGCTTGCCGCCTATATTCAGGGGAAGACCGGGGGAGAAATGTCGCCCTACAACTGGAGTACGGATACCCTCGGTCAGTCAACTGCATCGACATCAACTTCTCCGCAGAACCTGTTTACCCCTGCTGCTAGCGGATGTATCACTGCGGAATGTGCCGCTGGCATCGGAGGTACCGGTGGCCGTGGCTTGCTACCCGACTACGTAACAGTCAGCGGAGGAGCATTGTCGGGCACCGTCGGCGGAGCGATGAATCTTCATGACGGCACGAAGTATCTTTCCACGGGGGTGGTCCTGACAAATCCATCCGCAGTTTCATTTTCACTTGGTGGAGCAATGAGCTTTGGCTGGATATTCGGGGCAAACAATGGGAATGATACCAATTCGTTCATAAATGGCGACGGAAACCAAGCCTTCATTTCTATTCCAACACCTTTCCGCGTCAATGGTTATGCCGCGATTACGCACGCGTACGGCGGTGCCACGGCAATTGAGTTTGGCGTTGCGTCACCAGGAAGGATCAGCTTTGGCTTAATGCCATGGGGTCATTCCTCACCGACAAAAGAGAATTCAAGGTAAAGGAAAAAACTATGGCAATCGGCGGTGGCCCAACACCGGATCAATGGAAGAAGATGAGTCGATCGGAAAAGATCTCCTACGTCCTATTCCTTGCATTCGTCTTCGGCGTGATTCTCTATTTCGCCTACGAAAAATGGATTGCATAGCGTTACAGGTTGTGCAAGCCCGTTTGATGTTTCTGGCATTTTAATTCATGCTTCCCAAGACCAAGAACGCGCGTCACAAGGCGCGCGCTACCTCTCCATTTGTCCCGTTCCTCCTGTCGTTCCCCTCGCTGGCGGTTGCCCAGGCATTGCCGTTCTTCCCGGCCGTCACTCCGAACGACGCCATCGAGCGCCGCCAGGAACAACAGCAGGGGGCCGCGCGTGAACGCGCCCTGGCCCGTCCCGACGTATTGACGCCCGCGCCCGAGACACCCACCGTAACCGGGCAGCTGATCCTGCCCACCGAGGCGCCGTGCTTCCCGATTCTGACCGCGGAATGGGAAGGCGCCGAAGACTTCGAATGGCTGCGCGCCGAGGCCGGCATCCTGCCCGGCCAATGCGTCGGCGGCAAGGGATTGGAGACTATTCAGCAATACTTCGCCGCACGCCTCGTCGCCCTGGGCTATGTGACCACGCGCGTGCTGATCCCCGAACAAAACCTCGCCAGCGGCACGTTGCGCCTGCGCGTGGTGGCCGGGCGCATCACCGGCGTCAAGGCCGACGGCACGCCCGGCTGGTGGCGCACGGCCCTGCCGACTGGTCCCGGCGGACTGGTCAACCAGCGCGACCTCGACCAGGGCATGGAGAACATGCGCCGCCTGCAGGGCCAGGCCGATGCCGGCATCGACCTCGTGCCCGGTGACAATCCAGGCGACACCGATCTGGTCGTCAAGCCCGGCACGGGCAAGCGCTGGCATGCGCTGGTGACAGGCGACAACGGCGGCCTGGAGTCCACCGGCAAGTACCAGATGGGCGGCACGCTGACCGTAGATTCGCCGCTGTTCCTGTATGACAGCCTGACGATCTCGGGCAACACCAATGCCGACGTCGGCAACGGCGCCGCCGGCACGCGCTCGTCGGCCATCAACTACAGCATTCCGTTTGGCTACTGGAACGCATTCGTCGATGCCAACCAGTCGAAATACCACCAGACCGTAGCGGGCTTCGAGGGCGATATCGTCTACGGCGGGCGCAGCACGCAGATCGAGGCGGGCCTGGGCTATGTGCCATTCCGCAATGCCTCGGGCAAGACCAGCCTGTACGGCAAGGTTTTCCGCAAGACAGCGAGCAGCACGCTGGACGGCATCGACCTCGCCGTGCAGCACCGCGACTTCGTCGGCCTGGAGTTCGGCGCAGCACACCGCCAGTTCTTCGGCGCCAATGTGTTCGACATTGGCGCGGCGTGGCGCAGATCGCTGCCGGCGCACTCGAAGGCGCCGGGCTTCGTCCTCGGCGATCCGTCCTGGGCTGGCAAATCGGAGATCGTGCTGGCGAATGCCGGTCTGATGGTGCCGCTCCAGGTGGCTGGCCAGCACCTGCGTTACCAGACCAATGTCCGCATGCAGTACGCGCGCACACGCATCCTGCCATCCGACTATTACACCATCGGCAACCGCTATTCGGTGCGCGGCTTCGATGAGCAACTCACCCTGGCGGCCGAAAACGGCATCACTTGGCGCAACGACCTCGCCTGGCAACTCGGCAACGCCCGTCAGGAGGCGTTCGTCGGCTTTGACGCCGGTCACGTAGGCGGTCCCTCCGCGCAGTTCCTGGTGGGCCAGACACTGATCGGCGCGGTGATCGGGGCGCGCGGGCGCTGGGCCATGTGCCACGATGCGGCGCTGACTTACGAAGTGACGCTTGGCTGGCCCGTCAAGAAGCCGGAACTGTTCCGCACCAAATCGCACAACGTCGCCGCCCAGGTCGGGCTCGAGTTCTGATCCCCCTATGCCACGGCAAGGCTTTCCGGCCGTGTCGCGAGGGCAAACCAGGCGGCATTGGCACATGCCGCCACCGCTTCAGAACGTCAGCGGACGCTGCGCGGCATCGACGCCGCCGTCGATGAACACCACGTTGCCATGCATATAGCCTGCCTGCGGCCCGCAAAGGAAAGTAATCAGACCAGCCACCTCCTCAGGCTGCGCACGGCGACCCAGCGGTGGCAGGAAATCGCGTATGGCATCGCCGTAGCGCGGATCCTTCAACCCCGCCTGCAGCAGCGGTGTTTCCACCGCACCCGGCGCCACCACGTTGAGGCGAACACCCGCCTGCCCCCAGGCTCCGGCACGTTGCCGCGCAGCTGCCGTCACCGCATGCTTGGAGCTGGCATAGGCGATATAGCCAGCCTGGTCCCGCGTCGCTTCCGCCGCCGCGGCAGCTTCGAGCAAGGCACGCACGCCGGCCTCATCGACGGCGAGGTAGGCATCGCGCAAAGGGCTGCCCTCCCAGCACTGCAGCGTGGCGGAACTGGAAGACACCACCACGGCGCACGGATCCCGCCCGTGGCGCAGCGCATCGAACAAGCCATCCAGCAACGCCACCACGCCGAAGTAGTTGACCGACGCCACCAGTGTTGCAGGATCGACATGCGGGCCCAGGCCGGCGCAGCAGATCAACTGGTCGATGCGGCCGTCCGAATGCGACAGCACAGCATCGATCGCCGCAGCGCGGCCTGGCCCGGTGGAAAGATCGGCAAGAATGTCCGCGTCGCGCAGGTCGACGCCGATGACCCGGCAACCGTCGGCCAGCATGCGCGCCCGCACGGCCGCGCCCATGCCGGACGCGGCACCGGTAATGACTGCGGTTTTCATGGTCAGTCCTCGAACACGTGCCGCAGGGCCGGCGGCACGATATTGCCCGGGTTCAGCTCGATCACGCGGCGCGCCACGCTGGACGGCCGCACCTGCTCGATGTCGGTGTAGAACTGCTGGTACCAGTCACGCATCTGGTAGATCGGCCCGTCGCCTTCGCACAGCAGCGGGTTGTCGATGCGGATCTTGCTGTCCCAGATGGCCACGTCCTCATAGAAGGCCTGGCGCGCCTGCTCGACGTAGGCTTGCGCCATGGCGCGGTTCTGCTCGTCGCTCAGCCCCGGAATCTTCTTCACCAGCACGCCGTAGCGCAGCACGAAGCTGTTCAGGTCGATCGGCACATGGCAGTTGAGCAGGACGGAGTGGATCTCCTGGTCGCCCATGCGGCCGCTCATGTCGGTGATGTGGTACGCCGGACCGAAGTAAGTCGACAACGCCGTCAGCTGCGCATCGCCCGACAGCCGGGCACTGCGCCCGATCATCAGCTGTGTGGCCTTGTGGTCTTCGAACAGATTGGCGAAATAGTCGACCGGCGACCCGTGTACGGTGCCGAAATGCGCCATGTCGGAGATATTGTCTACCAGCTCCCGGCAGTTGGTGCGGATCACCATCTCGTCCATGGCCCATTCCGACCACTCCGGCGAGAAGCAGGCCTCGATGCGCGGAATCGCCACCTCCGGCGGCGCCGGACGGCCCTCTGGATCGTGCCAGATGAACAGCAGCCGGTTCTGCTCGCAGGTCTGCCACGCGCCGACGCGCGCCTTGGGCGGCACGCGTTTGCAATAAGGGATCGACTTGCAGCCGCCGTCGCCGCCCCACTGCCAGCCGTGGAACGGGCATACCAGGTTGTCGCCCTGCACTGTGCCGGTGCTGAGGTCCGCGCCCATGTGCGGGCAGAAGCCGTCGATCACGCGGATGGCGCCGGTAGAGTCGGCGAACGCCGCCAGGCGCCTGCCAAAGATATCGAGTGTGTGCGGCTTGCCGTCGCGATAGGCGTCGGCCAGGCCGAGGCAGTGCCAGCCGCGCGCGTAGCGGGCCTCGGGCGGGCGTGATTCGATCTTGTAGCCGCTGATGCCGGTTTGGCTCATGGTGTCTCCTTGAAATCCCGTGGGAACTTCAAGATAAGAGCCTCCGGCCGCTGCCTCATCGTCCCATCGGACTACTGCAGTGCGACCAGGCGCGTCAGCGCCGGATCGTTGCCCGGGCCATGCACGCAGCTGACGCCGGCGGGATCGTAGATCCTGGCCACGCAGCCATTGCAGCTGTCGCAGGCCGAGCGCCGCACCGCGCCGCTGCGCCAGTTGGCGACCAGCGCGGGATCGTGGATCAGCGCGCGTGCCAGCGCGATGCAGTCGAATCTTTCCGCCATCAGCTGCGCCACGTTGTCGAGCGACTTGACGCCGCCGACATAAGCCAGCGGCATGTGCACCGCCTGCCGCACCACGCGCGACGCCTCGATGAAATACAGCTCGCGGAACGCCAGGTCGCGCGGCGTGCTGCGCTCCAGCATGGTGATGCCGAAGCGCGCCAGCGCGGTCGGGGCCGCGGCCTTCATCTGCGCCGTAGGCATCGGGCTGCCGAACAGCACCCACGGGCTTTCCACGTTGCGGCCGCCGCTGAGCGTCAGCAGGTCGGCCCCTTCCGCCTCCAGCATGCGCGCGGTCACGGCGGAGTCCGCGGGCTGGTTGCCGCCCGGCACGCCGTCGCTGACGCTGAGCTTGCAGCAGACGGCCAGTCCGTTGCCGACGGCATCCTTGACCTGCCGCAGCACCGCGGCCGGGAAGCGGGTGCGGTTCTCCACGCTGCCGCCGAACGCGTCGCGCCGCCGGTTGCTCAGCGGCGACAGGAACTGGTTGAGCAGGTAGCCGTGGCCCATATGGATCTCGACCGCGTCGAAGCCGGCTTCGCGCGCCAGCCTGGCCGCCGCGGCAAACTGGCCGGCCACGCGCGCCATGTCCGCCTCGCGCATGGCGCGCTGGAAATACACGCCGTGCATCATGCCGAAGGCATTGAGACCGGATGAGGCGCTGCCCGGCGCGCGGCTGCCGCCGTGGCGCATGGTGGTGAACGACCCTGCATGCGTGATCTGCAGGCAGGCCGCCGCGCCTTCGCGATGCACTGCGTCGGTCAGTACGCGCAGGTATGGCACCTGCTCCGGGCGCATGCTGAGCTGGTGCGCGAAGGTCAGTCCGTCGTCGGCCACGGCGGCGTAGGCCACCGTGGTCATGCCCACGCCGCCGGCGGCGAGATCGCGGTGGTGCCCGACCAGCGCCTGCGTCGGCAAGCCGTGCGGCGTCATGCCTTCATTGGCGCCCGCCTTGATGAAGCGGTTGCGCAGCGTGAGCGGACCGATGCGCAGCGGCGTGAAAGCCGTTGCTGCGGATGCCTGGGTGTCGTGCATGCTGTCTCTCCGCTTTTTATCCGCGACGTTCAAGCCGCATCGGACTTGAGGGCACGCGCGGGCGGCGTCGTGTCTCCGCCTGCCGCAATATCTGCCGCAACGCCTGCCTTCACGCGGGCGCGCTCCTCCTGCTCGACACCCAGCCACGCGGCCAGCGCCGGCAGCAGCGACACCGCGCCGAACAGGTTCACCAGGAACATGAAGGCCAGCAGGATCCCCATGTCGGCCTGGAACTTGAGCGCGGCAAAGGCCCATGTGCCGACCCCGATGCACATCGTCAGCGCCGTGAACAGCGCCGCCGAGCCGCGCTGGCGCATCGCCTCGGCGAATGCCTGCGGCAACGCCTGCCCTTCCTCGCGGATCTGGTGCTGGATGCGCTCGTACAGGTAGATGCCATAGTCCACGCCAACGCCAACACCCAGCGTGATGACCGGCAGCGTCGATACCTTCAGGCCGATGCCGAGGCGCGCCATCAGCGCATTGCACAGCACCGACACCAGCGTCAGCGGCACGATGATGCACAGCACCGCGCGCCACGAGCGGAACGTCAGCAGGCACAGCAGCGTGATCGCGCCGAAGATCGCCAGCAGCATTGCCACCTCGGCCTCTTCCACGGCCTCGTTGGTGGCGGCCATCACGCCGATATTGCCGCCTGCCAGCCGGAACGCGACATTGGGAGTCTTGTCGGCGGCGGTAAAGCGGCGGATCTCACGGACGATATGGGCAATGGTGGCGCCCTCGTGGTTGGCGGTGTAGATCAGCACCTGGATCGCCTGGCAGTTGGACGTGTTCATGCCGTTGTCCGGGTCGTAGGCCTTGGCGCCCTGCCCCAGGCCCTCGCTGCTGCGCGGCAGCGCCTCCCAGCGCGGGTTGCCCTCGTTGTAGGCGCCGATCACCACCTTGGCCAGCGACGACACGCTCACCACCGACTGCACGCCGGACACGCCGCGCATATGCATTTCGAAGCGTTCCACCGCGCTCATCACCGGGTAGTGCAGGCAGCCGTCGTCGAAGCCGGTCGGCTCCACCACCACGGTGAGCGCATCCGAGCCGATGTTGTACTGGCTGACGATGCTGGCGCTGTCGCGGTTGTAGCGCGAATCCGCGCGCAGCTCGGGCGCGCCGCTGCCGACATCGCCGATCTTCAGGCCGCGCGACTCGATCGCGCCCGCCGCCAGCAGGGCGAGCGCGGCGACGAAAACGCCGAGTGCCGGAGCCGGACGGGCCAACGCGCCGAACTTGTGCCACAGCCCGCCGCCACCCTGCGCGCGCCGCGCCTGCGACCGTGCCAGCGCCGACGGCTCCAGCCGCGTGTACGACAGCAGGATCGGCAGGAACACCTTGTTGGTCACGATCATCAGCAGCACGCCCAGGCAGGCGGTGATGCCAAGCTCGCGCACGATATCGATCTCGATGCGCATGATGACCATGAAGCCCAGCGCATTGGTCAGCAGCGCCACCGTGCCGGGAATGAACAGCTTGCGGAAGGCCGCGCTGGCGCTCTCCCGCGGGCTGTGCCCCTGCACCACCTCCTGCTTCCAGGCATTGGTCATCTGCACCGCGTGCGAAACCCCGATCGAGAAGATCAGGAACGGCACCAGGATCGACATCGGGTCGATGCCATAGCCCAGCAGCGGCAGCAGCCCCAGCAGCCAGCCCACCGGCAGCAGCGCTACCACCAGCGCCAGCACGGTGATGCGCAGCGAGCGCGTGTACAGCCACAGCAGCAGCGCCGTGACGGCAAAGGCCAGCGCGAAGAAGCCCATCACGCCGGCGATGCCCTCCTCGACATCGCCCACCAGCTTGGCAAAACCGACGACATTGACTTCGACGTCCTGGCCGCTGAATTGCGCGCGGATCTTCTCCAGCTGGCGCGCGACGGAGCCGTAGTCGATGGTCTTGCCGGTGGCCGGATCGGTCTCGCGCAACTCCGCGCGGATCAGCGCGGACCTGAGGTCATTGCTGACCAGCCGGCCGATCTGCCCGGAGCGCGCCACGTTGCGCCGCACCTTGTCGAGCTCGTCCGGCGCGCCGGAGAAACGGCCCGGCACCACCACGTCGCCGCGGAAGCCGGCCTCCGTCACCTCGGTGTAGCGCACGTTGGGCGTGAACAGCGAGAACACGCGCGAGCGGTCCACGCCCGGGATGAAGAACACTTCATCGGTGGCGTGGCGCAGCTTGTCCATGAAGGCGGCGTTGTAGATGTCGCCGTCGCCCTTCCAGCGCAGGCTTACCAGCACCGTATTGGCACCGGAGAAGGTGCTCGCGTACTTGGTGAACACCTGCATGTAGGGGTGCTGCAGCGGGATCATCTTGTTGAAGCCGGGATCGAGCCGCAGGCGCGTGGCCGAGAAGCCCAGCGCCACGGTCACGGCCAGGCACAGCAACAGCAGCAGGCGGCGCCGGTGCATCAGCACGCTGGCGCAGGCATCGACGAAGCGGCCCAGGCGGCCGGAGGATTGGGGGCGGGTCATGATCGTTCTCGCGTTCGGTCAGGCGGGGGTTCAACCGGGGGTTCAGCGATTTGCGGCGAGCGTCGCGCCGGCCAGGCCGCTGCTGCCGCCCAGCGCCAACTTGTCCGTGCCGGCAGGCACCAGCGCGGCCAGCGTCTGCGGGCTGCCGGCCGGCAACGGCGCGAAGTGGCGTCCGCCATCCGCGGACATCACCAGCGTGCCGCCCTGCCCGGCCAGCACGATGCGGCCATCGGGCAATTCGGCGCCGCCGAAGAACGAGGTCCGCAAGCCGGTTTCCGCGGCCTGCCAGGTGGTGCCGAAGTCGTCGCTGCGCAGCGCATTGCCGCGCATGCCGAAGGCCAGCCAGGCGCCGTCGCGCAGCGGCAGCACGCCGTACAGCGAGCCTTCATAGGGGGTCTTGACTGGCTCCCAGCGGCTGCCGCCATCGGTGGAGCGCAGCACCAGCCCGGCTTCGCCGACCAGCATCAGGCGTCCGTTCCCGTCGCCGGCGATGGCGTTGAGATGGCGGTCCTGCATGGCTGAGTTGGCATTGCGGGCGGCCTCTTCCCAATGCCTGCCCTGGTCGCGCGAGACCAGGAACCGCCCGAAGCTGCCCACGGCGAACCACGGCCCGTTGCGTTGCGCCAGGGCACCCAGCAAGGGGTCGGACGATTTCGCGTCGAAGGCGACCTGCTGCCAGTGCGTGCCGCCATCTTCCGTGCGCAGGATCAGGCCGCTGTGGCCGACGGCGATGCCATGGCGGCTGTCGGCAAAGGCCACCTGCGTCAGCGTGGCGCCCTGGGGCTTGTCCACGGCGGCCACGCGCCAGTCGCCGCCCCGGTCATCGCTGAACAGGATCTTGCCGCGCTCGCCCACGGCCACCAGGCGCTCGCCGGCGCGGGCGATGCCGTTGATCTGCAGGCCGTCGGCGCGCAGTGCGGTGGCCGGGAACGGCGGCAGCGGGCGCGGCGCGAAGGCCCAGACCGCGGTGGCCAGCACCGCCAGCGATATGGCGAGGCCGATCAGTCGTTTCATGATGTGTCCTCCGTGTGGAGCGGTGGCAGGTGGCCTCGTGGCGGGCCGTCCGTGCCGGGGCTGCTTCCATAAGCTGAATGTTTGCTACAGGACGTCGAACAGCGCCGCAGCACCCATCCCGCCACCAATGCACATCGTCACCACCGCCTGCTGCACGCCGCGGCGACGCCCTTCGACCAGCGCATGCGCAGTCATGCGCGCGCCCGACATGCCGAACGGATGCCCAACCGAGATCGCGCCGCCATTCACGTTCAGCCGCGCATCCGGGATACCCAGCTCCCGCTGGCAGTACAGCACCTGGCAGGCAAAGGCCTCGTTCAGCTCCCACAGGCCCACATCCGCCACCGTCATGCCATGGCGCGCGAGCAGCTTCGGCACGGCAAACACCGGACCGATGCCCATCTCGTCCGGCGCACAGCCCGCCACCGCCATGCCGCGATAGCGGCCCAGCGGGCGCAGGCCGCGGCGGCGCGCCTCGTCCGCGCTCATCAGCAGCACCGCGGCGGCGCCGTCAGACAGTTGCGAGGCATTGCCGGCGGTGATGTGCTCGCCCTCGGCCACCGCCTGCCCGCCGCTCCAGACCGGCTTGAGCGCAGCCAGGCTTGCAGCCGTGGTATCGGGCCGGTTGCATTCGTCCTGCGCCAGCGTTACGGTCTCGTGCCCGGCCAGTGCGCCGGCCTTGTCGAACAGCGCGCGGCGCGTTGCCAGCGGCACGATCTCGTCGTCGAAGGCGCCGCGCCGCTGCGCCTCGGCGGTGCGCTGCTGGCTGCGCCAGGCGTAGGCATCCTGCTCGGCGCGACTGATGCCGTAGCGGCGCGCCACCACCTCGGCGGTCTCGATCATCGCCATGTAGGCGGCCGGCTGGCGCGCCACCACCGCTTCGGACTGGGCGCGGTAGCCGTTCTTATGCTTGTTCTGCGTCAGCGAGATCGACTCCGCGCCGCCGGCGACGATGATGCCGGCCTCGCCGCACTGGATCGCACGGGCGCCCGCGGCGATCGTCATCAGGCCCGAGCCGCACATGCGGTCCATGGTCATGCCGGGCACGCTGTCCGGCATGCCGGCCGCGACCGCGCACAGGCGGCCCAGGTTGTAGCCCTGCGTGCCCTGCTGCGCGGCCGCGCCGATCAGCACGTCGTCCACCTCGGCCGGGTCCACGCCGGCGCGCTCGACCACCGCGCGCACCACGTGGCCGCCCAGCACCGGGGCTTCGGTATCGTTGAAGGCGCCACGGAACGCCTTGCCGATGGGGGTGCGCGCGACGGCGACAATGACTGCTTCATTCATGCTGGATTCCTGTTTCAGAAGTAGTAGCGGCTGATCGTCTCGGCCACGCAGGCGGGCTTGGCTTCGCCTTCAATCTCCACCGTCATGCGCACCACCGACTGCACGCCGCCCTGCAACGGCTCGGCTCGTATCAACTCACCCACGCCGCGCACGCGGGCGCCCACCCTCACCGGGGCCGGGAAGCGCACCTTGTCGCAGCCGTAGTTGACGCCGAACTTCATGCCTTCGACGGTGACCAGCTCGGGCAGGAACTGGTTGACCAGCGCTAGCGTCAGGTAGCCGTGGGCGATGCAGGCGCCGTAGGGACCTTGCGCGGCGCGTTCGGGGTCGACGTGGAGCCACTGGTGGTCGCCGGTGGCGTGGGCGAACTGGGTGACCTGGTCCTGGGTGATGCGCGTCCAGGCGCTTTCGCCGAGGGGTTGGCCGACGGCGGCGTGGATGTCTTCGGCTGAACGGAAGATTCTTGGCATTGCTGTTTCCTGTGTTTCTTCACCATGGCGGCCTGACTTGCCGACGAGTCCATCACTCCCGTCTGGTTTGCTCCCCTCTCCCGCGCGCTGGAGAGGGGAGCGCCTGCGAGGGGTGGTGGCTAGCCCCAACGCTTTCGCATACCGCCGGCACCAACTTTCAGCCTTTCAGGCCCGCTGGCTGCTCACCGGCAACACTTCCCCCGTCATGTACGACGCATAGTCACTAGCCAGAAACACCATCACATTGGCCACCTCCCACACCTCCGCCGCACGCCCGAACGCCTCGCGTTCGCTGAGTTGCCGCAGCAGGTCCGCCGGCGCCGACTTCTTCAGGAAGTCGTGCAGCGCGATGCTCGGCGCCACGGCATTGATGCGCACACCAAATTCCGCGGCCTCCATCGCGCTGCAGCGCGTCAGCGCCATCACCCCGGCCTTGGCCGCGGCATAGTGCGACTGCTCCTTCTGCGCGCGCCAGCCGAGCACCGACGCGTTGTTGACGATGGCGCCGCGCCGGCGCGCCTGCATATGCGGCAGCATCGCGCGCGTCATGCGGAAGGTGCCGGTGAGGGAAATATCGATCACGCGCGACCACTCGGCATCGTCCATATCAACTAGGCGGCGCGAGCCGCCCAGGCCGGCGTTGTTGATCAGCACGTCGGTACCGCCGAGCGCTTCCTCGGCAGCGGCCACGAGTGCGCGTGCCTGCGCTTCGTCGGACACATCGCACAGCTGGCCGTGAATGGCTTGCAGGCCGGTTTCCGCGCGCAGGCTTTCGACCGCCTCGTCCAGCCGCTTCGGATGGATATCGGAAATCATTAGCGCGCGGCAGCCCTCCTCCGCACAGCGGCGCGCGGCGGCAAAGCCGATGCCGGCGCCGGCCGCGGCGGTAATCAGAACGCTCTTGCCGGCGAGCAGTTGGTGGCCGGGCACATAGGCCGGCACTGCGGGAGCTTCGGTGTTCAGGGTCATGACTGTCCTCGGGCCTCGCGCGGCATGCCCAGCCCGCGTTCGGCGATGATGTTGAGCTGGATTTCGTTGGTGCCGGCGTAGATGGTGTCGGCGCGCGAGAACAGCGCCATCTGCTGCAGCCGGGTGCGGCGCGTGTCACCGGGGTCGAGCACGTTGGCGAGCGGGCCCAGCACGTCCAGCGCGAGCTGGCCAAGGTCGCGGTGCCAGTTGGACCAGTAGTACTTGTAGATCAGCGCCTCCCGCTGCAAGGCAGTGCCGCCGTCCTGCCCGGCCTGCGCCGCACCGGCCAGCATGCGCAGCGCATTGGCGCGCATCACGCGCAGGCCGGCCCAGGCGCGCGCGATGCGCTGGCGCACCAGCGCGTCGCGGCTGCTGCCGTTGTCGCGCGCGGCCTGCGCCACCCATTCCAGCTCATGCGTGAACTGCATCTGCTGGCCGAGCGTGGAGATGCCGCGCTCGAAGCCGAGCAGCGCCATGGCGATGCGCCAGCCGTCGCCGGGCTCGCCCAGCACGTCGGCGGCCGCGGCGCGCGCGCCGTCGAAAAAAACCTCATTGAATTCCGCGCCGCCGCCCATCTGGCGGATCGGGCGGATCTCGATGCCGGGCTGGCCCAGCGGCAGCATCAGGAACACCAGCCCCTTGCTACCGCGCGAGCCGGGCTCGCAGCGCGCCAGCACGAAGATCCAGTCCGAGTCGTGCGCGAGCGAGGTCCACACCTTCTGGCCGCTGACCAGCCAGTCGCCGCTGGCGGCATCGCGGACCGCGCGCGTGCGCACATTGGCCAGGTCCGAGCCCGCGCCGGGCTCTGAATAGCCCTGGCACCAGAATGTGGTGCCGTTGCGGATGCCGGGCAGCAGGCGCGCCTTCTGGTCCGCGGTGCCGAAGGCGATCAGGGTCGGGCCAATCAGCCCTTCGCCGATATGACCCATGCGGCCCGGGCCGCCGGCGCGCGCGTATTCCTCGTGGAAGATCACCTGCTGCATCACCGGCAGCTCGCGCCCGCCATGCGCGCGCGGCCAGCCCAGCCCGGTCCAGCCGCCCTCGGCCAGGCGCCGTTCCCACGCCTTGCGCAGTTCGGGGAAGGCCTCTTCGTCGCCGGGGCCGCCGCGGTGCTTCAGGCAGGCGAACTCGCCGGCCAGGTTGGCGACCATCCACTGCGCCACCTCGGCGCGGAATGCCTGCTCTTCATGCGCGCTCATGCTGTCCTCCAGGCTTGCGGGCCATGGTCTGCGAGATATGCGAGCGCTGCCCGGGCGCCGCCCAGCCAGTGGCCGGCAGCCTGTGCGCGCTTGAAATAGAGCTGGGGGTCATATTCCCAGGTAAAGCCAACGCCGCCATGCAGCTGGATGGCCTCCTGCGCACAGAAGCGCAGGGCATCGTCGGCCGCGACGGAAGCGGCGGCGATGTCGAGGCGGGCCTGGTCGGCAGGCTCCGATTCCCACGCCTGCGCCGCGCCATACACCGCCGAGCGCGCGGCCTCGACCAGCACCATCATCTGCGCGCAGCGGTGCTTGACCGCCTGGAACGAAGCGATGGCGCGGCCGAACTGGATGCGCTCCGACGCATAGGCGACGGTCAGGTCCAGGCACTGCTGGGCCGCGCCGAGCTGCTCCGCCGCCAGCATCAGCTTGCCGTGCCACCAGGCCCGGGCCAGGCCCTGCGCCGCGTCGTTCCCGCGTACCAGGCAGGCACCTGGCGCAACGGACAGGCCGTCCAGCTGCAGCGATGCCAGCGGCCGCGTGCGGTCGAGCGTGTCCAGCGGCGCCAGCACGAAACGCACATCCTGCGCCAGCGCAGCGGGTTCCAGCAGGAACAGCGCGGGCGAGCCGTCATCGAGCCGTGCCGGCACCAGCAACCAGTCGGCGCCAGCGGCATCGGCCACCTGGCCGGCGCTGCCGCGCAGCACGAAGCCGTCCGCGCCTGCCTGCGCGGTGATCGCGACACCGTCGTAGTGCCAGCCGCCATCGTCCGGCAGCACTGCCGCGGCGCGGCACTCGCCAGCAGCCAATCGTTCCAGCCACTGCGCGCTGTGGCCGACGCTGCCCTGCAGCCACGGCGCCGCCACGCACGCCGTCGACCAGAACGGCACGCAAGCCAGGCGCTGTCCCAGTTGCTCCTGCAGCAGCACCAGCCCGGGAGCGCCCAGGCCGGCGCCGCCCACCGCTTCGGGCAACGCGATGCCGCACCAGCCAAGCTCGCCCGCGATTGCGCGCCACAGCGCGTCATCGTGCGCCGGACCCGCCTCGGTCGCGCGCCGCACCGCCGCCGAATCGCTGTGCACGGCGAGGTAGTCGCGCGCGCTGTCGCGGACCATCTGGTGTTCGACGCCAAATTCCACGGAATGAGAGAAGTCCATGGCCGTCGCGCTCAGGTGCCGTAGACCGCCTGCGGCGGCTGCGCCTGCGCCAGCAGTCCGGCCACCGCCGCGCCCACTTCTGCCGGCTGCCAGCGCCCGCCCTTGTCGGCTTTCGGCCCGGTGCGCCAGCCATCGGCAAGCGACACCATGCCGCCGGCCGCCTCGAACATGCGGCCGTTGACCTGCGCCGAGTCCGCGCTGCCGAGCCACACCACCAGCGGCGCAACGTTGGCCGGATCGTAGTAGTCGAAGCCGCCTTCCGGCGCCTTCATCATGGCGGCGAACACCTGCTCGGTCATGCCGGTGCGCGCGGCCGGCGCCAGCGCGTTGGCGGTGATGCCATAGCGGCCCAGCTCGGCGGCCTGCACCAGCGTCAGCGCGGCAATGCCGGCCTTGGCGGCGGCGTAGTTGGACTGTCCGACCGAGCCCTGCAGGCCCGCGCCGGAGCTGGTGTTGATGATGCGCGCGTCGACGGCGCGGCCGGCCTTGGCCGCATCGCGCCACCGCCTGGCCAGCAGGTTGGCCAGGCAGAAGTGGCCGCGCAGGTGCACACGCATCACGTCGTCCCAGTCCGCCTCGGTCAGGCTGACGAACATGCGGTCGCGGCAGATGCCGGCGTTGTTGACCAGCACGTGCACCTCGCCGAAGGCCTCGACCGCGGCATCGACGATGCGCTGCGCGGTGGCCAGCTGCGTGATGTCGTCATCGCTGGCCAGCGCACTGCCGCCGGCTGCGCGGATCTCCGCGCAGACCGCCTCGGCCGCCTCGCGCCGGATGTCGTTGACGACCACATTAGCGCCCTCGGCGCCGAAGGCCAGTGCATAGGCGCGCCCCAGCCCGCCGCCGGCGCCGGTGATGATGACAGTGCGTCCGTCGCAGATTCCCATGGCGGTCTCCTTACAGCCGTTCGATGATGGTGACGTTGGCCAGCCCGCCGCCCTCGCACATGGTCTGCAGGCCGTAGCGGCCGCCGGTGCGTTCGAGTTCGTGCAGCAGCGTGGTCATCAGGCGCGCGCCGGTGGCGCCCAGCGGGTGGCCCAGCGCGATCGCGCCGCCGTTGGGGTTGGTGCGCTCGGGCGCGTAGCCGGTCTCGGCCAGCCAGGCCATCGCCACCGAGGCGAAGGCTTCGTTGATCTCGACCACGTCGATATCCGCCAGGCGCAAGCCGCTGCGCTCCAGCGCGCGCTTGGTCGCGGGGATCGGCGCCGTCAGCATCCACAGCGGGTCGTCGCCCATCACGCTCATATGCGCGATGCGCGCCCGCGGCTTGAGCTGGTAGCGCTTGAGCGCGTCTTCGGAAACGATCAGCAGCGCGGCGGCGGCGTCGGCGGTCTGGCTGGACACCGCGGCGGTCAGCGCACTGCCCGGCATCAGCGGCTCCAGCGCGGCCATCCTGGCCAGCGTGGTATCGGGGCGCGGCGTCTCGTCATGCTTCACGCCCTCGCACGGCACGATCTCGCGGGCAAAGCGGCCGCCCTCGATCGCGGCCGCGGCGCGCTGGTGGCTTTGCAGCGCATAGGCTTCCATCGCCTCGCGCGACAGCTTCCAGTGCTCGGCAATGCGCTGCGCGGCATGGAACTGCGACACCGGCGCATCGCCGAAGCGCGCCTGCCAGCCCTTGCTGCCCGAGAACGGATCGGCAAAGCCCAGCGCCTGCCCGGCCAGCATGGCCGACGAGATCGGGATCTGCGTCATGGTCTGCACGCCGCCCGCGATCACCACGTCCTGCGTGCCGCTCATCACCGCCTGCGCGGCAAAGTGCACGGCCTGCTGCGACGAGCCGCACTGGCGGTCAACGGTCACGCCCGGCACCGTCAGCGGCAGGCCGGCGGCCAGCCACGCGCTGCGCGCGATATTGCCGGCCAGCGGGCCGATGGTGTCGACACAGCCGAACACAACGTCGTCGTAGTCTTCCGCGGGAATGCCGTTGCGGCGCACCAGCTCGGCCAGCACGAAGCCGCCCAGGTCGGCGCCGTGCACGTGCGACAGTCCGCCCTTGCGGCGCCCGGTGGGCGTGCGCAGGGCATCAACGATATAGGCGTCTTTCATGGTCATGGTTCTCCTTGGGATCGGGCAATTCAGGCAAACGTGGCGCCGGCGCCGAGGGCATGCTCGCCGTCCAGGATGTGCGCGCCCAGGCGCGCCTTGTGGAAGGCGCGGTCGCCCCAGCTTCCCGCCAGGGCCCAGGCACGCTTGGTGAAGATCTGCAGGTCCAGCTCCCAGGTGTAGCCCATCGCGCCATGCACCTGGATGGCCTGGCGTGCCGCGGTCCATGCGCAGCGCGCGGCCGCGACGCGGGCATGCGAGACATGCATTCCTGCGTGCGGCAAGCCATGCGCCAGCGCCGCGGCGGCGCGCAGCAGCACCGGCTTGGCGAACTCGAGCTGGATCGCCACGTCGGCCAGCAGGTGCTTGACCGCCTGGTAGGCGCCGATGGCCTTGCCGAACTGCTTGCGCTGCGCGCTGTAGTCGATCGCCAGGTCCAGCATGCGCTGCGTCAGGCCCATCTGCTGCGCGGCCACGCCGAGCGCGCCGCGGTTCAGTGCCATGTCCCACAGGCCAGTGCCGGCGGGGATCAGCTCAGTGTCAGGGGCCGGCGTCCACGCCAGCTCGAACAGCCGGCGCGACGGATCGAGGCCGCTGCGCGCCGTCAGCGTGGCCTGGGCTGGCCGCAGCAGGTGGACCGTGCCTTCATGCGCGCACAGGATGGCGTCGGCGACATGGGCGTCGGCCACCAGCCGCTCCTGCGGATGCGCGACCGCCACGCGGGCATCGCCGCCGGCGATGCGCTCCAGCAGCGCGGCGCAGCGCTCGCGCGCCGCCGCGTGGGGCGCCGGGTGTGGCCCGAGCGCCAGTGCATCGCGCAGCAGGCCGGTTGCCACCAGCGCGGTGTCGAGCAGCGGCTCAGGCAGCGCGAAGTAGCCGCATGCCTGCGCCAGCGGCGCCCATTCCACCTCGCCCAGCCCCAGCCCGCCCTGCTCCTGCGGCACCATCAGCGCGGTCAGTCCCTGGTCGGCAAGCTGGCGCCACAGCGCGTCGGAGCGGCCGGTCCCGGTGCTCCACAGCTCGCGCGTCAGCTCGGGCGTCATCTCGGTCATCAGGAAGCGCCGGATCGCCTCGGCAAACTGTTCCTGCTCTTCGGTCAATGCGAAATCCATGGTGTTTCCCCCGGGTGCCGTCATGCGCGCGGCATGCCAAGCAGGCGCTCGGCGACGATGTTGCGCTGGATCTCGTTAGTGCCGGCATAGATCGGCCCGGCCTGCGAGAACAGGAAGCCATCCAGCCAGTGGCCGAGAGAACCCGGCGGCTGGCCCGCTGGCGCGACTTCTGCGGCCTGCCCCAGGATGGCCAGCGCGGTATCGTGCATATGGATGTCCAGCTCGGACCAGAACACCTTGTTCGTGCTCGATTCCGCGCCGATATGAGCATTCGGGCCGCCCCGCACCAGCCGGCTCGCGGTGGCGTAGGTCGAGAGCGTGTAGGCCTCCGCATCCATCCATGCGCGCAGCACCGCGTCGCGCAGCGAGGGGTCGCGGTCAGCCGCATCGCGGTTGGCCTGGTACAGCCTGACCAGCGCGCGGGCGGTCTCCTGGAAGCGGGCGGGCGAACGCAGCATCAGTCCGCGCTCGAAGCCGGCAGTGGCCATGGCCACCTGCCAGCCGGCGCCTTCCGCGGCCAGCCGGTTCTCCACCGGCACGCGCACGTCGTCGAAGAAGATCTCGGCAAAGCCGGTCTGGCCGTTGAGCTGGCGGATCGGGCGCACGGTGATGCCCGGCGTATCGAGCGGCACCAGCACGAAGGTCAGCCCGTGGTGGCGCGTCGAGGCCGGGTCGGTGCGGAACAGCCCGAACAGCCAGTCCGCCCAAACCGCCCGCGTCGACCAGATCTTCTGGCCGTTGATCACATAGTCATCGCCATCGCGGATCGCGCTGCAGCGGATCGCGGCCATGTCGGAGCCGGCGTTTGGCTCGGACCAGCCCTGCGCCCAGATATGCTCGCCGGAGGCCATGCGCGGCAGGAAGCGCGCCTTCTGCGCCGCGGTGCCGAACTCCATCAACGTCGGACCGAGCAGGAAGATGCCGTTCTGGTTGACGCGCATCGGCGCGCCGGCACGCCAGTACTCCTCCTCGAAGATCAGCCACTCGATCAGGTCGCAGCCGCGCCCGCCCAGTTCGGCCGGCCACGTGACCATGCTCCAGCGGCCCTGGTTGAGGGTGGCTTCCCAGGCGCGGTGCTGGGCAAAGCCTTCCCCGGTGTCGAAGCTGGCCAGCGGCGAACGCGGTACGTGCGCGGCCATCCAGTCGCGCACCTCGGCGCGGAAGGCGCGCTGGGCGTCGGTGTATTCAAGCTGCATCGCGCGCCCCTTGTGAAAAGCTGGCTTCGCGCCGTTCGACAAAAGCGGCGCGCGCCTCGCCGGAATCCGCACTCATATAGGCCTGCAGCGTGAAGCCCTGCTCCCAGCGGTACTTGTCCTCCAGGTTGCCGTCTTCGACGCCGTTGAGCGCTTCCTTGGCGAGCTGCAGCATGGCAGGGCTCTTGGCGGCGATCTGGCGGGCCAGGGTCATGCCCGCGTCGCGCAGCTCGACACGCGAAACCACGCGCTCGACCGCGCCGAGCCGGTACGCTTCGGCGGCATCGATCATCTCGCCGGTGAAGTACATCGCCCTGACCTTCTGCACGCCGAACATGCGCTGCAGGTGCGCGCCGCCGCCCATGGCGCCGCGGTCGATTTCGGGCACGCCAAAGCGCGCGCAATCCGACGCGACGATGATGTCGGCGGCGCCGCAGATGCCGATGCCGCCGCCGAGCACAAAGCCGTGCACGGCCACGATGACCGGCTTGGGATTGCGGTGCACGGCGCGGAAGGTGGCGTAGTTGCCGGCATTGACCTCGACGATGCGCTCGGGGTGTGCGGACAGCTCCTTGATATCGACGCCCGCGCAGAAGCCGCGCCCTTCGCCGCGCAGTACGATCACGCGCACGGCGGGGTCCGCGCCCAGGCGATCAATGGCGGCCGCCAGCGCGTGCCAGCCGGCGTTGTCGAGCGCGTTGACGGGCGGATGGTCGATCACCAGTTCGGCGATGCCGTCGGCGGTGTCGATGCGGAACGGCCCGGTCTTGTGGTTCATTTGCATGGTCTCCTCTGTCTGTAGGTCAGGCCGCTGCAGCCAGTCCGGCTCCTGCCAGCGCCTCGAGCCGTGCCTGCGCCTGCGCGGCCATGCCGGAAACGATCTGCTCGCACGATTCGATCGCGCCGATTACCGCCGCTGCCTGCCCGCTGGGCAACACGCCTTCATCCGGACACCCTTCCACCATCGCGCGCTGGATCAGCACCGGCGCGTTGGCGGCCATCAGCGTCTGCGCGGCGCTGTAGTCCTGCTCGCGCATCGCGCGCCACGCAGTCGCCAGCATCTGTGCGCTGCGCATGCCGGTGCGCGCCTGCCATTTGCGCGCGGCCGACAGCGCCAGCCAGGTGCGCCGCCACGGGCCGGCTTTCTCCAGTTCCAGCAGCAGCGTGTTGTCGATCATCCGCTGCGGCAGCCCGTCAATGGCCAGCGACACGCGGATCCGGCCCGGGTCGCGCACCTTGACGTAGCGCTCCAGCGTCTGCGCCGGCACCGGCGATTCGGCCGACATCAGGAAGCGCGTGCCCATGGCCACGCCGGCCGCGCCATAGGCCAGCGCGGCGGCCAGCCCGCGGCCGTCGAAGAAGCCGCCCGCGGCCACCACCGGCACGCTGACGCTGTCCAGCACCTGCGGCAGCAGCAGCGTTGTCGGCGTGCCGCCGGTATGGCCGCCACCCTCGCCGCCCTGCACGGTGACCACGTCCGCACCCATCTCCACGGCCTTGGCCGCATGCTTGCCGGCGCCGACCGTCGGCATGCAGACGATCCCCGCCGCCTTGAGCCGGCCGACCATCTTCGCGTCAGGGCCGCGCCCGTAGCTGACCGCGCGCAGCCGGTGGCGGATCGCCATTTCGATCACTTCGTCCGCGTTCGGCTGGAACATGTGGAAGTTGATGCCGAAGGGCCGGTCGCTGAGCGCCTTGACGCGCAGGATCTCCTGCTCGACCTCGCCGGGCGGAATGGTTGCGCCGGCCAGGAAGCCAAAGGCCCCGGCGTTGCCGCTGGCGGCGACCAGCTTCGCGTCCGCCACCCAGCCCATCGCGGTCTGGACGATGGGGTAGCGGCAGCCCAGCAGGTCGCAAAGCACTGTGTGCAGGCTCGCGTTGCTCATGCCGGTGCTCATGCCTTCTCCTCGCCGCCGCTGCGTTGCGACGCCGCCATGGCGCGCGCGTCATAGCCGCCGAGCTTGTCGCCGCTGACCAGCTCGTTGTGCGCATGCGCGAAGTGGTGCCAGGCAAAGACCGCATCCATCGCCGTACGCTTGCCCTGCAGGTCTTCCACATGGTTGACCGCCTGCTTGGTCAGCGTCAGGCCCAGCCGCGGCATCTGCGCGACCCTGGCGGCCATGCCGTAGACGGTGTCCTCCAGCGCATCCCGCGGCACCACGCGGTTGACCATGCCCATGCGCTCGGCGCGCTGCGCGCCCATGCGCTCGCCCAGGAACAGGAACTCCTTGGCGATGCGCGGGTGCAGCTCGTAGGCATGCGCGAAGTACTCCACGCCCGGGATGCCCATGCGCACCACCGGATCGGCAAAGAAGGCATCGTCCGAGGCCACGATCAGGTCGCACACCCAGGCCAGCATCAGGCCACCGGCAATGCAGGCGCCGTGCACCATCGCAATGGTCGGCTTGGGCAATTCGCGCCAGCGCCGGCACATGCCCAGGTAGACCTCCTGCTCGCGCGCATAGAGGAACTCGCCGCCGGGCTTGTTGACGTGGTCGTACCAGAGCGAGGCGCGCTCGAACGACTCGTTGATGTCGCGCCCCGGCGTGCCGATGTCGTGCCCCGCGGAGAAGTGCTTGCCGGCGCCGCGCAGCACGATGACCTTGACCGCGTCGTCGGCGGAAGCGCGCCGATAGGCCTCGTCCAGCGCATACGTCATCTTCGAGTTCTGGGCGTTGTGGAACTGCGGCCGGTTCAGGGTCACGGTGGCGATGCCGTCCGTAACCTGGTAGAGCACCTCGGCGTTCGGGCCCAGGCTGATGGGTTCGATGGCAGGCGATGTCATGTCAGTTTCACGCGCGTCCGGAAGGGTTGCCGCGCACGATCGTGGCGCGCAGGTTGTGCGGATCGAGCCGGGCCATCAGCCGCAGCTCTTCCGGCGTCGGTGGCGCCGTTTCCGGCAAGGCTTCGCCGGGGGCGTTTGCCAGCGCAAAGCCGGTCGCCGCCTGCACCTGCTCGAAGCTCACGCCCGGGTGCAGCGAGCGCACGCGGATGGCATGGGCAGGCCCGCCGAAATCCATCACGCACAGGTCGGTGACGATCACGCGCAGGTCGACGAAACTGCGCATGCCTTCGATCTGGCGCGCCGGGTTGTAGCCGGCGCTGCAGACCATGTCGACTTCGCCGCCGACAAACGCGCGCGTGCTGTGCCCCGGCACGAAGAAGGAGTTTGCGTGGTGGATGCTGTTGCCCGGGAAACCGCGCGCGCCGAGCAGCTGCGTCTTAGGCTGCGCATGGGTGCCGCCCAGGCAGGAAATATTGGCCTGCCCGAAGCGGTCGATCTGCGTCGGCATCACCAGCGCGTGGCGGCGCCCGCCCCACAGGCAGTCGAACACGCGCGAATAGCCCATCCAGCCGCTGGCGCGGACCTTGTAGCCGGCCTCGCGCGGACCCAGCGGCACCGGCGTCTCCACCAGGTAGGCCTCGCCGTCGGTCATCAGCAGCCCTGGGTTGTGCGCAAGCCGCGCCAGGCCGGCGGCGATGCGCGGGCCGGTGCCGATGCCGGTGGCCAGCACCTCGCCGTCGTCGCGCCAGGCGCGGGCGGCGGCGGCGATCATTAGCTCGGCGCGGGTGAATTCATAAGTGGCGCTCACGGTCGCTCCTTGGGTTGGCGGGTTCAGACGGCGGTTCAAAGGACGGGCAGCGGCAGGTCGTGCACGTGGCCGAGGCCGCCGATGCGCTCCAGGTAGGCCGCTTCGCTGGCGCCCACCACCTCGTCGCGGTACGCGCGGAAGCCGTCATCCTCGGCCTCGGCGCTGGCACAGTACGCCTTCAGCGCCGGCAGGTCCCAGCCATAGGCGGGTGCGCACGAGGTGGGATGAGCACCGGCGGGCGCGTGCACCACGCCCGTTACCAGCGAGCGTTCGAAGGGGTTGCTGCGGGCGTGGGCCAGGTCCTCCTCTTCAAGACGCGGATGCAGCGTTTCGCAGCTCACATAGCAGCGCCGCGCGGCGCGGGCGAACCACTCATCGAAGAACGGATCGGGGCCGTCGATGCGGGTGTTGCCGAGCACATCGCTCTCGTTCACATGCAGCAGCGCCGCGTCGAGTTCGATCGCCGGCATCGCCAGCAGCACCTCGCCATCGGCATAGGGCGAGCGCACGGTCTTCAGCTGCGGATTCCTCGCCTGCACGTCGGTGCCCAGCGATGCGCGCGTCGGCAGGAACGGCAGCCGCGCCGCCGCCGCGCGCAGGCCGAGCTGCAACATGCCTTCGTCAAGCTCGGTCACTTCCAGCGAGCCACGCTCGCGCGCCTGGCGGAAATATGGCTCGAGCGGGATCACGTCGAGCGAGACAAAGCCGAACACGAGCCGGCGAACCTTGCCGGCCGCGCACAGCATGCCGACCTCGGGGCCGCCATAGGCGACCAGGGTCAGGTCCTTCAGCGGCGAGCGCAGGATCTCGCGCACCAGCGCCATCGGTTTGCGGCGCGGGCCCCAGCCGCCGATGCCGATGGTCATGCTATCGGCGAGCTGGCCGACCACGTCGGCCGCGCTCATGGTCTTGTCGATTGTCTTGGTCATGGTGTCTAGCGGTATCCGATGCTGAAGTCGTGTCCCCACAGGCTGACGCGCGTGGCTTCGTAGGCGGCGTGGTGGCCCCAGTCCACCACCAGTCCGCCGTGCCCGTATTCGAGGTCGAAGCCGCCCGGCGTCTTCATGTAGAAGGAAGTCATGCGGTCGTTGCAGTGCTGGCCCAGCGTGGCGGACAGCTTCACGCCGTGCTGGTGCACGCGGTCGAGCGCGCGCCCCACCTCGGCCATGTCGGGCACTTCGGCCATCACGTGGATGCAGCCGGCTTCCGACGGCATCTCGAAGATCGCCAGGCTGTGGTGGCGGCCGTTGGCGCAGTGCAGGAAGTGGATGCGCTTCTCCGGCTCATCGGGATCGCCGCTGAAGCGCACGCGGTAGATGTCGGACAGGCCGAAGCCCATCACGTCGCGCAGGAAGGCGTAGGTCTGGTCGAAGGCCGGCGCGGGCAGCACGGTATGGCCGGCGCCCATCGGGTCGGTGATGAAGCGCGGCACGCCGACCGGCGAGACAAAGCGCAGGAAGTCCGAGCGCATGCCCCATGAAATCTCGTGGCGGTTGCCCGACGGATCGGTGAACCACGCCATGGCCTGCACGCGGCGTTGTGCCAGCTCCGCGGGGCTGGCGTGCACGACTTCGACGTCGGCATGCCGCAGCGTGTCGAGCGCATGGCGATAGGCCAGCTCGTCGGCCAGTTCCCAACCCGATGCGAGATAGCGGTCTCGCGCGCCCCGCACCACCAGGTAGCGGTAGTCGCGCTCATCCATCTTCACGTACAGCGCGCCGCCCGGGGCGCCGGAGCAGGCCATGCCCAGCACCTGCCCGGCATAGTGCCGCCACCGCTCCAGGTCGGTGGACTCGACCACGATGTAGCCAAGCGCACGGATATCCAACATGCCGGTCTCCTCTGTTCGTTGCCACTGCTGGCTGATGAGACCTATTCTTCCGTGCGCGGCCACCCGGCACATCGTCCAGTGGGACTAGCCGATCCGGGGCCGGATTCAGGCGCTGGCGGGGCGGACGACGTACTGGCTGGTGGGGACCACGTCGATCCTGTCGAAGTCGATGAAGCGCTGGCAGCTGGCCATCATGGCCTGCAGGTTGCGCTGGAACTTCTCTTCATCGCCGACGGCGTCGAAGAACGCCTGCGGGTCGGTCATTGCCGCGTCGGGGAAGCATTCCTCGACGATCGCGTCGCAAGGTGGCGCGGCGTAGCTGAGCGGCCGCACCACCACGTTCTGCACGTACAGGAAGTTGTCCTGGGTCTCGACCGCCACCTGGGTGTGATGGTTGTGCCAGGTATCCAGCCACGCCTGCGGCGTGAGCCGCGGCGGGCGCGTCAGGAAGGCCAGTTGCGCGAAGCCGGGGGTGCGCTCCCCCGTCGCGACGGGGAAACGCGTATTGCGGATCGGCTGGGACTCCGTGACGAGGTACGCTGCCATGCGGCCGACCGCGGCCTCGACCGCCTGGTCGAACGGCTGGCGCAGGCGGTCGACGGCGCTGTCGATCCAGAGCGAGACCAGCCCTTCCATTTGCGGCCGGGTGTTCGTCTGCCGCAGGCCCGCTGCAGGCAGCACGGCGTCATCCGCCACGTTGACCTGCAATCCGCGCGCGCCCAGCGCCAGCAGCTTGTCGGCCAGCGTCGTGCGCAACCGGCGCGCGAACTCCGCCGGCTCGTTCCGCGGATCGCGCCAGACGATATAGATGACTTTTTCCATGCTCCACGCTCCCTGGTAAAGTTGCCGGCCGTGGCCGGACAGGTTGAAGCGTGCGCGGAACCGGATTGATTGCGGAACCCATGCCTCGCTGCGTCCGCATGACGTGCCATCCGGCTGCCGCGCCCGCTGGTCCTGTGCATGCTAGGCGCGTGGATGGCGGCGATCATCCTCCAGTCGGACTAGAGGGAGGACGACACGCTGGCGCTCAGCCGAGCGTCACGACACTGCTCAGCAGCATGCGCACCAGCGTGGCCTGCCGCGTGACCCCGGTCTTGGAGAAGATCGCGCGCAGGTGGGCGCGTACCGTGTTCTTGCTGGTACCCAATGCCTCCGCGGCTTCGTCAAGGGTCATGCCGTCGGCAAGCACCAGTGCCAGCGCCGTTTCGGCGGGGGTGAGGTCGAACAGCTTGCGCACCACCTCGTGCGAGGCGCGCGACTTGCGCTCGGGATCGCGGATAAAGACCGCGCACGCTGGCCGGTGCCGGTTTTCTTCGGACCATTCGCTGAGCGGGATGGTGCGGATCAGCACGCCGAGCTTGCCGCGCCCGGACGGGCGGGTGATGGACATGGCTTCGGCCAGTGCCGGCGCGCTGCCGTGGTGTCCCATCTGCGCGCGGCGCAGCAGGTACTGGAACTTGCGGCTCTCCTGGGCGTAGGCAATCTCGAAGATGTTCCCGTTGAGGCGGATGCCGTCGTTCTCCGCCAGGATCTCGTCGGCCTCGGGATTCTTCTTGAGGATCGTGCCGGAGGCGTCGAGGATCACCATGCCCACCAGCATGCGGTCGATCGCCCCCGCATAGAGCGAGCGCTCGGATTCGACCACGTCCAGCCGGGAATGCAGCCGGATCGCGCGCTTCAGGTGCGGCAGGATGGCGCCACAGGCCGCCTTGTCCACTTCGGAGAAATCCTGCGTGTCGTCCTGCCGGCAGATGCGCAGGCGGCACTCGACACCGTCCTCGGTACGAATGTCCGCGCCCAGCAGGTAGCGGATGCCTAGCGGCTGCAGGAACTGGCGGTAGATCTCGCTGCGGCACCAGTTGCCCGCGCCCAGCGCCTCGTCGACCGTCACCGCGCGGTCGGTGGGCAGGTTGATGAACGGATCGATCGCGTAGTAGTAGCTGTTGTAGGAAGCCTCTGCCTCCAGCGAGGTGCCGTGCGCCGATGCATGCACCGCCAGGCCGCTGCGGTCGCTGGCGGGCGAGCGCAGGATAAAGCTCACATAGCTGGCATCGAGTTGCTTGCGCAGCATTTCGAGCGCGCGGCCCCAGGGCACGGGTTCCATCGGCCCTTCATAGACCGCGGCCAGCAGCGCGCCGAACTGCGTGACGCTCAGGCCTGACTGCGCAAGCAAAGGCGACGCCATTTCCTGCGCCTCAACGGTCGCCATCAACATACCTTGTCTCCTGTTTCCACACCACGTGTGTGCCTGCCGGCGCTCTGCGGCACCTGGAGGCAGCGCAGATTATAGGGATGCTGCCCGCCCGTTGCCCGCCAATGCGCAGCCCTCGGTGTTTTCCCTGACCTGCAATCGGACGATGTTCGTCCCGCCAGCCGCGGATCAAATGCGCGCATTCCCGCAGTGCAACCGAAGGAGAGCAACCGAGATGGATTTCACCGACAAGACCGTGCTGGTCACCGGCGGCGGCGCCGGCATCGGGCTCGCTACCGCGCAAGCCTTTCTGGACCAGGGCGCGCGCGTGGCGATCATCGAGATCGACGCGCAGCGCGCCGACCATGCCCACACGCTGCTGGGCAAGGCCGGCGCCGATGTGCTGGTGGTACAGGGAGACGCCGCCGACGCCGGCACCGTACGCGAACTGGCCGCGCAGCTCGAACAGCGGTTCGGGCGGCTCGACGTGCTGGTCAACAACGTCGGCGACTTCCTGCGCATCGCCAAGCCGTTCGAGCACTATGACGACGCCGAGATTGCCAGCCTCTACGCGGCCAACCTCGGCCACGTCTTCACCGTCACGCGCGCCATGCTGCCGCTGCTGCGGCGCAGTGAAGCCGGCAGCATCGTCAGCGTGTCGTCGATCGAGGCCTTCCGCGGCATTCCGTACTGCAGCGTCTACGGCGCCTTCAAGGCCGCCATCACCGGCTTCACGCAGAGCCTGGCGCTGGAGCTGGCGCCCGCGGGCATCCGCGTCAACCTGATCGCCCCCGAAACCACCGAAACGCCGCAGGTCCCCGTATCGCAGATGGTCGCCGCGGAGCACCAGCACCATATCCCGCGCTGGATCCCGCTGGGCCGCTTCGGCACGCCGCAGGACATCGCCGACGGCATCCTGTTCCTGGCCAGCCCGCGCGCCGCCTGGATCACCGGCACGGCGCTGCATGTCAACGGCGGCGCGCTGGCCGCCGCCGGCTGGTACCGCGATCCGCAGGGCGCGTGGACCAACATGCCGGTCATCGGCGGCAACGGCATGAACCTCTGATGGCGGCGCCACGCAGCCACACCACCCGGCCACACCATCCGACCAAGGAGACAAGCATGAAGATACTGATCGTCGGCGGCGCCGGCATGATCGGGGGCCACGCGGCCCTGCACCTGCGCAGCCGCGGGCACGAAGTCACCATCGCGGGCCGCAACCGACCCGCCCCCGGAACGCCGCTGGGCGGGCTGGACTTCCTGCGCTGCGACTACATCGCCAACGACCTGCCTGCGGCGCAGCTCGGTGCCTTCGATGCGCTGGTTTTCGCCGCCGGCAACGATGTGCGCCACGTCCCGCCTGGCGGCGACGAAGCGGCACACTGGGAACGCGCCAACGTCGAAGGCGTGCCGCGTTTTTTCCGCGCCGCGCGCGATGCCGGCATCCGGGTCGCGGTGCACGTCGGCAGCTTCTATCCGCAGGCGGCACCGCAACTGGCCGAAGACAACGCCTATATCCGCTCGCGCAAGCTGGCCGACGCAGGCGTGCGCGCACTGGCGACGGCTGCCTTCCGCGTCAGCAGCGTCAATGCCCCGTTCGTCGTGGGCACGGTGCCGGGCCTGACTGTTCCGATGTTCAAGGCCTATACCGACTACGCCAGGGGCGGCTTTGCGCCGATGCCGGACTTCGCGCCGCCGGGCGGCGTCAACTTCATCTCGGCCATGTCGCTGTCCGAAGCGATCGAAGGTGCCTTGCTGCGCGGCGAGAATGGCAAGGCCTACCTCGTGGGCGACGAGAACCTGACCTTCCAGGAATACTTCGGCGCATTCTTCCGCGATGCCGGCCGCCCGGTACCGCCGGTCATCGACCAGGAGCACCCGTTGCTGCCTGACTCGGCGATCTGCTTCGGCCGGGGCAACACGCTCTACTACGAGCCGGACGCGGCCGAGACTGTCCTGCTCGGCTATCGCCGCCGCGACATCCTGCGCACGGTGAGCGAAATCGTGGCGCAGTACAGCTAAAGGCGGCACCGCGGCGGCCCGCGCAGGCCGCCGCGGCGGGTCTTACAGCCCCGAGATCAGTTGCGCGTTGTCGATGCGCAGTTCCGCGCCATTGATGAAGCGCGATGCGTCCGAAGCCAGGAACAGCACCAGGTTGGCCACATCCTCCGGCTGGCACATGCGTGCCATCGGGTCCGTGCCGATGCCCAGCGCCACCGGGTCAAGATCCGGCACCAGCGCCTGCGTCATCGGTGTCCAGATGCCGTCGGGGTGGATCGAGTTGCAGCGGATGCGATAGCCGTTGCGCTTGCAGTGCACGGCCACGCTGCGCGCCAGCGCTGTCACGGCGCCTTTCGCGCCGCTGTACGCGCACATCATCGGCAAGCCGCCCAGCGCTGCCACGGACGACATCACGATGATGGAGCCGCCGGCCGGATTGCCTTTCATCGCCTGCACGCCGAACTTGCAGCCGAGGAAATACCCGTCGGCATTGACGCGCATGACCTGCCGCCAGCAGTCGAGCGAGGTTTCCTCGATCGATCCCGGCGGGCAGATGGCCGCATTGTTGACCAGCACATCGAGCCGCCCGAAGCGGTCCTGTGCCGCGGCCACGGCCTTGCGCCAGTCGTCTTCGCTGGCGATGTCGTGGCGTATAAACAATGCCGCATCGCCGATCTCGCGGGCGAGCGCCTGCCCGGCTTCCTCATTGACGTCGCTGAGCACCACGCGCGCGCCTTGCGCAGCCAGCAGCAGCGCGTCGGCGCGCCCTACCCCACTGGCCGCGCCGGTGACCAGCGCGACCTTGCCCTTGACCTGATCCATCTTCTCTCTCCTTGTGTGGTCCGCTTCACGCGGCGTCGGGAATCCTGCCGGCCAGCACCGCGTGCAGCGCGGCTTCGCCGTACACCGCCGCCACGGTTTCGTCGAGGATGGGATTGCCGCGCAACTCGCTGCCGCCATCGACGGCAATGCTCTGGCCGGTGACCCAGCCCGATTCCGGCCCAGCCAGGTAGCGCACCGCGCTGGCAATGTCGTCCGGTTCGCCGGCGCGGCCGAGCGGCATCTGCGCGACGAACTTGTCGAGCATGGCGGGGTTGTCGAACATCGGCCCGGTCGCGCCGGACCGGGTCAGGCCCGGGCGCACCGCATTGACGCGGATGCCGCAGCCGGCCAGTTCCTCGGCCGCCGCGCGCACGAAGGCTTCCAGGCCCGCCTTGGCGGCGCAGTACCCCGACAGCCAGCGGCAGGTCATGCGCGCCGCGTTCGACGAAATGCAGACGATCGCGCCGCCATGCGGCGCCATCAGCGGCGAGGCGTGACGGATCGCCAGGAAGGCGCTGGCGATATTCAGCCCCAGCTCCGCCATCAGTGACGCGGTGTCATGCATCAGCATGGGACGGAAGCCGCCGCCGCCGACCGTCGCCACGACGATATCGAGGCGGCGTTCCATCTCCCAGGCCTGCCGCAGCGCGGCCTGCACATCCGCCTCGCGGCATGCGTCGCCGACGTTGATTTCAACCGCGGCGCCGGCCACTTGCGCAAGCAGGTCGCGCCGTGCTGCTTCCAGCGCTTCGCGGCGCCGCCCCATCAGCACTACCGCCGCGCCGTCGCGCAGCAGCGCCAGCGCGCTGGCCGCACCGATGCCGCCCGCGCCGCCGGTAACGAGGGCGGTCTTCCCTTCCAGTACACGATTCGTCGTCATCATGCCCCCCGCAGCGGCAGGTCCTGCGTCCAGTCGACCACCAGCTCGCGCGCTGCGATGCGCCACCGGCCCTGCCATCGCTCGAAGCGGTCCTGGTAACGGATGCCCCAGTCCAGCTTGCGCTGCATGCCGTCCTGCTCATACAAGTGGTTGGCGACGCAATAGGTTTCGCCGGTGGCGGCATCGCCATCGAGCTCAACCAATTGCTGGTGCATGTGGTGCTGCGTGGCGCTGTACTTGCCGAGTGCCGACATGCCCTCGGCAATCGCTTGCGGTCCGTCCATGCAGAAGCCTGGCCCGGTGAGCCGCGCATCGGGGGTGAACAGATCCGCCAGGCGCGGGAAATCGCGCCGGTCCACCGCCTGCGCATAGCGGCAGGTCAGCGCGTGAATGGCTTGCTTGTGCTCCAGATCGGACATGGCCAGGCTCACTCCTTGGTTGTGACCGGCCGGGGCAGGATGCGCGACCGGTCGTTGGGATGGCGACTATCGTCAACCCTGCCGCGCAGCCGGCCATCGTCCGCGTGTAGTAACCGGTACGGATGCCGTTTAGTCCGAACGAAGGATGTAGCGGTGCCTCGCCCGCCCCAAGCTTTCGACGAGGACGGGCGGCCCCAACGGCGCCCGCATATCACTGATACAGGAGACAGAAATGAAGCAGACGGAACAGCCCATCGTCGCGGTCGTCACGGGCGGCTCTCGTGGTGCCGGCAAGGGCATTGCGCTGGCGCTCGGCGCTGCCGGTGCCACGGTGTACGTGACCGGGCGTACGGAGCAGGAAGGCAGCGCGCCGCTGCCCGGCACCATCCACGCCACGGCGCGCGAGATCGATGCGCTGGGCGGTCGCGGCATCGCGGTCGCCTGCGATCATCGCGACGATGCGCAGGTGGCGCAGCTGTTCGTGCGCGTGCGCGAGGAGATCGGGCGGATCGATATCCTCGTCAACAACGCCACCTTCCTGCATGACGAACTCATCATGCCCGGCCCCTTCTGGCAGAAGCCGCTGGAGATGACCGGGATTCTCGACGTTGGCCTGCGCTCGGGCTACGTGGCCAGCTGGCATGCGGCGCCGATGATGGCGGCGCGCGGGCGGGGGCTGATCGTGTTCACGTCGTCGTTTGGCGCCAACTGCTATATGCATGGCCCGGCGTATGGGGCGCAGAAGGCCGGCATCGACAAGTTTGCCCATGACATGGCGGTCGACCTGCGCCCGCACGGCGTGGCGGCGGTCTCGGTGTGGATGGGGCCGTTGCGCACCGCGCGCACGCAGCGCGTGTGGGAACAGCATCCCGACAAGTACGCATCGTTCGCCACCGTGGCGGAGACCCCTGAATTCACCGGGAAAGTCATTGCGGCGCTGTATCGCGATCCCGGGCTGATGGAGAAATCCGGCCAGGTGCTGATCGCGGCGGAGGCCGCGCTGGGGTATGGGATTGTCGATGCGCAGGGGGTGCAGCCGCCTTCGTACCGGGAGGTGCTGGGCGGTCCGCCGGCGGTGCATCCTGCGATCGTGGAGTAGGGCCTGGGCTAGCCAACGCCCCACGCATACGCTCCGCTCTCCCGCGCAGTGGGAGAGGGGAGCAAACAAGCGAGGTTTTAGCTGCCCTGCGACAGCAACGCCGTCGTAAACTCCGTCGACCGGATCAACCACACCCCATCGATCCGCACATACTCATCCGCATAGCGCCCGGTCAGGAACGTGCGCGAACCGTTGACGTCATCCAGCGCCAGATACGCCAGATCCCAGCTACCCTGCGCCGACGCCTCATCCAGCACCCGGATCTCCGACTGCCCGGCAAAATGCATCTCCCGCAGCGTAGGCCGGCAAGCCAGCTCCGCAAAACACTGCACCAGCGCATCACGCCCGGCAAAGCTGCCAATGCGGTCATAGTGGATATGCGCGTTGTCCGGCACGAAGCAGGCCCGCATGGCTTCCGGATCCTTGTCATCGCACGCCCGCAGGTAGCGCAGCTTAAGCGCCCGGATCGCATCCGCGGCTTCCAGCCGTGAAAGGCGGTCGGCAATGCCGGCAATCTCGGTCATATTCAATCTCCGTTGATCAGGCTTCACGCAGCTGATACTTCAGCACCTTGCCCGCCGCGCTCACCGGCAGCGATGTGACGAAAAGCACCTCGCGCGGCACCTTGTAGTTGGCCATGTGCCTGCGCGCCCAGACGATCAGGGTCTCGGCATCCAGGCGTGCGCCATGGCGCAGCACCACGTAGGCGCGCCCCACTTCGCCCAGCCGCTCATGCGGCATGCCCACCACCGCGACCTGGGCCACCGCCGGGTGGGCCGTCAGCAGCTTCTCCACCTCCGCCGGATAGCAGTTGAAGCCGCCGACGATGAACATGTCCTTGATGCGGTCGGTAATGCGCAGGTAGCCCCGCGCATCGAGCGTGCCGACATCGCCGGTATGCAGCCAGCCGTCGGCGTCGATGGCTTCGGCGGTCGCCTCCGGCAAGCCAAAGTAGCCCTGCATCACGTTGTAGCCGCGCACCAGCACCTCGCCCGGCTCGCCGGTCGCGACCGGCCGCCCCTGCGCGTCGACGCAGCGCAGCTCGATCCCCGGCATGGCGCGGCCGGAGGTGCCGGCCACCGTTTCGGCATCGTCGCCGGCGCGGGTCAGCGTGGCAAAGCCGCACGATTCGGTCAGGCCATAGCCGGTGATCACGGTGTCAAAGCCCAGTTCCTCGCGCATGCGTTCGATCAGCACCGGCGCGATCGCCGAGGCGCCGGTCACCGCAACCCGCAGCGATGACAGGTCGAACTCGCGCAGCCGCGGCGCGTTGAGCAGCGTCTGGTAGAGCGTCGGCGGCCCCGGCAGCACCGTAATGCGCTCGTTCTCCACGCGCGTCATCACGGCTTCGGCATCGAACACCAGGTGCGGCAGCACCGTGGCCCCGCGCGACAAGGCGGCAAGCCATCCCGCCTTGTAGCCGAAGGTGTGGAAGAAGGGATTGACGATCAGGTAGCGGTCCCCGGCGCGCACGCCCGTGATCGCCGCCCAGCCGTCGATGGCGCGCAGGTTCTGTGCGTGCGCGGTCATCACGCCCTTGGGCCGCCCGGTGGTGCCCGAGGTGAACATGATGTCCATCGGCGTGTCGCCGCGCACCCCGGCCTCGCGCTGCGAAAACGCCGCCATGTCCACCTGCTGCGCCAGTCCAAGGAAGCCATCCCACGCCAGCTCGCCGTCGCCCAGCGCCCTGCCCTGCCCCGGCCGCAGGATCACCAGCCGCTCCAGCGTGGCTGGGCGATGTGGCGCCAGCATCTGCGGATAGCTTTCGCCGAGAAAGTCGTCGACGCAGACCAGCAGCCGAGCGCCGCTGTCGGCCAGCACGGCGCCGGCTTCGGCGCCCTTCATGCGCGTATTGAGCGGCACCAGCGCGGCACCCACGCTGTGCGTGGCCAGCGCCGCGATGATCCATTCCGAGAAGTTCGGCGCCCAAACCGCAACGCGGTCGCCCGGCTGCACGCCGAGCGCCATCAGCGCGCGGCCCGCTTCGGTCCGGCAGGCATCCAGCGCGGCGTAGCTCAGGCGCAGCCCGTCCTCCTGGATGGCGATACGCTCGCCGTGGCGCAGCGCCGCGCGCCGCACCAGCTCGGGAATGGTGGCAGCGATATCCTCGTTGGCGGCGGCTTCCTGGGCGTCCTGGCCGGCCAGCACCGCAATGTCGTCGATGGTGTCAGATGGGGTCATGTCAATCCGGGAACTTCAGGTGGAGTTCGTCGCTCGCGGGGCGCGCCTGGCAGGCCAGCGTCCAGCCCGCGTCGAGGTCGGCGCGATCGAGCACGTGGTTTTCGCCGAGCGTCACGTCGCCCTGCGTCACCTGGCACATGCAGGCGCCGCACAGGCCCGCACGGCAGGAACTGGGGGCGGCGACGCCGGCGCGCTGCAGCGCATCCAGCACCGTCTCGTCGGGCGCGACATTGAGCTGGTGGGCTGCGCCGTCGAGCTGCACGGTCAGCGCCGCGCCGCGCATGGCGGCGGGCTCGTTCGGGACAGGCGCCGCCGGTGTCTTGGCCGCTGCCACATCCGGCAGGGACACGAAGCGCTCCACATGCAGCTTGCCGCGCGGCACGCCAAGCTGCTGCAGCGCCGCCTGCGCCGCGTCCATGAATGGACCAGGCCCGCAGACAAAGCACTCGGCCAGGCTCCACGGCCGCACCAGTTCCTCGACCTGGCGCTGCGTCGGCGGCCCCTGCACGCTGTCCAGCCAGTGGATCACGCGCAGCCGGCCGGGGTGGCTGTTCGCCAGCTCGCCGAGCGCCTCGCGGAAGATGACGGAGCGCTCGTCGCGGTTGGCATAGACCAGCGTCACCGCGCCGCGCCCCTGGCGCAGTGCGGCCTTCGCGATCGACAGCACCGGCGTGATGCCGCTGCCGCCGGCCAGCAGCAGGAAATCGCCATGCAGCGTGGGCGGGGTGAAGACGCCGGCCGGCGGCATCACCTCGACCGTATCGCCCGCGCCGAGGTGGTCGCAGATCCAGTTGGAGACGCGCCCGCTTTGCACCCGCTTGATCGTCACGCGCAAGGCGTGGTCGACCTCGGGTGTGCTCGACAGCGAATAGCAGCGCTGCAGCGGCACGCCGTCGACGGCCACGCGCAGCGTCAGGAACTGGCCGGGACGGTAGGCAAAGGCGTCGCGCAAGCCGTCAGGCAGCGCGAAGACCAGCGAATGCGCCTGCTCCGTTTCCGTGATGACTTCGGCGATCTGCAGCCGATGGAATTGCACTGGCGCCATGATTTCCTTCTCTCGCCGGGGGTGGCGTCAGGCCACGCCCATGATGGTCTGTGCGTTGTCGATGCGCAGTTCCGCGCCGTTGATGAAGCGCGATTCGTCCGACGCCAGGAACAGCACCAGGTTGGCGACGTCGCGCGGATGGCACATGCGCTGCATCGGCTCGGCGCCGCCCACCTCTTCCGGCAGGGCCGCCGCGCCGCCCGGCAGGAAGGCAGCGGTCATCGGCGTGAGGATGCCGTCGGGATGGATCGAGTTGCAGCGGATGCGGTAGCCGCTCTGCTTGCAATGGCCCGCGACGGCACGCGTCAGCGCCGCCACCGCGCCCTTGCTGGCGCTGTAGGCGCAGAACGCACCCATGCCGCCCAGTGCTGCCACCGACGACATGTTGACGATGCTGCCGCCGCCTGCCTTCATCGCGGCCACGCCGTACTTGCAGCCCAGGAAGTAGCCGTCGGCGTTGATGCGCATCACGCGCTGCCATTGCTCCAGCGTGGCATCCTCGACCGAGCCCAGCATCAGGATGGCGGCGTTGTTGACCAGCACGCCGGGCGCGCCGAAGCGCTGCTCGGTGCGCGCCATCACCTGCTGCCAGCCGGCTTCGCTGGCGATGTCGTGCGGCACGAACAGCGCGGTCTCGCCGATCTCGCGCGCCAGCGCGTGGCCCGCTTCCTCGTTCAGGTCGGTCAGCACCACGCGCGCGCCTTCGCGGGCCAGCAGCAGGGCGTCTTCCTTGCCGACGCCGCTGGCGGCCCCGGTGACGATCGCGATCTTGCCTTCAGTACGTCGGCTCATGGGTAATCTCCTCGTTGGTGTGTGCCTGCCGCTCGCCGGCGGGCTGTTGTGTCAGGTGGCGGCCGGCATTGCGCCCCGACCAGATGCAGTCGGCAAGCGACAGGCCGCTTACGTAATGGTTGGAGGCGATGCCCACCGCGGTCCGGCCGACGGCGTAGAGGCCCGAAATGGGGGCGCCGCCTGCGACGGCCAGCACACGGCCGCTCGACTCTTCCACGGACAAGCCGCCGAGCGTGATCGCCGGACAGGGGAAGACGCGGGAGTTCGCCGAGATGTCGATGGCGAGCCATGGCCCGGCCTCCAGCGAGGCGCACATCGGCGCGGACTTGCCGGCCGGGTCGGGAATCTCTCCGCGGGCAGCGGCGCTGCAGGCGTCGACGGTAGCGCGCAGTGCGGCCGGCGGCATGCCCAGCTTGCCGGCCAGCGCCTCGATGCTGGACGCACGCCTGGCGCCGGCGAGCAACAGCATCGCCGCGGGCAAGGCCTGGAACGCCCACAGGCGGCCGCCCAGGCATTCACGCAGTGCGGCGCGCGCCAGCGCGCGGTCCAGGATCAGCCAGGCGCGCCCGCCATGCCGCTCGCAGATGGCGTGGCCCAGCGTGGCGCCATAGGTTTCCTCGTTGCCGATGCGCTCGCCCCGAGCGTCGACCACGCAACCGCGCGCCCAGTCGAACGGCGGATTGATAAAGCGCCAGGCCGACACGCGCTCCAGGTGTCGCGTGGCCGCGCCCGCCGATTCGCCGAGCCGGATGCCGCTGCCGTCGCACCCGGTCGCGCCGAGGCGCCAGTTCTGCAGGTACTTGCCGGCATGGCGCGCCACCATGGCGCGGTTGAAGATAAAGCCGCCGGTGGCCAGCACGACGGCGCGGGTGCGCACTGCCACGCGCTGCGCATGGCGCAGCTCGAGCTGCAGCACGCGCTGGCGCAGCAGGTCGGCAACGCCCGGCATGGCGTTGTGCAGGCGCTCGGCCAGCCGCGCCAGGCGCGCGTGGCGCTTCTGGTGGCGTTCCGGCGGCACCTGCCACAGCTCGATGCCGATGACTGCGCCGTCCTTGTCGACGATCAGCCGGCGCGCCGCGGCCTGGCGCATGACCGTGATTTCCGCCCGGGCTTCCACGGCGCCGCGCAGCGCGCCGTACAGCGTGCGCCCGGACATGCCGGGGCCTTTCACGCGATGCCCGCGCGGGGCCGGTGCGGCATGCTGCGCGTACGCCGGCACGGCTTCGTTGCCGGAGTAATAGAGGTAATACGGCTGCGCCGGGTACGACGTCTTGCGCGGCGGCACGGTGGCGGCAAAGCGCACGCCCACGTCTTCCAGCCAGGCCAGCATGTCGCGGCTGCGCTCGCAGAAGGACTGCAGCGTGCCTTCGCTGACGACGCCGCCGGTCTCCTGGCGCAGGTAATCCGCCATCGCCCGCGGCGTATCGGCATAGCCCGCGGCGGCCTGGTAGGACGTGCCGCCGCCGGCATACACCACGCCGCCGCTCTTGGCGCTGGCGCCGCCGCCTTCGAAGCGCTCGGCGACGATCACGCGCGCGCCGCCGCGCGCGGCTTCCAGCGCTGCGCAGGCACCGGCGGCGCCGAAGCCCACTACCACAGCATCGCAGGCGGCCTGCCACGGATGCGCGTCCGGGTCATCGAGCCGCAGCGGTGCGTAGACCGGCGTGACGGAATCGGGATGCATGCTGGCGCCTCCGGGGCTCAGGCGGAACACAGCGCGCGCAGCGGCGCGGAGGTGGTATAGGCGCCGTCGACATAGACCAGCGGTGACACCTCGCCTGCCAGCCGCACCTCGCGCAGCCGGCCGATGAAGACAGCGTGGGTGCCATAGTCGAAGCGGCCGTCCTGCCGGCACACCAGGTTGGCCTGGGCATTGCGCAGGCACGGCACGCCGAGCAGGTCGTCCTCCCACTCGCCGCTGGTGAAGCGTTCCTCGCCCTTGAGGCGGCCGCTGCAATCGACCGCGATGTCCTGGTGGTCGGCGGCCAGCAGGTTGATGCAGAAATCGGTGCCGGCATCGAGCGGCGGATAGATCGACGAGTTGCGGTTGATGCAGATCAGCAGCGATGGCGGATCCGCCGACAGCGAATCGACCGCCGTCACCGACATCGAATAGCGGCGCTCGCCATCGCGGCAGCTGATGACCGCCACCGAGCGCGCCATGCGGCGCATCGCCTTCAGCATGTCGTCGCGCAACGTCTGGCTGGATTCCGGATTGGCGCTCATAGGGCCTCCTGTACGGTTTGAGCGTGGGGCGCGGCGGCAGGCTGCCGCGCTTGCTGCGCGATCACGTCCGCAGCGATATAGCCGAAGGTCATCGCGGGCCCGAGCGTCGAGCCCGCGCCGGGATAGCTGGTGCCCATCATCGAGGCACTGGTATTGCCGATGGCGAACAGCCCGGCGATAGCGCTGCCGTCCTCCCGCAGCACGCGCGCGCTGGCGTCGGTCACCAGTCCGCCCTTGGTGCCGATATCGCCGGCATCGAGCCGCACGGCGTAGAACGGCGCCTTGCCGATCGGCGCCAGGCACGGGTTGGGGCGCACCGCCGGGTCGCTGTAGTAGGTATCGAACAGGTTGTCGCCCTTGCCGAATTCCTCGTCCACGCCGGTGGCGGCGTAGCGGTTCATGCGGGCGACGCTGCCGGCGAGCCCGTCGGCGTCCACGCCGATCCGCTGCGCCAGCTGCGCCAGCGTGTCGGCGCGCACCAGGATGCCGGACAGGCCGGCCGGAATGCTGCGGTCCGGCATCACCGAGGCAGGCAGGATCGGCCCGCACGGGTACTTGTGGCGGAAGGTGGCGTCGAACACCATCCACGCCGGCACGCTGCAGCCGGTCTTGTCGTGGTCGCGGTACATGGCCGGCACGAACTCGGAATACGGCGCGGCCTCGTTGACGAAGCGGCGGCCCTGCCCGTTCACCACCAGGCAGCCCGGCATGGCGCGCTCGATAAAGAGCGCGCGCTGCTTTTCCTCGCCCTGCACCTGCACAGTCGGCGCGCCCCACACATGCGACATCAGGGCGACGCCGGCGCCGGCGGCCTGCCCCGCGCGGATCGCGTCGCCGGTGTTGTTGGGCGGCGTCGCGCTCCAGCCGGCCTGCGTCGGCTGCGGCAGGTATTGCTCGCGCATGGCCTGGCTGCGCTCGAAGCCGCCGGCGGCCAGGATCACGCCATGCAGCGCGCGGATTTCCACCACCTGCCCGTCCTGCACGGCGCGCACACCGCGGACCGAGCCGTCTTCGACGACCAGGTCTTGCAGCGCGGTGTCGAGCCACAGCGGGATCGCGCGGTCCATCATTGCCCGCCGCAGGCCGCCGGCCAGGCTGTTGCCGAGCGTAAGGCGGCGGTCGCGCCGGGTCTTGCGGCGCCAGCCGAAGTCGAGCCAGTAGCGGGCGAACTGGCGCACCGCCAGTCCGAACCAGCCGGGCGAGCGGCACAGCAGCGCGTGCGCCTCGCCGGAGGTCACGGCCACGCGGCCGCCCACCAGCGTGCCGGGTGACGGCGGACGCAGCCGGTCGAACTCCTCACGCAGGCGCGCACCGTCGAACGGCATCGGGTCGAGCGCGCGGTAGCCGGGCATCGCGCCGGGCAGCTTCTGGAAGTAGTCGGCGTAGCGCGGCAGCGTGTAGTAACGCACACCGGTCTGCTGCTCCAGGTATTGCAGCATGCGCGGCGCCTGCTCCAGGTAGGCGCGGATCCGCCGCGGGTCGCCGTCGTCGCCGGTGCAGGCGAGTATGTACTCGAGCGCCTTGGCGTAGTCGTCCTGCCCGCCCGCCGGCGCGATATGGTGGTTGAGCGGGATCCAGATGCCGCCGCCGGACACCGCCGAGGTGCCGCCGTACTGGCTGCTCTTCTCCAGCACCACCACCGACAGCCCGCGGTCGGCGGCCCGGCAGGCGGCCAGCATGCCGCCGGCGCCCGAGCCGACCACCACCACGTCAAACTCCCTGGCCTGCAGGCGCGCTGTGTTCTGGGTCATGATGGGTTCCCTTGCCGGTGCGCGGCTTCAGATGAAGAAGTCGGTGTTGGCGCGGCCCATCATCACGCCGCCCAGGTTCTGGCCGAAGCGGTCCAGGTTGTTGGCGTAGTGGGCGCGTGCCGCGTGCAGGTCGAGGAAGCGGCGCACCATCGGGTTGGTGCGGTAGATGCCGTTGCCGCCGGCATAGCGCAGCAGGCTGTTGGCGAGCTGCGCGCAGCGCTCGGCCACCTGCGACGACTGGTAGCGGAAATGCAGCCGTCGCGGCGTCTGCACCTGGCCGCCTTCACGCGCTACGGCCAGCAGCTCGTCGAAATTGCGTTCGAGGACGGTGCGCATTTCGTCGACGGCCACCTGGGCATTGGCGCAGGCCAGTTGCGCACCGCCGTCCTCGGCGGTCTTGCTGCCGCCGTTGCTGCTGACGCGGCCGTCGGCGTAGGCGACGAAATCGTCAAGGGTGCCTTCCAGCGCGCCGATGCACGCGGTGCACACGGCACGCACGAAGATCTGCGCGAACGGCAGGCGATATAGCGGCACGTCGTTGACGGCAAGGCCCGGGCTGGTGCCCATGGCGCCATCGACGGCGCGATGGGTGCGGTAGTCGGGGACGAACACGTCATCGACGACGATATCGTGGCTGCCGGTGGCGCGCAGTCCCAGCACATCCCAGTTGCGCACGATCTTGTAGTCGGTGCGCGGCAGCAGGAAGGTGCGGTAATCGTAGGCACCGCCCGGTTCGGACGGCGGCACCAGGCCCCCGAGGAAGATCCAGTCGCACAGTTCGCTGCCGCTGGAGAACTTCCAGTGGCCTGAGAAACGGTAGCCGCCTTCGACCGGGGTGACCTTGCCGACCGGCATGTAGGTCGAGGCGATCAGCGTGGTGGGATCGTTGCCCCAGACCTCTTGCTGCGCGCGTTCGTCGAACAGGGCGAGCTGCCAGTTGTGCACGCCGACCACGCCGTAGACCCAGGCGGTGGACATGCAGCCTTTGGCCAGCGCCATCTGGATGCGGAAGAAGGTCTGCGGGTCGAGTTCATAGCCACCGTAGCGGCGCGGCTGCAGCACCTTGAAGAAGCCGGCGGCCTGCATCTCGGCGATAGTTTCGGCGGGGATACGCGCTTCGGACTCTGCCTGCGCGGCGCGCTGCGCCAGCACGGGGATCATCTGCTCGGCGCGCGCGATCAGGCGTGCGGCCAGTTCCTTGGGGTTGTTGTCGTGATGCACCGCGGTCTCCTTTTCGCTTTGTCTTGTGGCTGGCGTTGATGTTTGCATCGGGCGGGCGGGGCGCCATCGTCTGATGGGACTAGCTGTTTCCTGCGGCACTTCGTGGATGCGCCGGCCCTCTCCCCCGGCCCCCCTCTCCCGCTCGCGGGAGAGGGGAGCAAACCATCGATCAGCAAACGTTCACGCCACCGCGCTCAGCTTGCGGCCCTGCTTGCGGAAATGCGGGATCACGTGCTCGCCGATATTGCGGATGGTCTCCATCTGCGCCCACTGCGGCACCGTGCCCATCTGGCAGATAAACAGGATCTCGTCGGCGCCGGCATCGATCAGCCGCTGCACGTAGCCGATGCAATCCTCCACCGTGCCGTAGGCATGGTTCGGGTTCAGCATCATCATCGAGGGGTCGCTGAAGTCGACCGAGACCTTCTCGGAAGCGAACCTGGTATTGATGACGGCCTTGCCCTGCGCGTCGGTGGCGGTGACATGCTCGTCGTCCCACGCGGACGGATCCGGGCGCTCGCCGCCGGCATACCAGTACGACAGCGACTCCATGAAATAGCGCTGGCCCTTGATGCCGATCTTGCGCGCAGCCAGGCCGTCTTCCAGCACGATGGTCGGGCACAGCGCCGCCAGGTGCTGGTGCGGGCGGAAGCCCACCTGGTCCTCGGCCTTGCGGCTTTCCCACGCGGCGCGATAGATCTCGTTCTTCTTCGCCACATCCTCGGGGCCGCCAAAGCCGAGCACCAGCGCGCCCATGCCGCGCGCGCCGGCGCGCTGCAGCGTATCGGCATTAGTGCAGGCCAGGTACATCAGCGGATGCGGGTCCTGGCGCGGCTTGGGGTGGATCGGGCGGCGCGGGATCTTGATGAACTCGCCATCGTGCTCGATCTCGTCCTGCGTCATGATCCTCGGGATCAGGTACATCGACTCGTCGATCATCGGGTGCAGGCTGTTCAGGTCGTAGCCGAACGTGCCCGCCTCCTGCTGCGTGCCGCCCTTGCCCACGCCGAAGTGCACGCGGCCGCCGGACAGGATGTCGAGCGTGGCGATGCGCTCGGCCACCTTGACCGGGTGGTTCATCGCCGGCGGCAGGCACACCACGCCGTGGCCGATGCCGATGCGCTGCGTGCGCCCGGCGACAAAGGCGAGGAAAGTCTCCGGCGCGCTCATGTGCGCGTAGTTGGTCAGCGCGGTGTGCTCGACCGCCCAGACCACGTCGAAGCCCATGTCCTCGGCCAGCACCACCTGTTCCATGATTTCATCGAACACCTTGTGGTCGCCGGCGCGCGAGGCATCGACGGTCTGTGCTTCATAGATCAGCGAAAAACGCATTGCAGTCCCCTTCCCTGGCATTGATGGTTCAGGACCGCTGCCGGGACGCCGCCGGTTGCCGCGCCTCGGGCCGGAAGCGGCCTGTGTGCTTGCAGTGTGGGCGGCGCAAGGCGTTGCAACATCGTCTGATTGGATTATGAGCAGTGCCTGGCCCATCCCTATCATGATTCGCGGGCAACGATGCCCGCTTTTGACCTTCGAAAGGACCAGGACACATGCAAGCCAGACTGCTGCTTTACCCCGTCACGGACATCGACACCGCGCTGCCGTTCTTCACGCAAGGACTCGGACTCGCCGTGAAATTTCGCGACGGCGACCGCTATTGCGCGCTGGACGCGGGCGCGCTGACGCTGGCGCTGGTGGCCGGTGAAGAACGGCTGGTCGACCAGCCCGCGCTCGCGTTCAAGGTGGATGAGGGGAAAGACTTTGCCGCGGCGATTGCGCGGCTGGTGGGTGCGGGGGCCAGCGTGACGCTGCCCGCGGCGCAGGGCCCGCATGAGACCCGCGCGGTACTGCAGACCCCGCAGGGCTTTGCGCTGGTGCTCAGCGCAAAGCCCTGACGCTTACATCAGCCCAGCGAAATCACGCTGCTCAGCAGCATGCGCACCAGCGTGGCCTGCCGGGTCACGCCGGTCTTGGAGAAGATCGCGCGCAGGTGCGCGCGTGCCGTGTTCTTGCTGATGCCGAGTTCATCGGCGGCTTCGTCGAGCGTGAGCCCGTTGGCCAGCTGCAGCGCCAGTTGCGTCTCCGCCGGCGTGAAGTCGAACAGCTGGCGCACCACATCGTGCGAGGCCTGCGAGCGCCGCTCCGGATCGCGGATGAAGACCACGCAGGCCGGGCGCTTGCGGTTGTCCTCCGACCACTCGCTGAGCGGGATGGTGCGGATCAGCACGCCCAGCCTGGCGCTGCCGGACGGACGCGTGATCGACATCGCCTCCATCACCGCCGGCGCGGTGCCCAGGTGCCCCATCATTGCCTGGCGCAGCAGGCGCTGGAACTTGCGGTTCTCCTGGCCGTACTCGACGTCCAGCCCGCCCTTGGCAATCCGGATGCCGTCCTTGGCGCCCAGGATCTCGTCGGCCGCGGCGTTGGTCTTGATGATGGCGCCGGTCTCGTCCAGGATCACCATGCCGACCAGCATGCGGTCGATGGCGCTGGCATAGACGGTGCGCTCCGACTCCACCACGTCGAGGCGCGAATGCAGGTCCACCGCGCGCTTCAGGTGCGGCAGCAGCGCGGTGCACAGCGCCTTGTCCGCGGCCGAGAAATCGCGGCCCTCATGCTTGCGGCAGACACGGAAGCGGCATTCGACGCCGTCGTCGGTACGCAGGTCCGCGCCCAGGATGTAGCGGATGCCGACGTCCTTGAGGAACTGCAGGTAGATCTCGCTCTGGCACCAGACGCCCGGCCCTAGATGCTCGTCGATGGTCACCACCCGGTCCGACGGCAGGCCGATGAAGGGATCGAGCGCGTAGTAGTAGTTGTTGTACGAGGTCTCCCCCGGCAGGGTCGAACCGCCATGCTCCGAGGCATTGATCATGAGCCCGCGCCGGTCCGTGGCCGGCGAACGCAGGATCAGCGTGACGTAGTTGGCGTCGAGCTGCCTGCGGATCTGCTCCAGCGCCTTGCCCCATGGCACCTGCTCCATCGGTCCCTGGTAGATATTGCCCAGCAACGCGCTGAAGTCAGACAGCGACACCGTCGTCTGCGCGAACAGGTGCGCGGCTGCCTGATTGTGGCTCGCCTCCATCAGCATTTCCTCTGTCTCCATTGTGGCGTGCGCAGCGCACCGGACGTGCCGGTCGGCTGGCCTTCCTGTGCGGGCTCTGTGGCCCTTTTTTTGTGCCCCGATTATAGGGACGGCGCAGGGGTCGCGGCTTGCCCCCCGCCTTCATGGTTTGCCCTAGTCCACGCCGGCATGGCACGCATGCCGGACTAGTCCCGAGGGACAGGCCAATCCTCACGCGCCGGCGGCGCAAACACATACTCCAAACAGACTAAGGACCAACCCATGGCCGTCCGGCTGCGGGCAAACCCCTAGGCGTCATGGGGTGCCATGTGACGCCATGTGAATCCGCATGACGCCAGGTGGCGCCGCCCCACCCAAACAGACGATGCCGCGCCGCCGCGGCGCCGCTACAAGTCGTGCATGGGCGGCAATCCCCGCCTTTTTCCACGTCTTTTTCCTACGGAGAACCATCACCATGGCGGCAAACCCGCGGCAGCAGGCCGCAGTGATTACCGGTGCGGGCAGCGGCATCGGCGGCGCGCTGGCGCATGCATTGGCGGCGCAGGGCTATGCGCTGGCACTGGCGGACATCGACGCCGACGCGCTCGAAGCGACGCGCGCGGCGCTTGCCGGCCAGGGCGCCATCGCGATCGCGGTCCCGACCGACGTATCCGACTTGCGGCAGATGGAGCACCTGTGCGCTGAAGCCTTCCTGCGCCTGGGCCGTGTCGACCTGCTAGTCAACAACGCCGGGGTGCTGGCCACGGGCCGCTGCTGGGAGCTGGCGCCGGAGGTCTTTGAGCGCGTGCTGCGCATCAACCTGTGGAGCGTGCTGTACGCACTGCGCTGCTTCGTGCCGCGCATGGCGGCGCAGGGTTCGGGCCATATCGTCAACGTGGCGTCGATGGCCGGGCTCGCGGTCGGCCCCTGGCTGGCGCCCTACACGCTGTCCAAGCAGGGCGTGGTAGCGCTCAGCGAAGGACTGGCGCTGGAGCTGCAGGCGGCCGGCCTGCCGATCCGGGTGTCGGTGGTCTGCCCCGGCCCGGTCGCCACCGGCATTGCCGCGGGCCTGGACGGCGCCGGGCCGCAGGAGGTGAACCAGATGAACGGCGCGCTGCGCAGCGGCATTGCCGCCGGCATGACGCCGGACGAGGTCGCGCGCGTGATCCTCGACGGCGTGTCGGCCGGCCGCTTCTGGATCCTGCCGCACGAGCAGGCGGCGCACGCCGCGCTGGCGCGCGCGCAAGGCATTGCCGCCGGCAGCCAGCCGGCCTTCGCGCTCTGAGATCGCGCTCCGAACTTGAATCCTCAACCGCAACCGGGAGACACCATGCCGCTCGACCCCCAGGCCCGCGCCATGCTTGATGCCATGGCCGCCTTGCCCAGCCCCGACTTCTCCACGCTGCGCGCCGCCGACTACCGTGCCGCGCTGGCGGCCATGCCCGGATTCGCACCCGGCGATGCCATCGCCGCGCAGCACGACCTGATCCTGGACGGTGCGGCCGGCCCGCTGCGGGCGCGCCTGTACCGGCCGGACGACAGCGCCGCGCTGCCGCTGGTGATCTATTTCCACGGCGGCGGCTTCGTGCTGTGCGGCCTCGATTCGCACGACAACATCTGCCGCAGCCTGGCGCGCCGCAGCGGCGCGCTGGTGCTGTCGGTCGACTACCGGCTCGCGCCGGAAGCGCGCTTCCCGGCCGCCGCGGAAGACGCGGTCGCGGCGGTGCGATGGGCGGCTGCGCATGCGGCGCAACTGGGTGCGGATCCGGCGCGGATCGCCGTGGCGGGCGACAGCGCCGGTGGCAACCTCGCCGCCGTAGCCTGCCAGCAGGTGCGCGGCAGCGGCATTGCCCTGCGGCACCAACTGCTGCTCTACCCTTACCTGGACTGCACCGATGCCGCGACCGGCAGCGCCAGCTACCGCGAATGCGCAACCGGCTACTTCCTGAGCGCGGCGGAACTGGACTGGTATCGCGCCCAGTATCTCGGCAATCGCGCCGATGCCGCGGACGTGCGCGCCAGCCCGCTGCGCCAGCGCGACCTGCATGGCTTGCCACCGGCCACCATCATCACCGCCGAGTACGACCCGCTGCGCGACCAGGGCGAAGGCTACGGCGAAGCGCTGCAGCGCGCGGCCAGCAGCGCCACCGTGCGCCGCTGGCCGGGGCAGTTCCATGGCTTCATCAGCATGCAGGGCGTGATCGATGCCGCCAGCGACGCACTGGATGCGGCCGCAGCGGCGCTGCGCCACGCGTTCGGCAGCAGCCGGCAGGAGGCAGCATGAGCACGGCCAACGCCTTGCCGCCGATGGCCGACGTGCTTGCCGCACTGGCCGCTGGCCAGCGCGTGGTGGTGATCGAGGACGAGACCACCGAGGCCACCGGCTGCGTGCTGGTTACCGCCGAACGCACCACCGAGGCCGACGTCAACTTCATGGCCGCCGAGGCGCGCGGCCTGGTCTGCATGGCCATCACCGAGGCGCGCCGCGACCGGCTGCAGTTGCCGCCGATGGCCGCCAGCCAGCGCCAGCGCGAGCGCTACACGGTGTCGATCGAAGCGGCCACCGGCGTCAGCACCGGCATTTCCGCGGCGGACCGGGCGCTGACGCTGCGCGTGGCGGCAGCGGCGCGCGCCCAACCGGCAGACCTGGTCCAGCCGGGACACATCTTTCCGGTGGTAGCGCAGGCCGACGGCGTGCTGCGCCGCGCCGGCTTTGCCGAGGCCTGCTCCGACCTGCCGCGGCTGGCCGGGCGTGTCGCCGCCGGCGCCTATGCGATGCTGCTTGATGACGACGGCGACCTGCTGCGCGGCCCCGGCCTGCTGGCGTTTGCGCAACGCCACGGGTTAGCCGCGGTCTCGATCAGCGGGCTGATCCACCACCGGCTGCTGACCGAAGGCGCGCTGCGCCGTACCTGCTCGACCGGGCTGGATACGCCGTTCGGGCGCTTCACCGTGCACGCCTACCACGACGCCCCTGCCGACGCGCTGCACCTGGCATTGGTGCTGGGCGAGCCCGATCCGTCCAGGCCGGTACTGACGCGCGTGCAGGCGGTGGAAATGCAGCGCGACGTGCTGGCCTTCGGCACGCCGGCGCAGTCCACCTCTCAGCCCGCCTGGAACCTGGAACGCTCGCTCGCCCGCATCGGCGCCGAGGGCTGCGGCGTGCTGGTGCTGCTGGACGAGCGCGAATCGCCGCAGCAGCGGCTGGCGCGGCTGGCCGCGCCGCCTGCCGCCGCGCCGGCGCCGGCCTTCGCGCAGCGCGCGCTGGGGGTCGGGGCGCAGATCCTGCGCGATGTGGGCGCGCACAAGCTGCGCCTGCTCAGCCATCCGGTGCCTTACCGCGCGGTCACCGGCTTCGACCTGGAGGTTACGGAGTTTGTCCCGCCGGGCCAGCCTGGTTGAACGGCGCGCCGAAG